>JAGDBO010000022.1 GCA_017959005.1 Bacteroidales bacterium | reverse complement strand
CGGCCTCGGAGTGGGCTAATATTATCATAGAGTCCTCACCAAGATTATACAACGCAATAACCATAGAAATCAAGTATGAGGCAAGAGAATTCTTAAGTGCACATTAATATCGGAATTTGTTATTCTGAAAGGGAATCCCTAACTTTGACCAGGAGAATATACTAAAACAAAACCAATTATGAAGAAGTTATTTACAATTCTTCTCCTTTCTGTTTGCCTTGTTTCAGTGCCATCCTGTCAGAAAGATAGCAACGGAAAAGGAGATGATCCTAACCGCCTTACATCCAAAGAGGCTAAAGAGTATTTTGAACAACACTCCACTTGTTTGAGATTTCTTTCAGTTGGAGGAGATAAACCATCCGGAACCAAATCTGCCTTAACAGAGAACATGATCATTGACTGGGATTCCGCTATTGAGAGCGAAACCACTGATGCTTATTTTGTAGAGGTTCCAATCAATATGGCAACACCTATATTTGCATTATTGTATGACGGAGTTGGACATTTAAATACGAATATACGCCGTGTTATTGTTAATAATTCTTTGTTAATAAAAAGAGAAAAAGGCTGTAACACTATTCTTCAATCATTGGTTTCTACAATAGGGAAACATTCTAAAACAGTTGATTCCAATAAAAATAGATATTGCTTCTCTAGTGACAAAAGGTGGTTTGATGGTTACCAGATTTATAGTACTCTAGATGGAAATATTTTAGAGACAAAAGTGTTTAGGGGGGGACAGTCAAAGTTTACAACTTTGATAGACGGATCTCTATTTGTTAAAGTTGACAGTTTAGGTCGTGATATACACTTTAAGGGTATTTCATTTGCATTTAAAAAAAATGGCCCATCCACAAAAGGAGGTGGGGGCATATCTTCAGGTGAAGACAATGTTTGCCCCGAATGTGGGGGAGTATTATCTTTCAATAATTATGGCTTTTGTTTAGAATTAGTTTGTAATTGCGGCTATACATTTGTTCTATACATAGACCTTGATGATTATTGTTCTGGATGTGGTTTTCCTAATCCATTATGTGTCTGTACATGTCCTTCTTGTGGTAATTACTTAAGAAATTGCACTTGTTCTCAACCTGGTGGCAATTCTTGTCCTTTTTGTGGTGTTCCTGGTTGTAACGGACAGTGTGGTGGAGGTGCAGATAGTACTGGAATTGGACGGCCGGAGAGTTGTTTGATAACTGTAAATGTTAATGTTAACGGAGGATATGTTGTAAAAAATCCAGATAAAACAACGTATCCTATAGGCGATAATCTTACTCTGACAGCATATCCATATACCGGCTATAGTTTCTTCGGATGGTATGAAAATGGTTTACTCATTTCTCAGAACTCAACTCTTAATTTTATTGTAAGCCAAGATCGTACACTTTTAGCTGTTTTTGAAGAAAATTTGTAATTATTTACTATGATGAATCGGTTTTTAATCACATTATTCATATTGGTCTTTTCTGGTGGTTTTTCAGAAGCCGGGAAAAGTGGTGATAACGTGAATAGAGTTAAAACTTTTATCTGTTCTGTAGGTTCTTATGATATATCTGGAAAGAGTGTTTTTATAGAGGTATCAGATGGTGATAAAAACAGCTCATCTGACGTTTCAGACAGATTGTATAGGTTTACTAAAGTAGCATTGGAAAAGGAAGGTGCAATTAGTGTAAATGACCCCTCCAAAGCTGATTATTTCATTCATCTCTCTTATAGATCCTTTCTAAAACGTTATACTAATAAGAACAACGTTTCTAAAGAGAGCTTTTTACAAAAACAGCGTATAAAAGAAAATTCTTCCTACCTAAGCATGTTGCCTCTACAAGATATGCCCGATGAAGCCAAAGAATCAGACTTTAAAGAAACAAAAAAGGCATCAGAGGTTATTCCATCTGTAAAGAGGACTTCAAATAAGGGCTTTAAGGAATTCATTGTTTCTATGATTATTGAGGATAACATAATAAAAAAGGAAATTGGCTCTTTGTGGGTTTCAGTATCAACTTCGGAAAAGGGTGATACCTCGAACCTTGCACCATTTGCTATCTATTTGACAAAAGGAAAGTACGGCAATCATTATAAAAAGTGGCAGACTTTCAAATTACACCAACTAGATGATTTTGAAGATTTTTTGAAGGAAGGTTATTCTCCCCAAATCAACGATGATTATAGATAATTATTATTCTTTGTTGTTATGAAAGCATTTTTTATTACAGTCCTAACTATACTACTGGTTTCCAAATTAGGTTATTCCCAAATAACATCTGGGGAGAAAGATGATCTCGCTATTATTAAAAGGCCCCAGTTTAAAGGTCAAGATGTTGCTGTTGCACTTAATGATTATTTTTACTCTGGAAATACTTTTGGTGTTTACAGGTAACAGTTTGAGAAGAGGACCTTTTTTTCTTGGAAGTAATCCTCATTAAACCAGTCTGTTATATCTTTGGTAAAGAAGTGTGAAGGGGAAATGCGGAGGCGTTTGAGGCACTCATCTATTTCAGATTGAATATCTCCGCCCTTTAGGCAGATGATGCCCTTGGTGTATTTGCCTTTTACCCACGGAATGAAGTTATCCAGTGAGGTAACGGCCCTGGAGACGACCAGCTCTACCTTGCCCGTTTGGGTGAACTCTTTTAGGTTGACCTCTTCCGCACGGCAGTGAAGGGTTGTAACGTTCTTAAGGCCAATGCTTTCTGCAATACTTTGGGCAACTTTTATCTTCTTCCCGATAGAATCTACCAGTATAAAGTGTGTGTTGGGGTAGAGGATGGCAAGCGGTATGCCGGGGAATCCGCCGCCGCAGCCAACATCCATAACGGTTGAGGGAATAAACTCTTTCAAATACTTTGCAACGGCAAGAGAGTGGAGTACGTGGTGGAGGTAGATGTTATGCTCGTCTTTACGGCTGATAACGTTGATTTTAGCGTTCCACTCACGATAGAGAGGAGAGAGCTTTTCTATCTGCTCCCTCTGAGTGTTGGAGAGGTTGGGGAAGTATTTGAAAACAATATCGGGAGTCATTATTTTGTCTTTTTTGAGTTGGCCCTCTTTTGAGCTATTGGGCTGTCTGAGAGTTTGTCTGCAAGGAGGTCTTTGCCCCTTTTAACTCTCACCTTGGCGTTGGAGAGGGTGATGGTAAGGGAATCTGCAATATCGTCCAAAGCGTAGCCCTCAATGTAGAGCATCATCACATCTTTGTAGATATCCGGCAGTTGGCGTATGGCCTCCATAGTCTTTTCTATCTGCTGGTTCTCTATGAGTTTATCCTCCGGGGTATCTCCGCTGTGGACGTTTCTGACCTCAGAAGACTCAGTGGAGGAGTTACTCTCATTTCCCGTCTGGCGGAAATAGTCTGTAAGAGAGTTCTTTGCAATCTTATAGAGCCAGGTGGTGAACATATACTTAGGGTCATATGAGCCTATGTTTAAGAAGGCCTTGTTGAAGGTGTCCAGGCAGATGTCCTCAATCTCCACGCTCTTGTTTTTGAGCAGGGTACCGGACTGTCTCTTAAGGTAATCCGTGAGTTGGTTATGGTATCTCTCAAAGAGGAAGGTAAAGGCCATCTGCTCTCCGGCTTTGGCCCTCTCAACCAGTTGAGGCACATCCATTCGGATGTATTGTTTAGTGAGCTTGGAGCCAGTTTTTGCCATATCCGCACTCTGCTGTTAGTTTGACTTTTAGATTTGCAACGGCCTCCATCTCCTCCTTTGCAATCTGTATCACAATATCTTTCTCCTCTTCAGTGGCGTCAAAGACGAGCTCGTCATGAACCTGGAGTACCATTCTGCTCTTGAGGTTCTCGCTCTCCATACGCCTTGATACATTGACCATTGCAATCTTTATAATATCTGCGGCACTCCCCTGCAGAGGAGCGTTTACCGCGTTGCGTTCATTGAACTTTCTGGTGTTGGCGTTACGGGAGTTTATGTCTTTAAGGTAACGCCTTCTGCCATAGATGGTCTCCACATAGCCCAGCCTTCTTGCCTTCTCCACGGAGTCTGCAATGTAGGCGCTAACTCCCGGATACATAGCAAAGTACTGCTCAATAAATCTCTTTGCCTCCTTTACTCCAATCTCCATTCTCTCAGAAAGGCCAAAGGAGGAGATGCCGTAAATGATACCAAAGTTGACAGTCTTTGCCTTCCTTCTCTGATCCTCAGTAACATCCTTTATATCAACGCCAAAGAGCCTTGCAGCTGTGGCTTTGTGAACATCCTGGCCGGAGTTGAAGGCTGCAATCAGATGCTCGTCTTGGCTTAGGTGAGCCATAAGGCGGAGCTCTATCTGTGAGTAATCTGCAGAGACAATGTAGCCATTCTCCGTAGATGGGATGAAGGCCTTGCGGATCTCCCTTCCTCTTTCCGTACGGATAGGGATGTTCTGCAGGTTAGGGTTGTTGGAGGAGAGCCTGCCCGTTGCCGTAAGTGCCTGATTGAACGTTGTGTGTATTTTTCCGTCCGTTGGGTCTATAAGCTGAGGGAAGGCATCTATGTAGGTGGAGAGAAGTTTCTTTAGGTTGCGGTACTCAAGTATCTCTCCAATTAGAGGATGGGCATAGTAGAGGGAGCGCAGCGTCTGTTCGTCTGTAGGGTAACTTCCTTTGGCACTTCTCTTTACGGAGTCACTCACTTTGAGTTTTTCAAAGAGGAGCTCTCCAATCTGTTTCGGAGAGGAGAGGTTGATGTTTGGATCTTCTGCCAGAGCCTTTGCATTAGCCTCAATATCATTCATTTGCTGAGTTAAGGACTTGCTGTACTCCTTAAGCTGGGCGGTATCTATCTTAACTCCCGTAAGTTCCATACGTGCAAGAATACCCTGGAGCGGCATCTCAATATCTCTGTAGAGTTCCGCCTTAGGAATCTCCTTTAAGAGGCTGTCTTTTAGGTAGATGCTGAGCAGCGTCTCCTTTGCTCTCTCCTCCGCCTCTTTCTCTGCATCTTTGTCTATGGATGAGAATAAATCACTCTCCTTCTCCTCTCTCTCTTCCGAAGTAAGGTCCAACCCAAAACGCTCCTTGATAATGAAAGCGGGAGAGTGGCTTACCTCCGGATTAATCAGATAATGGAGAAGTTGAATGTCATAAAGTTCCTCTTCCGTAAGAACATTTGCAACCTCTATGTTGCCCGTGTAACACTTTGATATATGCCTTATTATCTCCTTTAAGAAGAATCCGGTTTTAACTGTTTTAGGGTTGAGAATAAGGTTTATGCACTCCTCAGGTTTGCACAGAAGTGCCAGCCCCTTTGGCTCCTTAAGCGTGGAGCCGGAATCTGTGGTGCAGAGAATAATCTCCTCTCCGTCAGAAGGGAGCGCTAAGGCAAGAGTGTTGTTCTTTTTAACCGCACTCTCAAAGATATCCTTTGCAACAAATTTGATTTTTGGAATTCCCGCCTCTTCCGTTTTAATATCCTCAGTAGGGGCGTAACTGTTAAAGTAGTTTCCCTCTGTTGGGTAATCGTCTGCAGGGAAGTCATTTACACTCTCCTCAGATTTAAACTCCTTAATCATCTTTTTAAGGGAGGAGAACTCGTACTTTGCAAATACTGCATCTACCTGCTCCTTGCTTGCAGGTGAAACTTTTATCTCATCCAGAGTGAGCGGAAGCTCTATGTCCGTCTTAATGGTAACAAGGAAGCGGCTCAAATCCAGATGCTCCTTTGCTGCCTCAATCTTCTCCTGTTGTTTAGCAGGAAGTTCCTTTATGTGGGAAAGAAGGTTATCTAAAGTCTGATACTCACCAATCAGTTTCTTGGCTCCAACCTCTCCTATTCCCTTGACGCCCGGAATGTTATCTGAGGCGTCTCCCCATATTGTAAGTATATCTATAACGCTCTTTGGGTCACAAATTCCGTACTGAGCGCAGAGCTCCTTTTTGCCTATAATCTCAACCTCTCCGCTGTTGCCCTTTGAGAACTTGTACTGGAATATGTTGTCATCTACAACCTGCCCATAGTCCTTATCCGGAGTAACCATATAGACTTTGGAACTCTCTGAAGACCACTGCTTTGCCATAGAACCAATGACATCGTCAGCCTCCACTCCCTCAATGCCTATTGCAGGAATGTTCAGCGCTTTGAGAATCTCCTTCAGAGGTTCAAGGGCATCTACCACAAGCTCCGGAGCCGGCGGACGGTTGGCCTTGTACTCCTTGTAAACCTTATGACGGAAAGTCTCCGCGTGCAGATCAAAGGCTACGGCAAGGTGGGTGGGGTTCTCTTTTGCAATGAGTTCCAGAACCATCTTGGTGAAGCCGTAGAGTATGGAAGTATCTATCCCCTTGGAATTTATAAGGGGATGGCGCATAAAGGCATAATACATCCTAAAGATCTGCGCGTGTCCGTCTATAAGGAAAATCCTGTTCATTGGTTATCTTCCGCTCTCCACTCCGCATAGTTCTTCTCCGTCTCCCACAGACGTATGGAGACCAGAGTAATACTCTTTGGCAAAGCCTCCTTCAGAATATTTGCAAAGTGAATGGTAAGCATCTCGCTTGTAGGCTGAAAATCAACCGTTACCGTGTTGCCGTAAAATCTGGTTATCTCCTCCGTAAGTTCCGCTCCATTTACAAGAATCAGAGCGTGGTCCAACTTCTCTATTATCTTTTCAGAGACAATCCTCTTGAGGTCCGTAAAGTCTATGACCATTCCCTTCTTAGGGGAATTAACATCCTCTATAGGTTCTCCCAAAACAGTGACAGCCAGACGGTAAGAGTGACCGTGAATATGGCTGCACTTGCCGTCATAACCCTTAAGGGCGTGAGCCCCTTCAAAACTGAACTCCTTTGTTATTCTGATTTTTGCCATCTCTTTATTATTTGGTGGGAACAAAACTCTGTTTCTCTTTGTCAAACCTAACCCCCTCAACATCAAACATTTTCTCAATCTGCCCATTCTCTGTAAGCTGCGAGGGCGAGCCGCAGAAGAACCCATCGGAGGTCATAACCCACAGCCTGTCACATACCTGCAGCGCCAGTTGCAGATCGTGAGTGGAGAAGATTATTAACTTTTTCTCCGCGATGGTTTTTAACAGCCCCGTTATCAGGTATTTGTTTGCAATATCCAAAAAGGCGGTAGGCTCGTCCAAAAGTATTATACGGCTGTCCTGCACAATGGCACCGGCAATGGTGGCACGCTGGAACTCGCCGTCACTGAGGCTGGTACACTCCCTCTCTTCAAACCCCTCCAGTCCAACCATTCTAAGAGCTTTGAGTATCTTCTCCTCTTCACTCTTGCTTATAGTGCCCATCCAATCCGTTCTGTAGTAACTGTTTATGGAGACCAGATCCTTTACTTTAAGGTAGGGTGCTCTCTCGGTTACCGGGCTTACGAATGAGACCATACGGCTCATCTCCTTCTTGGAGTAGGAAGAGGCCTCTTTCCCTTCATAGAGTATCTTCCCTTTTGAAGGTTCATAAATCTCCTCCAGGCGTGCTATGGTCCTCAGCAGCGTGGATTTACCTCTGCCGTTGGAACCCAGCAAAGCAATCAGGCACCCCTCATCTTCAGAGGCGTTGATATCTTTGAATATGCTCTTGCTTCCATATCCCAAAGAGAGATCCTCTATTTGAAGAAGTGCCATTATTTCTCTATTTTCTGAATTTCTCCGCCTGTGAAGCAATTAGAGCTGCATCATCAAAGTAGTTGATTTTCATAGCGTTCTTAACTTCACTCATAGTCTGTGAGGCAACCTCTCTTGCCGTCTGGCTGCCCTTGCGGAGCATATCGTAAACTGCAGGAATATCCTTTTCAAACTCCTTGCGTCTTGCCCTGATTGGTTCAAACTCCTCATTCAGAATCTTTGCAAGGAACTTCTTAATCTTAACGTCTCCCAATCCGCCTCTCTTATAGTGAGCCTTCAGTTCATCCAGGTTGGCATAATCCGGCAGGTAGAGAGCAAAGTGCTCGTCCTTGCAAAATGCATCCAGATAGGTAAATACGGTGTTACCCTCAATGTGGCCTGGATCGTTTACACTGATATGCTGCGGATCCGTATACATACTCATCACCTTCTTGTTGAGTTCATCTGCAGTCTCAGAGAGATAGATGCAGTTGCCCAGAGACTTGCTCATCTTGGCCTTGCCGTCAATACCCGGAAGACGGAGGCAGGCACTGTTCTTAGGGAGAAGGATTTGCGGCTCTACCAGAGTCTCTCCGTAGATGGAGTTGAACTTGCGTACAATCTCCACGGTCTGCTCAATCATAGGTTTCTGATCCTCTCCGGCCGGAACGGTGGTTGCCTTAAAGGCCGTAATATCAGCAGCCTGAGAGATAGGGTAGGTGAAGAAGCCAACAGGAAGTCCGCTTCCGAATACCTTCTCCTGGCCCTCTTCCGTCTCCTTGCTGAATCCGCGCATTGCAATCTCACTCTTAACGGTTGGGTTTCTCTGCAGTCTTGCAACCGTTACAAGGTTCATATAGAAGAAGGTAAGTTCCGTAAGTTCAGGAATCATACTCTGAACGAATATGGTAACTTTACTTGGGTCCAATCCTACTGAGAGGTAATCCAATGCAACCTCAACAATGTTCTGACGCACCTTCTCCGGATTGTCAAAGTTGTCTGTAAGTGCCTGTGCATCTGCAATGAAGACAAACATTTTCTTATAGTCCGCTTCATTCTGCAGTTCAACTCTACCCCTTAGGGAGCCAACATAGTGGCCTATGTGAAGACGGCCGGTAGGGCGGTCTCCGGTAAGTATAACTTTATTGCTCATAATCTACTATTCGGACAAAAGTAATGATTTTTTCACTTGTCCGTTTACTTTTTTCTCTCCATCAGAGACCAGATTCTCCACATAATCCATCCCCATCCAAAAAAGAGAATGAGGTAAATCCATAAAGGGATGGCGGGTTTGTAGGAGTCTTCTCCTATAACCTTATCGTAATCAGGTATATCCGCATAGTAATAGGCTCCCGCTCCAAAGTCATATTTCTCCGCCAGCCCTAGACGGAAAGCCATAATCCAGAGTACACAAACAAGGACGGCAACTATCATTATGACAGTCACCGCCCTTATTATTATCTTCTCCGTTTTAGGATTCATGCCTAAGATTTGCCCAGATAGTAAGTGGAATTGAGGGCTGTCTTTGCAGGCTGAGGAGCCGGAACAACCTTAGGCTCAACCTTCTTGCTGCCGTAGTCATCAAGTTTTGGAGTAGGGAGGAACCTGCCGGAGAGCAGCAGCCATACGGCCAGGAATGTGAGGGCAATGTTGAACAACTGGCCAATTACATAGAGCCAGAGGACCTTACCGCCCTGCATCTTCTTAATTATCTCTCTAAAGTTGGTATCCAATCCTATGCTTGTGAATGCCAGCACAAAAGCCCAGTTCTTGTACTGGTCTAGAGTCTTGTTGATTGCACTTACGTTATCACTTCCGTAGAGCGGAAGAATTATGAATGAGGCAACCAGTGAGGCTGCAAAGAAACCTATTATGAACTTAGGGAAACGGCGCCAGATTTCGCCCGCTCCAACTCTCTGGGTTCCAACGCGGTCTACCTTTGTAGCAAAGAAGAGTGCAACAAAGAAGGCTATAAATCCAATGAGTATGTTCTGAATGGATTTAACCAGAACTGCTGCCTGTTCAGCCTCAGGTCCCAGTGCATTACCTGCAAGAACTACCGCTCCGGTGGAATCTACCGTACCTCCTATAAGCGAACCTCCCATAATCTGACTCATTCCAACCCAGCGGATTATCATTGGTTCAAAGACCATCATGAGTATTGTAAAGATTATGGAGATGGAGATTGCAATGGAGAGGTCATCCTTCTTGGCCTTTGCCGCAGCACCGGTAGCAATGGCTGCAGACGTTCCGCAGACACTTGTTGCTGAGGCCATTGTGATAACCAGCGGCTTGTTTTCAATCTTAAAGATTTTGGTTCCCAGCCACCACATGAAGAGAATCACAATAGGGGTGACAATCCAGGCAATTCCAAGTCCGTAGAGTCCGAACTTTGCAATGTTTGAAAAGAGGACTGAGAATCCCATTACAACCAATCCGGTCTTAATGTAGAACTCCGTTCTGATTGCCGGCTTGAGCCACTCGGGAACGCCAACGGTGTTGGAGATTAAAAGTCCCACAATCAGAGCCCAGAAAGCCCACTCCAAATATCTGTTGAATGTAAACTCTGCGCTTATGATTCTTACAATTACGGCCAGGATAAAGAGTCCCAGAAAGGCTCCAAAGAACTTTGTAACTCTCTCTCCCATAAGCTTTATGCCAATTGCAAACAAAAAGGCCAGAACCAAAAATGTGCGGGCAAGTTTAATCCAGAAGGCTCCGTCCATCTGGCTCAGCAGACTCTTCTTTTCTGCAACACCTTCCCAAAGATGCCAGGTGGAGAATTTAAGGGCGGAAAAATCAAATGCTTTTGTAAGTACGGCAACAGCCGCAACAACAATGAGAACTACTCCAATCCAAACTGCAAGCCAGTCTTCCTTTTTCATTTTTATTTAGATTTAGGTTTTGCTTTTCTCTTAACGGGATCTTTAAACGGCAGTGTCTGCTGGGTGCTCTCCATATCTATGAGGAACCTCTTTACCGGCAGACCTCCGGCGTAACCCACTAAGGAGCCGTCACTTCCTATTGCCCTGTGGCAAGGAATGATGAGAGAGAGTGCGTTGTCTCCGCATACGTTGGCCACCGCCCTTATTGCCTCAGGCTCCTCAATCTCCTTTGCAATATCTGCGTAAGAGGTTGTCTTGCCGTAAGGTACGTCCTTAAGGTTATTCCATACCTTCTTCTGGAACTCGGTTCCCATCTCCAGGTATGGCACATTGAAACTCTTTCTCCTTTTGGAGAAATACTGGTTCAACTGTTTGATAGCCAATGAAATTGTTTTGGATGAAGGCTTTTTCTCCTTCTCCTCAGGGAAGACAAACTCAACATTGAGAAGTTTGGAGAGTCTGGCCATTGCGGCCTCGGTTCTTTTGCTTCCCTTCCAGGAGCAGAGGCAGAGTTTGCCTCTCTTTACTGCAAGAAGGAGTGTCCCGCAAGGGGAGTCGTATTCGTAGATATTTACTTTCAGCATACTCTTCCTCGTTAAGCACTTTCACAAATATAGTAATAATTATTAAATTTGCAGGGAGCAAAACAATGTGGTTATGGCACTGGAACAACAAATTCAAGAGGATATCAAGGCTGCAATGAAGGCCAAGGATACCGTAGCAATGAACGCTGTAAGAGCAATCAAGGGTGAGATTCTACTCTTTAAAACATCTGAGGGAGGAAATAAAGAGGTTACGGACGCAGATATTCTGAAGATGATTCAGAAACTTGTCAAACAGCGTAAAGAGGCGGCAGATCAGTATGTTGCTGCAAATCATAAAGAACTTGCAGATAACGAGTTGGCAGAGGCTGCCATTATGGAAAAGTACCTTCCTAAACAGCTTCCGGTAGAGGAGGTTGAGGCAAAGATAAAGGAGATTATTGCACAGGTTGGCGCCACCTCCCTTAAAGATATGGGAAAGGTTATGGGGCTGGCCACAAAGGCATTGGCGGGAGCGGCAGACGGCAGAACAATCTCTACCGTTGTAAAGAATTTACTCTCTTAAGAAAACAAAACTATCGCGATATGAAAAAACTACTTTTGATTCTTGCAGTTGCAATAAGTACCGCATCTTGCGTTGATAAGAAGCCTGTAGAACTTTATGTTCCTAAAAACACCGTTGAGTTTGCAGGCAACGCTTTTGCTTCATTCAGCTTAGGTGCTGATGTAAAGCTTTTTACCGCTCAGAATCCTGATGACCCTTCCAAGTGGATGATTCAGGGAGTTGTGCCTGTACGCAAAGAGGCTTCCGGCCTTATAGGTTCTATGGATATGGAGATGAACCTTCTGGATGACAGAGGAATAAGAATCAGAGACGGATTCGTTCTCAAGGCGGAGGATCTGGATAACCTTGTACCGGTCTATAATTCAGGCAACAGCGTAGAGAATACCATTGTCTTCTCTGTTGGAGAGGATGGCAAGAAGGATTTCACATATAACGAGGCTAAGGAACTGCTCAATAAGACCAAGGGCGTGAGAATGATTTTCAATGTTATGGAGTCAGACAAAAACCTCTCCGCTCCGGAGTCTCCGCAGAAGCAAAAGGTTGATAATAAGAAACCCGGCACACTGAGCGAACTTTTGGAATTCCACGGAATCTACGGCCTTCTGGCTCAGTATGACAGAGCTCTTAAGAACCGCAACAAAAGCAAGGCTAAGCAGATTGAAGATCACCTGTGGGGCATAGAGAAGAAGGTGATGTCAGATAACTCTCTGCCTAAGAGCGTTAGAGAGAGCTTTAAGGACTACATTGAGAATAAAGAGGACGAGATAGAGGATAAGTACTAAGGGCTTTTAGCACGCTTTTTGTATTATCCCAATACAAAATTTTTTGATATGAAACGTTTTGCATCATTTTTTATTTTGGCCGCTCTTACTTTGCCAATCATAATCTCTTGCTCCAAGACTAAGACAAGAGAAGTTGAACCGGACGTAGAAACCTTCAAGACCATAAACGCAAAGATGTTCTTTGAGAACGGCTCTACAGTAAATATGAACGGCTTTACTATGGGAGTTGGAAACACAATCAAAGTATATGTTGGTAACTCCTCCAGCAAGGCAGCTTTTAACGGCAATGTAAGCTGGACTGCAACCGGTTCCGGTGAGGTTACTCTTACGGCTGTTTCAAAGGGTTCAAGCGTTGCTCCTCCTACCAAGGCGGGATACAACTACGGTACTGTAAGTGCATCTACCGGTGCTACCCAGGTGCTTCAGGTTGTTGCTAAATCTGACGGAATGGTAACGTTGCGTGCTGCAGATCCTATTGGCAATGCAATGAACGTTGTCATTACCATAATAGGCGGGGAAGCTCAGTAAGAGATTTCAGATGTCAAAATTCTCATCTTCTGATCTGGCTAAACAGTTGCTGATAACCATATTGGCAACTGTTATCTCTATTTTGCTCACCTTTGGTGTATCACATCTTATAAACAAAAAGCATGAGGCTGAGGAACGCCGCCAGGTCTCAATGATGGTTATTCATGATATTGACCAGACAATAAATACCATCAGAGAAATATTAAAGACGGAGGAGAGCGGCTGGGAGAATGCCAGATATGTCTTAGACCATAAAGAGAACATTAGGAGCATCTCAAAGGATACTCTTATCTCCTTTATTAACTATCTGATTCCTAATCTTCTGAACCCGGATCTCAGGTTTGACCGTTCAAACGAATCTATCTTCAACAGCAGCCAGGATTCCTGGAGCACGCTGGATGATATGACCTTTATAAAGAACGTTCAGAAGTGCTATGATCTTCGTTCAATGTTGATTGATCAGATGACAGACTGGGTTTACTTCAGAAAACCTCTTACGGATGAGGAGACCTACAAGATTGTTATGGCATCTGATGCTCTCTTTGACGAGGGCAGTTTCTACAAACTCTGCTCTGACAAACTTTCAGACATACGTACAAAAATCTACATAGACTATGTGGAGATGCGTAAGTATCTCTATAACTACGTCTTGGACAAGTGTATAGAACTTAACGAGTCCAACAAATTCCTTATGAACATTACAGATAAGGATCTTAAGGAATTTGAGGAGAGAAACATTAAAAACGTTCACAATGCTACAGCTAAAGAGGTTACGGGATGCTGGACAGCCCTCTCTGCAGATAACTACACTATTGATGTGATCTTCAAAGAGGACCATACTTTTGAGTATACAATAAACAACCCACTCTCAGGCTCCGTATTCTCCGGCAAACTGGTTCAGAAATCCTTTATTCCGGGTAAATGGGAGGTTAAGAAAGATTCTCTCTACCTGATTCCTAACAAAGATGCCATCATATTTGACATAGACCAGAGCGGCATCACCTTCAAAGAGGAGATGGCAGATTCCGTTAAGTCTATCATTAAGAGCCTCTTATCTGAAGAGGTGAAGGAGGATATTAAGAAACAAATAAGTCTGAACAAAGCAGTTTCTTACGCCACCAACATTGACGCCTCTGGTAAGAAACTGGAACTCAGTGGAAAAAACGGTTCCCTCCACTTTATACGTAAAGAAAACTAATAATTATTTTAAATATATTTCAAAACGCCGACTATGAAGAGATTACTGTTCGTTTTGATCTTTGCCGTGGCTCTGCCGCTTAGTGCTTCCGCCAACGGAGACCCTGTTATAGGATTTTCATCTGTAACACGTTCCTGCAACCCAATTCCGCGTACAATAAAGGACGTAGCTATAGTCAGAGAGAAACTTGTAATCCAACTCGGCATTCCATATACCACTGTTACAGTAGATTACACTCTTAAGAATAACTCCGCAAAAGAGATAAAGGATATAGATTACGGCTTCCCTATAGATTACGTTGGATCTCCTAAAGAAAAGAGCGGTTTTGTAGGTGACGATTGGAATGAATCTATCTATGAGTGCGGATGGTGGGACGGCAATGTAAAAGACGTTCAGTTCTTCCTCAATGACAGCGCTTTACAGTGGCACTCCGCTCACCAGGCGGTAACTCCTTGGCACCAAAAATATGATGAAGCTATGGAGGATTCCGTCTCAGTTTGGGCAGAGTCCAGACTTTGGACCTACACCAAGTTCACCATACCGGCAAACGCAGTTGTAAACCTCAGGGTTAAATACTCCCTCTATAATTCATACTACACGCCTGCATATCACTTTTCCTTCATTCAGAGATATACCACATCTAACGGTATTGTAAGGTATGATTTTCAACCGGCAAAGCATTGGGGCAACGGTAAAACTGCACAATTAGAGGTGGTTGTAGACGGTTCCGCACTTCCTACGGATATATGTTGGCGCACTGAGAGGTATTTTACAGATGATACAGATATAGACAAAAGTCCAAACATCAGTTGGGATGGATTTAAGAGAGAGGGGAAAAAGTGGTATTACACCAGCAAGAACTTTGATTTTTCTACCGCTAAAGAGCTTAAAATCAGCTTTGATAAGAGGGAGGGATATGGAGTGTCACCGGTTAAGGAGACTTGGATTCCGGTAGAAAAATTCAGAATATCAGAAACCAACTACGGAGTTGTTGCAATAAAAGACACGGTAGATATCTATTTCCCTAAGCCAATGACCGTTACAGATATCTCCTTTATGGATAAGCAGAGCCGCCTTAAGAAAATTCCTTCCTGGGTGTCAAACAATCCAAAGAACTTTGTAGTCTCCGTAATAGTAACTTTTGCAGACGGATTCGTTCAGGAGTATGAGGCGGAAAGGCGCGGTGTAGAACCTCAGACCTTCCAGTTGATTGAACACTCATACGATGTTGATTACAACGAACATCCATACTACATTAACATCTGCAATATCCATCTCTTAATGCACGGCCGCTATGTATCGGAAAAAGATAAAAACGGTGAGGAAACAGGCAATTATGTTATAGATGAAAAGGCAGACAACCGCGTAAAGAATATACGCCTGATTGCCATGCCAAAGGAGCGTTTCCTTCCATACACCTCCAACCCAATCTCCGATATCAAAGTCTACGACTTCTCCCAACGCCCATAGGGGCAGCGCCCGCTATTTCACTATCCCCCAAAGCGCCAGCCCGCTACTTCACCGTGCCCATAAGTAGCTCCCTGCTATTTCACCGTTCGTGGTGCTGGAGTTCACGGCAAAAGTGTGCAAGGTGTCCCACTTTTAGCACCACCTTGCACATTTTACCCACCGAAACGTGCAAGGTGTCCCACTTTCAGCACCACCTTGCACACTTCAACCTCTAAAATTATCGAGAATAAGAGAGGTTCTCTCCAGAGAGATGTTGAGCACACGGGAGATTTGATTTATTCCGGCAGAAAATCTGTAGCGCAGCTGTCTCACTAATTCGGCCAGTTGACTCTCCGATAGTTCCTCAATAGACTGAGTTTTAAAGACAGACTTACATAAAACAGAAACTGCTGATACTAAAAATTGGTCATTGAACGTAGGAGATATGGTGTTTCTGTTCTGGGAAATTTTAGCCTTGGATGATTTGTTTAGGAAGAAGCGCATTCTGTTCGGAGTCTTAAATACAGATTCTACAAACCTTACGTCTACGTATGAAGAGGGGAGAATATACCCATCCTCATGAACCCAAAAATGTGAAGGCAATGGTTCTCGACTATGCATTATAACCGCTCTCTTCCTTGCAGAGAGGTCTCCTAAATGTTTGATGTTAAGCGGTTTTTCTCCAAAGAAAGAACTGCCTGTGCCCCACTGATAAGAGAAAGAATCAAAAACTAAGTTTGCAGCAACGCTGTTCATCTGCACGTATGCTATGGCATTTATAAAGGAATCATCGCTTAAATAAATCTCCTTATAATCTACCATACTTTTCCTCAGTAGCTCTTTATAAGAATATTTATGACTGTAATACTGAGAATACAACTTTTTGAATTTCAGCACAAAGGCCTCTGCGTCAGCTAATTCACACTCCAGAACAAAATGAATGTGATTTGACATGAGAATGAATGCCATGATCTTGATATGCGGTAACTGTGAACATAGTGCAACATAGTTCATACCCGCCTTGAAATCATCTGAGTCATTGAATAAGAGTCTCTCTTTCAGATGCTCTGTTGTGACCAACCAATACTTCATACCCTTCATTTTTTACTACACTAAATTATCAGCTGTCAGTAACCCCTCGAATCCATTCGCCTCTAAGAAGTTTCTAACAAGAATGATAGAACGTAAAACAGTACAAATGATTGTACCTTAGAACAAAGGTAGTAAAAAAGTTATTTCACCGTGACGGGGTTGAATAACAAACTAAGATGGAATAATTATTCTTTATTCTCCTTTAAAGTTAAGGTTCCACCTTCCATTCTATAGGTACCCTGATCCCAGCTACCGCTTGGATCTTTAATCTTTATAAATGAGACTTTTACAGAATCATCTTTGTATTTATTCTCTAAATCTGGGTTAAGCTTCTTATAATAGACTAGATGAATATCAAATTTTGAATAATCAGGAATAAAGGAAGCAGATCTAAATTCACCTACAATTTTTCCATCAATTCCCGTTGGCTTGTAAAAAGGACCTAAAAAGTAAATATTATTTGGAACGTTGTTGTAACTCAAAGCTAGATTTGCATTACTAACTGGATTACCATCAGTATCAACTACTTTAACATTAATATGAAGGGTAGCTTCAGGAGTACCGTACATACAGACTAATTCTTTCTTATCTTTCTTAGAGCAAGAAGTAAAACCAAGTAAAGCCAGAAGGCCAACCATCAAGAACTTGAATAAAGATATCGTTTTCTTTGCCATAATTTCTTTTTTTTTCAGTTCGTTACAAAAACCGCTCCAAACTATTTGAGTCTATCCAGATGGCAGAACTTAAGGGAGCCGTCTGAATTTCTTAAGTGCATTCCACCTCCCTCGCAGAAGCGGAAGAACTTGCAGCTTCCGCACTCATCTTTCTTCATCCAGGAGCGGTCTCTATATGGCTGGAACCGGTTGTTCCATACCTCCATAAAGTCATCCTTGTAGATATTCCCCTGGTTGTAATCCGCTCTGATACTTACACATGCAGAGATGGATCCGTCACTGAGAACAGAACCGACGTTAATTCCCGCATGGCATCTGAAAAGGTTATTGCGGACCCTGCCCTCCAAAGGACCCAGGAATCCTTCACAAGCATAACTTGTTTGTATCCGTCCATCTTTCCTTGTTGCTTCAATGAAGTTCATTACACCGCGGAAACGCTCATTATCAAGTTGTAACATTGGATCATTCTCCGCTCTGCCGGAAGGGAAGACGGTAAAGAGCCTCCAACTCTTAAGACCTATAGAGATTAATAGTTCCTTAATCTGCTCAAGTTCTGTATAGTTACGTTGGTTAACGCAAGTAACCACGTCAAACGCCAAGTCTGTTTTGACGGCCAGTTTAATGGCAGAAAGAGCTCTTTCAAAACTACCGGCCCTTCCTCTCATCCAATCGTGAGATTCCTTAAGGCCGTCCAAACTTACTGTCATTGAGTGCAATCCCGCGGCAAGCAGTCTTTTGAACTTATCTGGAGTCATTGCATATCCATTGGTTACCATTCCCCAAGGAAAGCCTCTTTTGATAATCTCTCTTCCGCACTCTTCCAAGTCTGGACGCATAAGCGGTTCGCCCCCAGTCAGGATTACCAGAATACTCCCTATATCATCTCCAACTTTCTGGCTGTAAGCCTTTACGGAATCCAACACTTTTAAGAAATCCTCTCTCTTCATAGCTGCAGATGCAGGCAGGTTTTTGCAGTCGCTTCCGCAGTGACGGCAGTTGAGATTGCAGGAGAGGGTGCACTCCCAAAAGAGCTGTTTGAGTTTGTGCTCCTTTATATCCAAGTGCCTGACTTTCCGTTCTATCTCACAGGCCAGCCAGGTTCTAAACGGTAATCCTCTCATTTTTTCCTAAGTTTCATTGTAAATTCCATGCGGTATGTGCCTTCATACCATGAATTTTTCATTTTACCGCCAGATTTAGTCTTTTTGTTGATAACTCTCAGAGAATCATCCACATACTTATCAGTTACAGACTTATTGTTTTTCTCATAGAAGACTACATTGGCGCCCTCCTCAAGACGCCAATCAAGGCCAGTATAGTCCTTTTTAAACTCTCCGTTATTATCTGTAGTAATCTCCCAACGCCTGTAGTTTTGGTTTAAATCTTTCAATTCCAACTTTATCCCCGGAACCGGATTATTGCTCTCATCCACAACGCTTGCCCTTATTTTTATTTTAGCATAAGGGCTTCCATACATACCGCAACCCATAAGAGAACTGATTCCAAGAATTCCCAAAAGTGCCGTTAATATCTTTCTTCTCTTTGTTCTGAATAATTTTCTCATCTGAGTTTCAAGCGTAAGGTTGTTAACTGCACAAATTTACACAATTTGTCTTTCTGAAGAAAAAAATTACCTTTGCATCCGCATTTGCGGGTATGGCGTAATTGGTAGCCGCGCCAGACTTAGGATCTGGTGACGTAAGTCGTGGGGGTTCGAGTCCCTTTACCCGCACAATTCATAATTCCAGCCGAGCTTATTAAAAAGGTCCTTGGCTAACTTAACTTCTTTTGAAGGTATTGTTACTTCTAGAATTTCCTTATTTCCATAGGCAACCTTTGGCTCATGAAGAGTAGTCATCTGCATTTCAGAATGAACTGGATATCTTTTGGGAATAGGACGGATTTCGGCCTCTTCTGCAGAGTTTTTAACTGCTTGGTCCAAAGCCTTTTTTACAAATGCATTAATGGATATTCCCGCCTCTGTGGCAAGGATTGCAATATCTCTGTGAGTTGCCGGAGAAATGCGGACATTAAATGTTCCGGTATAACTCTTTTCCGGTTTAACACCGTGGTCATCACAGAATGCAAGGTAATCTTCCACTGCTTCATGGAATGCAGCAGTAAGTTCTGCAACAGACTCACCTTCATAGTTTACCAAACCGTCAATGCCTTCCAGTTTTCCAAAGAAAACCTTATCCGGTTCACTGTAATTAACAGATCCAATATAACCTTTATATTTAAGCGTATTCATAATTCTATATCTCCATTTCTAATTAATTCGTTTAATATCTGTTTAATAGCATATTCCTTTAAGGTCTTCTGAGGGTGTGGTCTATGCAAAAAAATAGGCAGTTTGTTAGACTTTGAAAATAGCACCCGTGAGCCTGAAGTCTTCCCTTTGTTGGATTTGATATATCCAAAGGAAGTCAGCAACCTCTCCGCTTCATCAAATGTGTAGTCTTTGGGAAGGCGTTTAAATCGTTCAACTAGTTTTTCTTTGGTTCCCACGGCGCAAATGTAACTAAATTTTAGTTACAAACAAAATGATTTTCTTTTTTCGATAGTTTTAGAGGTTGAAAGTGTGCAAGGTGGTGCTGAAAGTGGGACACCTTGCACGTTTTTGGGGGTATAATGTGCAAGGTGGTGCCGAAAGTGGGACACCTTGCACACTTTTGCGGGGTTTCAATGTCTGCATATTAAGATAGAAGAACAATAGTTGGCTCAGATAGCACATCTGGGAAGTAGAAAGTTGACTTTAATGATGATTATTGGGAATATGTTTTTTATCTTTGACTTAGACTTTTGACTTAGACTTTTGCTTAGACTTTTGCTTAATCTTTGTATTATTGTAACCAGCTGAAAAAATTATGGCAAAGAAAACGATTTCATTTTTCAAGTTCTTGATGGTTGGTCTTCTGGCTATACTTGGTTTTACCTCTTGCTCCAAGAAGGATAAGGAGGAGATGTTAGCTATGTATGGTTCTCCATACGCAAAAATCACAATAAAGGCTACTGTTGTTAATGATCAGAACACTCCAATTGAGAATGCAAAAATAAGAGTTAGAACAGTAGTCCCGGGAACCCATTATACTCCAAGTTATTATGTAGATCCGGTAGGTGAGATTTATTCCATTAGACAAAAGACTAATAACCAGGGAATTATAGATACTACGGAAACCGTTTTTTCATACCCTAAATCCGGGGAGACATATTTGGTTTACAGAGAATCTGACAATCCTTCTTTAAACGGTGTTTTCTCAAATGATTCTGTACATGTAGAGCCTGTTCAACTAGAGCCAGGAAATGGTTGGTATGAAGGAGCTTGCAAAATTGAGGGAACCTTAAAACTTAAGAAAAAGAAGACCAGTAATTAAGGCGTTGTAAGCCAGTATTAAGGTAAAGTAGGCTAGTAATTAGGTTGTTTTAAGGTTTATGAAGGTGTTGTTTGTCTGCCACGGGAATATTTGCAGGAGTCCGATGGCGGAGTTCATTTTCAAGGCGTTGGTGAAGGCTAAGGGGCTGGAGGGGATTCATGATGCAGACTCTGCGGCGGTCTCTACGGAGGAGATTGGGAATCCAATCTATCCGCCGGCAAAGAGGTGCCTTAACCAGCACGGGGTGTGGTTTGATACGGGAAAGCGGGCACGTCAGGTAACCCGCTCTGATTATGACCGTTATGATTCTATTGTCTGTATGGATGCCTCAAATCTGAGGCTGATTAAGCGCATAATTCCAAATGACCCGGAAGATAAGATTCATCTGATGATGGCCTTTACGGGCGTGGAGCGGGATGTTGCAGATCCTTGGTACACGGGAGATTACGAAACAACCTTCCAGGATCTGCTGGAAGGCTGTAACGCTATGTTTATGTAAAGTTGCTAGCCGAGCCTGCAAAGCTTTGGCGGGGCGGAGGCTCAGTTAGAAACTCTTTGCTATTGCAAGGAAGTCATCTGCCTTGAGGGAGGCGCCGCCAATAAGACCGCCGTCTATATCTTCCTGGCTGAAAAGCTCTTTGGCGTTAGATGGCTTGCAGCTTCCGCCGTAGAGGATAGGGGTCTCCTCTGCCAGAGCGTTGAACTTCTCACGGAGGGTCTTGCGGATAAATGCATGAATCTCCTGTGCCTGCTCTTTGGTTGCAGTCTCACCTGTACCTATAGCCCAGATTGGCTCGTATGCTACAACAACGTTCTTCATCTGCTCATCTGTGAGGTTGAAGAGCACCTCTTTAATCTCATTCTCAACCACCTGGAAGTGCTTGCCGGCCTTTCTCTCCTCCAGAGCCTCACCAACGCAGTAGATAACCTTAAGTCCTGCAGCAAGCGCCAGTTTCATCTTCTCAAAGAGGATGGCGTTGGTCTCACCGTAGTAACCTCTTCTCTCAGAGTGGCCCAGGATAACATACTCAACGGCAGCTCCGGTTGCTCCCTCTGGTGCACCTGCAACTGTTCCAACTGCCTTACTTACAGAGGCTAACATCTGTGCAGAAACCTCTCCGGTGTATGCGCCTTTCTCCTTGTCTGCACAGTTTTGAGAGCCAAGAGAAATCTTGCTCTTGCAGAACGGACACTTTATGTCCCCGATAATCTTACTTACAGGGAAAAGGTGTGTAAATGGCACGTTTACAATAAGATGTACGTTCTCCGGTACCTCTTCTATTTTACCTACAATCTGATTTACAAGTTCAATTCCTTCTGAAACCGTAGTGTTCATCTTCCAGTTTCCTGCTACAATTTGCTGTCTCATATCATTAAATTTTACGTTGCAAAAGTAGTAAATAGTGGCTATTTTTGCTCCACTTATTGAAATTTGAGAAACGTTGAAGCGTAAACCCTTATATTTTATTCTCTTTGCCCTGTTGCTGGTGCTCTTCTTTGTGGCAGATCTGCTGCTGGGTTCATCATCTCTCTCCCTAAAGGATCTCTTCTCTACGGAGGTTGGGCGGGATATCCTCTACTCCTTCCGTCTGCCAAAAGCCATAGTGGCGGTTATCTGCGGTATTGCACTGGCAACCTGCGGATTGCAGATGCAGACGCTCTTTAGAAACCCTCTTGCGGACCCTTATATTCTGGGAGTAAGCAGCGGAGCGGGGCTGGGCGTAGCGCTCTACATAATGGGCAGCGCACTCTGGGGAGGAGCTGAGAGAAGCTCACTGGCCGTCTCACTAGGCAGTGCCGGAGCGGCTCTGGTAGGGGCCTTTGCAGTCACGATGCTTATTCTTTACATCTCCAACCGGGTGAAGGGAAACCTGACCCTCCTCATCTTTGGAGTGATGATTGGTTTTATTGCCAGCGCAATAGTGAACCTGCTTCAGTACACCTCTAATGCTCACTCACTTAAGGCCTATGTGCTCTGGACGATGGGAAGTTTTGCGGCCCTGGATAAAATGCAGATAGCGGTGTTGGCCATCTTGGTTGTGGTGGGTTTAACCATCGCTGTGTGGAATATAAAGAATTTGAATGCCATTCTGCCGGGAGAGGAGTATGCGGCCTCTATTGGGCTGAATGTTAAGAGTATAAGGAACAGGATACTCATCTCCACAACTCTTTTGGCGGGAGCGGTGACGGCCTTCTGCGGCCCTATAGGTTTTTTGGGAATTGCGGTGCCGCACATTGCAAGGTTCATCTTCAAAGATGCCAACCACAGGGTGCTCTTTCCGGCATCTGCACTGCTGGGCGGGGTGCTGACTCTGCTGGCAGATACTCTAAGCGAACTGCCGGGAACCGGGAGTATAATTCCAATCAACACAATGGCGGCCCTGCTGGGTATACCTGTCATTCTGGTGATTCTCTTCAGAAAATCAAAGTAGCCAATTACGGCTTACTTTTGATTATAAGCCACATTTTGCCTATATTTGTCCCCCTTTGGAAAATATAATTATTGTAAGATATGAAAGTAACTAAGAAAGAAACAGAACAGCTTACCTACCTTCTGACAGTCTCTCTGGAGAAGGCTGAGGTAAATGAAAAGAAAGAGAAGCAACTCCGTGAATATCGTAAGAAGGCTGAGATCAGAGGATTCCGTAAAGGTATGGCACCTATGGGTCTAATAGAGAAGATGTACGGTCCGAGCGCAATGAACGAGGCGGTGAACAATCTTATTACAGACGTTATTAACAACTTCATAAAGGATAACAACCTTAATCTCATCGGGGAGCCTATTCCAAACGAGGAGAAGCAGAAACAGATTGATGTTGAGAAGGATGAGAAGTTTGAGTTTGTTTATGATATGGCAGTTAGGCCTGAGGTGAACATTGCTCTGGATAAGACGGATAAGGTTGATTACTATGACCTTAAGGTTACTGAGGAGGGTCTGAAGGCTTACAAGAGCGATATGCTCCGCCAGTTTGGTAAACTTGAGGATACCGAGAAGGCAGGTGAGGAGGACTTCCTGGTTGTAAATATGGAGCAGGGTGACAAGAAGGTTGAGAAGACCTACATCACTCTTAAGAGCATGGATGCCAAGACCAAGAAACAGTTTATGGGTAAGAAGGCCGGTGACAGCTTTGAGGTTGACGTAGTTAAGTGCTTCCCTAACGATACGGACAGAGCTTCTCTTTTGAGAATCAACAAGGATGAGTTTGACGCATCCAACCCTATGTGGAAGATTACTATTGAGGAGGTTAAGACATTTGTTCCGGCTAAGGAGGAGCAGGATCTCTTTGACCGTCTCTTTGGAAAGGATAAGGTAAAGAGCGTAGCTGAGTTTGATAAGGCTCTGGAAGAGAGAATGAAAGGTGAGTTCAAGCAGGAGAGCGAGTGGCGTTTCAGAAGAGACCTTATTGACTATATGGTTAAGAAGGCAGACCTTCCGCTGCCTGAGAACTTCCTTAAGAAGTGGCTCTTTAAGGTTAACGAGGGTAAGTTCACTATGGAGCAGATTGAGAAGGAGTTCCCTCTCTTCCTCCAGGATTACCGTTGGCAGATGATCTCCAGAAAGATATTTGAGGATCAGAAGATGAAGATTGCTAAGGAGGATTTGCTTGCTGTGGCTAAAGAAATGACAGCCAACCAGTTTGCAATGTACGGCCTTGGAAGCGTTCCTGAGGAGACTATCAATCAGTATGCAGAGCAGATGCTCAACAACGAGAAGGAGATTAACAGAATATATGAGAAATGTGAGGAGGGTAAGGTTGTTGATTATGTAAGAGGTCTTATAACCGCAGTTACCAAAGAGGTTACAAGAGAGGAACTTACAGAGCTCAACGAGAAACAGGCCGCTAAGGCTGCAAAACCGGCAAAGAAGGCTCCTGCAAAGAAGAGTGCAAAGAAGGAAGAGAGCGAGGAGAAACCGGCTGAGGCTAAGGCTGTAAAGAAGAGCACTAAGAAAAAAACAGAATAGTATGATTAAAGATTTTGAAAAGTACGCCCTGGATAAAAACATAGGGTCACTGAAGTTAAGCGGATACGCTTCACTTACAGCTGCTTATATCAATCCTACAATTATAGAGGAGAGGCAGCTGAATGTAGCCAGTATGGATGTATTCTCCCGTCTTATGATGGACAGAATCATCTTCCTTGGTGTACCAATCAATGATGATGTTGCCAACATCATTCAGGCACAGTTGCTCTATCTGGAGAGTGCAGATCCAAATGCTGATATTCAGCTCTATATCAACTCTCCGGGAGGTCACGTCTATGCAGGTTGGGGTATCTATGATACCATGAATCTTGTAAACCCTAAGGTTTGCACCATCTGCACCGGTATGGCAGCATCCATGGCAGCGGTTCTGCTTGCAGCAGGATACAAGGGCCGCCGCAGCGCGCTCCCTCACTCAAGGATTATGATTCACCAGCCAATGGGTGGAACTCAGGGCCAGGCATCTGATATTGAGATAGAAGCCAGGGAGATTATTAAGACAAGGAAGGAACTCTACGAATCACTTGCTCAGAACACCGGCAAGAGCCTCAAGCAGATTGAGAAGGATGCAGACAGAGATTACTGGATGACTTCCGCTGAGGCTAAAGAGTACGGAATGATAGATGAGATTCTTTCCAAGCAGAAGAAATAGAGATGGCTGTAAAGAACGGAGGACCAAAGGATAAGGAGAGAAGATGTATCTTCTGCTCCAGGGGAGAGAAAGATGGAGCTCTTCTCCTTGGGGGAGATTTGGGATGCATCTGCAGCGAGTGTGTTGAGAGGGTTCACGAGTATTTGAAGGAGGTGAAACTATCTCCCGTTAAAAGCAACTACGGAGAGAAGGTTAAGGAGGATTTTAAACTCCTAACACCTAAGGAGATACACAAATACCTCAATCAGTATGTGATAGGGCAGGATGAGGCCAAGAAGTTCCTGAGCGTTGCCGTTTACAACCATTACAAAAGAATTCTTTACAAGGAACAGGAGGAGAAAAACGACCTGGATATTGAGAAGTCCAATGTCCTGATGGTAGGTCCTACCGGAACCGGTAAAACCCTTCTTGCCAGAACAATAGCCAAGATGCTCCATCTTCCTTTTGCCATTGTGGATGCAACCGTCTTAACGGAGGCAGGCTATGTGGGAGAGGATGTGGAGAGCATACTTACACGTCTTCTGCAAGATGCAGATTATGATGTGGAGAAGGCTCAGATGGGTATTGTCTTTATAGATGAGATAGACAAGATAGCCCGTAAGAGTGACAACCCTTCCATTACACGTGATGTTTCCGGTGAGGGAGTTCAGCAGGCTATGCTTAAAATCCTGGAGGGAAACATTGTGAACGTTCCTCCGCAGGGAGGCCGCAAACACCCTGAGCAGAAGATGATTGCGGTGGATACCACCAACATCCTCTTTATCTGCGGCGGAGCCTTTGAGGGCATTGAAAAGAAGATTGCCCAGAGACTCAACACCAAGGTTGTGGGCTACGGAGTTCAGGAGAGACTGAAGGTTGTAGGTAAGAAGGAACTTCTGAAGTACATTGCTCCGCAGGATTTACGTTCATACGGACTCATTCCGGAACTCATTGGAAGACTGCCTGTTGTAACATATCTCCACCCTCTGGACAGAGAGGCTCTGATGAACATTCTTACTCAGCCTAAGAACGCTCTTATCAAGCAGTACAGGGAGATATTCAAGATGGACGGAATAGAACTCAAGATAGATGATAAGGTGTTGGACCTGATAGTGGACACCGCAATAAAGTACAACCTGGGAGCAAGAGGCTTACGCTCTATCTGTGAGGCTATTATGATGGATGCAATGTATGCTGCGCCGTCAATGACAAAGAAAGAGTTTGAGATAACGCTTCCTTATGCAGAGGAGAAAATATCCTCACTTACGGGCAGTATGTTTCTAAAAATCTGATTATGACTTACGATCAATTATACTCTGAGATTCAAAAGAAGGGAAGTTTTCTCTGTGTAGGTTTGGATACTGACATAGAGAAGATACCATACTGCATTAAAGAAGAGGTGAAAAAACAGGGGCTGGATGAGAGTGCCGCCCTCTTTCTCTTTAACAAGAGGATAATAGATGCTACGGCTCAGTATGCTGTTGCATTTAAGTTGAACACAGCCTTTTACGAGGCTTTGGGTGCCGAGGGATTTGCTCAGATGGAGAAAACGGTAGAGTATATCCGTGCAAACTATCCAGCTATCTTCATAATTGCAGATGCAAAGCGCGGAGATATTGGAAACACAGCCCGTCAATATGCAAAGGCCTTCTTTAAGAGGATGGATTGTGATGCAGTAACAGTTTCTCCTTATATGGGAGGAGATGCAGTGCATCCTTTCCTGGAGTATGAGGGTAAGTGGGTTATAGTTCTTGCACTTACATCCAACGTTACCGCAGAAGATTTTGAGACTCTGGAGACCTCTCCTCACTACACTCCAATGGGAGAAGAGGAGGATGTGGTAACTCCTTTATATGAGAGAGTTATACGCCAGGCGGAGAAGTGGGGAAACAAAGAGCGTATTATGTTCGTTGTTGGAGCAACCCGTCCGGGACAGCTCAACAGAATACGTCTTCTCTCTCCGGAGAGTTTCTTCCTTGTTCCCGGAGTAGGTGTACAAGGAGGTAATGTTGAGGATGTTGCAACCGCAGGAATGAACTCCAAGTGTGGTCTTTTGGTAAACTCCTCAAGGGGAATCATATTTGCGGATTCATCTGAGAAATTTGCAGAGGCTGCGGCTGCAGAGGCGGCCAAGATTGCCAAGCAGATGAAGCCTTTCCTAAACAAGTAAATAAACATTTAATCATATGAAAAAGAGCAGAATACTCTTAGTGATTGCAGCACTTGTATGTGTTGCTTTCTGCGGTAACGCCTATGCCCAATCTACAGTAGGCCATAACCGTTTAACTCCGGCGAACAAAACCAACCACAAGGTTAACACTTTGAAGGTTCTCTTCACAGGAGATCTTCACTCCTGTGCGGACCGTTACGGCAGGCTGGTCTCCTTCATAAACAAGGAGAGGAACAGTGCCGTTGAGAACGGATATGAAGTTATCACTCTGGATGCAGGAGATATGGCTATGGGTTCTATCTATTCTGCTTTCTATGAGATAGATGCAACCGAGTACCGTTTGCTCGCATACGCAGGTTATGACGCCTTTGTCTTTGGAAACCATGACTTTGATCTTGGTCTTACATCTCTCTCTTACATGCTCTATAACTCAAGAATTCAGGGCAATGACAAGAATCCTACCACAGGCAAGAGCATGGTCTTCCCTGTTAACGTAACTGCAAACATAGACGGAGGAGATGACAAGAACTTTTCCAATGCCCTCAAATTCATAGGACACCAGAGATTCTTCATCTTCAATAAAGGCAATCTGAGAGTTGCAGTCTTCGGTCTCTTGGGAAACAATGCATACAATGTAAGCAACGTAGCAGGCAAGATGTCATTCCAGGATCCTGTTGAGGTTGCAAAGAAACTCCTCCCATCCATCAAGGCTCAGAAACCGGACATTATCATCTGCCTTTCTCACAGCGGCGCTGCTCTGAGAGATAAGAGCGAGGATGCACGTCTGGCTCGCGAATGCCCTGATATTGACCTTATTATAAGCGGTCATGACCACGAGGCTCTCTTTAAACCTTATATGGTGGGGAATGTCCCGATTGTCTCTGCCGGTTCAAACGGAACTGTAATTGGTGAGGCAGATCTCTTCAAATCCAAAGACGGAGTAACACTGCAAGATTATGAGTTAAAGGCGGTTCCGGAGGATATTGCACCGGACGCAGGAGCTCTCTTCCTTGCAAACATGCTCAAGATGAAGGTTGTAGAGCAGTTTGAAAAGAGATATCACTCATCTCCGTTTGAGGTGATGGATACCGTAAAGACTCAACTTTCAGTGAATACTGATTCTACCGGCTTTAACCCAATGGCCTACGATATTGCCAAGGCAATCTTCAACTGTGCATACTTCCTCAAGGAGGTTCCAAAGGATACTTCACGTCTGGTATCCATTGTCCCTAAGGGAGTTATACGCCAAAACCTTCCTCAGGGTCCTGTCACTTATGAGGACGTGTTCAATATTCTCTCTTTAGGAAGAGACTCCAGAAAGAACCCGGGATATCCTGTAATTCTCTGCTATTTGACAGGTAAGGAACTTAAGGCAATCTGCGAATACAACGTTTCAGCCGCTCCGGAGAATCCGGATACCTATATGACCTTCTACGGAATGAACTACACCTACAACCCTGTGATGCCTAAACTCTTCAGAGTTAAGGATGTCTATGTTCACGGCAAGAAGGTTGAGGCTTCCGCTCTCTATCCTGTTGTTACGGATCTTTACACTGCTAACTGTATCTCACTGGTAGATAAGAAGTCTCACGGATTCCTCTCACTCACTCCTAAGACCAAAGATGGTAAGGAGATTCTGGATATTGAGAGGAGTTGTCCACTCAGAGGCAATGCAGAGGGGTGGTTTTTGGATAATGCAGATATTGCCGAGTGGTACGCTTATGCGCTCTATTTGAGAGATAAAGTGGATCTTCCGGACAGCTATCCGGTTCCTGCCGGCAAGGCTGAGCCTAGCTACATTCCATTTGTTATCTGGGGCGTAGCAGCGGTGGCCCTTATTGCAGTGCTCTACTTCCTTATCCGCACCTTAAGAAGACGCAGAAAGTAAGTTATATAATATAGCTTATTTCCTTAAAAGCAAAGCTTTTGCGTGTGCCATCCCGGTATTCCAGGATTAGGCAGGCGTACTCGTCCAGGCCTATGATTTTGGCTGTGATTTCCTTGTTGGAAGCCGTTTCTATGTAACGGTGGAACTCGCCGCGGCGGTAGAGGTTCTTATGGTATTCATCGTAAAGAGCTTTGTAGTTGCCCTTTGCAAGGAATTCGGTTTTGGCCTTATCGTAGTAGTAGAAGATATCTGTGAGTAGCAGTTCCAGCTCACTCTTTAGTTCCATTTTTGCAACAGGCCTTCCAAGGCGTTCCAGTTCCAAAATAACGGAGGTTGGGTTAGGCAGATCCTTAGGAAACTCTTTTTGGTTGATATTGAGCCCAATGCCGCAGATGCTGCTGGAGAGGTTGTTTCCGGATATGCCGTTTTCAATGAGGATGCCGCAAATTTTCCTCTCCTCTGCGTAGATATCATTAGGCCATTTGATGCGGCTCTCTATTCCTTTGTTCTGTAGGTACTTGTGAATACCGAGGGTAACTATCGCGGAGACAATGAACTGATCCTGAGCAAAGATAAAGTCCGGCTTGAGCAGTATGGAAAAGGTGAGGTTCTCTCCCTTTGAGGCTTTCCAGGTGTTGCCTCTCTGGCCTCTCCCCTGGGTTTGAAAGAGAGCTGCCCAGACGGATTTATCCTCCGCCGTGGGAATTCCATCCTGAGCCCTGTTGTTGGTGGAATCCGTAACATCCATCCAGGTAATATTAAGTTTTTGTGCCATAATGTCGGTTGGCAAAATAATTGATGTATCTTTGAAGCAAAGTTAACAATTAAGATATGACAGAAGAGAAAAAATCTAAGAAAGCGGTTACCAAGCCTGCTGCAAAGAGTAAGACGGCTAAGGCTCCGGCAAAGAAAAGTGTGAAAAAGGCGGTTGCAAAGAAGCCTGCTGCCAAGAAGGCTGCGTCAAAGTTGCCGGGTGAGTTGGATGTGATAGTAGAGGCTATACTGGACAAAAAGGGGCAGAACGTTGTCTCTCTGGATCTTAGAAAGGTTGGAAGCAGCATCTGTGATTTCTTTGTGATTTGCAATGCAGACTCTACACCTAACGTTTCAGCTATCGCGGATAATGTTGAGGATGAGATGATTGTAAAGTGCAAGAAGAAGGTGGTGCGCTCTCAGGGTAAGGAGAATCGCTTCTGGATTATCCAGGATTACGGGGATATTGTAGTTCACATTTTCCAAACGGAGTACAGAAATTTCTACCGTCTGGAGGAGTTGTGGAGCGACTGTCCTAAGAAAGAATACCAAGACTAAATATATGGCAGACAATAGATTGAATAATAGGGGCGGTAATCAGAAGAGGAAAAATCCATTCTCAATGGTATGGATTATTTATCTGCCTTTGATTCTGATTCTCAGTTATGTTTGGTTTACGGGAGGCTCCTCCAACAAACAACTCAAGACGGAGTGGTATGAGGTTAAGGAGAGTATGATTCCGGCTGGGGATGTGGATAAAATCTCCTTTATAACCAATGAGAACAAGGGCTATGTGAAGCTTAAGAAGGAGTCTCAGGAGAAATATAAAAACCGTTTTGGAGGTGAGACGCCTAAGTCTGCACCACAGTTCTACTTTGTGGTACCAGCCTCATTTGAAGCGGAAAAGGAGTTCTCCGAGGCCAGAGAGACCCTTCCGGAAGATAAGAAGTTCAAGTATGAATTTGAGGAGTCCGTTAACTACTGGAGCAACATTCTGAGCTGGGTTTGGCCAATTCTGATGTTGATTCTGCTCTTCTATCTTATGAGCCGTCTTTCCAGAGGAGTCTCCAATATGGGATCCGGTGGCGGCGGTGGTATTTTCAATGTTGGAAAGAGCCAGGCCAAAGTCTTTGACAAGAACAGCAAGGTGAAGGTAACATTCAAGGATGTAGCTGGTTTGGAGGAGGCCAAGGTTGAGATAATGGAGATTGTAGACTTCTTAAAGAGTCCTGCAAAGTATACCAGTCTGGGCGGTAAGATTCCTAAGGGAGCACTTCTGATAGGCCCTCCTGGTACTGGTAAAACCCTGCTGGCCAAGGCTGTAGCAGGCGAGGCAAACGTGCCTTTCTTCTCTATGAGCGGTTCAGACTTTGTGGAGATGTTTGTGGGCGTGGGTGCATCCAGAGTTAGAGATCTCTTTAAACAGGCTAAAGAGAAGGCTCCTTGTATTGTTTTTATAGATGAGATTGACGCAGTGGGTAGAGCCAGAGGAAAGAATGTGGGATTCTCCTCCAATGATGAGAGAGAAAATACTCTTAACCAGCTGCTTACAGAGATGGATGGTTTTGGTACAAACAGCGGCGTGATTATTCTGGCCGCAACCAACCGTGCAGATATTTTGGACAAGGCGCTTATGCGTGCCGGAAGATTTGACCGTCAGATAACCATTGATCTTCCGGAACTTAAAGACAGAGAGCAGATATTCAAAGTTCACCTTAAGAAACTTAAACTGGATCCGGACTTGGATATTGATTTCCTCTCCAAACAGACTCCTGGTTTCTCAGGTGCAGATATTGCAAATGTCTGCAATGAAGCGGCTTTGATTGCTGCACGTCATAACAAGAAGTCTGTAGACAAGCAGGACTTCCTGGATGCAATTGACAGAATAGTGGGCGGTCTTGAGAGAAAGAGCAAGATTATTCCGCCTTCTGAGAAGCGCACTATTGCATTCCATGAGGCCGGTCACGCAACAGTAAGCTGGTTCCTTCCAAATGCCAATCCTCTGCTTAAGGTTACAATCATTCCTAGAGGAAAGGCGCTGGGTGCAGCCTGGTATGTGCCTGAGGAGAGGCAGATTATGACCAAGGAGCAGATGATGGATGAGATGGCTTCACTCATTGGAGGAAGAGTTGCAGAGGAGATAATCAACAACAAGATCTCTTCCGGTGCTCTCAATGATTTGGAGCGTCTGACTAAGATGGCATATGCAATGGTTGCTTACTACGGAATGAGTGACAAGGTGGGCAACATCTCATACTACAACTTCCAGGAGGATGGTTACAACCTTACCAAGCCGTTCAGCGAGAAGACTGCGGAACTTGTAGATGCAGAGACTAAAGCGCTGATAGATAAGGCTCACCAGATGGCTAAGGATGTTCTTGAGAGCCACATGGAGGGCTTTAAGGAGTTGGCTAATCTGCTGCTGGAAAAGGAGGTCATCTTTGCAGAAGACCTTGAGAGAATCTACGGCCCGCGTGTTAAGTTAGAGCAAGATGAAAGAACTGATAAAGAGAACGATTAGCGGTATAGTATTCTGCGTGATACTTATATCCTGCCTCTTTTTCTGGAAGCATAACCCGCTTCCATACATCATAGTTTTTTCATTTATAGTTTGCTGCATGGTTTATGAGTACCTCCATTTCACAATAGGAAAGGGGAAGGTGCTTTTGAAACTGCTCTCAATAACAGCCTCACTCTCAATATTTTTGATACCGGCTCTGCTTTTCTCGGTAATGGGAGGAACTCAGGAAACTTGTTCTTCAGAGGTCTCTGAAACACTGCCAAACTCTGTAATTTACTACAAGTCTGCAATGATCTTTGTTGCTCTGTTTGTTCTCTGCCTCTTTTTGATTCCGTTGGAGAGACTCTTCAGCAAAGAGAATAGGGGACTGGAATTCGCCTGGTCTTCACTGGTTTACGTAGCCGTGCCTTTTGCAACTCTTAATGTTGTGGGCTTCTTCGGATACAACGGTTGGAAGATTGCTTCACTTCTGATTCTCCTCTGGGCGGGAGATGTGGGAGCATACTGTATAGGAACCGCATTCGGGCAAGGCGCCAGAGGTCATAAACTTATGCCAAGCGTTTCACCTAAGAAATCCTGGGAGGGGGTAATTGGCTCTCTCATCTTTTCAGTGATTGCTGCGGTTTTTTTAAGATACTTTAATCTGCTGCTGCCGGAGGCAAGCTATAAGGCATGCACTCTCTACGCTCTGATTGTGAGCATATTTGCAGTGATGGGGGATTTGGTGGAGAGCCAGCTCAAGAGAAGATTTGAGGTAAAGGATTCCGGAAACATTATGCCGGGCCACGGAGGACTTTTGGATAGATTTGACAGCGCACTCTTTGCCATCCCAGCCGCAGCGGTCTTCTATCTCTTTTATAATTACTTAGTATTCTAAAATTTACAATGATACACAAAGAGGGACGCATATCAGTTTTAATAACATTTTTCTTCTTTGCGGCTGTTATCTGCGCACTCTTGCTACTGGTAGGATTGAGGCCACTTCCTATAGTTTTCTCAATCTTAGTGGTTATCCTCTTTTTATTCATTGCATACTTTTTCAGAGATCCCAAGAGGAAGGTTATATCCTGCTCTTCTAATGAGGTTCTCTCCTCTGCAGACGGTAAGGTGGTGATAGTAAAGGAGGTGGAGGAAGATGAGTACCTGCACTCCAAAGCTATTCAGGTATCTGTCTTTATGAGCCTGTTCAACGTTCACGTGAACTATTATCCCGTGGCGGGACGCATTGTTTACAATAATTATCATCCTGGAGACTACCTGGTTGCCTGGCATCCAAAGTCTTCCGTTAAAAACGAGAGGACATCCGTTGTGGTTGAAACTGAGAACGGTGCAAAGGTTCTATTCCGTCAGATTGCAGGCTACATAGCCCGCCGTATTGTCTGCTATGCCAAAGAGGGAGAAACTGTAGCTGCCGGTCAGCAGCTGGGATTCATAAAGTTCGGAAGCCGTGTGGATATCTTCCTGCCGCTTGATTCTGAGGTTCTTGTGAAGGTAGGGGACAAAGTTTCCGCCTGCCGGACTGTTTTAGCACGTTTAAAGTAAGCCCTGGAGTTTTTTGATTGTCTCTGCCGGATTCTTTGAAGAGAATACCGCATTGCCGGCAACAACTACATCTGCACCGGTACGTGCCAGCTCCTCAATATTGTTAAGACCCACTCCGCCGTCCACTTCAATAAGACATTTAGGATTGTTGTCCTGGATTATCTTCTTTAAGTCTCTGATTTTCTGAGTAGTGTAAGGGATGAACTTCTGCCCGCCGAATCCCGGGTTAACGCTCATTACCAATATGTAATCTGAAACCTTAACAATATCTTCCAAAAGGTTTACGCTGGTGTGAGGATTTATTGCAACTCCGGCCTTCATTCCCAGTTCCTTAATCTGATTGACCACTCTGTCCAAATGGGTACAGGCCTCGTAGTGAACGCTTATTGAACCAATTCCCATCTCTTTATAATCTTTGAGAAATTTCTGCGGTTCAACAATCATAAGGTGAGCCTCTACCGGAATGGTAGCCCTTGCTGTAATAGCCTTAATAACAGGGGTTCCGTAAGAGATATTAGGAACAAATACTCCGTCCATAATATCCAGATGGAATATATCTCCGTTTTGGTTTACCAGATCAATATCCTTTCCCAGATTGGCAAAATCTGCGGAAAGCATAGAAGGGGCTACAATCATCCTTTTCATAACATATTGTTTTAGTACTGGTTGTCCCAGTAACTTGCGTTCTTCTTAAACTGCAGCAAATCTGCCAAAGATGAGGCGTTTGCACAGATTCTGAAACTCCAGCTCTCCCATTTTCCGTTAGGAATCCAGGAGAAGGAGATTTGGAAACAGTGCAGACTGAATGAACCGGAAAGCTGTGTGGTTGTAAGCTGCATCTTTGTAAGGTCCACTCCGGTATTGAGGGAGATGTTCAAATCTTTGTAAATCCTAATCTGTGAACTTATTCCCAATGTCATGGAGTGGTTGTGCCTTGTAATAAGCTGGTTATTTGAGTATTGGTAGTTCTTGTAGTAAGAGTAGCTGTAGTTGAGGTTCACGCTCCAAGGCATCTTAGGGTCATAGTAATAAACCCATCCTCCCGGGATATACTCTCCCGTAACCGGGTGGTAGTAAATCCTTTCGTAACCGCTGGTTGAGTTTGAACCGGCCCTGGAGATAGCACCCTGAGGAACATACTCGGAACCAAGTTTACTGGTTCCCTCTCCGGAGAAACTGTATGAAGTGGAGAGGCTGGCTCCGGTAAGGCGGAACGGATGGAATCCCTTCTGCTGGATGTTCAGCTTGTTAATCTTAACTCCGCGCTCGTTTATAGCGTAAGGATCCAATGTCATTGAGCCGTTGATGGCCATCTTTCCGAATACGGTGGTAGTCATGGAAACCGCTATGTTTGAGAGCTTAAGAGAGTCTGCCAGGAAGTTGTAGGAACCTGATATGTTCAACTGGTCTATAAGTCTTATCTTTCTGGTTCCCTTACCCGTAGTATCCTGTTGAGATTTTATCTTAGCTTCCAACAGGTTACCGAAACTGAATGACATACCTGCATTCTTACCCATTCCCGGAGGAGAGTATAACTGACCGCTGTACTTGTTGTAAACCACTGAATGAGCCACACCGTTCATATCTACATACTGGTATGTGCGGTAGCCGTTTGCACGTGTTCCAAGTTCCGGCATATAGTTGAAACTCAAACTAGGAGTCAGTGTGTGTCTGATAGCCTGAACCTTATAATCTTTTCCAAAGTTGAACAGACCGTAGAGACGGGTGTTGAAACTCAGAGCAAAGTTGTAGTTCTGAGTTACGCCAAAGGTGCTGAAAGGATCCGAGTACTTTGTAACGGTCTTCTGCTGCTCGGTGTCATAGTATTGAACGGCATCCGAGAAGTACCAGTTCATACCGTAACTTACGTTAGGAGAGGCTTGTATGTACTTAAGAACCGTAAAGGTAGGGAGTCCAATGGAGAAACTGTGCTGCAGTCCGTTCCTCATCTTTTTGAAGAAGTCCGGCTCCTTAACCTCTCTGCTTTTGAAGTTTATCTTGTTGTCAAACCTTGCCGTATAGTTGAAGGTAATATCTTCGTAAAACTTCTTCTTTCCAACCATCTCCTTTCTTCTGAACGGATTGATACGGCTCACGGTAAAGGTGAGGTTAGGGAAGGTTACCGCGTATGAACTGTCTCTGGAGTTCTGGCTGTGCAGAGCATTTATGGAGAGGGAGAACGGAGTTCCCGCCCAACTCTTTCCGTAAGAGATGGAGGATGAAATCTGGTTTGTAAGTGCCTGATTTATAGTGGTTGAGTTATAACGGCTGTTGGACGGGCTGGAGAAGTTTACAGAGGCTCTGAAGGTTGTTCCCGGCCTTGCCTTTGCATCCTGATTGTGACTCCAGTTGAGTGAGAAGTTCTTGCTCTTTACATAGTCCGGCTGCCCCTTTTCTCCCGTAATATCAACGGAGTAGCCTCCCGACAGGGAACCGGAATACTTATATCTCTTTGTGTATCTTGCATTTAGGTTGGTTGCCCAGGACCCTTTTGTGTAGATGTCACAGGTGGCTGCCAGATCAAAGTGCTCCCCGAATACGAAGTAGTAACCCAACCCCTTGAGGTAGAAACCTCTGGCCGTCTCCTCACCATAAGTAGGGAAGAGGATTCCTCCGCTTCTGTTGCTGATCTTTGGAACAAATCCGAAAGGCAGAGCGAAAGGCGTTGGAACACCCTCAATTACAGTGTATGCCGGGCCGAATACCGTCTTCTTTATAGGACCGGAATTGACAACCTTTGCGGTTGTCATCTGGAGGTAGAAATGGGGCTCTTCCGCATCACATGTAGTATATATACCTCTGGAGATATTGACGGAGTTGTCCGGCATCTTCTTTATGTACTTTCCTCTGATGTTGCCCTCTCCCTCCTGAGTCATCATGTTGAAAATCTTGGCCTTCTTGGTATCAAAGTTATAGTAGACACTCTCCATTGTGAAGGTATTCTTACCCTCTTTCAGTTCCGGGAAACCTTTTATGACTCCCGATGAGTCCGGCAGTCCCTTGGCAAAGACGGTTCTGGTCTGCACGTTGTAGGCCATATAGTCTGCCTTGAGCTGAATGTCACCGTATGTAACCGTCACATCTCCATAGTAATAGAGCATTCTCTTACCCTCCGTCATAATCTCAACGCTGGAGTCTCTTCCGGTGGAGAAGACCGGCTCCTTAAGAGTTGATATTTGGGAGGAATCTATTATAACAAGGGAGTCTCTCTTTAAAGAATCCTGAGTGATGGAATCCCTGCTTGGAACTGTATCTTTAAGGTGTAATACCCTTAAACCTGGAATCTGGGAACGTTTTGGAGCGGAAAAGCCCTGCATGACAAGAATAAGAGATACGATAAGAGCAAAGTATCCCCATCCACGTATGATTCTCTTAAAACTCATCCTATAGACTTTTTTTCCGCTTTTATTTGTAATTTTGTCAGCAGCGACAAATGTAGCACAATTTAAGCAATTAACGTACCTAAGATGACCAATCATTTTTCCCGATACGGATTAATGTGCATAATTGCGGCACTCTTCCTCCTTATCCCAGTGGAGGCCTCCTCTCAATCAGAGGGGTTAAAGTGCCTTGTGCTTGACGCCGGCCACGGAGGAAGGGACAGCGGCTGTATGAGTAAGGACAAGAAGTACAGAGAGAAGGATATAGTCCTCTCCGTTGTTCTTAAGCTGGGAAAGATTATTGAGGAGGAACATCCGGATGTTAAAGTGGTCTATACCAGGAAGAAAGATGTCTTCATTCCTCTGGCCGAGAGAGCGGATATAGCCAACCGAAACAAGGCGGACCTCTTCATTTCCGTTCACGTAAACGCCAATCCGTCAACCGTTCCGCGCGGCAGTGAGACCTTTACAATGGGAACTCACGTAAGCGACCGCAACTTTGAGGTCTCAAAGAGAGAGAACGCCGTAATTAAGATGGAGGAGGATTATTCCACTAAGTATGAGGGCTTTAACCCAGACTCTCCGGAGTCATATATTATCTTCTCCCTTCTGCAAAATGCTTATTCAGAGCAGAGTATAAAGTTTGCAAAGTTTATTCAGGACGAGTATGCAAAGGGGCCTGTAAAACATGGCAGGGGAGTTAAGCAGGCAGGTTTTCTGGTTCTTTGGAGGACCACAATGCCATCCGTTCTGACGGAGATAGGCTTCCTTACCAACCAGGAAGACCTTAAGGTGCTCATTACAGATGAGGGACAGAGCAAGATAGCCCGTCGCCTGGCAGATGCCTTTACAAAATACAAGGAGGATTACGAGAGCCGTAACACTCTGGATAACTCTCCATCTGAGACTGAGGAGATAGAGCCTGAGCCTAAGGCTAAAGAGCCGGATACATTTTACGCTATTCAGATAATGGCGGTAAATAAGAAACTCTCATCCAACTCTCCGGATTTGAAGGGGAGAGGGGATGCCCTATATATCTATCAGGATGGAAGATACAAATACTACCTTGGAAGGTATAATACCAGAGAGGAGGCTTCAAAAGAGCTTTCCAAAGTGAGGAAGAGTTTTAAAGGTGCATTTGTAATAGTGGTAAGAGATGGAGTAATTTTTAGTAAGTAATTTAAGGAGTCAATATATTATGAAGATTAGCAGCAGTCAGAAAATCGGCCTCTTTTTGGTTCTCATTTTAGTGGCACTATTCTTTGCCTTGAACTATCTGAAGGGTCACGATATCTTTAAGGGAAGTAATACTTACTACACCTATTTGGGTGAAGTAGACGGAATTACTGTGACCTCTCCGGTTTACATTAAGGGTCTGAAAGTGGGTGCCATAGATAGGATAAAATTTGATCCGGTGAAAGATCGTTTCCTTATAAGTCTCAGTATTAAAAGAGATTACGCTATTCCTTCAAACTCACAGGCGGAAGCATACAGTTCTAGTATATTGGGCGGTAAATCTTTACGCATTGTCTTGGGAGACGGTAAATTTTACCTGAAAGGCGGAGACACAATTCCGGGCAGCACGGCTCCGGATATGATAAGCATACTTTACGGCTATGCCAGCCCTCTGAAGAATAAACTGGGTGAGGTAATGGGGGAGTTGGAGAAGACTCTGTCTGCTATAAATCAGACTCTTGACTCCGCCGCCAGAGCAGATCTTCACTCATCTCTGCGTAAATTGAACGGCTCTTTGACAAATGTCCAGCGCCTGACCGGTTCTTTGAACGAGATGACTCCGGATCTCTCCGCTTCACTGAAGAATATCAACGCTTTAACAGATTCACTGAATTCACCGGACGGGGATTTCCATAAGACACTCAGCAACTTAAATAAGACATCCCAGGAACTCTCTACCGTAAAACTCAGTAAGACAGTGGATGAGCTTAACTCACTTTTGGAGAAGGTACAGTCCCCGGAATCTACCACCGGAAAACTCATCTCAACGGACGCTTTGCACAACTCTTTGGACAGTTTGGTGGTGGAAATTGAAAATCTTGTTAAAAAGATTAAAGCAAACCCTAGAAAATACATAAGAGTAACGGTTTTCTGATTAGATAGTTATAAAGGATAATCTTGCAATTAACAAAAAATGACACCCTTACAAATGGGTAAATTTTTTCTTGTTGATTTATAAGGCTCTTATATTTTTCCCGAGAAAAACAATAGCAGACGATTTTTTTTTATAACTTTTTTTTAACCATTTTTGTTCTGCCAAAACAACGGCGCTTTTTTTTTCTAGTATCATCAAAGTTTAATGAAGGAGAGAAACTACATAGAGGTTTGGAGCGAGTGCCTTAAGATAATCAAGAACAATGTTCCTGATTCTGTCTTCAAGACATGGTTCCTTCCTATAAAGCCAATCTCTTTGGTAGATTCAAAACTTACCATTGAAGTTCCTTCAGATGCTTACTACCGTCAATTAGAAGAGAGCCAGTTGAACGATATTTTGGCAAAGACTCTTAAGAGGGTGATAGGAGAGAATGTCAGACTTGCCTATAATGTTAAGATTCTCAACTCCACGGTATCTTACTCTCACCAGAACGAGATTCAGCTTAAAAACAGGGGTATTGCCATTCCTAGGGATGAAAAGGAGAAGATGAATCCTTTTGTGATTCCGGGAATTCAGCAGCTCTACATTGAGTCCAATCTTAATCCTCGGTACTCTTTTGACAATTTTATCGAGGGAACTTGCAACCGTCTTGCAAGAAGTGCCGGTGAGACTGTAGCAAAGTCTCCGGGAGGAAATCCTTTCAACCCTTTGTTCATATACGGAGGTTCGGGGCTGGGCAAGACCCATCTGTCTCAGGCCATAGGATTGAGAATTAAAGAAAGGTTACCGGATAAGATTGTATTGTATGTTAGTGCAATTACCTTTAAGACACAATTCCAGAGTGCCGTTGTAGGTAATAAGATACCGGATTTTTTACACTTCTACCAACAGATAGATGTTTTGATTATAGATGATGTACAAGAGTTTACCAGCAAGGGAACTCAGAATATATTCTTCCATATCTTCAACTATCTGCATCAGGCAGGAAAACAGATTATCCTTACTTCAGATTGTCCGCCAGGCAGTTTGCAGGGCTTTGATCAGAGAGTGCTGCAGAGATTCAAATGGGGACTGTCCGCCGAGCTCCTACCTCCAGATTATGAGACAAGATTGAAGATATTCAAGGCCAAGAGCGAGAACGAGGGTATAGTTCTGCCTGCAGAAGTGATTGAGTATCTGGCTAACAGAGTTACGGGCAGCGTACGTGAACTTGAGGGAACTATTCTCTCACTGGTGGCTCATGCTACTCTCAATAACGAGAACATTACCCTGGAACTTGCAAAGAAGGTTACACAGCAGATAATCAACATAGATTCTTCTGAGATTTCTCTTGAGAGAATACGTAATACCGTCTGTGACTACTTTAAGATTACTCCTGAGTTAATTGTCTCAAAGACAAGAAAGAGGGAGATTGTTCAGGCGCGCCAGATTACAATGTACCTTGTAAGAAACCTTACCAAGACCTCCCTTGCATCCATAGGAAGTCAGATGGGTGGAAAAGATCACGCTACCGTTCTCCACGCCTGCAACACCGTATCCGATCTTATAGATACGGACAGGAATATCCGTCACTATGTGGCTGATCTTGAGCGTCAACTCAAGAGCAATAACTGAAATCAAAACTAAAAATATAGTATTATGAACAGCAAAGACATTCTTGAAATTTTCAAGGAGATTACCACTGTTCCCAGAGAGAGTGGTCATGAGGAGAAAATTATAGAGTGGCTTTTGGCATACGCCAAGAAGCACAACCTCAAAGCAAAGAGAGATGAAGTTGGTAACGTAGTGATTATTAAGGAGGCAGATAAGGGTAAAGAGAAGGTTCCTACCGTTATTCTCCAGAGCCATTCAGACATGGTGTGCGAGAAGAATCCGGGTGTGGATCACGATTTTGCAAAGGATCCTATCCCTTACACCGAGGAGGACGGCTGGCTTATCTCAAAAGATACCACACTGGGTGCAGACTGCGGAATAGGTATGGCTGCGCAACTTGCTGTGGTTACGGATCCTACAATTAAGACGGGTAGGGTTGAGGCTCTCTTTACCGTTTCCGAGGAGACCGGATTGGACGGAGCTGAGGCACTCAAGCCTGGCTTTGTTACCGGTAACATTCTCCTTAACCTTGATTCCGAGGATGAGGGAGAACTCTGCATTGGCTGCAACGGCGGTATAGATACAACTGCAACCTTCAAATACAAACGAGTCCCTCAGACCAAAGAGTATCTGAAGTACAGAGTAAGGGTATTCGGAAGTATGGGAGGTCACAGCGGAGATGACATCAACAAGAACAGAGTTAATGCCAACCAACAGCTGCTCAGATTCTTATACAAGGTTCTGGATAAGCACCGCATTGAACTCTATGAGATTGACGGCGGTAACAAACGCAACGCCATCCCAAGAGACGCTCATGCAGTATTCGGATTCCCTAAGAGCGCAAAGGGTTCAGTATTTGAACTTTTTGAGGAGATTAGAGGATATGTACGTTCAGAGTTCTCACTCTCAGACCCTAACGTAGATATGGAACTAGTTCCCGTAACCTGGACAAAGGGTGCAATAGATGAGAACACAGCAGCATCCTTAATCTTTGCCGGAGTTGCCTCACCTCACGGCTCTTACAAGATCAGTGACTCCATTAAGGGACTCATTGAGATCTCCACAAACTTTGCATCCATTAAGATGCGTCCCGGCAACAAGATTGTGATTGGCTCAAGCCAGAGAAGCGCAGTTGTAAGCGAGAGACGCTGGATGGCTCAACAGATGGAGGCTTGCTGGTCATTGGCCGGTGCAAAGGTTGTTCACTCAGGAGAATACCCTGGTTGGATTCCTAACCTCAACTCTCCAATCCTTGATGTTTGCAAGAAGACCTACAAGCGTCTTTTCAAAGAGGATGCAAGAGTGATTGTAACTCCTGCCGGTTTGGAGTGCGGTCTCTTCTCACTTAAGTTCCCGGATATGGATATGATCTCATTCGGTCCAACACTCAGAGGCGTTCACGCACCGGGTGAGAAACTGGAACTCAAGTCATTGGAGAAGTTTACCAAGTTCCTGGAAGAGATTGTGGTATCTCTCAAGTAGACAATAAGGGGGTGAAAATCACTCCCTTATTTTTTTCTATTCAAAATAATTGTATATTTGCACTGCAAATCCGCATAACTCATGCGGATGTAATCCCCAAATTTATTTTATGATTGACATTATTGAACTAAAATCTAAGAGCTTTGACGAGTTGGTGGCAATTGCAGAGAAACTGAACATTTCCAAAGCTAAGAACTATTCACATGATGATCTGATTTACAAGATTTTGGACGAGCAGGCCATTCAGTCTGTAGACCAGCCTATTCAGCGTCCTAAGAGACCAAAGAGAGAGCGTATACAGGTCTCCAAGCCTGTAGTTGAGCAGAGTAACCCGGAGGTTGCAGAGCCTAAGAAGAGGGGAAGAAAGAGAAAGGATGAGGCAAATCCTGCAGCACAGAATACACAGAACCCAGCCCAGCAGCCTCAGGCAGAGCAGGTTCAGCAGCAGAATGTTGCACAACCTCAGCCTGCAAATGCGGAAGCAGCACAGCAGCCTGCAAAGCGTAGGGGACGTCCTAAAGGAACCGGAAAGAACCAAATTGCAGCCCAGCAGGCACAGTCAGAGCAGGCTCAGCAGCAGAATGTTGCACAACCTCAGTCACAGAATGTTGCACAACCTCAGTCACAGAACGTTGCACAGGCTCAGCCAAGACCTGCAGCACCTCAGCAGATGCAGCAGAGACCTGTTCAGCAGAATGAACAGCGCCCTCAGCAAAATGAACAGCGCCCTCAGCGTCCTCAGTTTGAGCAGCGCAGAAACCAGGAGAATGATTCTCAGGAGAGAGAGAAGGCTGTAAAGATTGAGTTTGAGGGAGTTGTAAAGGCAAACGGAGTTCTTGAGATTATGCCGGACGGTTACGGTTTCCTCCGTTCATCTGATTACAACTATCTTAACTCACCGGATGATATTTATGTATCACAGTCACAGATAAAACTTTACGCTCTTAAGACCGGAGATACCGTTTATGGAGAGATTAAGCCGCCAAGAGAGGGTGACAAGTACTTCCCGCTTGTAAAGATAGATTCCATCAACGGCAGAGACCCTGCCTTCATCAGAGACAGAGTACCGTTTGACTTCCTTACTCCGCTCTTCCCTGATGAGAAATTCAACATCTTGGGAAACGGACATAACAACCTCTCCTGCAGAGTTGTAGATATGTTCGCTCCTATAGGTAAGGGACAGAGAGGTCTTATTGTGGCTCAGCCTAAGACCGGTAAGACCGTGCTGCTTAAGGAGATAGCAAACGCCATTGCAGACAACCACCCGGAGGTTTATCTGATTGTCCTTCTTATAGACGAGCGTCCGGAGGAGGTTACGGATATGGCAAGAAGCGTTAAGGCTGAGGTAGTTGCATCTACCTTTGACGAGCCTGCAGACCGCCACGTAAAGGTTGCAAACATAGTTCTTGAGAAGGCTAAGAGACTTGTTGAGTGCGGTCATGACGTAGTTATCCTTTTGGACTCCATCACCCGTCTGGCGCGTGCATTCAACACAGTTCAGCCTGCCAGCGGTAAGGTGCTCAGCGGCGGTGTAGATGCTAACGCACTTCACAAACCAAAGAGATTCTTTGGAGCAGCCAGAAACGTAGAAAACGGTGGCTCTCTTACAATTATAGCAACCGCTCTTACGGAGACCGGCTCCAAGATGGATGATGTCATCTTTGAGGAGTTCAAGGGAACAGGTAACATGGAACTTCAGTTGGATAGAAAACTCTCCAACAAGAGAGTATTCCCTGCAGTTGACGTTACACTCAGTTCTACCCGTAGAGATGACCTGCTGGTTAACAAGGAGGTACTCAACCGTGTTTGGATCTTAAGGAACTACCTTTCTGATATGAACAGCGTTGAGGCCATGGAGTTCATGAAATCCCGCCTTGAGAAAACCACCTCTAACGAAGAATTCCTTGTAACCATGAACGGAGACGCTCTGAAGTAATCGGCAATCCGCTCATTTAGAGGATAATAAGAAAAGAGCTCGGTATTTCACCGGGCTCTTTCTCATATTGCATAATTAGTTTATTTGTAAACTTGTCATCTGCACGAAGAATGGGGGAGGGCGCAAGAACGGGGGAGGCTACAATTAGGTCTGTGTTTTTAGTATTTCTAATCTGATAAAGACCTTGTTAAATCTGAATTTTTCTGGTATTCTTGCCATTCTTCAGTATCCTTGGTTGCTCCATTTACGAACTGACGAATGAACTTTGGTAAATAGATTCCTCCCGTATAAGCTTCATAATGTGAGATATCATCTTTAGGAGTATAGTGAAAACTCTCAGCATCGTCCATATACCATACACTCCACCCACTATACAACCGCCAATCATTGTAATTGTCCCTGAAAGATAGTTCTGGATGAAAAGCCCGAAATCTGATTAATTGATTATTGTTGGCTATTGGGTAAAAACCATATTTTTCCCAACTTTTATCGTAAATGCCAGTTCTAATGATTGTATGTATGTAAGTATAGTCTTGAATATTGGCAATTTCAGAACACAACGGAGTCTCCGATTGAGGAAACTTCCTGTTAAATAGCTTTATAACATCTCCATATGAGTCATTACAATCATTCCCATATAATTGGAAATACTGGGTAAAGCCATCCTCTTCCATTCGAAAAATATCACCATTTTTTATAATATTAAAATCAATTGCCGTAGTATTTAGAAACTCCTTTTCTACCTTATGAATCGTTGAAGTTTCATCATAATACCTATTAAAGAATGCAATAGACGGCGATAAAGAGTAATCTAGGATATTTATTTGATCATCAAGGGAAAATAAGAATTCTTGACTTTTCTTTTCCTCCCCCCTTTTTATTATCTGCTCTGCAATATGCACTGGATATAATTCGCCAGGATAAGCATCAATATGAGAAGTATCGTTTGCTTTAGTATAATGCCAGCTGCCATCTACATTAAAATACCAAATACTCCAACCGCTATAATCTTTCCAATTCTTAATAATTAATCCAAATTTTAGTTCTCTATGGAAACATCTGAATTTAATGGAATTAACATTATCAGTTATGGGCATATGGGCAACCTTTTGCCAATAACCGTATTTGATACCTCCTGAAACACTAGTATGAAGATAAATACATGCACCGCTATTCACTATCTCATTGACATCTATATTATCTTTACTATCATATTTTCCTTTAAAAATTCTGATTACATCAGAATAAAAGCACTCGCTATCTCTACCGCAGAATTGAAAAAATTTTTTATATCCGTCAAAAGAAACACAAAAAATATCTCCAATCTTTAATCTTACTTTTTTCATATTCTTATTCAATACCATAAAGTTTCCAATATTCAGGAGCAACTGAGTTAATTTTGTTATATAAGATATTTAGGCCGTATTTGTTAATATTAATTTGTTCTAATACTCTTGCATGCTCCCTTGATAGTCCAGATTTTTCTACGTAAAACTTTAGAGTACTTCTTAACGAATTTGATCTTAAATGTTCTGCTATTCTAATAGAAGGATTTCGCTTAGTATTTCCTACATACTTAACAAGTTCTATGGTTGCTGATACTAATATACCTTATTTTCTTTTTATTATGGTTCATACATTTTTTAAGTTATCAATCGTGTGCTATTGTGGAGGTTACGAGAACGGGGGAGGCTACACATTTTCGACAATAATTATAATGAAATAGATGGAATATAATGCTCGAAATCAATGGAATCAATTGTTTTATTCTCCCTAATGCATTCTCTTGATATTTTTCCTTCTTCTGTAAGAAAATGTACTATATTAATTTTTCTAAGGACCAAAAACTCTTTGCGTTTAGTGATTTTAAATGAAACCCTATAAATATTATTACCACCACCATAACTAATATTAAGTCTAAAATACTTATCCTTTGTTTCAGCACTATACGATACATTTCTAATTATAAATGATTTATTAATAGTTATGGTATACTTGTTTGTAGATTTATGCATAGAAAAATCATTCGAAGATAAGATATGGCTAACTATGATAAGAGAATTATCTTTCAAGGGGATAGAATCCTCTATAATAGCTATTTTCATTTCTTTTCTCAGACAAAAAACTCTAAGTGTATCTACTTCACTAAATGCATGTACATTACTAAAGCATATTGTCAGTATTGTGAGTGTAATTAGTTTATAGAAAACTCTAGTAAATTTTCCCAAAAATAGTTTTTCCATTATTTTACTGCAATAATATCCACCTCAACCATGGCGTTCTTTGGGAGGGCGGCTACCTGGAAGGCGACTCTTGCAGGGTAGGGCTCTGTGAAGAACTGGGCGTAAACTTCATTAAGGGCTGCAAAGTTTGCAAGGTCCTGAAGGTAAACGGTTACCTTAACTGCGTCACTCATCTTGAAACCTCCCTCCTCAAGCACGTTCTTAAGGTTGGTGAATACCTGGGTGAGTTGCTCTTTGAAACCTCCCTTTGCAAACTCTCCGGTTGCAGGGTCAATAGGAAGCTGACCGGATGCATAAATTGTGTTGTCTGCTATAACTGCCTGGCTGTAAGTTCCTACAGCGGCCGGTGCCTTTGGGCTTGCTACAATCTTTTTCATAACTGTTTTCTTTTTATGTTATTATTTCTCTTTTATTTCTTCCTTTCTACTTAAACTATTAAGTAACATACCATTCCAACAGCAATTGCTATAACGGCGCAGAGCGATTTGCTCACTAACCAGCGCTTTTTGCTCTCTGCAAGCAGAGGGAGGGAGACATGGCCCTGCTGTGATATTGCACTCACTATCAATATGTAAAGAGGGAGGGTGCCCTGTGTGCAGAGCAGTATGAATATTACATGAGGGCCGCTCTGTGGTATAAGTCCTATTGCTGCGGAAGCCAGTACTATCAAAGGCATAACGTTGCTGTGGGTTGATATCCAGCTCTCTATGTTAAGTTCCTCTGTAAGAATGCCGCAAACTATAAGGGCACCTAAAGTCCAGAGGAAGACACCCGGAAGGTGCTTTTTAAGCAGGTGGTCCCAGATGTGTTCCCTTATGAAGTGCTCCTTTGCGGTAGCGGTCATAAGCAGGGTAAAGAGGGAGATAACGGCAAAGAGTATGTTAATCCACCTCTCGTTGAAAATCTTACCTATCAGATCATTACGGCCGGTAGATTCTCCTCCGTCATCAATCAGTCCGGTGAGCATTGCAACAATAAAGAGCAGTATGCCAATTATTATGACCGCCCTTCCCCAACTGAAAGAGAGAAGGTTACGGTAGGAGTTTCGTTTGAATGGAGAGGGGTTGGCCTCGTCTTCATCTGTATGCAGGGCAAATTCCTCCTTGCAGACAGGGGCGGAAGTGACTCCTCTTCTCTTCTGTATGAGGTTGATAACTAGGCCGGTTACTATCGCGATGATAGAAACGGTTATAATAACAATAAGGTAGCTTTGAGGAGAGGTGGCGGCCATTACAAAGGCCTCGTCTCCGGTGGAGGCAATCATGGCGGCAATAAGTGCGCCGAATCCTATAACGGAGTGGGTGTAGAGAGAGACGGCGGCAAAGCCTCCCACGCAGCCCGGAATGATACCCAGCAGGGTACCTACAATCACCTGTAAAGTGTTCTTAGTGCGCAGTTTATAGAGGGTCTTGCCGTGGCTCTCTATGTTCAGAAACTCAATAAGAAGCATCATTATGATTACAAGTCCTGTAATCATAACGGCACCTTTGAGCGCCTCGGTTAAGATGGGTTTAATCTGACTCAACTTACTTCTTCTCCTCCTCTCTGTAGAGATCTATCAGTTGCTCTGCGGCCATAAAGGAATCTATCTGGCCTGCAAGTACCTGCTGCTCAGTCTTCTGAAGAGCCTTGTCTATCTTTGGATTGTCATAGAAATCGTTCTTGAGGGTCTCGTTGATAGACTCGTACATCCAGTACTTTGCCTGCTGGCGGCGCTTAATGTCATAGTAGCCGTTCTTCTTTACCAGTTTGAAGTACTCCTCAATCTTCTCAAGTATAACATCCAGACCCTTCTTAGTGACTGCAGATGAGGTGACTGCTGTTGGAACCCAGCCGGAATCTGTAGGAGGGAAGAGGTGCAGAGCTCCGGCATAGAGGGCTTTGGCTCCTTCTGCCTTCTCCTCGTTGTTGCCGTCTGCCTTGGTAATGGCAATAAGGTCACTCATCTCCATAATACCTCTCTTAATTCCCTGGAGATCATCTCCGGCACCGCTGAGCATAAGCAGCAGGAAGAAATCACTCATTGAGTGAACTGCCGTCTCACTCTGTCCAACTCCAACGGTCTCAATGAATACAACGTCATAACCGGCAGCTTCACAGAGAATTATGGTCTCACGGGTCTTTCTCGTAACTCCGCCCAGAGAACCTGCTGAAGGCGAAGGACGGATAAAGACTTTAGGATCTTTGGTGAGGGTCTCCATACGGGTCTTGTCTCCCAAAATGGAACCCTTGGAGCGCTCGCTGGAGGGGTCAATTGCAAGGACAGCCAACTTGTGATCCCTGGCTGTGATGTAACCTCCGAAAGCCTCTATGAATGTGCTCTTTCCGGCACCAGGGACTCCGGTAATACCAATCCTCATGGTGCGGATTTTACTCTTGCGTATCTTCTCCTGGCAGCCCATTATAATCTCCTTAGCCAGAGCGCGGTGCTCCGGGTTGGAACTCTCCACAAGGGTAATGGCCCTGCCTAGAATTGAGCGGTCTCCCTCAAAGATACCCTTGAGGTACTCCTTGGCGGTAAGCAGATTAGGTTTTTTCTTGGCAAAAAAGTTCTTGATGTATGGATTGACTACCGGCTGGCCTTTAACTCCGTCATTTACAATCAGGGCAGTATCCGGGTTATCGCACTTCTTTGGTGGCCAATCTTCCGTATTTGCCGCAATCTTGTTGGTTGCCTTCTTGCTCATATCTTTTACTGTATAACTCCGCTAACAAACAGCGTCACTATAGGTCTCTGCGGTGAGTTTGTTATAAGAGTGATTATAAATACTTTATCTGGATCTTTTGTCTGTGCTGTAATGGTTCCGGTAAGGGTGGCCGTTGCGTTGGGAGCAATTTTGGCCGGGCAGTTAATCTCCATCTTATCTCCGCCGGTCTCCACTTTGTAGATTACAAGGGTCTTCTTTCCCGGATTGCGGAACTTGAAACTGACAGGAATCTTCTCTCCCACCTTTGCAGTACCAAAACTTATGGAACTGCGCTCTGCAAAGATCTGTGACGCGTCATCCATCTGCTTGGAGGTAAGGCCAGTATAAGGGGTAAGGATTACAGCCTGGCTCTTGAACTCCTTGAGCGTCTTTTTGCCGTCAATGACTATTGAAGCCTTATATGTGTTCTTTCCCCAGCGGGTTGCTCCCTTCTTTGTATTTATTGTGTATGAGATGGTTGCACTCTCACCCGGCTCTATCTTTGAGGGCTTTATTGAGATTTCCAGAGCGGGATCTATATCTTCAAATGAGACGTTAACCGCTTTGGATGAGAGGTTTACAACGTTCTCTTTTAGAGACTTGGAGAGTCCCTGTTCAATCTGCCCGCCGTTCTGAACGTCACTCTTCATTCCAAGAGGACCAAAATGAGCGGGATAGAGTTGGGAGATTGGCTTCTCCTTATCGTAAGCCACTCCGGTAATTCTCAAAATTACAGGCTTTTGTGAAGAGGAGAGGTAAACGGTCAGAGTCTTGTCAAATGGGTAGGGGCCCTGGTCGTTGAGGAAGGTTACCTTAATCTCTCCGCTCTCTCCGGGCTTTATTGGGGCCTTGTTCCACTCCGGCACGCTGCAGCCGCATGAGGAGAGGATATTGTTGATTACAACCGGCTCGCTGCTTACATTGGTATATTTGAAGGTGCAGCTTTTTGCTCCCGATGAAGATAGGAACTTCCCAAAGTTGTGTACAACCTTGTCAAACTTGAGGGAGGTGGTGTGGCCGGTCTGTGCAAAAGAGAGACTTACGGTGAGTAAAATAACCATCGCGATAGAAAAAGTCCCCCTGAGGGCTGCGGAAACAATATTTTTAACTCTTCTTCCCATTGTTAAAAACTAACCTACAAATTTAACATTTAGTTCCATTTATTTATTACTTTTGTCTGCTTCAATTGCAAATATTCATTTTAGACATGAAAAGCATATTTAAACTTTCAACAGTGTTGGTTGCAACAATCGTGCTTGCAAGCGCAATTGTTTCCTGCGGCAAGAAGTATTCTACCGTAAAGGGTGACCCTACAGCAACCAGAATCTACACACTGGAGAACGGCCTTACCGTCTATCTCTCAGTGGTTAAGAAGGAACCGAGAATTCAGACTTACGTTGCCGTAAGAACCGGAAGTAAGAATGACCCGGCAGAGACTACCGGACTTTCACACTACCTGGAGCACCTTATGTTCAAGGGTACAAAGAGCTTTGGTACAACAAATTACGAGGAAGAAAAACCTTATCTGGACAGAATCAAGGAGGAGTTTGAGAAGTACAGAACTCTTACAGACCCTGAGGAGAGAAAGGCACAGTATGCGCTCATAGATTCCATCTCTTATGAGGCATCCAAGTATTTCATCGGTAACGAGTATGACAAGATTATGGCTCAGATGGGAGCTAAGGGTTCCAACGCCTTCACCTCATTTGACATGACTGTTTATACTGAGGATATCCCTTCCAACATGGTTGAGGCTTGGGCAAAGATTCAGAGTGACCGCTTTAAGAATATGGTTATCAGAGGATTCCATACAGAGCTTGAGGCAGTTTACGAGGAGTGCAACCTCTCTCTCTCAAATGACGGAGGCAACGCTGTAGATACCCTGCTCTTTGCAATGTTTGACAAGCACCCTTACGGACTTCAGACTACAATCGGAACTCAGGAGCACCTGAAGAACCCTTCTATTGTGAACATTCAGAACCACTTTGACAACTTCTACGTACCTAACAACGTAGCTATCTGTATGGCAGGTGACTTCAATCCTGATGAGGTTATCAAGGTGATTAAGCAGTACTTTGGAGACTGGAAGAAGAATGACAACATCAAATTCCTGGAGTTTGAGGAGGAGGATCCAATTAACGAGCATATTGAGAAGACCGTTTACGGCCTTGAGTCTCCGTTTGTTATGGTAGGTTGGAGATTCCCTTCAGCTTACAGGGCAAACAAAGAGGAGATCAACTACACTGAGGATACTCTTTATATGGTGAAGAACATTCTCTATAACGGAGTTGCAGGTCTTGTAGATTTGAACATTAACCGTCCTCACAAGACTCTGGGTTCAGCCGCTTACACTTACGAACTTACAGACTATACTCTCTTCTTTGCAGAGAGCGAGCCAAGAGAGGGACAGAGCCTTGAGGAGTCTAAACAGCTGATATTTGATGAGATTGAGAAGATTAAGAAGGGTGAGTTTGACGAGTCTATGATTACTTCTATCCTCAACAACCTCAAGAAGATGAAGATGCAGATGCAGGATTCTTACCGCTCAATTGCAGCTATGCAGTACCAGGCCTTCATCAACCATCTCCCTTGGGATTATGTAGTTAACCAGGTTGAGCGTCTGGAGAAGATTACAAAGGATGACATTGTTGGCTTTGCAAAGAGAAACTTCAATGACAACTACGTACAGATTAACAAGGTAGTAGGTCCTCAGGTAGGCGTTAAAACCCTTGAGAAACCGGCAATTACAGCTATCCGTACTAATCGTGACACCTCTTCTCAGTTCCTGAGAGACATTGAGGAGTTCATCAACGCAGCAAAACCTATTGAGCCGGTATTCGTTGACTACAAGAAGGATATGAGTGTAGATACCCTTGCAAACGGTCAGGTTCTCTACTACAAGCACAATGACGATAACGAGCTTGCTCAGATAAACTACTACTTTACAAACGGTTCCAATGACAACCGCGTTCTTCCTTACGCCGTTCAGTATGTAAGGGCTTTGGGTACAGATTCTCTCAGCAATGAGGAACTCCGCACCAAACTCTACGCTTTGGCAGCTAACGTTGGAATAAGCGATTCTCCTAATGATGTAACCGCTTACGTTTCAGGCCTCAGCTCAACACTGGACGATGCCTGCGCAATATTTGAGGATATGGTCAACAACGTTAAGGGTGATGAGCAGTTGCTTGCAGTTATGAAGCAGAACTGGATGTTGGAGAAATTCAACGCCAAGACAGACAAGCGCAGCAATGAGAACGCAGTTATGATGTATGCAGCATACGGTCCTGAGAATGCGCTTACTACAGACCTCAAACCTTTGGAGATTGCAACCCTTACTTCAGATCAGCTGATTGAGGCAGTTAAGGATCTCTTCCGTCACAAACATGACATTCTTTACTACGGACCTCTCTCTAAGGATGAGATTAAGGCTAAGATTGCTTCTGTTCACAAGGTTGAGGAGAACCTTGCTGAGTTTGGACCTTCCAAGATTTTCAATCCTTGGAACAGCTCAGTTGCAAGAGTATTCGTTGCTCCTTACAAGGCTAACCAGATTAACCTCTACAAGGTTTCCACTTATGATGATAAGGAGTACAATCCTGAGAATGATGCCTTTACAAAACTATATGACACATACTTCGGAAGCGGAATGTCATCTATAGTATTCCAGGATCTGCGTGAGGCTAAGGGACTTGCATACCACGCAAGCGCATTCACAACTCTTCCTTCACGCAAGGGTGAGGTGCCTTACTATCTTGCAAGAATCTACACTCAGAATGACAAGATGCTGGATGCAATGAAGGCATTTGATGAGATTCTGACAGATATGCCTGTAGCTCAGAAGTCATTTGACGTAGCAAAGGCCAACACTCTGCAGAACCTTGCAACCCGCCGTTACAACGGAATAGACGTTATCTGGCACTATATCTCTCTGAACGAGAAGGGAGTATCTCTGGATTACGATAAGAAACTCTATGAGAAGATCTCTACTCTGAATCTGGAAGACATTGTTAACTACCAGAAAAACAACATAAAGGGACGTGCTTACAACACCGGTATTCTGGGAAATGTTCCTGAGTTGAAACTCAAGGATATTGACCCAAGTTACGGTAAAGTAAACATCCTTAAGACAGAGGATATCTTTGGATATTAATATACTTTGAATTTGGACTGGAATTTGTATATTTGCCACCCAAAGAAACTAACAACAATTAAATACTAATTATTATGGCTTACAAAATTACTTCAGATTGCGCTGCATGCGGAACTTGCCAGGGCGAGTGCCCAATGGGTGCTATCTCTGCAGGTGACATCTACTCAATTGATCCGGGTCTTTGCACAGAGTGCGGTACTTGCGCAAGTGCTTGCCCTATGGGTGCTATTGTACAGGGTTAATTATTTAGATAGAGAAAAAAGGGGTTTACCTACGGTAAGCCCTTTTTTTTGTCCCATTTTTTCCGCAAATTTGTCAGTTATTTCATCCCGCACCATTATTGTGTAGGGAAGTGCGTATTTTGATTAATAAATAAAAGAGAGATAGAGTATATGAGTACAATGTCAAACCTTCTTAAGAGTATCTTCGGTTCCAAGGAGGAGAGAGATTTGAAGGCTATTAAGCCTATTCTTGCAAATGTTCTTAAGGAGTATGAGAGAGTTGATAAACTTTCAGATAATCAGCTCAGAGAGGAGACAAACAGCGTTAAGCGTACAATCAGAGAGAGAATAGAGGCAGACCTCAAAAAGCGTGAGGAACTCAAGAGTCAGTTGGAGGATGTGGAGATCTCCGCAAGGGAGAAGGAGAAGATTGCCGCTGAGGATGACCGCATTAAGAAGAAGATAAACGAGGAGATAGAAGTGGTTCTGAATGAGGTGCTTCCTACCGCGTTTGCAATTATGAAATCTACGGCCCGCCGTTTTAAGGAGAATGAAACAGTTACCGTTACGGCTACCGAGTTTGATAAGGATCTGAGTGCAAGGTTTGACTATGTAAAGATAGAGGGAGAGAACGCCGTTTGGTCCAACAGCTGGATGGCCGGAGGCAATATGATTACCTGGGATATGGTACACTATGACGTTCAGCTCATTGGAGGTATAGTGCTGCACCAGGGAAAGATTGCGGAGATGGCAACCGGTGAGGGTAAAACCCTGGTAGCAACCCTTCCGGTATTCCTCAACGCCCTTGCAGGTATGGGAACTCACGTAGTTACCGTGAACGATTATCTGGCAAAAAGAGACTCCGAGTGGATGGGTCCTCTCTACCAGTTCCACGGCCTTTCTGTAGATTGTATAGATAAGCACGAGCCTAATTCTGAGGCACGTAAGAAGGCTTACCTTGCAGATATCACCTTTGGTACAAACAACGAGTTCGGTTTTGACTACCTGAGAGACAATATGGCAGTATCTCTGGAGGATCTGGTTCAGAGAGAGCACCATTATGCAATTGTGGATGAGGTAGACTCCGTCTTGATTGACGATGCCCGTACGCCACTCATCATTTCCGGTCCGGTTCCAAAGGGAGAAGACCAGCAGTATGAGGAGTACAAACCATACGTAGAGAAACTCTATAACATTCAAAAACAGGAGGCTACAAAATATCTGAACGAGGCCAAGAAGCTCATTGCAGAGGGTAAGAAGGATGAGGGAGGAATGGCACTCTTAAGAGCACACAAGGCTCTGCCTAAGTACAACCCTCTCATCAAGTTCCTCTCAGAGCAGGGAATGAAGCAGTTGCTGAACAGCGTCAACAACTTCTACATGCAGAACAACAACCGTGAGATGCACGTAGTTACAGACCCTCTCTATTTTGTTATAGATGAGCAGGAAAGATCTGTTGAGATGACAGATAAGGGTAATGAGTACATTGCCTCACTGGTCAATGACCCTAAGTTCTTTGTCATTCCGGATGTCGGTGTAGCAATCTCAGAGATAGAGAAATCCGGCAAGAGTGATGAGGAGAAACAGAACGAGAAGGATCAACTTATGGCAGACTACGCTATTAAGGCTGAGCGCGTACACACTGTAACCCAGTTACTTAAGGCCTACACCCTCTTTGAGAAGGATGTGGACTATGTAATAATGGACAACAAGATTAAGATTGTGGACGAGCAGACGGGTCGTATTATGGAGGGAAGACGCTGGTCTGACGGTCTGCACCAGGCAGTGGAGGCAAAGGAGAGAGTGAAGGTGGAGGCTGCTACTCAGACCTTTGCAACCATCACCCTTCAGAACTACTTCCGTATGTACCACAAACTTGCAGGTATGACCGGTACCGCATCTACCGAGGCCGGTGAGTTCTGGTCAATCTACAAATTGGATGTTGTCACTATCCCGACAAATAAACCTGTAATTCGTCTGGATGCTGAGGATCTGATCTACAGAACCAGAAAAGATAAGTTCAACGCCGTTATTGACAGGATTGTCTCACTGCGTAAGGCGGGACGTCCGGTGCTGGTTGGTACCACCTCTGTGGAGGTATCTGAGATGCTGAGTAAATCTCTTACACTCAGGAAAATACCTCATAGCGTATTGAACGCTAAACTGCACGCAAAGGAGGCAGAGATTGTGGCCAACGCAGGACAGGCCGGAACCGTTACCATTGCAACAAACATGGCCGGCCGTGGTACAGATATCAAGCTGGGAGAGGGTGTTGTTGAAGCGGGAGGTTTGGCTATCATAGGAACCGAGCGTCACGACAGCCGCCGTGTAGACCGTCAGCTCCGCGGACGTGCCGGAAGACAGGGAGACCCGGGCTCTTCAGAGTTCTATGTATCTCTAGAAGACAACCTTATGAGACTCTTTGGTGCAGACAGAATTGCCAAGTTGGTAGACCGTATGGGTATGAAAGAGGGAGAGGTTCTGCAACACAAGTGGCTCTCATCTTCAGTTGAGAGAGCCCAGAAGAAGGTTGAGGAGAATAACTTTGGTATACGTAAGAGACTCCTTGAGTATGACGATGTTATGAATACTCAGAGAACCGTAATCTATGCCCGCAGAAACAACGCTCTCAACGGAGAGAGAATGGATGTGGATTTGCAGAATATGATTGCGGACTTCTCAGAGGCAATGGCTTACCGCAAGAACGATTACTCATTTGAAGAGTTCAAATTAGAACTCATAAGACAGGTCTCTCTGGATCCTGACTTTGATGAGGAGCAGTTCTTAAAGATGACCTCTTCACAACTCAGCGATACCTTGGAAGAGGCTATCACCCAGATAATTGAAAGAAGAGGTGATACCCTTGTAAGCAAGACTTATCCTATAGTTGAGAGAATCTACAAGGCACAGTCCGCTACATATCAGAATGTTGCAATTCCTATTACAGACGGCCAGAAGGTTCTGCAACTTATAGTAAATATGAAGAAGGCTGTAGATACCAAGGGTAAGGAGATTCAGAAGGCGCTGGTTAAGTGCGTAACACTCATTAAGATAGATGAGCACTGGAAGCAGCACTTAAGAGATATGGATGACCTCAAACAGTCTGTTCAGAATGCGACTTACGAGCAGAAAGATCCGCTGGTAATCTATAAGTTTGAGGGTTACGAACTCTTCAAGACCGTTATAGAGAATATAAGCAGAGACGTTATCTCATTCCTTGTTAGAGCGCAACTTGCTTTAAGAGAGGAGAGTGACGCATCTCTCCGCCAGGAGGAGAGAGGCCGCAAGACGGATATGAGCCGTATGAGTATGAGAAGAGATGACGGCAGTGCAGAGGCTGCGGCAGCCGCCGGAAGAGAGGGGAGAAGCAACCAGCCGGTTCACGTAGAGAAGAAGGTTGGACGTAATGATCCTTGCCCTTGCGGAAGCGGCAAGAAATTTAAGAACTGCCACGGTAAAGGATTGGTTTAGAAATTTTTAGAGAGACTCTATATGGAATATGACGTTATAGTTCTGGGCTCAGGCCCGGGTGGTTATGTTGCAGCCGTAAAGGCTGCACAGTATGGATTCAATGTTGCCGTTGTTGAGAAGGCTGAGATTGGAGGTATCTGCCTCAACTGGGGTTGCATACCAACCAAAGCACTTTTAAAATCTGCTGAGACTTTCCAGGCTTTCAAGCATTTGGCAAGCTACGGCATCTCATTTGACGGAGACAACATTGCAGATCCTGAGCGCACCAAGGAACTTAAGGTTGATATTGCAAAGGTTGTTGAAAGAGAGAGAGGCGTCTCAGACAGAATGAGAAAGGGCGTGGAGTTTCTCTTTAACAAGAATAAAATCACAGTTGTTGCCGGTAAGGGTAAATTCCTGGATGCCAATACAATTGAGGTTGAGGGCAACGGTCAGCTTAAAGGAAAGTATATAATCATTGCAACGGGAGCATCTCCTAAGGCTCTTCCCTTTGCACCGTTTGACGGAAAGAAGATTGTATCATACAGGAACGCTCTCATACCTGAGACGCTTCCTAAATCTCTGGCGGTAATAGGTTCCGGAGCAATAGGCAGCGAGCTTGCAAACTTCTATCTTGCAATGGGTTGCCAGGTTCATCTAATTGAGTTTTTGGACAGGATTGTTCCGCTTGAGGACGATGACGTATCTGCTCAATTGAGCCGCTCTTTCCGCAAGGAGGGAATGAAGATTATGGTAAGCACCAAGGTTACAGGTGTTACCATTGACGAGAATGCTTGCCTGGAGGACGGAACACCTGATCCTGAGAACGTTACCGTTACCGTGGAGAGCAAGAAGGGAGAGGAGAAGATTAAGGTTGAGAGAGTTCTCTGTGCTGTTGGAGTTGGTGCAAACACTTCAGATCTTAACCTTGAGAGCGTAGGCATAACAACAGAGAGAGGCAAGATTAACGTTAACAAATTCTATCATACGGGAGTTGCTGAGATTTATGCAATAGGGGATGTGATTCCTACTCCGGCACTGGCGCATGTTGCTTCTGCAGAGGCGGTTGCCTGCGTTGAACATATTGCTGAGCAGGAGGGCAAGGGGGCTAAATTCCACCCTGTAAACTATGAGCACATTCCGGGTGCAACATATACCACCCCTCAGATAGCATCTTCCGGTATGACTGAGAGAAAGGCCAAAGAGCTGGGTCTTAATTACAAGGTGGGCAAGTTTATGTTCACCGCTTCCGGTAAGGCTACGGCAGCCGGCAAGACGGACGGTTTTGTAAAGCTCATCTCAGATGCAGATACAGACAAACTGCTTGGCGTTCACCTTATTGGAGCGGATGTAACTGAGATTATAGGCGGAATGGTGCTGGCTCTGGATTTGGGAGCAACCGCAGAGCAGGTTAAAAACACAGTATTCCCTCACCCAACTATGAGCGAGGCAATCCGTGATGCTGCAGAGGCTTTGTAGTAAGTCTTTTACTTCTTAGGGAAGAGCAGATCCATATCTTTCTTTATTGCCAGTGAGGCCATCTTTTTAGGGATGAACTCCCAGTGGCCTATGATCTTTTGATTCCCGATAGAATCCGAATCCACTACCTTTTTATCCTGAATATACTGGTAGATAATCTCCCTGTACTCAGGGAATTTGGCAACTACTCTCTCATTGATATTGTCTGTTACAATGCCGCACTTATCCAGCAGTTCTCCTCCGCCGCTTGCACGGTAGGAGGTCATTGCAACACGGTAAGTTGTATCTGCCTTGAACGGCTCACCGGAAGCCATGGAGAGTATCTTAATCCTCTCACCCATAGGCTTGGAAATATCTACCGTATAGTTGATTCCGGCGGCGGAGTCAAAGTTGTAACTTCTCTTAATGAATGACCATCCGTTCTGGCTGTTACGCAGATCATCATTCTTGTGAATCTTAAGCACGTGGCCCGGGATATCCTTTGTAACCCACTGGTCATATGACTGTTCCAGGTAATCCTTAATCTCCTTTCCGGTCATCTTGATTACGAACATCTGATTCTCAAACGGATAGATGGTAAAGAGGTCATTGTAAACCAGCGTTCCCTTTTCAATCTCCTTGTTGAATGTTAAAGGAGCTGCTATTGAGATATCTGCATCACTGCTGTAGAAAGAGACTGTGTGAATGAAGTTTACATAGTCACTCATTCCCTCGTAAGAGTCTCTTGTTCTCATATTTCTCTTAAGGGTTCCAATCTCCGTGTTGGTGAAGGCTCTAACATCAAGATACTCCTTTCTGAAGATGCGTCTCATTGTGGTATCTACATAGTGCATCTGAACAGGAATGTTCTCCGCATCCAACTCTTTGGAGGCAATCTTTCCCTTCTCCACCTTAACCTTCAGAATGCCGTGACCAATATTGCGTGCGTGGCTTCCGGAGTTTATAAGACACATAGTTTCAGACTTTTTAATAAACTGCCTATGGTCATGTGAGCAGATAAGGAAATCTACTCCCTTAAGAGTCTTAAAGAGGTCCAATCCCTGGCTCTCAAATGAACTTCCGTCTCCGTTTCCGGTTCCGGAGTGAACTGAAACTATCACAACCTGAGGATGATACTTCTTTCTAATCTTATCTACATCCTGCTGAACCAGAGGAATCAGAGAGACAAAGTACATTCCGCTGAATATGCTCTCATCCAGCCAGGCCTTCATGTTAGGGTTTGAATATCCGAGGATTGCAACCTTAAGGCCTCCCTTCTCCACAATCTTAAAGGTTTCAAAATATCTGTCGCTGAACTTGTAACCCTTGCTCTTTGCCTCCTCTTCTGTTGTTGCTGCATCTGTTTTGATAGCGTTGCCGCCAAGGAACGGAATGCCTCTCTCCTCAAGGTCTGCCCTTACGGCATCATATACGGCGTGTCCCGTTTCAATATCATGATTTCCAACGGTTACAGCATCATATTTCATATAGGCGGCCAGTCTTGCAAAGAGGTGATCTCCGACAGTATCTACATAGTTGTACATAAAGGCCGCATTGTCTCCCTGTAGGCAGTCTCCTCCGTCAACCAGTATGACGTTATCTTCTCCTACGCTGTCTCTTAAGAGGTTGACCTGGTAACTGATGGAGAAGAGAGATCTCTTCTGGTTGTTGTCCGTATAGGTGGAGTCAAACCAGTTGCCGTGTACGTCATTGGTTGTCAGAAGGTGAAGGGTGTACTCACCGTCCGCCACTCTGTCACAGGAGATTGTGAAAGAGAGAAACAGTGAGAAGATGAAAAGGAAGCCAAATTTTTTCATTAAAATTCTTTTTTAATCTGGTAGTTGTTACGGCCCTGGGCGTTACGGCTGATAAGCTCAGCAATGAATCCGGTAAGGAAGAGCATCACTCCTATAATCACCACAACCAGAGCAATGTAGAAGAGCGGCTGGTCTGTAACAGCCCTCAGTTTTATATCCGTAACTCCGTTGAGGTTGAGCTGAGATTGCATCTGTGCCTGAAGGACCAGTTTGCGGATTATTATCCAAAGTGCTATGGCACCGCCAATCAGGAACATCAGTGTGCCCCACACTCCAAAGAGGTGCATAGGCTTCTTTCCAAACTTCTGGAGGAACCAGAGAGTCATCAGATCCAGATAACCGTTTACAAAGCGGCTCATTCCGAACTTGGAGGAGCCGTACTTTCTCTTGTGGTGGTGAACAGGCTTCTCACCTATGTTGGTATAGCCCGCCTCCTTTGCAAGGAAAGGAATGTAACGGTGCATCTCTCCGTAAACTTCAATGTTCTTAACCACCTCATTTTTATAGGCTTTAAGTCCGCAGTTCATATCGTGAAGCTTGGTCTTGGTGACCCATCTTGCGGTGGCGTTGTATATTTTGGAAGGGAGGTTCTTTGTAAGGCGGTTGTCATATCTCTTTTTCTTCCAGCCGCTTACAAGGTCATAACCCTCCTCTTTTACCATGCGGTAAAGCTCCGGTATCTCCTGAGGGTCATCCTGCAGATCTGCATCCATCGTGATAACTACATCACCCTGAGCCTTTTCAAAGCCGCAGAAAAGGGCGGCGGATTTGCCGTAGTTGCGGCGGAAGCAGATGCCGTGTACAATTGGCTGATCGGTATTCAGTTCCTTTGCAATTGCCTCAATCTCCTCCCAACTGCCGTCTGTTGAGCCATCGCTGACCATTATAATCTCATGAGAAAGAGAGGCTTTGCAGAGCACATCTCTAATGCCTGCAACCAACTCCCTCAGAGATTCCTTCTCGTTAAAAATGGAGATAACGACAGAAATATCCATAATTAGTTGTTGTTGAATCCTTCAGGAAGCACCTTGGTTGAGCCAGCAAGTATTGCGGAGACAATCAGACCAAAGATGGTGTAGATAATGAGAACGCCGAATGTGGAGATAATCTCCAGATTTTCAAAGACCTTCTCTATAATCTCCATGGAAACTTCCGGTCTGCTCTCTAACTGAGTCATATAGGCGTCTTTAGCCAGCTCTAACTGTTCCGGATTGATAAAGAGACAGTTTACGTATGTGTAAACCGCCAGAACAATTGAAGAGAGGAATGAGGTTATGAAACCGAATGTGAAAGAGTCTGCGTATGGGGTCTGTCCCATAACGGCCGCATTTGCAACTGAATATCTCTTCATTGCCCACCAGAGGAAGGTAATGGTTGCTACCAGTTTAACTATCCAGATAACAGCGCCTAAGCCTTTGGACTGAGTAAGGCTTGCTGCCAGCATCAATACTATACTGATAATGGCCAGTTTAACGCCTTCTACAGCGGCGCGGTTCCACTTTGATACCGGTTTTACGTTGCTCTCCGGCTCCTGAATTGGGTTGAAATTATTCTCCATGGTATTTCCTTTTAAGGATTGATTTTGTGCAAAGATATAAAATTTGTAGATTTGCAGGCCTTTGAAAGGTGGATACCGCAGTATGGTATCCTATAGAAATTAATAATTAAAAATTTATGAGCATTATTAAGATTACATTTCCGGACGGGAGTGTAAAAGATTTTGAAAAAGGCGTAACGGGTTATCAGATTGCAGAGAGCATCAGTCCCCGTCTTGCCGCAGAGGTGTTGTCTGTCTCTGTAAACGATCAGGTCTGTGACCTTCGTACACCAATTGAAACTGATGCAAAATTACGTCTTCACAAGTGGGATGACGATGAGGGCAAGAAGGCTTTCTGGCACTCATCCTCACACCTTATGGCTGAGGCACTTGAGGCTATCTATCCAGGTGTCAAGTTCGGTATAGGACCGGCAATTGAGAACGGTTTCTACTACGATGTAGACCTTGGAGATAAGACCCTCACTGAGGCAGACCTTAAGAAGGTGGAAGACAAAATGCTGGAGCTTGCCCGTACAAGTGAGAATTTTGTACGCAAGGAAGTTCCTAAGGCAGAAGCACTTGAATACTTTGCAAAGAAGGGGGACGAGTACAAGACGGAACTCATCGGGGAACTGAAAGACGGTTCAATCTCCTTCTATACAAACGGTAACTTTACAGATTTGTGCCGCGGTCCTCACATTATGTCAACCTCTGTAATTAAGGCAATTAAGCTTACTTCAATTGCAGGCGCATACTGGAGGGGAGATGAGAAGCGCAAGCAGCTTACAAGAATATACGGTATTACCTTCCCTAAGAAGAGTATGCTGGACGAGTACCTCAAGGTGCTGGAAGAGGCTAAGAAGAGAGACCACAGAAAGTTGGGTAAAGAGCTGGAACTCTTTGCATTCAGCCAGAAGGTGGGAGCAGGTCTTCCGTTGTGGCTTCCAAGAGGAGCAGCCCTTAGAACCAGACTGGAGAATTTCCTTCGCAAGGTTCAGAGCGATTACGGTTATCTGCCTGTAATTACCCCTCATATAGGGCAGAAGGAACTCTATGTAACCAGCGGTCACTGGGCAAAATACGGAAAGGATTCATTCCGTCCTATAACCACTCCGCAGGAGGGAGAGGAGTTTTTGCTCAAGCCTATGAACTGCCCTCACCACTGTGAGATTTACAAGACTAAACCTCGTTCATACAAGGATCTTCCTTTAAGATTCGCCGAGTTTGGAACGGTTTACAGATATGAGCAGAGCGGTGAGCTTCACGGACTTACAAGAGTTCGTGGCTTTACCCAGGATGACGCCCACCTCTTTGTAAGACCGGATCAGCTTAAAGAGGAGTTCTGCAAAGTGATAGACATTGTGCTCTATATCTTTAAGACTCTGAAGTTTGACCAGTATACCGCTCAGGTTTCCCTCCGCGATAAGGTAGACCGCAGCAAGTATATCGGGAGCGAGGAGAACTGGGAGAAGGCAGAGCAGGCAATCATTGAATCTGCAGAGGAGAAGGGACTTAAGACCAAGATAGAGTATGGCGAGGCAGCATTCTACGGTCCTAAACTTGACTTTATGGTTAAGGATGCTATTGGACGTCAGTGGCAGCTCGGTACCATCCAGGTAGACTACAACCTCCCGGAGAGGTTCGGTCTGGAGTACACAGGCGCTGATAATCAGAAGCATCGCCCAATTATGATACACCGTGCACCTTTCGGCTCCATGGAGAGATTCGTGGCCGTACTGCTGGAGCACACCGCAGGAAACCTTCCATTGTGGCTCACTCCGGATCAGTGCGTTGTCCTTCCGGTTGGAGAGAAATATGTGGATTTTGCTAAAAAAGTTTGCAATTCACTAAAAAATTGCGAAATTCGCGCCTCCATTGACGACCGCAATGAGACAATAGGTAAGCGTATTAGAGAAAACGAGCTAAAGAAGATGCCTTACCTGCTGGTTGTAGGTGAGAAGGAAATGGAAACCGAGAGCGTGGCTGTAAGACAGCAAGGTGGTGTAAATCTTGGTGTTATGAAGGTTGAGGAGTTTGCTCAACTTATAGAGAAAAAGACTAAGGAGGAGCTGGGAGATCCGGTAACTCCTGTAAATTAAATATGTTTAACTTAAAATAGGAGGATAGTTTATCGCAACATTCAAACCGCGTCCCGGTGGTTTTTACAAACCTCAGGGGGGCAACCAAGCTAACAAACCCGGCAACGCAAATGCCACCAATCCGGGTTTCAAGGGTCCAAATAACAAGTTCCGTAAGGATGAAGATGAGGGGCCTAGAGTAAATGAGCAAATCAGAGTACCCGAGGTCAGGGTAGTGGGAGACAATGTGCCTGAGCAGAAGATTTATCCGATTGCACAGGCTCTGAAGATGGCTCAGGAGATGGAACTTGACTTAGTTGAGATTGCACCTAATGCGGAACCTCCTGTCTGCAAGATTATAGATTACCAAAAGTATCTGTATCAGCAGAAAAAGAAGGCCAAGGAGATGAAGGCCAACGCAGCAAAGACTGAAATTAAGGAGTTGCGTTTTGGTCCGAACACAGATGAGCATGACTTCCAGTTTAAGTTGAACCACGCCAAAAACTTCCTCAAGGAGGGCAACAAGGTTAAGGCTTTTGTATACTTCAAAGGACGTTCAATCTTGTTCTCAGAGCAAGGAGAAAAGTTGCTTCTTCGCTTTGCCGTTGAACTTGAGGAGTTTGGAAAGGCGGAGAAGATGCCTCTGCTGGAGGGCAAGAGGATGAGTATGATAATTGCACCTATTAAAAAAAAGTAAAGATATGCCAAAATTAAAGACCAAGTCCAGTGCCAAAAAGCGTTTCGAGCTTACTGGCTCGGGTAAAGTAAAAAGACATCATGCTTACCACAGTCACATTCTGACTAAGAAGACTACTAAGCGTAAGAGAAATCTTGCATACTCAGGAGTCATTGCAAGCAGTGATGAGAAGAGAGTTAAAGAATTGATCCTCTCTTAAGTTAACTTATTTATTAACCGGATGTCCAGCAGAGAAAGTCTCTTAAGGAGAAGAGCGCTGGCTTCCAAAAAATTAAAATTATGCCAAGAAGTGTAAATTCTGTTGCGTCAAGAGCACGCCGCAAGAAAATTTTAAAGCAGACCAAAGGCAACTTCCATGCAAGGGCAAACGTCTACACAGTAGCAAAGAACACCCTGGAGAAGGGATGGACTCACGCCTACAATGATCGTAAAGACAAGAAGAAGAGCTACAGAGTTCTCTGGATTCAGAGAATCAACGCTGCAGTAAGAGCTTACGGAATGAACTACTCACAGTTCATCGGAAAGCTTTCAAAGAGCGATATCTCTTTGAACCGTAAGGTTCTTGCAGATCTTGCAATGAACAATCCTCAGGCTTTTGAGCAGGTTGTAAAGTCTCTTAAATAATACTCCCCGTAAAGGTGAAGTTCTTAAAGAACAGATGGTTTAAGTTTTCTTTCTGGGCAACCCTTTACATTCTGTGGGTTATATGGCTTGGAAATTACTGGTGGCTTTTAGGACTGCCGGTAATTTTCGATTTATATATAACCAAGAAAGTTAAGTGGGCCTTCTGGAAGAGATCTAAGAAGAGGGGGAACTTTACAGATACCCTTCTGGATTGGGTTGATGCAATCATCTTTGCTGTGATTGCAGCAATGGTAATCAAAATCTTCTGGTTTGAGGCCTTCACAATTCCTTCTCCTTCAATGGAGAAGACACTTTACACGGGAGATTATCTCTTTGTTACAAAACTGGCTTACGGACCAAAGATTCCGCAGACTCCGCTCTCAGTTCCTCTGGTTCACAATACCCTTCCGCTTTCAGGCAAAGAGTCTTATTCCACTCTGATTCAGAATAAGTACCGCCGCCTCAAAGGATTCGGAAGAGTAAAGAGGGGAGATATTGTGGTATTCTCCTTCCCGAACGGAGATACCGTATTAAAACAGGCGCCTCAGGCAGACTACTACTCACTGGTACGTCTGAATGCAGGGCAGAGAAGTTTTGTTGAGCAGAGCCTCGGTCCAATCATAGTTCGCCCTAAAGATAAAAAAGACAACTATGTAAAGAGGTGCGTGGCCGTATCGGGAGATACATTGGAGGTAAGAGATGGAGTGGTCTATGTAAACGGCGTAAGGGAGCCGGAGAGAAAGACTCTTCAAAGTTCCTACACCGTTATTACAAAGGGATCCCCTATAAATCAGGTAATTCTGGATGAGATGAGGATTAACCCGGAGGATGCCTCCTTTGATCCTTCTCTGCCGGGATATCCGGATATAGCTCTTACCAAAGAGGAGGCGGAGAAGATAAAGGCTATGAGCGTGGTAATCAGAATGGAGGAGAACATTGACGTATTCCCTCCGGATTATCCGGACTCTCCGCTCACACTCTTCCCGTTTGACACCACTAACCATTGGACAAGAGATAATTACGGCCCTATATGGATTCCTGTCAAGGGAGCTACCGTAACGTTGGATTCCAAGAGTATCAACCTCTACAGAAGATTGATAACTGCATACGAGGATAATACTCTGGAGGAGAGAGACAGCCTATTCTTCATTAACGGAGAGCAGACTACAACTTATACGTTTAAGCAAGATTATTATTGGATGATGGGAGATAACCGTCACAACTCCCTAGATTCCAGATATTGGGGCTTTGTGCCTGAGGATCATATAGTTGGAGCGCCTTCAATAATTTGGTTCTCCAGAGATAAGTACCGCAGATTCCCACAAAGTATCCGTTGGAACAGAATTTTAAAGGTTGTAAGGCACATTTAATTTGGGATTTAGAAAAAAATATCCCATATTTGCAGCCCGATTTTGAAAATATTGAAAAAATTAAATAGTTATGGCAAGAGTTTGTCAAATTACAGGTAAAAAGAGAATGATTGGTAACAATGTATCTCACTCAAAGAGACGCACCAAACGTGAGTTTGCCGTTAATCTGAGAGAGAAGAGATTCTGGCTGGAGAGCGAGAAAAGATTTGTTACTCTTAAGGTTAGCGCTGCCGGAATGCGCAACATCAACAAGAACGGCCTTGAGGCTGAGCTCAAAAAGGCTATGGATAATGGATATGTAAATATCGTTTAAGGAGGTTTACTATGGCTAAGAAAGAAAACAGAGTTCAGGTTATCCTTGAGTGCACTGAGCAGAGAGCAAGCGGTGTTCCTGGTATGAGCCGCTACATCACAACTAAGAACAAGAAGAATACAAACCAGCGCTTGGAGCGTAAGAAATACAACCCTTATCTTAAGAAGGTTACGCTTCACAGAGAAGTTAAATAATTAAAAACTTTTAGATTATGGCAAAGAAAGCGGTTGCAACATTCGCCGGTGATAAATCTGCTAACAAGAATGTTGTTAAATGTATCCGTATGGTTAGATCCAAGAAGACTGGTTCTTACTATTTTGAGGAGGCTGTAGTTCCTGTAGGACAGGAGAAAGAGTTCCTCGCAGGCAAGAAGAATTAAGTTTTTTATCGGACAATTATCAAAGACTTCAGGATTGCTCCTGAAGTCTTTTTTGTTTATATTTGTAATCTTATTCTGAGCGTGATATGGGAATTTTCTCTAGAAAGAAAAAATCTGATTCAGCCCTGGATTTAGGGCTCTCCTCCACAAGAAGAGGTTTCTTCTCAAGGATAGCAAGAGCTATTATGGGAAAGAGCAGCGTGGATGAGGATGTGTTGGAAGATATTGAGGAGGCGCTCATTACTTCCGATGTGGGCATTGCTACTACGACAAAAATCATAGAGAGACTGCAGCAAAGAGTTGAGAAAGAGAAGAATCTCTCCACGGAGAAGGTGATGGAGATTCTAAAGGAGGAGATCTCTGATATGCTCTCCGCCTCTTCAACGAGCGGCGTTTCTGATGATGAGTTGGTTGAGAACGCCTTTAAGGAGAACAGCCGTCTGTTTGATTTCTCCAAGAAGCCATATGTAATTATGGTTGTGGGAGTTAACGGAGTAGGTAAGACTACCACCATCGGGAAGATTGCCTCACTTTTAAAGCAGAACGGCAAGAAGGTGATGATTGGCGCTGCGGATACTTTCCGTGCCGCTGCGGTGGAGCAGTTGGATATCTGGGCTCAGAGAGCCGGTGTTGAGATTGTTAAGCAGCAGATGGGGGCAGATCCAGCCGCAGTTGCTTATGACACAGTCTCTTCCGCTGCTGCAAAGGGAGTGGACGTAGTGCTGATAGATACCGCCGGAAGACTTCAGAACAAGGTGGGATTGATGAACGAACTCACTAAGATTAAGAACGTTATGGCTAAGGTGGTGCCTGATGCTCCTCACGATGTGATGTTGGTACTTGACGGTTCTACAGGGCAGAACGCCTTTAACCAGGCCAAGGAGTTTTCCAAGGCAACCCAGGTTACCTCACTGGCTATCACCAAGTTGGACGGCTCTGCCAAGGGCGGAGTGGTCATCGGTATTGCAGACCAGTTCAACATTCCGGTTAAGTTCATAGGAGTAGGCGAGCAGGTAGACCAGCTGAAAGTCTTTAGCAGAGAGGATTTTGTGGAGGCGTTATTTAAAGAGGAAAAAAATTAAAAAGAGTAAATATGGATATTTCTTACAATTGGCTAAAAGAGTATGTGAAGTTTGACCTCAATGCGGACGAGGTTGCTTCCGCTTTGACAAACATAGGCCTGGAGGTTGAGCATCAGGATGTTGTGGAAGAGATTCCAGGCGGATTGGCCGGAGTTATTGTTGCTGAGGTTGTGGAGTGTGAACCCCATCCTAACTCAGACCACCTGCACGTTACAAAGGTCAACACCGGAGAGGGAGAACTGCTCCAGGTAGTGTGCGGCGCTCCTAATGTTGCTAAAGGTCAGAAGGTTATGTTGGCCACCCTCAATACCAAACTTGTGATTGGAGGAGAGGATGTAAAGATTAAGAGATCTAAAATCCGTGGTGTTGAGTCATTCGGAATGCTTTGCGCAGAGGATGAGTTGGGAGTTGGTACTGACCACGCAGGCATTATGGTGCTTCCATCAGAGACCAAAGTTGGAACACCGGCAAAGGATTACTTCAACCTTAAGTGTGATACCGTATACACTATTGGTCTGACTCCTAACAGAATAGACGCAGCCTCATTTATAGGCGTAGCAAGAGATCTGAGTGCATGGCTTAAACTTAACAACCTTGGAGGAGAACTTACAACTCCTTCTGTTGCAGCATTCAAGGAGGGTAAACCTTCCGCTGAGGCTGTGGAAGTTATTGTAAATCAGCCGGACGGAGCACCTCGTTACAGCGGAGTTACCATTAAGGGAGTAAAGGTTAAGGAGTCTCCGGAGTGGATGAAGAAGAAACTTCTCTCCGTAGGATTCCGTCCTATAAACAACATTGTAGATATTACCAACTTCATTCTTATTGAGACGGGTAATCCTCTCCACGCCTTTGACGTTGAGAAGATTAAGGGTAACAAGATTGTTGTGGATTTCTGCAAGGAGGGAACAAAATTCACCACACTGGACGGTGTGGAAAGAGAACTCTCTGCAACTGATCTTATGATCTGCAACGAGAAGGAGCCAATGTGCATTGCAGGAGTATTCGGCGGACAGGAGAGTGGAGTAAGTGACTCCACAACCTCCGTATTCCTTGAGAGTGCATACTTTAACCCTGTTCTGGTAAGAAAGACATCCAAGCGTCATACACTTAAGACTGAGGCATCATTCCGCTTTGAGAGAGGATGTGACCCTAATATGGTTCCATACGCTCTCAGAAGAGCTGCCCTGCTTGTTCAGGAGCTGGCAGGCGGAGAGATTGTAGGAGAGGTTAAGGATGTGATTTCCAGACCAATCGAGAAGAAGGTGGTTGAGCTGGATTATGCCCGTATGGAGTCACTTATGGGTTGCAAATTGGGCAAGGAGAAGATTGAACAGATTCTCACCTCACTGGAGATGGAGTTTGTTAACCGCACTGAGATGGGTTGCACCGTTAAGGTACCTACCTACAGGGTAGACGTTTACAGAGAGTGTGACGTAGTGGAGGATGTTCTGAGAATTTACGGATACAACAACGTTCCGCTGCCTCAGAGTATGAAGTGCTCCGTAAACATTACCGCACACCCTGATCCTGAGAAGATTAGGGAGAGTGCCTGCCAGACTCTGACAGCCAACGGTTTTATGGAGATGATGAACAACTCTCTTACCAAGAGCGCATACTATGAGAATCTGAAAACATATCCGCAGAACAACTGTGTTATGATCTGCAACCCACTCAGTTCAGATCTTAACGCAATGCGTCAGACACTGCTGTTCAATGGTTTGGAGGTTGTTGCATACAATATCAACCGCCAGGTTACCCAACTTAAACTCTATGAGATGGGTAACGTTTACTCTTTCAACCCTGAGTACAAAAAGACAGATGAGGAGAGAAGCACTCTTAAGGCTTACACTGAGCGTCCAAAACTCTCTCTCTTTGTTACCGGTGAAGGACTCAAAGGTTGGAGAAACAAGACGGTAAGCGGAGATTATTTCTCTCTCAAGGGATATGTAGAACTCCTTCTCAAGAGCTTTGGTATAGAGCTCAAAGACCTTGATTATGAGGGTGCTCCTTCAGATATCTTCTCAGACGGTCTCTCCTACAAACTCCGTTCAAACGGTAAGGAGATTGTTGTTATGGGAACAGTAAGTCAGCGTCTTACCAAACAGTTTGGTATTAAGCAGAAAGTTTACGCTGCAGAGTTCTCCTGGGATGTTCTTCTGGCTAAGGTTAAGAAGAACTCCGTTAAGTTTACGGAACTGCCTCGCTTCCCGGAGGTTAAGAGAGATTTGGCACTTCTGCTGGACTACAAAGTCTCCTTTGCTGAACTCAGAAACGCTGCATATCAGGCAGAGAAGAAACTCCTTACCAACGTTGTGCTCTTTGATGTCTACACGGGTGACAAGATTCCTCAGGGCAAGAAGCAATACGCTATCAGCTTCCATCTCCAGGATCCAGATAAGACGCTGACTGATAAGGCAGTTGACGCAATAATGGAAAAGCTCCTCCGCCTCTTCAAAGAACGTTTTGGAGCAGAACTGCGTTAATAATATTTAACAGTTTCACCTTTGAGGGAGGTTAAGACCTTATTGGCAAGGGAACTGGCGCCAATGCGGAAATAGTCCGGGGGGGTGCTCTCTGCGCCCAGTGTCTCCTTAACTATTGTAAAATAGAGGATTGCATCTTCTGATGAGGAGACGCCGCCGGCAGGTTTGAAACCTCTGCGTTTACCGGTTTTGGCCATAAATGCCTTAAGGCACTTGCACATAACCAATGCGGCAATAGGGGTTGCTGACGGCTCCTGTTTTCCGGTGGAGGTCTTAATGAAGTCCGCTCCGCACTCAAGCGCCATCAATGAGGCAGCTGCAATTCTCTCTATACCGGCCTGCAGATCAGGTCCGTATGTTTGAAGGGCTCCGCTCTCCAAAATAACTTTCAGATGCTTTCCTTCAGTAACCTTACGCAGCGTCTCCATCTCCTTACGGCACTCATCATATCTTCCATCCATAAAGGAGTTGTGAGATAGTACAATGTCAATTTCAGTAGCACCATCCTTTAATGCATGCTCGGTCTCCAAAACCTTCACATCCAGGAAACTCTGAGATGAAGGGAAGCAGGCGGAAACGGTAGTGATTCCAACACCTTTCTCCTTAAGGTTCTCCTTTACAACCTTTGCAAAGTTTGGATAAACGCAGATGGATGCAGGGAGCGGATAGTTGGGGTAGAGGGCCTTAAAACCGTTTACCTTCTTTGTGAATTCCGCTATAAACTCCGGGGTGTCAGAGGTATGCAATGATGTAAGATCTATTGCACCGAGGCAGATTTTTAGGTTCTCTTCATTGATGTTTCCCTCTGCCTTCTTTTTGATTTCTGCAAGTTCTTTTTCAACCTCATCAGCCACAAGCTTCAGGTTGTATTTCTCTAAAATCTTTTTCATATTGTTTTTTATTAATTATTATTTTCTTTGTATATGCTTGTTGTCTAAGCCTTACCTTGCTTTTGCGAGCAGGGCGGCTACTCCCTTCTCTTGCTATCCATTAGGATGGTGACAGGGCCGTCATTGAGGAGTTCCACCTTCATGTCTGCACCAAATACGCCGGTTGCAATCTCTCTCTTAGGATTCTCCGGTTTGGAGTTCAGAAGTGTCCCGATTGTCTCTATAAACTTCTCATATAGAGGAATTGCCGTCTCAGGCCTTGCCGCCTTTACATATGACGGGCGGTTACCCTTAAGAGTTTGGGCCATAAGTGTGAACTGGCTTATGACCATAATATCTCCCATATCGTCCTGCACGGAAATGTTCATTACACCGTTGGCGTCATCAAAGACTCTGAGGTTCACAATCTTCTTTGCCAGAAAGTCTATATCCTCTTGAGTATCATCATCTACAATGCCCAGTAGGACCATCAGCCCCTTCCCAATTTTGGAATGGACCCTGCCCTCAATTGTTACACTGCAATGCTTTACTCTCTGTATAACCGCTCTCATATTATTCTTCTAACTTTTTATTTTTTCTAATCTTTCCAACCCCACTCTTTTATTCATTTCTTCTCTTTCTTCTCTT
>JAGDBO010000005.1 GCA_017959005.1 Bacteroidales bacterium | reverse complement strand
GAGCCGACAACGGGAATTGGACCCGTGACCTCTTCCTTACCAAGGAAGTGCTCTACCACTGAGCTACGTCGGCCTTAGAGCGGAAGACGAGGTTCGAACCCGCGACCCTCAGCTTGGAAGGCTGATGCTCTACCAACTGAGCTACTTCCGCAATTTGTGGAGGGGGAAGGATTCGAACCTCCGAAGGCATGAGCCAGCAGATTTACAGTCTGCCCCAGTTGGCCACTTTGGTACCCCTCCAAATAGTTATGTTTCAGAGCCGATGGAGGGATTCGAACCCCCGACCAGCTGATTACAAATCAGCTGCTCTGGCCAACTGAGCTACATCGGCAAATATTTTCCGTTTTTGCGAAACGGGTTGCAAAGGTAGAAGATTTCAGCTAACAACCAAAACTTTTTTCAAAAATTTTTCAAAAAAAGTACTTAATGGCCTTGTAGATGCCCTCCGCATCTATGCCGCACTCTCTCAGTTGCTCGGCAACCGTACCCTGTTCAATGAAACGGTCCGGTATACCCAAACCTACCACTTTACAGTTGTTATCCGTATCTGAAAGCGCCTCACATACAGCGCTGTACAAGCCTCCTACAATGCATCCGTCCTCCACCGTTATAATGGCGCGGTGGTTCTTTGCAACCTCCTTAACACAGTTAATGTCAAACGGACGGAGGAATCTCATATTGATGTGAGTAGGGGTAATGCCCTCCTGCTCAACCATTTCTATTGCCTTCTTAACTTTATTTCCTATTGTCCCGATGGATAAAACGGCAACCTCTTTTCCCTCTTTAATCTTAACCGCCTTACCTTTCTCTATAAAGGAGAACTCATTAGGAAGTTCCAGCCCCTCACAGTTACCCCTTGGGTATCTGATGGTTATGGCGCCGCTGTAACTCTCCGTTGTGGCGGAGTAGAGCATATCCTGCAGCTCTATCTCATTCATAGGTGCCATCTCCGTAAGGTTAGGGATGAAACGAAGGTAGGCCAGATCAAAGGAGCCGTTGTGAGTTGCGCCGTCCTCTCCCACCAGTCCGGCACGGTCTATCGTGAAGATTACCTTGAGGTTCTGCAGGGCCACATCGTGAATAATCTGGTCAAAACTCCTCTGCAGGAAGGAGGAGTAGACGTTGCAGACAGGGAGCATTCCGGAGGCGGCCAATCCGGCGGAGAAGGTAACTGCGTGTTCCTCTGCAATTCCCACGTCAAAGGTGCGCTCCGGGAAGACCTTCATCATATCTATGAGCTGACCTCCGCTGAGCATAGCCGGTGTAACTCCCACAATCTTAGGGTTTTCCTTGGCCAGGCGTACAATGGTCTGTCCAAAGATATTCTGGTATTTCAAAGGTGCGCCCTCCTGATGGATTCTCTCTCCGGTCTCAATATCAAACTTGCCCGGGGCGTGCCAGATACTCTGATCTGCCTCTGCAGGTTTGTAGCCCTTGCCCTTTACCGTGCTCACGTGCAACAGTTTAGGCCCTTTGAGATTGATGATGCTGTTAATGGTCTTTACCAGTTCTTCTATGTTGTTGCCGTCTATGATACCAAAGTAACGGAAGCCAAGTCCCTCAAACAGAGTGCCGTGGCGGAAGAAGAAGTTCTTGGTGGAGCGGAGGAACTTCTGGAGCACGCGGCGTAATCCGTTGGCTCCCAGCTTGTCCCACAGTTTATTTTTGGCGCGGTTGTAAGTGCTTGAGGTTGAGATCCTAAGCAGGTAGTTGTGCATTGCGCCAACGTTCTTGTCTATGGCAATTTGATTATCGTTGAGGATAACCAAAAGGTCTGTCTTTGAGGCGCCTGCGTTGTTCAATCCCTCATAAGCCAACCCTCCGGAAAAGGCTCCGTCTCCCAAAACAGCCACCACCTTTGTACTCTTTCCCTCCAGACGGGCTGCGGTTGCAAGTCCCAAAGCTGCAGATACTGAGGTGGATGCGTGGCCTGCGCCAAAGGAGTCATAGGGGCTCTCGCTCATCTTTGGGAAGCCGGAAAGCCCCTCCTTCTTGCGGTTGAGGCGGAACTCCTCCCTTCTTCCGGTTATGATTTTGTGGGCGTATGCCTGGTGGCCCACATCCCATACTATCTTGTCTTCCGGTGTGTTGAGCACGTAATGGAGCGCCACGGCAATCTCTACACTTCCCAAAGAGGCCCCAAGGTGGCCCGGGTTGGTGGCGCAACACTCTATCATATACTCTCTTATCTCTTCACAAAGAGTCTGAAGCTGTCTTACGTCCAGGCTTTTGATATCCTTTGGAGAGTCTATCTTATCTAGAATACGGTATTCCATATTGACCATTTCGCTAACAAAACGGGTGGCAATTTACAAATTATTGAGTAAATTGCGAAGTCATTTTTGGCTTAACTGAAAGATATTTTAAAACACAATACAATGACTACAGTTCAGAAACAGACCTTAAGAGATTCGGCGGCTGTAAGATGGACGGCGCTATTGCTACTTGCGCTGGCTATGTTCTGTTCATACATCTTTATGGACATCCTATCGCCTATCAAAGACTTAATGTTATCTACAAGAGGCTGGGATTCAACGGCTTTTGGAACAATGCAGGGTGCTGAGACATTCCTCAACGTCTTTGTCTTCTTCCTAATTTTTGCCGGTATTATCCTGGACAAAATGGGTGTGCGTTTTACCGCCATCCTCTCCGGAGCGGTTATGCTTATAGGTGCCTCAATCAACTGGTACGCAGTTACCGAGGCCTTCAATAACACCTCCATAGCAACCTGGTTTACAAACAATTTGAACTATATACCCGGCTTTGACGAGTTGGGAATTTCTCCCTTCTACAGAGGCATGCCTGCATCCGCAAAGTTTGCAGCCGTTGGATTTATGATCTTCGGTTGCGGCGTTGAGATGGCCGGAATTACCGTTTCCAGAGGTATTGTAAAGTGGTTCAAGGGACGTGAGATGGCTCTTGCAATGGGTTCAGAGATGGCTCTTGCTAGATTGGGCGTTGCAACCTGTATGATCTTCTCACCTGTATTTGCAAAGATGGGAGGCCACATAGATGTTTCACGCTCAGTGGCTTTTGGAGTTGTTCTCCTTATGATAGCCCTCATTATGTTCATTGTCTACTTCTTTATGGACAAGAAACTGGATGCTCAGACCGGTGAGGCTGAGGAGAAGGATGATCCATTCAAAGTCAGTGACATAGGTGCCATCCTTAAGAGCAGCGGATTCTGGTTGGTAGCACTCCTTTGCGTGCTCTACTACTCCGCAATCTTCCCGTTCCAGAAGTATGCAGTTAATATGCTGCAGTGCAACCTCACATTCACGGAGGTTCCAAAGGATTCCTTCTGGGCAACAAGCACCGTTACAGTTATTCAATACTGTATTATGCTGGTAGTTGCAGTGGCTGCCTTTATGAGCAACTTCTCAAAGAACAAGGGGAGAAAGTTCTTCCTGCTGGCCATCGCGATTATAGCACTCGTTGTCTTCTGCTACATGGGTTATATGAGGCAGAGCGCAGAGACGGTATTTGCCGTATTCCCTCTGCTGGCGGTTGGAATCACCCCAATCTTAGGTAGTTACGTGGATCACAAAGGAAAGGCTGCAAGTATGCTTGTGCTGGGCTCCCTCCTTCTGATTGCCTGCCACCTTACATTCGCCTTTATCCTCCCGATGTTTAAGGGCAACGCCGTTGGCGGTATCGCGATAGCTTATCTTACCATTCTGGTGCTTGGCTCTTCATTCTCACTTGTTCCGGCATCACTCTGGCCGAGCGTACCTAAACTGGTGGACGCCAAGATTATAGGTTCCGCTTACGCTCTTATCTTCTGGATTCAGAATATAGGATTGTGGCTCTTCCCGCTTCTGATTGGTAAGGTTTTGGACAAGACCAACCCGGAGGTTCTGGAGGCACTTGAGACCGGTAAGATTACTGCAGAAGAGGCTGCTGTATCTTATGATTACACCGCTCCGCTGGTTATGCTGGCCTGCCTGGGTGTAGCAGCTCTCATTCTGGGATTTATTCTCAAGCGCGTAGACCGCAAGAAGGGTTACGGCCTGGAACTCCCTAACATTAAGGAGAATAACTAAGAGAAACAGACAAAAAACAATAATATGAACAAAGCAGTAACACTACTAAGAGACTCCAAGAGTGCACGCTGGATTGTGCTCGCCTGTCTCGTTATCCCGATGTTCGCATCGTACTTTTTTGATGATATGTTCTCCACCCTGTCACATATCTTCAAAACCCCTGAGTTCCTGGAGCTTAACTGGAACTCACAAGACTACGGTTTCTATGCCGGCGGATACTCATTCCTCTGCGTTTGGGGAGGTCTGATTATCTGCGGTATGCTGCTTGACAAGTGGGGAGTCCGCATTACCGGTTCTCTCTTTGTGGGTATGATGGTGGTTGGTGCCGCCATTGTAGCTTACGCTATTTCAGGCAGTTTCAACGGCAGCGGCCTCTACAACTGGATGTCCGGTTTCTCCTCTAAGCCAAGTTTGATTCTGGCATATATAGGATGTATGTTATTCGGCTTAGGATCAGAGATTGCGGGAGTTGCCGTAACCCGTTCAATAGCAAAGTGGTTCAAGGGTAAAGAGATGGCCTTTGCAATGGGTGCCCAGCTGGCTATTGCAAGATTGGGAACTGCTACCGCATTCCTTCTCTCTCCAGTTCTTGTTGGTGCTCATGAGAGCGGCGCTCTCTATAAGTTTGTGGAGACCAACCGTCCTGCACTCGTAGGTATTGCAATTATGATTTTGGGTGTAATCCTCTGGAGCGTTTTCATTACCATGGATGCAAAGTTTGACCGCCAGACCGGAGAGAAAGATACCAAAGAGACCACTGATGAGGATAAGTTCAAGTTCTCAGACATCTTTAAGATTCTGACCAACAAGCACTACATTCTTATCTCACTGCTCTGCGTATTCTTCTACTGCTGCATTATCTCATTCAAGAAGTTTGCAACCTCCATCATCATTCCAAGATTTGGACTGGATGTTGAGACTGCAGCCGTAATGGTCTCAATGATACCGTTCTGCACCGTTATAGGTACACCTCTCTTTGGTATCCTTGTAGATAAGATTGGTAAGTCAACCCGCTGGATGATACTCGGTTCCTGCCTTGTTCTTGCAGCTCACCTTATCATTGCATTTGCACCGGAAGGCTCTAAGTTCTTTGGTTACACCGCAATAGGTATCCTCGGAATTGGTTACTCCCTGGTTCCTGCCGCTATGTGGCCATCCGTTCCAAAGATTATCCCGGAGAAGAACCTCGGTACCGCTTACTCACTCATCTACTGGATTCAGAACATGGGTATGCTCCTTGTTCCAATCTTTGTAGGTGCAGTTCTGAAGAAGTACATCACCACCGCAGGTGACCACGCTCAGGAGATAACTGCCGCTGTAAGAGCAGAGTACATCTTCATAGGTTTGGGTATTGTTGCAGTTTGCGTTTCACTCCTTCTGAAAGCCTCCTCCAACAAGCACCCGGAACTGGAACTTGACCTTCCTAACAAGAGAAAATAACAGACAAACAAACATAGTATGAAACGTTTTTTTCTTCTATTCATCTTTGTCCTTCTGCCGCTGTTTGCTCTTTCACAAACAGTGACAGAACAGGATAAAGAGAAGATTTACGAAGCCATTAGAGAGATGGATTCAGGCAATGTCAATAAATCCATCGAGATACTTCAAGGGCTTCAAAAAGTTTATCCGAACGATTACGGTATAGGCTACGAGTTGTCTCTTGCCTACTACAGAAAGGAGAATTATGATTCTGCAATAGCAACACTCTCTTCTCTTAAAAATCATAAGGATGTGGAACCATATCTATATCAGGCTCTTGGCAATGCCTATGACTTAAAGGGAGATAGAGAGAAGGCAAAAGAGACTTATAATGAGGGGCTTAAACTCTTCCCTAAATCCGGATCTCTTTATCTGGAACTGGGCAACTGTGAGTTGATGGAAAAGAACTACATTGAAGCTTTGCTTCTGTATGAGAAGGGAATAGAGGTAGATCCAGACTTTTCTTCCAACTATTACAGAGCTTCCCAAATTCTTATCCTTACAAATGAGCCGCTCTTTGCAGCTCTTTATGGTACAGTATACCGTTTTTTGGATCCTAACAGTGAGAGAAGTGATGAGATGGGTGCTTTGATTGAAGAAGTTTACAGAAAAAACATCTCTTTTATTCCCGCAACGGATTCCACAAAACGTCAGGTAAAAGTCACCCTTACAAATAAGAACAACATAAAAATATCTGAAGAGAATATGACTCCGGATATTTTGTTTGGCAAACTTGCAGCATTTGAACTGACTTATGAAAGGGGTGTACTTGCTTCACTAACTCCAGATAAAGATACTCTTACGTTTGAGGACCTAATTCAGTTAAGAGGTGATGCACTGGAGTTCTATCTCAACGAGAGAAAAGAGATGGGAGATGCTATCAAGACAGACGAACAGGTTGCCATTCTTAAATATGAGAAGAAGATTAAGGATGCAGGCTATTGGAGGGTCTATAACGCCTGGCTTATGGGCAATGAGTTCAACGAGGGCTATGATATCCTAGAAGCTGAATTAGATAAGTTTAAAGAGTTTGCCAAGTGGCAGTCTGAACATAGGTTTGTTCCGTCACAAGACGGCCTAACCTTACGGTTGGAATAACTTACATTTTTTTTAAGAAAGGAGGTCATCCGTTGGGGTGGCCTCCTTCTAGTTTAAGCAACAACGAGTGTGTTGCAGTGCGTTGCAGTGTGTTGCAGTGCGGTGCGTTGCGTTACATCTTAATGGTTTGGGAGCGGTCCGGACCTACGGAAACGTAGGAGATTTTGACTTTGAGCTCCTTCTCAATGAAGGCAATGTAACGTTTGAATGCTGCCGGTAATTCCTTGGCACTCTTGCATTTTGTAAGGTCTGTCTTCCAGCCCTTGAACTCCTTGTAAACAGGTTCAATCTTACTGAAGGTGTCAAACGGAACGCGGTCTGTCTTCTTGCCGTCTACAATGTAACCCGTTGCAACTTTAATTGTATCAAAGGAATCCAGAACATCTGCTTTCATCATGATGAGGTCTGTTGCTCCGTCTACCATAATTGCAAACTTAAGTGCAGGAATGTCTAACCAGCCGGTTCTTCTTGGTCTTCCGGTAGTTGCACCAAACTCGTGACCCTTCTGGCGGATATCTTCTCCAGCGCTGTCTAACAGCTCTGTAGGGAACGGACCGCTGCCAACTCTTGTGCAGTAAGCCTTGAAGACTCCGTAAACCTTACCAATCTTTGAAGGAGCAAGACCGAGACCTGTGCAGGCACCGGCGCAGATTGTAGATGAGGAGGTTACAAACGGATATGCACCAAAGTCAACATCCAGCATTGTACCCTGTGCTCCCTCTGCCAAAGCCTTCTTTGTCTTGAGAAGGTTGTTGAGTTCATACTCGCCGTCTACAATCTTGAACTTCTTGAGGTACTCAATTGCTTTCATCCACTCCTTCTCATTCTGTGAAGGATCATATTGGAAATCAAACTGTTTGAGGTACTCAATATGTTTTGCCTTAAGTGTGTTGAATCTCTTTTTGAAATCTTTTGCAAGAGCGTCTCCAACTCTCAGTCCGTTTCTTCCGGTCTTGTCCATATAAGTTGGACCAATACCCTTAAGAGTGGAACCAATCTTACCCTTGCCTTTTGAAGCCTCGCTGGCTGCGTCCATTATCCTGTGAGTAGGGAGGATAAGGTGTGCTCTCTTGGAAATTACAACGTTCTTTGTAGGGTCTACACCCATCTTTGCAATTGCCTCAGTCTCTTCCTTAAAGATGATAGGATCCAGTACAACGCCGTTACCGATTATGTTAACGGTATTCTTGCGGAAAACTCCGGCAGGAACTGAGTGGAGCACAAAACTTTTTTTAGAAAACTGCAGAGAGTGTCCGGCGTTTGGACCTCCTTGGAATCTGCAGATTACGGGGTAGTTCTTGGCAAGAACATCCACAATTTTACCCTTGCCTTCATCTCCCCATTGCAGGCCTAATACTACATCAACTTTCATAGTATGCTAATTAATATATATCCGATTATAAGAGGCAGATTAGAACGGAAGATCATTTGCATCCGTATCATTGAAGTCATCCATTGAAGGGAAGTCTGCGGTCTCCTGCGCCTGAGGTACAGCAGGCTGAGGCCTCTGAACCTGAGTTGGTTGCGCCGGAGCCTGATAACCGTCCTGAGCCGGTGCCTGGTATCCGCCTGCGCTGTTTGCAGGATTGTCTGACTTTCTTCCAACGAGCTGAAGATTGTCTGCAAAAATCTCAGTAACGTATCTCTTCTGTCCGCTCTGATCTGTGTAATCTCTTGTACGAATCTTACCCTCAATGAATACTTGAGTTCCCTTCTTTACATACTTTTCAGCAAACTCTGCCAACTGCCTCCAGCATACGATGTTATGCCACTCGGTTCTCTCTTGTCTGTTGCCGTTGCGGTCTCTGAATACCTCTGAAGTTGCTACCGTGAAATTTGCAACTGCCGCTCCGCCCTCGAGGTGTCTTACCTCCGGATCTCTCCCCGCGTTTCCTAAAATGAATACTTTATTGAAAGACATAATTCAAAATTTTAACGCGTAAAATTATTCAGAAAAACGGAAAACTGCAAGAAAAGATTTACGAATATTCAAAGCATTTTGCAATGCTCTCTAAAGAGTGATAACTTCCTTCATGGAGGCAAGAGAAGGCTCCATGCCGGTCATTAGACGGAAGCTCTCTACGGCTTGATAAAGCAGCCACTTGCGTCCGCTTGTTGGGTTGAGGCATGGATTCTTGTAATTTGCTTCAATTAAGCCAATTAGCCTGGTGCTCAGATTCAAAAGCAATGGGTAAAGAAGCTCATCTTTTTGAGGCAGAGTGTAAATGACAAGAAGCCTGTTGCTGCAACTGTTGGTTTCTGTCTTAGTGCTGCAACTGTTGGTTTCTGTCTTAGTGCTGCAACTGTTGGTCTCTGTCTTAGTGCTGCAACTGTTGGTCTCTGGATTAGAGTTGCATGAGTGATTTGACTGAGGGTCAATGAGTGAAGAGAGAAAGGAGTGAGCCTCTTTTTGGGAGATAGCCTTTATGTCTATAGACTTTGCAAAGGCCGCGGCCTTCTCTTCCGTTCTGTTGGTTATGAGAGTGTTGAACCCTTCATCCTTTGCTGCTAGTGCTGCAGCTTTTCCCGCTCCGCCGCACCCAATAACCAGCACGGTGTTCCCGGTGTCCCAGTTTTCCGGACACTGGGAACACTCACTTTCAGAGAGAGTTTCAGTAGGGTGTGCAAGGTGGTGCTTAGTATCACACTTTTGATTTTCTTGGAGCAGGCGGCGGACTGCCAGATAATCTGTGTTGAAGGCGTAGGTGTGATCCTCTTTGAAGAGCAGCAAGTTTGTGGCTTGCAGTGCTTTGCAGACGGTGCTCGGGTCTGTGACGTAGCACATTGCATCCTCTTTGAACGGAGCCGTTACGTTGCAACCGTTGTAACCGCCTTGTTTTAAGCGCTTCATGGACTCCTCAATACTCTCTTCCTGTACCAACTCATATGACATTTGTTCTGCAAACTCAGATGCAGATCTTTCAGAGATAGATGTGCTTGAGGCAGATGTATCTGAGATAGATGTGCTTGAGGCAGATGTATCTGAGATAGATGTGCTTGAGCTAGATGTGCTTGAGCTAGATGTGCTTGAGCTAGATGTGCTTGAGGTAGATGTATCTGAGATAGATGTGTTTGAGCTAGAAGGATCTGAGACTGAGGAGTTTGGGGAAATGGGGCTTGACGTCTGTGGATAGGCGGCGTAGAAGAGGGCCGGGCTAAGTGAATGTTGGATGGGATTTCCTATGAGTGCAAACTTTTTCATCAGAGACCCTTTTTACTTTGATTTCTGAATCTTCTGCAATTTCTGCACTTCCTGAATCTTCTGCACTTCCTGAATCTTCTGCGCTTTCTGATTCTTCTGTGCTTGTGCAACCTTCTGTGGTTGAGCAACCTTCTGTGCTTTTGCAACTCGCTGTCTTAGGGCTTCATAGCAGAGGATGGAGGCGGAGACTGAGACGTTGAGGGAGTCCAGTTTTCCCAGCATTGGAATCATTATCTTTTTATCTGAGGCAATGCGGAACTCGGTGGAGATTCCATCTGCTTCACTTCCCAGGGCTATGGCGCACGGAAGGGTCATATCTGTGCCGTAGTATGGAACGGAGTCTTGGAGTTGTGCGCTGTAGATTTTTATTTTGTTGGCTTTGAGCCATTTGATGGCATCCTCTGTTTTGCAGCAGACAATCTTTTGGGTGAAGACTCCGCCAAGTGATGCACGTATGAGGTTGGGGTTGTAGAGGTCTGTCTTTGGGTTGCAGAAGAGAACAGCGGTTGCTCCAACGGCGTCTGCTGTACGGAGTATTGCTCCCAGGTTGCCAGGTTTCTCTACTGCCTCTGCAATGATAATCAATGGATTATTGCATTTTTGTGATGCAACAATTGTTGAATTCTCTGTTGATATTTTCTTATTATATGATGTCCTGTCTGCTGTGGATTTACTGTTGGATGATGCTCTGCCAGTTGTTGCATTATTGTTGGAGGCGGAGTTAGGATAAAGCAGTGGGGTAAGGTCTTCAAGCGTGAGGTGCTTGGATTTGACAATTGCTGTAACGCCCTCTGTAGTTGAGCGGTAGGCAATCTTAGCATAGACGTTGGAAGGGAGAGAAAAGAGGCGTGTGCGGGAATCTATCGGGAAAGGAAAGTCTGTAATAATATCCGGGCAGAAAAAGAGAGATTCCACTTCAAAGCCGGATGTGATTGCAGCGGTGATTTCCCTAACTCCCTCAGCAACAAAGAGTGAGCGCTTTTCCCTTTCACGGGCCTTTTCCTGCAGCAAAACGGCCTCTTTCACCTTGGGGTTCTGAAGTGAGGTGATAGGGGTTGCGTTCTGTAGTAAAGCGTTCATCTATCGGGAGATACTAGTATTGCTCCTTTTTCATCTGAGGGAAGAAGAGGACATCCTGAATGGAGACCTGGTTAGTCATGAACATTGTGAGGCGGTCCATTCCAATTCCCATTCCGCTGGTTGGCGGCATTCCGTACTCCAGTGAGCGGATGAAGTCATAGTCTATATACATTGCCTCGTCATCTCCGCCGTTCTTCAGACGCAACTGGTCCTGGAACCTATCTAGCTGATCTATAGGGTCATTGAGCTCGCTGTATGCGTTTGCCAGTTCCTTGCCGCAAACAAAGAGTTCAAACCTCTCAACCAGGTTGTTGTTGTCTCTCTTTCTCTTGGTAAGCGGGGAGAGTGAAACAGGATAATCTATGATGAAGGTTGGCTGAATGAGCTTATCCTCAACGAATTCTCCAAAGATTGCATCTATGAGTTTGCCCTCTCCAAAGCTTGGCTGAATTGGAACGTTGAGCTTCTTGCAGGTCTCTCTGAGCTGATCCTCATTCATTCCGGTGATATCCACTCCGGCGTACTGCTTAATTGCCTCAAGCATAGGGAGTCTCTTGTATGGTCCCTTGAAATCTACCTCGTTCTCTCCAATCTTTACCTTGGTGGTTCCGTTAACCGCAACGCAGATCTTCTCCAGCATCTGCTCCGTAAAGTTCATCATCCAGTAGTAATCCTTGTAGGCTACGTAGATTTCCATTGCTGTGAACTCAGGGTTGTGAGTGCGGTCCATACCCTCGTTACGGAAGTTCTTTGAGAATTCATAAACACCTGGGAATCCGCCAACTATAAGGCGCTTGAGGTAGAGCTCGTCTGCAATACGCAGATAGAGATCCATATCCAGAACGTTGTGGTGAGTTACGAACGGACGTGCGTTGGCTCCTCCAGGAATAGGCTGAAGGATAGGGGTTTCAACCTCAAGATAACCGTGGGAGTTGAAGAACTCACGCATGGTGTTGTATATTGTGGTACGCTTCTCAAATACCTTTCTAACGTCCGGATTTACAATGAGATCCACATATCTCTGGCGGTAGCGCATCTCAGGATCTGCAAAGGCGTCATATACCTCTCCGTCCTTCTCCTTAACGATAGGGAGCACTCTTAGGGACTTGCTTAAAACCTTAAGCTCCTTAACGTGGATGGACTTCTGACCTGTCTGGGTTACGAAGGCGTATCCCTTAATTCCAATGATATCTCCAATGTCCAGAAGTTTCTTAAAGACAGTGTTATAGAGCGTCTTGTCCTCTCCCGGGCAAACCTCGTCTCTCTTTACGTAGGCCTGGATTCTGCCCTCTGCATCCTGGAGCTCTATAAATGAGGCGGCACCCATAATTCGGCGGCTCATAAGACGTCCTGCAAAGGATATCTCCTTAAACTTCTGCTGTGAAGGGTCATCCTCCGCAGCCTCCGGGTTGAAAGCCTCCAATATCTCCTTGGAAGTGGCTGTAATAGGATATTCCTCTGCCGGATAAGGATTTATACCCAAGTCTCGTATCAGCTGAAGAGACTGTCTTCTTATTTGTTCCTGTTCGTTAAGATTCTGTTCCATTGAAAATTAAATTAACGGCCAAAGGTAACATTTTTTTATCAGATAATAATTAATTACTTTTGCCTATTGGTGGAAGTGCAATTTAACGGATATGGTAGTTAAGACTAAGGAGAAACAGTGGATTGTAAGGGAGCCTGGAAATCCTATCTACACCAGACAGCTGGTGCAGGAGTTAGGTATTGACGAGGTCTTAGCTAACCTGTTGGTGCAGAGAGGAATAAAGAACTCAGACGATGTGCGCCGTTTCTTCCATCCATCACTTGAGATGTTGCATGATCCGTTCCTAATGACGGATATGGATGTTGCGGTTGAGAGACTTCACAAAGCTGTAACAGAGCGGGAAAAGATTCTGGTATACGGAGATTACGATGTGGACGGAACAAGCGCCGTTTCACTTGTTTACTCATTCTTAAGACGTCTTACCCCTAATTTGGACTACTACATACCGGACCGTTATGACGAGGGTTACGGTATCTCATTCTACGGAGTTGACTGGGCTCTGGAGCGTAAATGCTCTCTTGTAATTGCCTTGGACTGTGGAATTAAGGAGGCTGAGGCGGTTAAGTACGCCAAGGATAAGGGCATAGATTTCATAATCTGTGACCACCACCTCCCTGGAGACGTTCTTCCTCCTGCAGTTGCAGTGCTTGACCCTAAGAGGACAGACTGCCATTACCCGTATGATGACCTTTCAGGCTGCGGTGTAGGATTCAAGTTGGTACAGGGATATACCCAGAGATATAACATTCCGTTTGAGGAGATTACGCCGCTTTTGGATCTTGTTGCGGTTAGTATTGCGGCAGACCTTGTTTCCGTTACCGGAGAGAACAGAGTACTTGCTTACTACGGACTTAAGCGTCTGAACGAGGCTCCAAGAAAGGGACTGCTCTCTATGATAAAGCTCTCAGGCCTTGAGAAACACAAGATTACAATAGACGATATAGTCTTTAAGATTGGTCCTAGAATCAATGCTGCCGGCAGAATGGAGAGCGGACGTATGGCCGTGGATCTGCTTACCTCTGACGATATTGCAGAGGCCTCCAGGATTGGAAAGGAGATCAACGACCACAACAACGAACGCAAGAGCATAGATAGAGCCATTACAGAGCAGGCAATAGAGATAGTTCGTAACCACCCTAACTTCAGCACTTTAAACTCTACCGTGGTTTACAACCCTGAGTGGCACAAGGGAGTTGTGGGTATTGTTGCAAGCCGTCTTGTTGAGGCCTTCTACCGTCCTACCATTGTCCTCACAAAATCTGCCAACGGATTCATCTCCGGCTCCGCCAGAAGTATTGCAGGTTTTGACCTCTACGATGCAATTGAGAGTTGCGCAGACCTTCTTGAGAACTTTGGAGGTCACACCTATGCTGCAGGTCTCACCCTTAAGGAGGAAAACCTTGAGACCTTCCGTAAGAGGTTTGAAGAGATTGTAACAAAGAACATTACAAAGGAGATTCTGACTCCTATCATCAACATAGACGCATTCCTTGAGTTCAAGCAGATTACTCCAAAATTCTTCCGTCTGCTGAACAACTTCCAGCCGTTCGGACCGGGCAACCAGTCTCCTGTCTTTATGACTACCAGCGTTTACGACAACGGTAACGGCCGCATAGTTGGTAATGCCAACGGAGGCAGAGGCGGTCACCTCAAACTTGAACTGATTCAGGAGGATGCACCTTACCGTCCGCTCAGTGCAATTGCATTCAATATGAGCGAGTACTTTGATCACCTTGCAGGCGGTGACCCTGTAGATATCTGCTACTCAATTGCAGAGAACTTCTACCGCAGCAGCATTGCCAACATCCAGCTGAGAATTAAGGATATCCGTGAGGGCAAAGACACCACCCTGTAAGATATGAGCAAGAAGTCTATACGATTTTTCAACGACCGCGAAGTGCGGGCGGTGTGGGATGAGGAGCACAATAAGTGGTGGTTCTCTGCAACAGACATTGTGAGGGCAGTCAATAATGAGGATGACTACCAAAAGTGCCGTAACTATTGGAAATACTTGAAGGGAAAAATGGCTAAAGACGGAGTTGAACTGGTTAGTGTCACTAACCACTTCAAATTCCAAGCTCCAGATGGTAAGCAGCGCTATGCTGATGCATTGGATGCAAAGTGTGTTCAGACACTGGCTGAAAATTATCCAAATAACCGAGCCCGCAAATTCCTGGATTGGTTCACTTACAGTGACAACAGCATTGACGGCCGGAGTAAAAAGAAGGCCTACACCCTGATAGAGAGCGGATTACTAGACAGTATGGAACCCGGAACCGTAAAATGTCTGCAACAGATTCACGCTTACCTATTTGGAGGCCTCTATGACTTTGCCGGGCAGATACGTACAAAGACAATTTGGAAGGGAGGAACAATCTTCTGCCGTGCCGAGTATCTGATGAAGAACCTAAGACTTATTGAGGCAATGCCACAGACTTCATTTGATGAGATTGTAAGTAAGTATGTAGAGATGAACATGGCGCATCCTTTTATGGAGGGCAACGGTCGCTCAACTCGCATCTGGCTGGACTTGGTATTTAAGAAGTGCATTAAATTGTGTGTAGATTGGAGCAAGATAGACAAGAATGAGTATCTGGAAGCTATGCGAAAAAGTTCTATAGATGATACTTATATAAGAGCCTTACTCAAGGGAGCAATGACAGACAAAATAAATGACCGTGAGATCTTTATGAAGGGCATAGATTACTCCTACTATTACGAGCAGGAGTAGATTTGTATTCATTAAGTTGGTGAGTGATACTAACCAACTGAGGATTCTCTCAGTACGGAACGGAGGGAGGAGCAGATGGTGGGGAGGTGGAAGTTGTCTGTGTTGATTTGGGCGTGGGAGCAGGCCTTGTAGAGTGGTTCTCTGGTTTTGAGTTGTTCTGCGGCCCAGGAGGTGAAGAGTTCTTCTTTCTGTTTCTTCGTAAGTTTCTTGTTCTCAGATCGTTCCGCAGAATGTTCTTTTGCTGAAGTATTGGCAGATGAGTCTGCTTTGAGCGGAGTTGCAGCTGCTGCGGTGGCTTGGGCGAGGAGGTCTACGGCTGAGGGGCGGTTGTGGTAGAGATAGGAGAGGCGCTCGCCGAGGATGGCCGGGGAACATTGGAGGTAGATGCAGAAGGTCTTCTCTTTCAGCATCTTTGCGCACTCAGGATTCATTGGGGTGCCACCACCCACTGAAAGAACAATGTCTTTATGCTCAGCGATAATTTCTTGTAAGCACTTTATTTCCAGGGCTCTGAAGTAGGATTCTCCTTTTGTGTGGAAAATTTCCAGAACGGTCATCTTCTCTTGTTTCTCTATGTACTGATCCAGGTCTATGAACTGCAGGCCCTGCTCTTTTGAGAAGGCTTCTCCGGCAAGAGTTTTGCCGCAGGTCATAAAACCACAGAGTGCTATAATCATTATGATTGGGGCTTAGAAGAGTGTTGGTTCATCATCATCTGAGGAGAAACCGGAGGTCTCTTCTTCATCTTCATCCGGGAAGTCAAAATCTCCCTCTTCTTCTTGTCCCTCTGTAGCAGCCTCTTGCTCAGGACTTTCTGCGCTGCCGCCTTCTGCATCAGAACCGTTGAACTTGGCGGTAGCTGTGCCTTCTGCATCCTGCTCGTCATACTCTTCAAACTCTTCATCCTCCAGGACAGGGGGTTCTATGAGGACTACCTTCTCTACCTCAAACTGGGTGAGTCTCTTGCCTTTAGCCTTCCAGCCTTTCTCTGCAATGAAGGTGTCTACAACCACGAGTTCGTTCTGACGGCCTTCATGTTTGCCGCCAAACTGGATAACAATCTGTGAGCCACTCTTTCCTGTAAGTGCCACAAGACGAGAGCCTTCCGCCTCTGAAATGAAGATGTTGGAGGTGTTGTTGTTGGCTTCAAACTTAAAGCGCTTGAGGTAATACTTGGAGCTCTCAGCGTCATAATAGACTGCTGCGTAGACTTTTGCAGGGTTGAACTTCTCAATGGCAATGAGTTCTCCTTGGTAATGGTTGTTGAGATCCTGGTTGGTTGTGCAGTATGTTCCGTCTGCGTAAACAGCCAGAACTTTATCTTCATCTTTGAAGTTGCCCAGGAACTTTCCTCTCTTGTCTTCATTGAGACGGTTAACGTCCATATCAAACCAGAGTGGTTTGTCTCCAATGGTGGAAGTTCCTTTGCTCTTGAGAGTTATGCGGCTGATAGGGTTCTTGGAGAGGAGGTTTCCTCTGGATGAACGTCCCTTTATTGCAAGGGTTGCAAAGTCATAATCAAAGAAGAGTTTCTTAAGTTTTGGACGCGGACGCAGAGCCACTCTTACGCTCTCAGCCTCTCCGTTAGGGTTGGCGGTGAACCAGAGGATTTTGGAGTCCGGAGTGCCCATTGTGATGTCATACTCCTTGTCTCTTGTAACTGCGGTAACGGCAAACCTCTTAACGTAGCAGAAGCCGTTCTTTCCGTCTCTGTATATGGCGTTGTAAACCGTTCTGAGATTGTTCTTTACAAAGACTGCAACGTGGATGATGTTCTTGCCCACAAAGGACTTGTCCGTAATCTTTGTAACCAGATATTTTCCGTTCTGGAAGAAGACAATGATATCATCAATATCTGAGCAGTTGCAGATGAACTGGGCGTTGTCATCCTTCTTAAGATCCATACCAATGAAGCCCTCTTCAAAGTTGGCGTAGAGTTTGGCATTGGCAACCGCAACTCTTGAAACCTGAATGGTTTCCAGGTTTGTAATCTCCGTGCGGCGAGGAAATTTTTCTCCGTATTTCTCCTTGAGTGAGAGGAAGTAATCTATGGTAACCTGAGTCAGATTTGCAAGGTCTCTCTTCACCTTTGCAATCTCCTTCTCCACTCCTGCAATCTTGTTGTTGCACTCCTTTATGTCAAAGCGGGAGATTTTTCTAACAGGCTTCTCAACCAACTTCAGAACATCCTCTCTTGTAACCTCCTGGTGCAGAAGATCTTCATACTCCTTCAACGCTTTGTGAATCTCATTTACCTGGCTCTCCCAACTCTTGGTCTTCTTCTCCTCCAACATCTTGTACTTGCCCTCCTCAAAGAAGATTTTCTCCAGTGTGAGCGAGTGCCATGAAGCCTCCAACTCTCCCATCTTTATGAGGAGTTCTCTTCTTATGAGCTCCTTGGTTCTGAGCGTGTTATCTTCCAGAACCTGGCTCACTGTCATAAAGTGAGGCTTGTTATCCTTTATAAGACAGGTGTTTGGATTGATGGAGACCTGGCAGTAGGTGAAGGCGTAGAGTGCGTCTATGGTCTTGTCCGGAGATTCTCCCTGGGCCAGAGTTACCACAATCTCAGCCTTTTCCGTGGAGAGGTCCTCCACCTTTTTCACCTTAATCTTCCCTTTGTCATTGGCGGCCATAATGCTCTTGCATATATCGCCGGAGTTTTTGCCAAACGGAAGTTCTGTTATCTTGATGGTCTTTTTGTCTGTCTTTATGATTCTTGCGCGGACCATAACCTGGCCGCCTCTCTTGCCGTCTGCATAGCGGGAGACATCCATTATTCCTCCCGATGGGAAATCGGGATATAGCCTGAACTCCTCTCCCTTAAGGTAAGCTACAGAGGCGTCTATGAGCTCGTTAAAGTTGTGCGGAAGGATTTTGCAGTTGAGTCCTACGGCAATACCGTCTGCTCCCTGATGGAGCACCAGAGGGAACTTAACCGGCAGAGTGACAGGCTCTTTGTTGCGCCCGTCATAGGAGTTCATCCACTCTGTGGTCTTTGGATTGAATACAACCTCAATGGCAAATGGAGAGAGCCTGCCCTCAATGTATCTGGCAGCTGCCGCCTCGTCTCCGGTGATGGTGTTGCCCCAGTTACCCTGGCAGTCTATGAGCAGGTTTTTCTGGCCCATCTGCACAAGTGCCTCTTTAATGGAGGCATCACTGTGAGGATGGTACTTCATGGCCTCACCAACAATAGTAGCCACCTTTCTAAGTGAACCATCGTGAATACTCCTCATAGCGTGGAGAATACGGCGCTGAACGGGCTTGAGTCCGTCTTCAATGTGCGGCACCGCACGGTCCAAAATCACATAAGAGGCATAGTCCAAGAACCAGTTCTTGTACATACCCGGAAGGCGGTATTTGTTATCGCCCTCCTTTATAAGTTTAGAGTATTTTCCGGTGGTCTCGCCGGTTGCATCATCTTCTGTATAAATATCTTCCCTCTCTATATCTGACATAATTAATCTTCTTCAAACGGGCCGTAGTCGTCCATTGCCTCTGCACACTCAAGATAGAAGTTTGCAGGAATCAAAGGATAGGATGCTCCCATACTGTATTCAGGATTCTGAGTAAGAGCATAGAGTTTGTCCGTAATTGCCTTCTTTTCATTGTATAGCGGAAGCAGTTCGTTTTTGCAAATGCTCATTGAAGAAACAACCGCGTTGCGCCAGATTGGAAGGTACTCCTCGTAGAACTTGCAACGAACCATCCATCCATCTTCTGCAGCCTTGTTGTATTTAGCTCCGGCAGCCTTTACTTTAGGAGCCTCTTCCTGAGTGTATTTCTCTGAGAAAGCTCCCTCCTTAATTGCCTGATCCATAATGGCATTGAACTTCTCTATCTCTTTTCTGTACTTCTGGTCATAAATCTTGCGGCCCTGTTTCTTGGCATTCCCTCTCTGAGCAACAACCTTGTCTGAAACCTCCTTAATCTTCTTATCCAACTCCACATTCTTTTGAATAAGAGGCGTTACTCCAGTATTTGCCTTGCCCTTAGGAGAACCGGTCATACCCTTCTTCTGCATATAAGCGGCTCTCTGCTCGTCACTCATATTCTCCATCATTTTAATCTCCTCTGCAGTAAGCCCTCCGCTCATCTGCTGAACCATCTTGTTGGCCAGAGCCTGAGCATCTGCCTCGCTATAGTTGCCGCTCTGAATCTTGGCCATATCACTCTGGCTAATCCCGAAAGATGCCATCTTATTTTGCGCCATGTTCTTTGCAAAGGCCTCTTTTTCAGCCTCGCTCATTCCCTCAACCTGGTTAACGGTAACATTTGTTCCGGCAACCTTTGAACCCTCAATCTTATTCTTCAGCGATGGTGCAAGATTCTTTTCGTTATCTGCATCTATAGCCTCTTTTGCCTTCTTAATAGCCTCATTTACTTTGGAGTAAAGTTCAGGCTGCGATACCTCCATCTTCATATGAAGAGGAGCGCTGCTCTCTTTCTCGTATTTGATCATCTCCGCCTCAGTAGGGAGTTTTGGAGCAAGCGCCATTATCCGCTCAGCACTCATCTGAGCCATTGCCGCCATAGAGATGGCAAGCATAACAACCAACAGGCTAACTTTTTTCATAAGAGCTACTTTTTAACAAATACTACTCGGCGATTCTGTGCTCTTCCCTCTGCAGTCTTGTTGTCTGCAACAGGCTCGTGTGAACCCTTACCTACAGGACGGAGGTTGAACTCATCACAACCCTGTGATACAAGGGCGTTTACAACTGCCTCTGCTCTCTTCTGTGAAAGCGGATCGTTAGTCTTATCTGAACCCTGGTTGTCTGTATGTCCCTGAACCTCAAAGCGTGCGGTAGGGTTGGCCTTCATATACTCAGCCACCTTCTTGATCTCCTCCATAGACTCCGGTTTGAGGTCTGCCTTGCCGGTCTCAAAGAGAATGTTGTTGGTTACAAACTTTCCGGTCTCCTTTATAGCCTTCTCAATAGCAGCTGCTTCTGCAGACAAGTCTGTAGTTTTACGCTCATAAAGCTCAACGGCACCGGCTGCAAGAACTACATTACCAACTCCACGATAAGGATTATCATCTGCAACATCAAAAGCAAAGCGTTTAGGAGCCGCTACATTAGGCAGATTGATGATACGGATTCCATTGATATAGAATTTAAAGGCGCGCTTGTTGAAGGAGATTGCAAAATGGTTCCACTGACCTACCTTGGTGCACTTGCCCAGATTATCCCAGTCTAAACTACCGGAAACATCACCATCAAGACCGCCACCCTTCTTAAACGCATAGTTGCCATAATAATCTGGATTCCAAGGACGATATCTCAAATAGATATGGCCGGTCTGATCTCCGTTTGCATCAAAGAAAAAGAATTCAAATGCGAAATCCGGTGTTTCTCCCTGCTTGCAGAAAAATTCATCCCACTCCAGCGTAAAGACATCCGGCAAATAAGAGCTCATATTCTCCATCAACGGTGAGAATCTGGAACTTGGAGCATTACTGTGAGCAAACTTCTTACCGTTAACAGAAGCCACCTCTAAACTGCCTTCACTAATATCCCACTTGGAAGGGAACTCTCCCATTTGCTCGTTTGCAAAGTCATCCTCAAAGAGAATTACGCTGCCGCGAACAAAGTCGCTCTTAACGTTCTGACCTACAGCATCCGGAGTGGTATCCACCTCTTCTGCATCCTCGTCATTGTTCTTATTGGATTTCTTGTCCTTGCTCTTCTTATCTTTATCCTTGTCTTTCTTCTTGTTACCCAAGACGGTATCCATTGCGTCATCGGTCTCCTTTCCCACTTTGTCTACAACTTTGTCTTCCACTCTCTCTTTGACCTTGTTGGCTGCTTTATCCTTGAGTTTGCCAAGGAATCCCTGTGCATTTGCTACTGTGCCCACTGCAAAAATCAGAATAAGGGCAATCATGAGTCTTTTTACGTTCATAACTATATGTTTTTAGATATTATTTTCTGCAACGGACAAATTTACAAAAAAATTGAACTACTCGTAGCGGAGAGCCTCTATAGGATCCAGCGCTGCGGCCTTTCTGGCTGGCAAATAGCCGCTTGCAACGCCCACAAGGACGCAGGTTGCCACCGCCGCAAAAATCCAGAACCAAGGCATTACAAAGGTGCCCTGAATGAGCTTTGCCACAATAAGCCCCACAATAATTCCCAGCACGATTCCTATTATGCACCCAATCTGTGCTATTACGATAGATTCATACAGGAACTGGTGGCGGATAATCTTTGCTGAGGCTCCTATTGCCTTCCTTACACCAATCTCTGACGTCCTCTCCTTAACTGAGACTAACATTATGTTCATCAGGCCAATGGCGGCGCCCAGCAGGGTGATTAGACCAATGATTCCGGCAATAAGGGTGATGGTGCCCATGGTCTTTGTGGCGCTCTTTGCCATTGTCTCATTGTACATTATGGTGAAGTCACTCTCATCCTGCGGGGAGAGACGGCGGATGGAGCGGAACATCATCTCCGCCTCTGCGTAAGTGTCTGAAAGTTCATCTCTTGAAACGCTTGGCTTTATCCCGATGGTGTAACTGCCGGAGAAGCGGGCTCTGCCGTTTGTTACCGGAATTATGGCCATATCATTTGGACCCTGGGACTGGGAACTCATCTCCTTCATAACGCCCACCACCCTGTAACTCACGCCGTTAGCAGTGATGACTGAGGAGAGAGGGTCTTCCTTCCTGTCAAAGAGCTTGGCAGCGAGTCCGTGCCCTATGACGCAGACTGCGGAGGCCTCTTCCAAATCTCTGATATTTAGGTCTCTGCCCTTTTCTATGGTAAAGCCCCTCATTGTCACAAAGTTCTCATCTGAGAGCACCAGAGTGCAGTTTGGGTTGGAGCTCTTGTCTCCTCTCTTAAAGGTCAGAGGGCTCTGGGCAGTGAATATGGAGGCGGTTCCCTTCTTCTGAGTCTCAAACAAATCCTTAAAGCTCTTTGCCTGGAAATAGCTGATGCTTTGATTGTTGCGCTTGCGGGTATGCTTGTCTCCTCCGGTAGGGGCGTAGTACTGGGCGCGGATGTAGAAAGAGCGGGACCCCATTGCGTCAAAACTGTCGCTGACCTGCTTTTTGACGGTGTCCGTAGCTGTCAGAATACCCAGCAAAGAGGTAATACCAACGGCTACCATCAAGATAGTGAGCACACTTCTCAGACGGTTATTTCTAATGGATCTAAGGGCCACCTTGATGTTCTCCCTCACCAGCGGCGATATCCTAACGCCTTTCAAACCTTTCATTATTGCCATACCCTTTAAACTTAATGGGTGGTAAAAGTAGGAAAAATAGTTTAATTGGTCTACATTTGTGGAATAATCAAAGAGAGTAATTATGAGAACAACAAATAAAGCAGGCCGTCCTTCCGGCGGCCGCCGCCCGGCAGGCAGACCGGCAACCGGACGAGCAGGTGCAAAACGTTCAGGCCGTCCTTCCGCAACTCGCAGCGAGGGGCCAAGGAGAGGCGCAACCCGTAGCGCGGGAACAAGAGGAGCAGCCCGCAGTACAGCCGCTCCACGCACCGGTGCTCCAAAGCGCTCATTTGCTGAGCGTCCTGCAAGAGCAATCAAACGCACAAAGGGAGATTTTGAAAGAGTCAGAAGTCAGATAGAGGAGCGCGAGGTAACAAAGGCTCCAATGAAGGTTCGTGCACAAGCCTACACACCAAAACCAAGGCAGCCAAAAGTGAAGGGAGAAGAGGGAGTTAGACTCAATAAGTTCATTGCGAATTCAGGACTCTGCTCCAGAAGAGAGGCAGATCAGTATATAATTGAAGGCCTGGTATCCGTTAATGGTCAGGTTGTTACAGAACTCGGTACAAAAGTTTTCCAGAATGATGTGGTAAAGGTTGAGGACAAAGTGATTAAGGGAGAGGAGAAGGTTTACATCCTGATGAACAAGCCTAAGAACTGTGTGACTACGACTGATGATCCGCAGGCTCGCAAGACCGTCATTGACCTGATTGCCGGAAAGTGCTCACAGAGAGTATATCCCGTTGGCCGCCTGGACAGAGATACAACCGGCGTTCTGCTTCTGACAAATGACGGTGATCTTACCGAGCGTCTTACCCATCCTTCATACAACAAGAAGAAAATCTATCAGGTGTTCCTGGATAAGAACCTCACTCAGAAGGACTTTGAAAAGATTCTGAAGGGCGTACACCTGGATGACGGAATGATTAACGCAGATGCTCTTTCATACATAGACGGAGACCATTCTCAGGTTGGCATTGAGATTCACAGCGGACGTAACCGCATTGTTCGCAGAATCTTTGAATCACTTGGTTACAAGGTGGTTAAGCTGGATAGGGTTTACTTTGCAGGTCTTACAAAGAAGAGTCTCAGACGCGGTCAGTGGCGTTTCCTCACAGATAAGGAACTCGCTATGCTGATGATGGGTTCATACGAGTAAAATGGAAGATAAAATCAACAAGTCTGGGTTTGTTAACATCATTGGGAACCCGAATGTTGGGAAGTCCACATTGATGAATGCCCTTGTGGGTGAGAAACTTTCAATTGTCACCTCCAAGGCGCAGACCACGCGTCACCGCATTATGGGAATAGTGAACGGTGAGGATTATCAGATTGTCTTTTCAGACACTCCGGGTATTCTCAAACCATCCTATGAACTGCAGGAGGCCATGATGAACTTTGTGGACACCGCTATTGGTGACGCAGATATAATCATTTACGTAACAGATGTTTACGAGTCCTCTCAGAAGAATAAAGAGTATGTAGACAAACTCAATCTGCTCTCCTGCCCTGTGATTGTTGTCATCAACAAAATTGACAAGTTGCTTACCGGCAAGGATAACAATCCTTCTGCCGCTGAGAGCGGTGAAAAGAAACCACAGACAATTGATGCTCTTGTAGAGAAGTGGCACACCTTAGTACCTAAGGCTGAGATACTTCCAATGAGCGCACTGAACAAAATAAACACAGACCTTCTGCTGAATAAAATTGTTTCAATCCTCCCGGAGCAGCACGCCTGGTATGATAGAGATGTCTTTACAGATAAGAACTTGCGCTTCTTTGCATCGGAGATTTTGAGAGAGAAAATCCTGGAGAACTACAGCAAAGAGATTCCATATTGCGCGGAGGTTGTGATAGAAAACTTCATTGAAGAGGAGGAACTCTACTCCATTGAGGCGGTGATAAATGTAGTGAGGGAGAGCCAGAAGGGAATCATCATCGGGAAGAAAGGTGCAGCACTGAAAAGGGTTGGTACTCAAGCCCGTAAGGATATGGAGAAATTCTTTGAAAAGAAGGTATTCCTCAAGATTTTTGTAAAGGTTGATCCTTCTTGGAGAGAGAACAAAAAAGAGCTGAAACGTTTTGGTTATATCGTATAGTATGAAAAAGGTATTCATCTTTTTGGCTGCGTTGCTTGCACTTATCTCAGTATCTTATGTTTATGCGCTTTCAATAATTCCGGCTTTAAATGATTGGGGAAAGTATTTGAATTATGAGAAGACGTTGAGGTTGGATTACATCTTTAGCGGGGATGCAAAGGGGGCTGAGATCTCATTGGCCAAGATGGGGAAGTTGGATGGTTGGTGGGGAAGACGCGTCAACATGGATGCTGTTCCGCTTAGGGGTAACGGGCAGATAACGCTCAGAGATTCAGCAACTAACAGGGTGCTCTACAAGGTACCGTTCTCTACTTTGTTCTCCGAGTGGCTCTCTACTTCGGAGGCTGCAACAACTCGTAAATCTTTTGAGAATGTCTTCCTGGTTCCAATGCCAAAGAGTACTGCATTTGTAACAGTTACGCTGTTTGGAAGAAATGAGCTTGTGACCTGTGAGATGACTCACAAAGTGGACCCTAAAGATATTTTGATTAGGCCTGTAAAGTCTTCATACACAGTAGATAAGTGTAAGTACACTCACAAGGGTGGAGAGAGCAAAGATGCAATTGATATTGCAATAGTTGGAGAAGGATACACTGCAGAAGAGATGGAGAGTTTCTTCAAACATGCAAAGGAAACGTCTGATGAAATTCTTAGATATGAACCATTTAAGTCAATGGCTAACTCTCTGAATTTCATTGCCGTTCCAGTTGAGAGCAAAGAGAGCGGAGTAAGTATTCCGTTGAAGGATGAGTGGAAGGAGACGGCTTTTTCTTCTCACTTCAGCACCTTCTACATGGACCGTTATCTTACAACGCTGCATCTGTTTGATTTGCATGACGCACTTGCAAGCGTGCCATATGAGCATATCATAATTCTTGCAAATACAGATAATTACGGTGGCGGAGGAATTTTTAACTCATACGTGCTGACTGCAGCAAGAAACCGCTGGGCAATGCCGGTTGTGGTTCACGAGTTCGGTCACAGTTTTGGCGGATTGGCGGACGAGTACTTCTATGATGACGGTACGGACCAGTATGATTTGAATGTTGAGCCGTGGGAGCAGAACATCACTACGCTTATAAACTTTAAGACTAAGTGGCAGGATATGATTACTCCGGTGAAGCATAAGTTCAGCGGAAAGAACTCCAGAAGATTTGTCTACTTTGATGAGAGCCGTCACCTTGGAGCGTGGACAGTTACCAAGTATGACCAGCAGGATGAAAAATTTAAGACTATGCCTGCATCTGACTATAAGGTAGGGATTTATGAGGGCGGAGGATATCTTTCCCAGGGTATCTACAGGCCCTTCCCAACTTGCAGAATGCGGGACAATAGCTACCCGGATTTCTGCCCTGTCTGCCGCCGCGCCCTTGAACGCATGATCACCTTCAACACCGTGCCTTAGACGAGGATGGGGGTGTGACCGTTGGACGGAGATGCTTCCGTTTAGCGTTGGGTGGTTCTGGAGGAGATGAGGTCCTTGAACTTCTGTTTGAGATCTGCAGTGAGGAAGGAGCTGTCTATCTGGGAGAACCAAGTTTCTTTCTTAGCAATCATCTTTTCAATGATTGCTTCCGCACGGTTTTTCTCTATTCCAGATTCTACCATTGCTTCTGAAAAGTCTGCAATCTTAAAGCCTTTTTTCTTACCCCCAACGATCAGTGACAATGCCATCTCTTCATCATCATACGGGTCTGCCAGCAGAACTGCGAGCAAATCGTAAGCGGGAGAGAGGATATACTCCGAGTCTCCTATATCAATGAGAGAGAAGTTCTTACAATGCATGTCAGAGTTTCCAGTTAACCATGAGAAAAAGACAACTTCCCAGTATCTTTGTAAATCCAACACAGTGGCGGACGAGTATTCTTTTATAGTGTCTGCCAATTGTTGATATGTACCGTAGTACTTGTGTTCCGTAAGACGGTTAGAGAGTTGGCACATATCCAACAAAGATATTTTTTCACCTTTTTTATCTCTGTCTATTCTCTTTGTAATGTAGCCGAGTTCTCCATCTGCCAGCCTAATTAGCGAATGTTCAACAGTCTTAATACCAGCAGTTTGTGCAAGCCTAAGAGTTAAGTCTTCAAGCTCCGGAAGAGAATGGTATTTGCTGCTCTGTGGTTTGAAGATATATTTACCCCAGAGACCTACAATTGTAAATTTTGCAGGCTCGTTTTTCTTGCCTCTGTCTAAATCCAAAGACATCTTTTCCTGAACACCGGTAACGGATACGCTGCTTCTGATAACCTTTTTAGCCAACTCGGACATATTATCCCTTGTATAAGGCATTTGCGGAGCCTCATCCGTGCCAAAAAACCTCTTGGCGCAAGCAGGATGAAAATCTACTTGCCCCTCTTCCAACTCTTTATAGCAATATAAACACTTACTCATATCACAAAGGAATAACACTGATATCACCAATACAATCTTTGCAACAAGCCATTAGCAGAGCCATTCTGTCTCTTGGATCTATTTTCCAGGAACTTGATGCAATATCCAATAGCCAACCTTCCGGAATAAGACCGTCAAAAACAGGGAACATTATCTCCTTCTTGTACGTCTCTTCTGTCAGAGGCATGGTAGGGGATAGCGCTCTCGCATTTTTCGTTTTAAGATACTCTCCGTCATACTTAAAGTGAAAGCCCTCTTCATCTTCTCTAAGTATGCCGCAGAAACAATCCTTTATGTAGATCTTTGCCTGTTTCATAATACCTTAACTCTATCCGGAACAAGTGCCTCACCAAACAGGGCGAGAACTTTGTTCACTTTGTCCATTCTGAGAGTCTTTTTGCCCTGTTCCATCTCACGAACAAAGCGCAGACCCACGGATGCTCTTTCTGCAAGTTCCACCTGGGTAAGCCCAAATTTCTTGCGTTTTGCCTTAATATGTTCTGCTAATGACATAAAAATTATACCTAATCGGGTGCAAAATTAATAAAAATTTGTAAAATCATACCACAAAGGGTATAAAATTCATATAAAAGAGTAAAATTATACCCGTACGGTTATAAAACCAGAGTATTGAGTAGGGGATTAGGAGATGGAGGAGTAGTCTTTGGGGTCTTTGCCTTGGCGGCGGAGGAAGAGGAGTTGCTCTGTGAGGAGGCGGTTTTCAGGGGCGGAGAGCTGCGGATCCTGGTTGAGGATCTTCTCTGCAAGGTCTCTGGCCTGCTGGAGGTAGATGCCGTCTTTGGAGAGTGAGGCTATGTGGAGGTCTATGGCAAGGCCGCTCTGGGAGGTGCCCTCAATGTCACCCGGACCGCGCATTTTCATATCCTCTTCTGCAAGCAGGAAGCCGTCTGTTGTAGAGCACATAAGTTCCAGGCGTTTACGGCTCTCTCTGCTGAGTTTATAACCGCTCATCAGTATGCAGTAAGATTTGTTGGAGCCACGGCCAACTCTTCCTCTTAACTGGTGTAACTGGCTGAGTCCAAAGCGTTCTGCGCTTTCAATCACCATTATGCTGGCGTTCGGGACATCTACGCCCACCTCTATCACGCTGGTCGCCACCAGTATATGAGCTTTGCCGGAAGCAAAGAGTTGCATATCCAAGTTCTTGTCCTCTGTTTTTTGCTTGCCGTGAACTACGGCAGTTATGTATTTCGGAGCCTTGAACTCTTCAACAATTCTCAGATAGCCGGCCTCCAAATTCTCGTAGTCCATCTTCTCGCTCTCCTTTATAAGCGGGTAGACCACAAAGACTTGGCGGCCCTTGTCTATCTCCTGGCGCATGAAATCAAAGACCTGTTTACGCTGGCTCTCCCAAGCGTGCTTGGTGATGATAGGGGTGCGGCCCGGAGGAAGCTCATCCAGTATGCTGACATCCAGATCACCGTATAACGTCATGGCCAGCGTCCTTGGGATTGGGGTGGCGGTCATCACCATTATGTGCGGTGGTTGAGCATCATTCTTTAACCACAAACGGCTGCGCTGGTCTACACCAAAGCGGTGCTGCTCATCTATGACGGCAAGACCGAGTTTGTGGAACTTTACACGCTCCTCAATCAGCGCGTGGGTTCCCACTATGATGTTGAGCGTGCCCTCTTCCAACTCCTTGAGTATCTGGCGTCTCTCTTTGGTCTTGGTGCTGCCTGTAAGGAGTGCAACCTTAACATCTGTAGCAGTGAGAAATTTCTGAATGCTCGCAAGATGCTGGTTGGCAAGCACTTCTGTAGGGGCCATGATGCAGGCCTGGTAACCGTTATCTATCGCGATGAGAGAAAGCAGGACGGCAACCAATGTTTTGCCGCTACCTACGTCTCCCTGCAGCAGGCGGTTCATCTGTTTGCCGCTGCGCATATCTTCACGCATCTCTTTTATCACCCGCTTCTGCGCGTTTGTAAGTTGGTAAGGGAGAGAGCAGTAGCACTTGTTGAAGTTGTCTCCAACCTTGGAAAGAACTATGCCTCCGCCCTTTGAGGTGCGTACGTTCTTCTGCTTTAAAAGGCTGAGCTGCAGGTAGAAAAGCTCTTCAAATTTGAGACGGCGCTGAGCGGCATCCAGAGCCTTTTGATCCACAGGGAAATGGATGTTCTTAAGTGCTTGAGCAAGAGAGCAAAAGCCCATGCTCTTTATGATGTACTCCGGCAGGGTCTCCTTAATGTGAGGCAGGGTTTTCTCCAGCAGAAGGGACTCGATTTTGGTGATGGCCTTTATGCCAAAGCCACCGTTTTTCATCTTCTCAGTGGTGCTGTAAATACCTACCATTGAGCCGCTTCCGTAGACGGCTGCCTGTGCCGAAGGGTAGAGCTCCGGGTGGACCATATTCACCTGGTTGTTAAAGAGGGTGAGACGGCCGAATGCAATGTACTCCTCGTTCTCCTTCACCTTTTCCGCAATCCATTTAAGGCCGCTGAAGAAGACTAGTTGTATGCTGCCTGTGGCGTCCGTAAGTGTGAAGATTAACCTCGCTTTTCCCCTGATTGGACGGCCGTTAGAGAAACCTACCAGTTCCTTTTTTGTGATGATGCCGCGCAGTTGAACGTATGAAGATGTGTTCACCTCCTCGGAATCCAGAAGCTCCTCTTTGAGTATGCTGCTGATTGGATAGACCTTGCTCTTGTCTATCCACCGGAAGGGGAAGTAGTAGAGCATATCCCTGAAGGTCTGCACGTTAAGCTCCTTTGCAAGCAGTTCTGCCCGCTTAGGTCCTATGCCCTGCAGGTACTTGATAGACGTGTCCAATATATCAGCCATCTTCTTGCAACAGACGTTTGCGTCTGCAAATACAAAAATATAAAATATCTATTGAAAGCTTATTTTTTGTAAATTGCACCGATTGAGAAAACTATTATGAAAGAGAAACTTGTTATAGGAATTACGCAGGGCGACAGCAACGGAATAGGGTATGAGGTTATCATTAAATCCCTCGCCAATGCCAATGTGCTGGATCTTTTTACCCCGGTGGTGTACGGGTCGTCCAAGGCGTTCGGATATTACAGAAAGCAGATTCCTGAAACCGAAAACATAGATACCAACGTCATTAACAATGCAAAAGACGCTCATCCTAAGATGGTTAACATAATCAACTGTGTGGGTGACGATCTTCCTATAGAGCCGGGAAAACTGACTCACGAGAGCGCCAAGGCTGCAATTGCATCCCTTGACAGGTGCGTTGCGGATGCCAAGAAGGGGCTGATAGATGTCATTGTAACGGCTCCTTTCAGCAAGAAAGGCGTTACCCTTGAGCACTTTAAGTATGCCGGCCATACAGGATTTTTGATTGAGACCTTTGGAGCAAAGGACGGTCTGATGTTTATGTGCTCTGACAACCTCAGAGTTGGAGTTGTAACAATGCACATCCCTTTGAAGGATGTCTCTGCTGCAATAAACAAGGAGATAATACTCAGCAAGTTGCGCCTTATGAATGACTCTTTGAAGAAGGACTTCTGCATTGAGAAACCAAAGATTGCGGTGCTGGGACTCAACCCTCACGCGGGAGACAAGGGGCTGCTGGGAGATGAGGAGATAAACATTGTGATACCGGCAATTAAGGAGGCTAATGACTCTGGAATCCAGACCTTTGGCCCGTTCCCGCCGGACGGATTCTTTGCAGCTACCCTGCAGGGAAAATATGATGCGGTTCTTACCATGTATCACGATCAGGGCCTCATTCCGTTTAAGACTCTCTCATTTGACACCGGAGTCAACTATACGGCCGGTCTTCCGGTGATACGTACCTCTCCGGACCACGGAACGGCATTTGATATTGCAGGACAGAACAAGGCAAATCCTCGTTCTATGCTCTCTGCAATTTACTTGGCTATAGATATTTACCGCAACAGAGAAAGATATGCGGAGATTCACTCCAACCCGCTTACCGCACAGATTCCGGGCCAGGAGGAAAGTCACAGAGAAGTTTAATATGCAAAGACCTCCAATCTATCTCTACACGGACGGCTCGTCCAGAGGGAACCCGGGACCGGGAGGTTGGGGAGTTGTGCTTATTTGCGGAAAACTGCGTAAGGAGATGAGCGGAGGGGAGGCTCTTACTACCAACAACCGTATGGAGCTGACCGCTGTGATTGAGGGACTTAAGGCAATCAAGTGGAAGGATGCCACGGTGCATATCTGGTCAGATTCTTCATACGTGGTGAAGGCAATTGAGGAGGGATGGTTGGAAAAGTGGGTAGCCTCAGATTTTAAAAAGAAGAAGAACCCGGACCTCTGGATGGAGTTCATTGAGGCCTCCAAAGGGTTGACGCTCAACTTCCACTGGCTGAAGGGGCACGCCGGCCATCCGGAGAACGAGCGCTGTGACAGGTTGGCATTTGAAGCGGCGTCTCAATTTACAAAAAAAGACAATTAACAGAGTATGAATGCAATATTGGAGAAAAGAAACCTGAAGTTTGCAATGGTGGGAAGCGGCAGTTGGGCTACCGCTTTGGTAAAGCTCATTATGAATCATCAGGAGAAGATAGCCTGGTTCATCAGGGACCAGAAGAACATAGACCGCGTGATGAAGAATCACCGTAACAAGGTCTATCTGAGTTCCGTAATCCTTGAGCCTGAGCGCCTTTTAATGTCTACGGATATAAATGAGATTGTCTCCTGGGGAGACGTTCTCATCTTCTGCATCCCTTCCGCCTACTTTGAGGGGGTGATGTCAAAACTCACCGTTCAGCTTGATAACAAGTTCATTGTCTCTGCAATAAAGGGCTTTGTGGGACAAAAAACCATTGCGGAGTATTTTCATGATGAACACAATATTCCTTATGACAGGATTGGTGTGGTGAGCGGCCCTTGCCATGCGGAAGAGGTTGGTATGGAGAGACTTTCATACCTTACTTTCACCAGCAAACATCTGGATTCCGCAAAGAAACTCTGTGATTTCTTTAAGTGTGACTACATAAACACAACGCCAGGAACAGACATTTACGGCGTGGAATATGCTGCTGCTCTGAAGAATATATATGCCATTGCAGTTGGAATCTGCCACGGTCTGGGATACGGAGACAACTTCACCAGCGTACTTATGACCAGCTCATTCAAGGAGATGGTGGACTTCTTAAATGCCTCACATCCTGATTCTAACCGCAACGTGCTAACCTCTCCGTACCTTGGAGACTTGCTGGTAACAGGTTACTCTCAGTTTAGCCGCAACCGCACGTTCGGTAGTATGATTGGTAAAGGTTACTCCGTGCAAAATGCTCAAGTTGAGATGAATATGGTGGCGGAAGGTTACTACGCCTCTAAGGCAATCAACGAGATAAACAAGAAGTACAATGTTGAAATGCCCATTGCCGAGGCGGTATTTGAGATTATCCATGAGATGAAGTATCCTGCATACGTGATTAACCGTTTGGCGGAGAAACTCTACTAGTTTATGACGGAAGCTATCAATCCCCTCCTTTTGGATCTGGCGCTGATACTTATTGTAGCAGGCATTGTAACTATCATATTCAAAGCGCTTAAGCAGCCTTTGGTATTGGGTTACATTATTGCCGGAGTGCTCACCGGTCCATACATCTCCTTCATTCCTACGGCTACCGAGGTGGAGAGCGTGGAGTTCTGGGGAAAGATAGGCGTTATCTTCCTTCTCTTTGGACTGGGACTGGAGTTCAGTTTCAAGAAGTTAAAGAAGGTGGGAGGCCCGGGTGCAATTACCGTCTTCTCTGAGGCGGTGGTGATGTTCTGTATGGGCTTCTTGATAGCCAAGATTTTTGGTTGGACAACCGTTACCGCTCTCTTTGTTGGAGCAATGATTTCCATCTCCTCAACTTCCATCATTATCAAGACATTCGACGATTTAGGCATGGGAGGGCGCCGCTCCTCTCAACTGGTATACGGCGCTCTGATTTGCGAAGATCTTGTGGCAATTCTCCTGCTGGTGATGCTTCCAACTTTTGTCATCAGTAAGACCTTTAACGGAATGGAGCTGGCCAATAAAATCTTCTCCATTACGGTATTTCTTTTGTTGTGGTTTACCGGTGGAATCTACTTTGTGCCAACCATTTACCGCAAGCTCCGAAAACTGATGAGTGATGAGACCATTCTTATCACATCTTTGGGGCTCTGCCTTTTGATGGTGGTTATTACGCTGAATGCCAACATCTCAGAGGCGTTGGGCGCATTCGTTATGGGTTCCATTCTCTCCGGTACTCCGCAGAGAGACAAGATATTAGCCATCACAAAACCAATAAAGGATTTCTTTGGTGCCATCTTCTTTGTATCCGTTGGTATGTTGGTGGATCCTTCTGTTCTGCTTCACTACTGGCCTCACATACTGGTTATTACGCTGGCTGTGATTCTGATTAAGCCTCTGGCTGCAACAAGCGGATTGCTCTTCAGCGGTCAGACTCTGAAGATTGCACTCCCTGCCGGATTGTGTATGTGTCAGATAGGTGAGTTCTCCTACATCATTGCATCCCTAGGCAAGGAGCTGAAAGCTACGCCGGATTACCTTTACCCTGTGATAGTTACGGTCTCCATACTGACAACGTTCATTACTCCGTACTGGGCAAAATCGGGAGATAAAATATACAGTTTCATATACCGTCACTCCTCCGGAGGCTGGAGAAATGTGATAGACCGTTTGGGTACCGGTAAGCAGACGCTCAACCAGGAGAACCGCTGGAAAAAACTGCTCAGAAGTTACACCACCAGAGTCTTCATACTCACTACCTGGATGGCTGCTTTGATCCTGGTTTTCAGTAAGGTAGTGAACCCTTTCATCTCCTCTCTCATCACCAGAATCTACCCTCCTGCTTCTGGCGCCTTTTGGGTTAGGCTGATTCTTTTTGCCCTTACTATCGCGATAATTTCTCCATTCATTTGGGCGCTTTTGAAGGTGAAGGACAAGGAGGGTATCTACGACCAGATTTGGGCGGACCGTAAGTATGCAAGGGGGCCTCTGCTCTTTATGGTGGCGCTCAAGTATATCATTGCCGTGATGGCGGTTTCATCTGTGGCCTCCTTGTATATCACTCACAGTGTGGGTGTTATAATGCTCATTACCGCCGTTATTATTGTGTTTGTCACTATTTCAAAACTGGTAAAGGGCTATTACTCAAAGATTGAGACCAACTTTTTCACCAACCTGGACAGCGAGGGGGGCAGACGTTTTGTCATTCCTAGAGACAAGGCCAACGAGATTCACATGGAGAAGTGTACCGTTGGGCAGAACTCCTATCTGGCCGGCAGAAACATTGCTACCGTCCATAGGAAGAAGGATACCGGAGCCCTTGTGATTCAGCTGATTAGAGGCAACAAGGTGATTAACCTCCCGTCAAAAGAGCAGGTGATGTATCCTTCAGATTCCCTGCTGATTTTGGGATCGGACCAGCAACTTAAAAACTTCATAGACCTCTCTCACAACGTTAATGAAGATACCCCTATGGCTCCGGAGGAGAAGATTGAGATGCAGCTCTTCCAGATTACCCTTGAGGAGGGTTCCAAGGTTATTGGGCATGATGCCAACATAACCAAGTTCCGCCATGAGTTCGGGGTGCTGCTTGTAGGAGTGGAAAAGGAAGAATCTGAGGACTTTTTACGTCCTACCTCTTCCGTCATTATGGAGAAAGGTGATACCATTTGGGTTGTTGGAAACCTGAAAAAGGTAAATAATTTGAACGCGCCTCTATCTTTGCGTCCATGAAAAGTAAGTTTTTAGAACAGGTTGCAGAGGTGTTTGTGGGAAAGGATCTTTCCCGCCACTCCTTCATCTTCCCAAACAGAAGGAGTTCCGTCTTCTTTAGAAAATACCTTGGAGAACTCTCCAAAGGACCAATCAAGGCACCGGTGATTCTCACTGTAGATGAGCTCTTTGAGAGGCTCAGCACACTTACCGTCATTGATGAACTCTCCCTGCTTTTCCGCCTTTGGAAATCTTACACCAAGGTGCAGCGTTCAAAGCAGCGCCGGAAGGGCGTTAAGGAGGAGAACCTCTACAATGAACCACTGGATGAGTTCTTCTATTGGGGCAAGATTCTGCTCTCGGACTTCAATGATATAGACCAGTATCTGGTAGATCCTAAGCAGCTCTTTACCAATTTAGAAGATTTGCAGAATCTCTCTACCGGCTTTGAATGGTTGAATGAGAGGCAGATGGCGGCTACAAAGAGACTCTCTGCTATGAGCAAGAATATCTCTGATAAGCTGATTAAGAAACGTTACTTTGATATCTGGGATTCTCTGTATGAGGTGTATGCGGACTTCAGTGCTGCGTTGAAAGCTGAGGGCAAGGTCTATCCGGCTCTGCGCATGAGGGTTGTAGCAGAGGACCTGGATGCGTGCTCAGACAAGCTGGCCGAACTTAATACCGTTGTATTCATAGGGTTCTCCGCGCCTACGGTTTGTGAAAAGAGAGTGATGGAGCATCTGCAGAAAAGCTCCAAGGCCTTGTTCTACTGGGATTACTATTCGGAGTTTATCAAAGCGCCGGATAATAAATCTTCATTGCTGATTTCCAAGTGTGTAGAGGAGTTCCCCGGAGAGGTTTTGCCGTACACTGAGGGCGGTTGCTCATATCAGGTGATACCGGCGGCGGGGCAGGTGGAGCAAACCATGATCGCCTCAGAGCTGCTGAAAGAGATAAAAGAGAGAGAAGGATGGGAACCGTTGGAGAGTGCAATTGTGGTCTCTGATGAGAATTTGTTGCTGCCGCTGCTGAGTGTGATTAATGAGGAGAATCTCAACATAACAATGGGCTATCCGGTTCGTTCAACTGCGGTTGCTTCACTCTTTAACTCTCTGGCAGCGTTGCATTTAAGGGCAAAGAAGAGGGATAAGGGGATTTATCTGAGCGGCTCGGTTCTGAGGGAGATCCTCTCTCATCCGTATATTCTGAGTGTGGACGAGGAGGATGCAAAGAGGGCTTCTGACCGCATACTTACATCCAATATGATACTTGTTGAGGCTGCTCAGCTGACGGGTAGGAACCCGCTGGATACCAAGGGTGAACGTATGGCCACCCTGCTGCAGTTGCTGGTTCCTACAGACGGGATGTTTTCAAACGCTCAAGGCAACCTTACGTTAGAGATAGTTAACTATTTAAGAAGGATCATAGAATACGTAGCACCGTATTTGACAAGCCGTGAGAGGTGCTTTGTGAACGGTATGCACGAGGTGTTGGATGCAATATCTTCATCTGCAGTCAGTTCTGAGGGCGCGGTGGCGGGGGCGTTTGGGCAGGCCAGGACTGTGTATGCAGTGATTAGGAGCGGGTTGAATGGGAGGAATGTGGCGTTCAGAGGGGAGCCTCTACAGGGAGTGCAGATTATGGGACCGCTGGAAACCAGGTGTTTGGACTTTAAGAACATAATATTCCTCTCCTTTAATGACGGCCTCTTTCCGGCAAGCGGAGAGCGTACCAGCGCAATCCCTTACTTCTTACGCAAGGCCTTCAACCTCCCAACCTATGAGGACAAGGACAGCATCTCCTCATACAACTTCTATCGTCTGATTCAGAGGGCGGAGAACGTCTATATGATTTATGACACCAACACTGAGAATCTGAAGACCAAGGAGGAGAGCCGTTTCATTAAGCAACTGGTCTATGATTTTGGTATTAAGCCGGTTAAGCGTACATTCACTTCTCCGGTTCCAACTCCAAACGTCTCTTATGATGAGGATATTGTTCTGACGGACAAAGAGAAACAGAGGCTGCAGAACTACTTTGTTGCAGATGCTGAAGGGCATCAGAGACATCTATCTCCATCATCTTTAAACACCTACATAAGTTGTAACAGAAGATTCTTCTTTGAAAAGATTCTTGGGCTGGGTGGAGATGACGAAGACCTTACGGATTCAGTAGAGGCCAAAAACTACGGGGACATCTTCCACTACTGCATGGAGCACATATACTGTAAGTATTTGAAAGCCAAAAGCGTAAAGGTGACGGAGGAGTTTGCGAAAAAGCTCATCGCGGAGAATACGGATGAGCGGCTGGAGGAGCTTATTGCTGAGGCCTTTAGAGTCAATATGAAGGTCAAGGTGATTGAGGGGGAGAACCTTGTGATAAAGGAGTCTGTTAAGAAGTATATAAAGATAACTCTCAAGAAGGATTTGGAAAAGGTTCAGAGGGGTGAGTATTACTTTGAAGGTGCTGAGTATCCTATAGATATGGGACTCTTCTCCGCTAAGGCATTGATAAAGATAGACCGCTTGGAGAATCAAAACGGCATTTACAGAGTCTGTGATTACAAGAGCGGTAAGTTCCTGGACAAGGCTCCTGAAGAGTCTTATACTGTTCTGGAAGAGAAGCAGTTCTCCAAGGATCTTGAGAATATGTTCAAGGTTGGGGAACTCAGAGATACGCGCACAAAGATTCTCTTCCAACTCTTCTTCTACGCTCTTATGATATCTGAAGAGAGAGCATACAAGGGAGATGTGGAACTCTGCATATATCAGCTGCAACTTCTCAATAAATGCGGTCCTATTGTTATACGCGTGAACCGTGCTCAAATTGAGGCGTTTGCAGAGAGGCTTAGGGCTCTGATAGAGGAGCTGGAGGGTAAATGTTCTCCGTCCGTTGAGGGGCGTATGCCTGTCTGCTCAAGTGAGAAGGGGTGCACCTATTGTGATTTTGTAACCATTTGTAACAGGGAGGTGAGAGATGAAAAATAAGTTACTGGTTTACAACGCATCTGCCGGCAGCGGAAAGACTCACAACCTCTCAAAGAAGTTTGCGGAGTACCTTATGGAGGGAGGGCCTGAGGCCTACAAACATCTTATGGCGGTTACCTTCACCAACAAGGCAACCTTTGAGATGAAGGAGAGAATAATAGAGACGCTCTATAAAAAATCTATCGGGAAAGAGATAAATAATCCAAAAGAGAGGGAGAAGGCTAAGGAGGTTCTGAGGAGGCTGGTTCATGACTATACAATGTTCAGGGTGAGCACAATAGACAGCTTCTTCCAAAAAGTGCTGAGGGCTTTTGCTCTGGAGATGGGGCACCGTGGAGCCTTTGAGACATCTATAGATTCTGAGACGGCGGTCTCTTCCGCACTGGACGGTCTTTATTCAAAGTTGGGAAACAAAGGGTTTGAGAAGATGCTGGAACGCATTAATAATCTGTCTCTTGCAAGGATTGATGATGATAAGAACTGGGACTGGAAGAGAGACCTTCTGAAGATATCCAAACAGATTGTGGAGGAGGGGTATCGCTCTAAGAGAAAGGAGGCTGAGGAGCGTCTTAAGGAGGGGGAGAAACTGATTTCTTATGAGGAGTTCAACCGTCAGCTGAATGCAAAGTACAGGGCGTTGGAAAAGGAGTTCCTAGAGCCGCTATTTGCTTTGAATGAGAGTCTTATAACTGCCTGCCAACCATTGGATAAGAGCTTTTTGAACGGGAATACTGCTAAGAAGTTTAAAAGTACGCTTTGCGGGGAGAAACGTTTCATATCTTCTAAGTCTAAGCTAGTTACTCCGTTGTACGGTAAGGATCAGATTCTGGACATTGATAGATGGAATAGTGAGCCGGAGTATTTCTTCCGTAAAAATACACCGGAGAGCGTAGTCAATTCCTATAAGGAGAGCGTTGGTGTAATTCTCTCAAAGATAGAGGCTCTGTATGATAAACATTACACCCATTATTTAAGTTACAGACTGATATCTGAGAACATAAGGGAGACCATACTGTTGGATTATGTCTCTGATGAACTTGTGGAATATCTTAAGGAGCAGCAACTTACGCTGCTTGCAGATGCGCCGCAGATTCTTTCTGATCTGATATCCGGAAGTGATACTCCGTTTGTATATGAGAAGATTGGTACAACTCTGGAACACTATCTTCTGGATGAGTTCCAGGATACTTCAGACTCTCAGTGGGAGAACTTCTCTCCACTTCTTTCAAACTCTCTTGCAAGCGGTAAATCCTCTCTGCTGGTGGGAGATATAAAGCAGAGCATATATAGATGGAGAGGTGGAGATTGGGAGATTCTGAAGGATAAGATACCGGCTCTCTTTAAGGATTATTATGAAGAGGAGCCTCTTCTTGTGAATTTCAGAAGCCTATCTAATATTGTTAAATTCAACAATTTACTCTTCTCTGAGCCGGGATTTTTGGTTCATGAGATTGCAGAAGGATTGAAAGAGGAGGTTAAAGGCGAGGCTAAGATTCATCTGCCGGCCGTTATTACGGATATCTACAAGAACTCCGCTCAGAGCGTAAGAGACGAGTATAAAGATATTCCTCAAAAGGGAGTTGTGAAGGTTATCTATCCGGCTAAAAGCAAGTATACCGGTTACATAACCAATCTCTCCGGCTTTGTCTGTGCGGATATAATCTACAGGATAAGAGAACTTACTGAGGGTGAGAATGCCAAGTACTCTCTCTCAGACATTGCTATTCTGGTTAATTCTAACCGTCAGGCGGAGACTCTGGCTTCCAGTCTGATAAACAACGGAATAAGCATCACTTCCAATGACTCATTGTTGCTCTATCTGAATAACACTGTAGCTGTTCTTCTGGAACTGCTGAGAAAACTTGTAGACCCTACGGATGAGCGTTTGGAGGCTCTTGTAAGAATATCTTCCGCCAAGGTTAAGAACCTCTCTCTCTTTACGGAGGAGAGTGAGGAGGCGGAGGCCTTCAGAGCAAAACTTGCAGATTGCGGAACGCTTTACGAGATGTGTGAAGTACTGCTGAACACCTTTGTGGAGAGCTATCCATCTTCTGATGAGGGATTTATAAAGGCTTTCCTGGATAGGGTTCTGGAGTTTAACACTACATACGGCACCAATGTTACATCATTCCTCAGATGGTGGGATGAGAAACGGGGTAAGTTCTTTTTGCCTGAACACTCTTCTACTGTTGATGCGGTTAAGATTCTGACTATGCATAAGGCTAAGGGATTGGCGTTCAAGGTAGTATTTGCTCCGTTCCTTAGGGAGGAAGTCTTTAGACTTAAGGGATCCAGGTGGATTATCTCCTCCTCAGAGTGGCTGGGATGTAACGCTCCTTTGATGATAAATGTGGAGAGCAAAAACTTTAGAGAATCTATCTACGGCAAGGAGGCGGATGAGGAACTTTTGCAAAACTGCATAGATAACCTTAACCTTGCATACGTCTCATTTACAAGGGCTAGAGAGCGTCTGTACATATACTGTACAAAGACTGACGAGAAGTCGTTATCCTCTTATCTGAACAAGTTCTGCTTTAATAACTCTCTATTTAGCAAGGAGGAGAAAGTGCTTACGCTTAAGGAGTTATGTGAGGTTGACAGGTGTGCGGATCCGGAAGATGACCGTTTGGATTTCACTTACACGGAGTATACTTTGGGAGATCCAAGTGAGAGCCGTCCTCCAAAAATCAGTGATGATTCTTATTCTCTCTATACCGTGCAAGAGGCTGATGGAAACCATCTTACGGCATCTTTGTCTAGCGAGTCTCAGAAGGCTAAGCTAAGAAGTAAGTATGATAATGATGATAACGTAAGAAGAGGAATTCTTATGCATGAGATTTTCTCCTACATTGGAGAGGTTTCACAACAGTCAGATATTAAGGAGGTTGTAGAGGGGGCTGTGGAGAAGTTCCTTAAGAAGAATCCTACTACTTTACTTGGAGATGACAAGACAAAGATTGTAGAAACCATTCTTTCTCTTCTTCCTGATGCCGCTGAATACGGCTGGTTTACAGATAAATACAGTGTTGAGAATGAAACGGAGTATTTAGACGGTGCAAACATCTTCCGTCCGGACAGAGTGATGTACTCCAAAAACGGAGATGAAACCATAGTTGTAGATTATAAGTTTGGAACTCTCTCATCTCAAAACAGTTATCTCCGCCAAGTGCGCGGTTACATGGATATTCTGAAACGACTCCAAAAAGAGAACGTGAAAGGGTATCTTTGGTACGTTTTTGAGGGAAAAATCATAGAAGTTTAGACCATTTTTCAGCCAAAATTTGCAATAGAGTAAAATGTATCCAAAAAAAAGATACATTTTACGCAAATGCTTGGAGGCTAGGGCATCTGCAGATATTTTTGCTTCACAATTTTGAAGAGGCAAGGATATGTGCACAGGCAAAATTCAAAATAGATGCATCAATGCGGCGCGGCTTAGGCTCTTTCTTTTAGCTGCTTTTCTGCTTTGCGGCAAGATGGCATTCTGCCAAAACAGATCTCTTTCCACAAACGGAATAGAGTGGCTCACTCTGGGGACAATCAATGCTGAGGCGGGGGTGCCTATCTCAAGGCATCTTTCAGTTCATCTATCGGGAAGTTACAATCCATTCTCATTTGGCAAAAGCTCCTCTCCAATCTTCTTCAGAAGGGCTGAATTTGAGCTGAAAGGGCGGTATTGGCCCTGGTTTGTCAACTCCGGGTGGTACCTGCAGGGGGGAGCTTCATGGTGCAAATTTTCATACGGAGGAATCACCTCCAAAAGTTCATACGAGGGTTACGCCTACGGTTTTAAGGCAGGCGGCGGCTATGCTCTGCTCCTTACAAAAAGGCTCAACCTGGAGATGGGGCTGGGGCTCTTTATGGGCATGGCGGATTACACTAAGTATCAGTGTACCAGGTGCGGAGACCCTGTTTTAAAGAGGAAAAAGTTCATTGTCTCTCCGGCAGATGTAGTGTTGGGAGTCTCATTCTTGTTTTAATGTGCGTGTTATGAGAAGAGGTGTTGTTTTATTATGGATTCTTTTGGTTTTTCTTTGGGGTTGCAGCCAAAGCAGGAGGTTTGTGAAGATAATTGGTGAAGACAAGGTTTCCATTTTACAGAGAAGTGAGGTGGAGAAGAATCCGTTCGGGAAGATTTCCGTGGATAACAAAGAGGGCTTTAGAAGGGGCGGTGTGGTTGAAGCGGAGAGTGCCGGAGAGAATGAACCTATGATCTTAAGTGCTGTGGTTGAGGATAATGAGGGCGGTCTGGTGGCTAAGGGAAAACTCTCTGCGGTGGTGGTTACGGCCAACCATAAGAGGGTCTCTGTAAGGGGTGGGAAGATTCGTTTGGGGTTTGATGTGCATATTCCTTCTACCTTCTGTTCTGAGGAGTGGCAAGTGAGGCTCACTCCTAAACTCTTCTGGGAGAGGGATTCTATGGAGCTGGAAAGGGTTATGGCTACGGGAGAACTTTACCGCTCTTCACAGATGCGGGGGTATGAGAAGTACCGGAAGTTTCTCTCCTCCATAATCCCTGATTCTGTTGACTTTGTGAAGGCTTTCACATATCTCTTTCTGCTGGAAAACTTCTCCGCAAGAAACTTTAAAGATTCTTTAGGGGAGTTTGGAGTGACTGAGGATGAGGCGGTTGAGTACTATATAAAACACTACCTGGTAAATCTCAACAACAGGAGAAAGGCAAAGCTGGAGGAGGTGTTTAAGAAGTGCGTGAAGGATCCGATAGATACATCGGGAATAAGATTGGACACAATCATAAGGGGCGGTGAGGGTGACATCATCTACCGCTACAGCCAGGATGTGAAGGCCGTGGATGGAATGAAGAAACTGCGGCTTACCTTCTCAGGCGGTGTATTCGCTTATGGCAGAAAGCTTTACAACTTTCCTAAGTCTGACACGCTGGCATACTATGTGAGTTCTTTCAGCCGCTTTTTGGATGAGAGTCCGCTCTATCTGACATCCAGAGTTGAGAGGGATGTGGTGCTCTCTACCATTGCGTTCATTGAGTTCAAGGCGGGGAGTTGGACGGTGGATGAGTCTCTGGGTGAGAACAATAGAGAGATTGAGAGGATTAAGGCAAACTTTGATTCTCTGCAGCTGAATAAGGAGTTTGTGACGGACTCTGTGGATATTGTCTCATCTTGCTCACCTGAAGGGAGTTACGCTATGAACAGCCGTCTTTCTAAAAAGCGTGCGGAGGCGGTTAGGGAGTACTTTGCTTCTTACTTGAATAGGGGGAAGAAGTTTTTTAAGACGGATTATATTCCGGAGAATTGGGAGCTGCTGAAGAGATATATTCTGGAGGATGAGAAGATTCTCTATAAGGAGCAACTGCTGGAGGTTCTGAAGACAGAAGATCCGGATGTGCGAGAAGCTAGGCTTTCTAAATGTAAGGATTACAGATATATACGAAGTTCCATCTATCCAATTTTAAGACGCATAGATTTCTCTTTCCATCTGCACCGCAAGTGTTATGATACGCTGACGGTTGAGGCTCCGCTGGATGATGTGTATCTGAAGGGACTTGCTCTTTTGAAGGAGAGGCAGTACAAAGATGCGTTGGAGATTTTAAGGCCCTACAGGAATATCAACACTGCAATTTGCTATCTGAGTTTGGATTACAATGCGTCTGCTCTGGATGTGCTTAAGGAGTTGAAGCCTACTGCAGAAGTGCTTTATCTGCAGGCTGTTGCAATGCTAAGAAGGGGAGAGAGCGAGAGCGCCGCCAAACTCCTGATGGCAAGCATAGAGCAGGATCCGGATATGAGTTTTAAGGCGGCTTTGGACCCGGAGATGGAGCCGTTGATGGAAGAAATAGGGGTGCTATAACATGTTTAACTAAATACATAAATGATGAAAAAGATTTTTTATTGGGCAATGGTGGCCGGAGTGGTTCTGGCATCTTGCAGCAAAAGCGAGGAGGTTACCTCCCCGGAGGAAGAACAGATTGTACATCTTAAGGTGAAAAAGGCGGGAGTCTACACAAAGAACTCTACCAACGGTGTTAATGGCAACGATGCTAATGACAATACAATCAATACGTTGGAGATATTCCTCTTTAAGTCTAACGGTGCGCTGGAGACTTACAAGAAATACACTGCAGAGCAGATAACTGCAGCTGGCGGTCTTACAAATCTTGAGATTAAAAGTACTGCCGGGCAGAAGAACATCTATGTGATTGCCAACTCCAAGATGGATAACTGGACGGGCTACATAGATGAGAGCTATTTTCTGGAGAGGGCCTGCAATCTTGCCTCCGAGAATTATCAAAACTTTACCATGAGCGGTTCCACCTCTGCAACTATCTCAGGTGCTGGGAGTGTGGAGATTACAATCTCCCGTCTTGTGGCCAGGGTTGTTGTGACGGGAATTTCCACCGCCTTTACGGGAACTCCATACCAGGGACAGGAACTGAGAGATGTAAAGCTCTATCTGGCTAACGTTCACAGCAGTAAGAACTTTATGGGGACGGGCTTTGCTTCTCCTACTATTTTGAACAACGGAGGATATGATGCTTCCAGCAACTCTGGACTTACAATAAGCAACATGCTCTATGATGTGATAATGCCATCTATTGATGATGACAACGCTTATACTACGGACCACTACTTCTACTGCTATGAAAATCAGACATCTTCAGAGACTTCCAGTCTGAAGTTTACAAGGTTGATACTGGAGGCAAAACTCAACGGAAATAAATATTATTATCCGGTAGATATCAACCAGGAAGGTTTTGGATATGTTGCAGCAAATGCACACTACGGAGTAAGACGTAATACAAGTTATTCTTTTGACTTTGTCATAACAGGACCTGGAGTTCTGGATCCGAGTGATAAACTTATTTCTTATACACTTACTGTAAATACTTCAGTATCCGGGTGGAGCGGAGCACAAGAGTATTCCGTTAGTTTTTAAATGAAAAGAAGAGAATTGATATTATTCATTGTTTCACTCCTCCTTATAGGATGCGGGGTGTGGGAAGATCGTAAGAACTGTCCGCAGCATTTTGCGTTGGATTGCTCTGCGTTTAAGGAGGTTGCAGAGGGTGTAGAGGTATGGGTGTTCCGGAGTTCAGGTGAACTTGTTCAGAGAACGTCCGTAAGGAGGAGTGAACTCTCTTCTGATATAACATTTGATGTTCCCAGAGACGAACTGCTCTGTGTAGTATGGGGAAACGTGAGCGGGATGACACTTCTTACAGATTCATACTCAAGGGAGTGTGCAATTTTAAAGAAGGATCTTCAGAGCTGTGATTCTCTCTACTCTTTCTTTACAACCGTTACGGTTTCCAAGGAACCTGTAAGGGTTGAAGCAATACCTACCAGACAGTTTATCAACTTTTTCATAAGTTTCAAAGGGATTGAGGCCGAGCAGATTGCGGGGATCTATCTTGTGGGTGGATGGAACGGTTTTTCTCTGGAAGGCAAGGGATATGCCTCTGAGTGCAAGGTTTATGGGAGAGAGAAAACCGAGTACCGGATGCGTATTACCAGACCCTTCTCGCTGGAGGGAATGAGGATAGACTATACTTTCATACTCGAGGATGGAAGGTTGTTAGAGGCTTCACTCCCTCTGGGCGAGGAACTTACAGCCCTAAAGTATGACTTTATGGAGAGTGAGCCCAAGGATGTTTACGTGGTTATAGATGCAGGAAGGGCAGGTGCCAACATAGATACGGAACCCTGGAACCAAATACCTCCTTCTCACGTAACCTGGTGATGTTAGTCGTTTTCCGGGGACCAGAGGGCGGTCATGCGGATGGACGGCTCTTCGGAGTAGGCTTTAAGTGAGTCTGTTACAATAGGGGAGACCGTTATCTGACCGCTCTTTACGTTCATACGCTTTAGGAACTTCTCCAGATTCTGGTTTCTTATCTTAGCCAGAGTGAGGAGTTTATCCTCAGTAAAGTCCGGATGCTCTTTAACTGCCTTCTCCAGGTTGAAGCGCTGGTTGAACTGGTACTTGAGTTCATCCTTCTCCTTTAAGGCCTCTACAAGTTCCGTTAACTGAGTGTACTGCTTGGTATCAAAGTCCGGCTCTGTAACATCTATATCTATGTGATCCAGAGGCTCTTCTGAAGAGAATAGACTTCCTATTGCAGTAACCGGAGCGGTAGCAACCTTAACAAAGAGGTTCATAAGCGCCTTGAACAAAATCTTGCGGTAAGAGAACTGCGGGTTGTCCAGATCTCCGGAGACAGGAAGTGAGACCTTCATCATTCCCTCTTTGTCTGTAAGAACGTAAACTCCCAGTCTTACAGGAACCTTGTAAACAGGCTTGGAGTTAACTCTCTTGCTTACCTTAGGCTTATAAATCTCAATCTTGTTCTCTCCGTCTAACTTATTGTCTGTTACGGTGTTATCACTCTCAATCTGCAGCACTCCGTTCTCTATCTTGTTGCCCACATAAACCAGTGAATAAGGGGTAAAGTCTGTAATATTTACATTACGAGCCGTGAGTTTAAGGTGCATATTACGCATGCTCTTAAAGTCTGTGGTCCAGTCTAATGCAACCTTGCCCGCCTGGCCCAGAACTGCACGTCCTAGAATGCGGTTCATCTTATCCAGCTGGAAATCATTACAGTATGCGCTAATCTCGCTGAGGCTGTATTTGAATCCGCCCTTCATAAGATTATCTTCATAGGCAATTTTTCCACCTGCAATCCTCAGACGGTCTGCCTTGAGAATCATCTTCTTAACATCCTCCTGAACCTCCTCAACGGCATCCGGCTGCTCTGCAATCTCCGGAGTGCTCTTCATAAGATAGGAGAAGTTATCCGTGGAGTCTTTGTATATAATGTACTGGCTCTGAGGACCTACAATGTTGAGGTACTCCAAGTGGGTGATACGGCCTGCGGTGCTGAGTTCCTTAATGTTAGCACCAACGCTGTCCGCTGCAAAAATCATCCTTCCCTGGTCATCTATCACCTCAGATTTTACAACGTCTACCGTTCCCTTAACATTGGCCTCTGTAATGTGCTCCGTATCTCCGTTAATGTTAACGTTCATTGAGAGGAGACCGTCACACTTGCTCACGTTCATATATTGTTGAAGGTAAGGGAGTATGCCGTCTATACCAAAATCATTGATCTTAAGATCCAGATTGTAACGGCTGTGGTCCATATTGTATGAAAGACGGCAGCCCAAACTTCCACCATCCTCAAAATGAAGCTGAATGCCGGCATCAGTATCCTTTCCGGTGAGGTAGATTCTAGGAATCTCAACGTTCATACGGTTAAAGCCAAAGTTGGAACCAACCTCCATATCTCTGTAACGCATACGGCTCTCTGAAATCTTTATGTTGTTGAGATCTATGGTCCAGGAAGGGTCTGTCTCTTTCTTTGAGGAACTATCTGATGCAAAGCGCGTTATAAGGTCATCAAAGTTAAAGTTCTTTCCGGTCTGGATAATGTTCAGGTCCATGTTGTCTATATGGAGACGTCTCATCTTGAACTTCTTATGCATAAGTCCCAGAAGGTTCATCCTGTAGTCCAACTCTCCAAATCCTAAAAACAAATCTTTGTCATTTGCCTCCAATACCTTGAGGTCCTTGATTCTGGCAGTTCCAAAGAGCGGGTTCATGTGAATGCGCTCTACGGTTATTATTCTGCCTGTCAGCTCTTTAGAGTGTTTCTCCAGATACCACTTTGCTATGTGGCCGAAGCTTAAAATTGCAACAACCATAACAATTGCAACAATTAAAACCACCCAAAGAAGAACCTTTAAAATTCTCTTAAAAGCAGACTTCTTTTTTACCTCAGTGATGTTGGACTGTTCCATACTATCTTTCTATTATCTTAGTAATGACCTCTTTATAACTTTCTCCAACCGGAATGGAAATACTCTTTCCTCCCGATGGATTTTTAAGTACAATTTTGCTTTTACCCAGACTCTCTATGTACTGAGCGTTGATTATAAACGAGCGATGCACTCTGTAAAAACTGCCACCCTCCAACTTGCTCTCAATCTCCTTTGTGCTAATCTGTGTCATAATTGGAGTGGTTGAAGCAGAGGTATTTATGGCGATATAATCCTTCTGGCTCTCAATGTAAATGATGGTGGAGAGATCCACTTTTACCAGCTTGTAGCCGCTCTTTACATAAAGACATTCAGGCTCAACGGCTCCGGATGCTCCTCCACTTGCAGAAGCACCAGATGCCATCCCCTCCAATATGCGCGCCGCCTTCTGCACCGCCTCCAAAAATTCCGGATATGAGATAGGTTTTAAAAGGTAGCCAACAGAGTTTACCTTGTACCCTTCAATAGCATACTGCTCAAAGGCTGTGGTGAAGATAATCAGCGGTTTACCGGAGGTTGAGAACTCCTCCATACGGCTCAGCACCGCCCCCAGTTCCAGGCCGCTCGCTCCCGGCATCTGTATATCCAGAAGCAGCAGATCTACCTCCTCCTTCTTCAGCACCTCCAGCGCCTGCTCTGCACTGGAACAGGTGGCAACCAGAGTGATGAAGCCGCACCTGGCAGCGTAACTCTTAAGGAGTTCCACCGCAAAAGGCTCGTCGTCAACTATAAGGCACCTTATTTGCATACGCAAATTTACTAAAAATAGAGCTTAAGGAGTGAGCGGTAAACCATTTCCCCCTCTTTGCCCTCAACAAGCCCCTTATCCCAGCTGTATTTGCCTTTATAGAGGAGATCCAGGCGGGACTGAACCTGTGAGAGTCCTATTCCGCTTCCCGATTTATCCTCCGCCCCTTTAGGGAAGTAACTGTTCTCAATCAGGCAGGTGATATTCTCACTGTTCTGCGATATATCTATCGAGATAAAACTATCCTTAATAGGGGAGACGCCGTGCTTGAAAGCGTTCTCTACCAGCGATATAAGAAGCAGCGGCGCAATTTTTATCCCCTCATCCTCAGCGATATTGCTGTTGAAAGAGACCTTGCAGTTTGGAGAAAGGCGCAGCTTCATAAGGTTTACATACTCCTTTAAAAACTCTACCTCTTTTGACGCGGAGATAAAATTGTCCTGATTTTCATAGAGCAGATGACGCAGCAACCTGCTGAGCTGATGGACAGCCTCCTGCGCCTTGTCCTGATTGATGGCAATGAGGGCGTAGATGTTGTTCAGAGTGTTGAGCAGAAAGTGCGGATTTATCTGATTCTTAAGGTTATCCAGCTCCGCCTTTGTCTTCTGCTCCTCCGCCTGCTGCAGTGATTTCTCAATCCTGAGATAACGGCTCCACATCATAACCAAACAGGCAATTGCAATGACAAAAGCCATTGAGGTAAAATCCCGTATGAAAAAGACCACCGGGGACGGCCCTCTACGGGCAGGCGGAGCGGGAGCAACCCCCTCAGGCACATTGCCCGGAGCAACCCCGGCCGGCGCAACCCCGACCTCAACCCTGCGCTCCTGCTCCATCATCTGCGGACGGATCATCTTCTTGTGCCACACGTAGTTACCGGCAACCAGCGCCACCGCCAGAAGAACCTCTATGATAATGAACTGCACATACTTCTTTGTGAAGAGATACTTTGGAATTAACCAAAGAGTGCTCACATAGAAGAGAATCATAAAGGATAGCGGAAGTATGCAGGCACGCAGATAGCGCGGAAGAGATATCATGCTATCTGACTCTCTGCCAATGAATAAGAGCGGGAAGAGAAACACCAGCACCCAGACCGCTATCTGAATAAATATGCTTATGTGAATTTTTCTACTCATATCTTATTGCCTCAATAGGGTCCAACTTGCAGAGACACCGTAACTTCCGTTGTAGGAATTCTTGTGAGCAGCAGAGTTATTGAACCAGTTGCCGCTTACTCCCTGATTAGTGGAAGCAGAAACGCTTGGCAGCATCCCCGCCTTTGCAGTAAGCAGATCTATCTCCGCCGCCTCTTCATCTAACCTACTCTGAATGAGTGAAATGTTGTTCTCAATAGCATAATCCGTGCACTCCTTCAACGTCAGCAGCCTGCCCCGCGGACTCGTCTGCCCGCTCTGTGCCGCAGCCGGCGCCTGCAAGCCACAGATAAGCGCCATTGAAAGCGCCCCGGCCTTAATAAAAATCTTGATATTCATATATTTAAAGAACTTTTATTTCTTAATTTTTCCTTCTCTTCTCCATCATTTCTTCATCACTTCTTCATCACTTCTTCATCACTTCTTCATCACTTTTCCAACTCTTCTCCAACTTTTCTACTTCTCTTTTTCTCTTTCTCCCTATCTTTTCCTCTTCAACGCTCTGCAAGTTACACAATAACCGCTCTCAAAAACATCCTTGCCGATAAAAACCCTCTTTTTGCGGACGAAATAATTAACATACATAGGTATCCTTAAATAGTTGTTTGACTATTTAAGTTAATCATTAACAAATTGATTTATAATAAATTATAGATACTTAAATCTCTCTTACGAGTATACAAGAAGGTTCAAGATCTGTAAATGAGATACTCTTTCCTGTATTTATAAGGTAGCCTGATTTGCGGTCGGTGCGGAAAATCTGTACAATTTTATCCTTTTGACAGCAGATAAAGAGGAATTCTCCGTCCGGAGAGAAGGCAAAACTACGTGGATATTTTGCAGTTACCTGGTATGCAACACGTTCCAGCGTTCCGTCCGTATTCACATGGAAGATAGTTATGCCGTCCCTGCCTCTTCTGTTGGAAGTGTAGAGGAAGCGCCCGTCCGGAGACAAATGTACGTCTGCGCAGGCCTCATTGAGATCCCTGTCTGAAATGATTTCCTGTATCGGCTTAAGGAGTATGTTTTCGTTCTCCTCGTTCAGCCTGTATACAATTACCTTACAGCTAACTTCACAGAGAAGATACATAAAGCGGCCGTCCTGAGAGAACTCCATGTGACGTGGCCCGTAGTTCCTTGGAACCTGCAAAAAGGCTGTGTCACAGCGGTTAAGACGCAGAGGTTTTCCTCCAAGAATGTTATCCGCAGAAGCATTTGCAGTAGTGTCCTGCTCAATACGGAAGAAGTAAATACGGTCACTCCCCTTGTCAGTTGCCAGCAGATAGTTACGCCCGCTCTGCTTCATCTTCAGCACCTTCACCATATGTATACGTGGTACAATAGTACTCGCCCCATGGCCGGCATTTGTTGTCGAAGGAACAAATTGTATAACCTGTGAAGCTGATTTTATTCTGCCGGATGTGTCCAGCGGGAACACGGAGATACTACCCTTACCGTAATTGGCGGTAAAGATGTAACCCCTGTAAAGTGCCAGATGGCACGGATCCAGACCGCCGTCTGCACACTCACCAAGAGAAGTCTCCGTACCATTGTTTGCATATCCCCAAACACCTGACGTTGAGCCGCTTTCGCTCACTCCGTAAAGACGGTTTCCCTTTAGAGTAAGAGCCAGAAAAGATGGGTTCTTGGCCTTAAAGTCTTCCAGCACTCCGTACTCCAGGTTGTCTGAATTGAAGAGGCACTTAACCGCAGTGTTGCCGTAACCGCCTATGTACAAGTGATATTGAGACTCTCGTGTCTTAATAACTCGCATAACTAAATAGAATATCAGCAGCGCCGCAGCCACCAACGCAATCACATAAAAAACTATTTTCCCAGAATTCTTCTTCATTATAACACTACCTCATCTTCAATTCTAACTATCTCTTTCTGAACACTTTCTCTACTAGGTATCAACAAATCTTAAATGACACTCTCTCTGCAAATCATTTTTCTTCTCAATTATACTTCTTTTCAATTATTTCTTCTTTTATCTCATTAAAGAGAACCTCTGCTGGGTCATTCATATGTTGCCTTCCATTGCATAGTCCACGCAACGGTTCAGGAATAGGTTGAGATCCTTGCAGTATCTGAACCTCTCTGATACACGCTTTGCCAGGTTGCCACGTGCAAAGAGAAAATTCTCAGATACATTGGAGAACATGCTTATCTCCTTGAGCTTTATAAGATTGCGCCACCCCTCATCCTCTACCTTCTCATATCCGGCAGGCACCCTTCTGAGGGCGTTGTATTGAAGTACAAATCCTTTGGCCTTGTTAATAGCCTTAATGAGAGCGTCTCCGTTAACTGAGATTTCATCTCTAATGCTGGCAATCACTTTGGGCTCCGGCATATAGATACCGGCAAAGAGAATGTTGCCGCCAAGGAAGGAACCGCTCTCAGGTGGTTCCATGTGAAAGTAATATCCTGGATATTGAGATTTTTTGCCTCCGTGAGTTATGAAGCAGCCAATGTGGGTTTTGTATGGAGTTTTGTCCTTGGAGAAGCGAAGATCTCTGTAAATCCTGTAAGTACAGTCCTGTACGGTGAGTCTTCTATGGTCAATGTAAGGGTCCCAACGGCTTATCTCCCTAATCAGTTCTTTAGTAAAGTTGTCAAAGATCTCCTTTGCAGCCAGGTACTCATCTTTGTGGGCTTCAAACCATTCCCTGTTGTTGTTCTTTGCCAACCGTGCTAGAAAATCATAAACGTGCTTCATAAAATGTTTTTTTGAACTTCCACATGTGTCTCTACAAATATAACCATTTCTCCAATTTAAACATTGAAACTGCTGCCGGTGTCCCATTTTTCGGACACCTGAAGCGTTTTACCCCCTTTTTTGCTGCAGGTGTCCCTGATTTCCGGACACCTAGCACGGTTCACCCGCAGTGGAGCCCCTCCTGCTTTCTCCATGTCCTGCTTGTTTCCAGCCGTTTCCAGCGTCCCAAATTACGGACACCGGGAACGTTTTACCCCCTTTTTCGTTCCCAGTGTCCCTGTTTTCCGGACACCGGGAACACTTTAGTTGAGGGGCTCGTTGGAGCTGAGTGGTGGGGGGCGCCTGCAGTGTGGGGAGGGAATCGCCGCAGTGGGGGGAACGCCTGCACTGGGGGCGCCCGCAGTGGGGGGAGGCGATGTGTGGGGAGGCGATGCGGGTGTGGGTGGAT
>JAGDBO010000021.1 GCA_017959005.1 Bacteroidales bacterium | reverse complement strand
CTCTTTCTTCTCTTTCTTCTCTAAGTGTGTAAGGTGGTGCTGAAAGTGGGACACCTTGCACGTTTTGGTAGGCAAAGTGTGCATGGTGGTGTCAAAAACGGGACACCTTGCACGTTTTGGTAGGCAAAGTGTATGGGCTACTCCCGTTCTTTTGGGAACGGAGTGCCGTTTACTGTTATCTTAAAGCCCTCTTTTAAAAGCGGTTGGGCAATCTCTTTCATCTCTTCAACAGTAACCTTCTTAAGTCCCTGCAGAGGTGTATCCCTGTCTAAGGTGTACATCATAATCTGCCTTGGCTTTAGGGTACGTACCAACTCTATCCAGCCTGCAACGTGCTTTTTATCAGTGCAATCCAGATCTACCGTCTCTCCTGTAAGAGGATCTTCTGCTTGTCCTTTAAGGAACATTGTCTGCAGTATGAAGTTGCCGTTGACCTTTTTAAGGCTCTCAATAGTCTCACTCAAAGAGTATCTCTCGTTAGGACGGTTGATGCACCTTACAAAGTGTTCTATGGTGGAATCTATCTTGAGGATAGGGTTGTCTATCTTCATAAGAGCCTCTCTTACACCCTCTTTCCAGAGCATGGAGGAGTTGGTGAGAACTGAAATTTTTGCAGTAGGGAGATACTCGTTTCTGATCTTTATTACGGTATCTATAATCTGTGGGAACTCCGGATGGAGGGTGGGTTCTCCGTTTCCGGAGAAGGTGATTGAATCTACCTTGACTCCCTCCTTAACCAGCTCCTGCGCCCTCTTTGTAAGTTGCTCTCTTATATCTTTTTCCGTAGGAATTTGTTTATCCGTCTTATGCTCTTTGTTCCAGCCGCACTCGCAATATATGCAGTCAAAACTGCAGATCTTTCCTCTGCGCGGCAGCAGATTAATTCCAAGAGATGTACCCAATCTTCTGCTGTGGATAGGGCCTACAATTATAGTTTCAAAAAGATGTGTAGACATAATTACGCCAATCTTTGAGATTTACTTAACTCAGTGAGTTTGAAATCTTTGACATTCTCCAAAAGCACAACTCCCGGCTTCTTTCCAACTGTGAGTGAACCACACTTGTCATCTAATCCCAATGCCTTTGCTCCGTTCAGGCAGGCCCAGGTAAGAATCTCACTTAGGTGTATATACGGGAAGTTATCTTGAATGCATTTCATCTCTGAAACCATATTGAGCAGGTGGTTGGAGGAGAGTGAATCTGTTCCAAGACAGATTGTAAGGTTATAGAGCCTCATTCTGTTAAGCGGCGGCAATTCTCTGTGGATAAAGATATTGGAGAGAGGACAAACCGTAAAGAAAGGCTCCTGCAGATTGGCGTTGACCTTCTCAATACTCAGGCGGTCTAACGTAACGTTATGCACAAGGTTGATCTTCCCCTCAATCTTAGGTTTTGCAAATGTGAGAAGTCTCTCTATAAAATACTCCAGAGATGAAGTGCCGGTAACAGGCGGAGTTGAAAGGTTACGTCCTTTGTAATTATCTGACAATGCGCCGCTTCCTGTGCGTATCATCTGATCCTCTTCCATACTCTCCTGTGAATGGAAGGAGATATAGCCGCTCTTAAGTCCTCTCTCTGCGGTGATTTCCAGAAGTTTAGGACTCATGGTGTAGACGGAGTGAGGAGTAACTGCGGCATCCAGTCCCATAGCAACTGCCTCATCTGCAATCTTTTGGCCATAGTCCAGAGTCTTCTTTGCATCCTCCGGCTCTGTTCCGAAGAGTTCTACAAAGGTTCTGTAGTAAACTGGAAACAACTTATTCTCATCTGTATGTTTCAGAGTAAGATACTTCTTCTTTAGAGGAAAACTCTCCGTGCAGTTGCTTATGTCTGAGACTGCTACAACACCCGCCCTTGAGAGGTTTTCAAACTCTCTCTCCATAGCTTTCATTCTTCCCTTCTCATCTACGCTCTCACGGAGTTCGTTTATCTGATTGATAAAGCCGCTCATACCGGTTCCCTCTTTGAAAACTCCGCATAGGTGAGAAAGTTCTATGTGGCAGTGGGCGTTTACAAAACCGGGGATAAGAATACCATGGTGATACTCTATATCTGAAGAGTTGAGTTCATCCTCACTGTATTGTCTGATCTCCAGAATCTTACCCTCTTCATCCACCGTAATCAACGGACTTTTGAGAGGTTTCAGAAAACCATACTCATTGTTGAGGGTTATTGCAAAGTCTGCAGCTATCTTTTTCATTATTCTTCCGGTATGTCCTTATTGAGGTTGACGCTTCCGTCATCTTGCATATCTTTTCTGAAGCGTTCTCTTACCTTAGCGGCTCTCTCTTCAATCTTCCTTTTTTCTGCCCTTTGTTGAGGTGTCATCTCATCTTCCTTCTTTTTCAGCTCTTTAAGGTGCATCCTCTCTCTCTCAGCATTGCGCCAGATCTCCTTAATGGACTCATGGAAGGATCTACTCTCTATTCCGGCGCCGTCCAGCTTTCTCTCCCACCACTTATCTTCTATCTTATTCTCCTCGATGGAGGCCTTGAACGGTATCTTTACGCGGAACCCCGGCTTTACCTTCTCATTTCTGAGGCGGTTTGCCTCTCCCTTGGTGTAATCCACCGCCTTCTTCAATATGGCGGAATATGCCTTTTTATCCGGAAGATAGTAACTTATAGATTTTTGGTACTGCTCCAGGGTAGTATTGTATTTTTCAAAGATATGCTGATAGAGAAGAATAGAGTCTGCAGCAAGGTTCACCTCTGCGTAACTCTTTGCATATTGGTCACATACATACAAATCTCCCATAATGTGCGCCACCTTGTTCTTACTCAGGATGCCTCTTTTATTGCAGCCGGAGAGAGATAGAATGGCGGATAAGCACAACAGCAGACAGACAACCGTTCTAACAAATCTTTTCATCACTACAAATTTAATCTAATAATCTTCTTTAACAAAAGCTGAACTTAATTTATTACTTTTGCAGACCAACACTGAGGCCATGAAGATTAACCCTCCAAAATTTATCAAAAGAATGTTTCCCTCCTTCATTTGGAGCCTTCCAAACGAGAGAAACGAGGTCTATCTCACTTTTGATGACGGTCCTCGTCCGGAGGTGACTCCATGGGTGTTGGATCAGCTGGATAAATTTGACGCAAAGGCTACCTTCTTCTGCATAGGTAAGAACGTAGAACTCTTCCCGGAACTCTTTGAAGAGATTAAAAGAAGGGGACATGCCGTTGGTAATCACTCATATAGCCACGTAAAGGGGTGGGGCGTAAAGACAGGAGACTATGTGCGTGACATTGACATTGCCTCAGATCTTATTCACTCAAATCTTTTCCGTCCCCCTTACGCCCGCATCGGACCTAATCAGGCCAGAGTTCTTGCAGAGAGGTACAAAATGATTCTCTGGACAATAATAAGCAAGGACTACAGCCGTCACATAAAGAGCAAAGAGTGTGTGAATCAGGTAGTTCCATACCTGGAGAGCGGTGCGATAATTGCCTTCCATGACTCCATAAAGTGCGCACGCAACCTTTGGGAGGCACTTCCGGCTGTGCTTCAGGCAATTAAGGATAAGGGACTTCATAGTCAAAAAATAGAATTGTAACCCGTAAAATATGAATGTACTCGTACTTGGAAGCGGAGGCAGAGAGCATGCAATTGCTTGGAAAATAAGGCAAAGCCCCCTCTGCACTAACCTGTTTGTTATGCCCGGAAATCCGGGATGCGGTCAGATTTCAACACTGATAAGCGGAAGCCCTAAGGATTTTTCTGCAGTTAAGGAGGCAGTTGTAAATAACCATATAGAGATAGTTGTGGTTGGGCCGGAAGAGCCTTTGGTTCTGGGACTTAGAGATTATTTTGAGGCAGATGAAGAGCTGAAACGGGTTCTCTTTGTGGGCCCGGGAAAAGAGGGTGCCCGCCTGGAGGGAAGCAAGGAGTTTGCTAAGGAGTTTATGCAAAAATACTCCATTCCGACTGCAGCATTTAAATCTTTCAGCAGTGAAACCATCGCGGAAGCGGATAGATTCCTGGAGTCTTTGAAGGCTCCGTATGTGCTTAAGGCAGACGGCCTTGCAGCAGGTAAGGGAGTAGTGATTCCAAATGAGATAGAAAAGGCAAAAGAGGAGCTCCGCAGCATGCTTTCCGGAAAGTTCGGAAGTGCCTCAAGCAGAGTGGTTATAGAGCAGTTCCTAAAGGGAATAGAGGTATCCGTATTTGTTCTTACGGACGGCAAAGATTACCTGGTACTCCCTGAGGCTAAGGATTATAAGAGAATAGGTGACGGAGATACCGGACTTAACACGGGAGGAATGGGAGCGGTTTCACCTGTTCCTTTTGTGACGGAGGAGTTTATGGGCAAGGTCAGAAGCAGAATTATTGAACCAACCCTTAAAGGACTTCAGAATGAGGGAATTGACTACAAAGGATTTATTTTCCTGGGCCTCATGAACTGTGGCGGAGACCCTTACGTAATTGAGTACAACGTAAGAATGGGAGATCCTGAGACAGAGGCTGTTATGACAAGAATAGACTCGGATTTTCTCTCCCATTTGGTTGCCTGTGCAAAGGGAGAACTTAAGAATGAGACAATAGAGATTTCTGAGGAGAATGCCCTCACGGTTGTATGCGTCTCCGGCGGCTATCCTGAAAGTTACCGTAAGGGTATGAAAATCAGCGGTGACATACTTATTAGGGAGAATACTTTCAGCGGTAAGGTTATGATATTCCACAGCGGAACTTCTATAAACGGGGAGGGAGAACTTGTTACCTCCGGCGGTAGAGTCTTTGCTGTAACGGCAAACGGCAGCTATCTCTCAGAGTCTGATATTCAGAAGATTGAAGATGGTAGGCAGGCCGCTTATGATAAGGTGGAGAAGATCTCGTTTGAGGGAAAGAACTTCAGAAAAGATATTGGGTTGGATATAATCCGTTATATTAAAGAGAGTTAGAGATGCAAAAGGGGGAGGGAATAGGTAGCGTTACCAGAGCGGCACTCTATGTAGTGACTCTGTTTCTTGCCATAACCGCCTTCTTTGTACCTGAGAATGAGCCTGTCGTCTACACCGGATGGCTCGGCACCTTCCTGGGACTGCTGCTGGCTGCAATACTGCTCTTTTCCACCTATCTGGTAAGTACCGTGTTAGAGTCATCCAGATGGATAAAAATCTCGTCTATGGCTCTTTGCGCCGCCATACTATTTGTAAACCATACGGTTGTCACCTTCTCTGCAGTATATGTCTCAGCCATAACTCTTTTGTGGGCTCACTTTTCACTTCTGCAGAGGCAGTACTTTACCTGCTTCTTTTTTATGGCCATCTCTGCAATGTTCTTTGCACCAACCTTTTGGCTCTTCCCGCTGGTTATTCTTTTTCTTCTCCTTTTGGCAAATGAAGAGGACGCAGTCAGGAATCTCTTAAAGAGCCTGGGTGGTTTTGCAGTACCCTTCATACTTCTTTTGGGTGTCAGATATCTCATAACAGGAGAGATATATCCTTTTATCAAAAAGATGGCGCAGGATATGACCTATATCTCCACTTCCAATTTTTCCTGGGGATTTCCGGAGATATTTCTAATAGTCACGATAGCTTTAGTTCTGGGGCACGCTATAATTCTGCTCTATTCAAAGTCTGGAAGATACGGTATAGCAGAGGCATACGCTGTAAAGACTCAGTGCATTTATGCAATAGTCTCTGCAGTGCTGTTTTTCCTCTATGCGGGAATAAACTCCTCTCCTGTCTCCATTCTGATGGCAGCACCCGCCGGAATCCTTCTGGCAAAGTTCTTTGGCCAGTACGGGAAGAGTCCATGGCTTAGGGTGGAGATGATTCTGCTGCTTTGCGCCCTGGTTTTGGCCAGACTTGCTATTTTCATTGTTTAGAGTTAAATTTGACACTCATTTGTAACTAATATGAAGAGGATTGTAAATATTTTATCACTCGTCTGCGCTTTTACACTTACAGCCGCAGTTGCTATGTCACAGGCGCATAAGTCTGCCTATACACCACAGGGTTATATAGATCAGGTACTTAAGAAGAATCCTAACTTTATAAACGCCGTTACAGCCATTAAGGCAATTGACAAGGATGGCAAGACTATAGCGGAGTGGAACTCAACCCATCCCGTTCTTACAGCCTCAACACTGAAGACAATTACCACAGGCTTGGGACTTGTATATCTTGGTGAGGATTACAGATTTACAACCACTTTAAGTTACAGCGGAAAGATAAGCGGAGGGCTTTTGAGAGGTAACCTCTACATAATTGGAGGCGGTGATCCTACTCTGGGTTCTGAAGATCCCGTTGCATACAAGATAGACTCCATATTCGGAGTTTGGACAGCTGCAATGAAGGCTTTGGGAATCAATAAAGTGGAGGGTAATGTAATTGTAGATGACCGCTATCTTGCAAGAGAGGTTATACCATCCTCCTGGACCTGGGGCAATATTGGATATGACTACGGTTCTGCACCTAGCGGACTTCCTTTCCATGAGGATGTTCAGAACGTTAAGATTGTTCCTGGAAAGAGCGTAGGTGACCCTGCAAAGGTTATCGTGACCTATCCGTTCATTCCGGATTTCAGATATGTTAACAACCTCACTACAGGTCCGGCAAAGAGCGGAGACTGGTCTGAGTATTTTGTTTCAGACCTTGCCAGAGTGGGTAAGTTTGAGGGCACCGTTCCAATGGACATAGATACAATCAGATCTACCATCTCAAACAAGTTTGCTTATCTCTCCTGCGGTTTGGCATTCAGAGATTACCTAATCTCACAGGGTATCTCTGTAGATCCGGAAATCTATGCAGTTGAGGATGTTAAAGAGGAGGAACCTCTTACCCAGATTGTTCAGACCACTTCTCCGGAACTTTGGAAGATTGTAGAGGTTACTAACCATATCTCAAACAACTTCTATGCGGAGACCATCTTTAAGACTCTGGGTAAGAAGATGTTTGGAGAGGGTACATATTCTGCCGCAACTAAGGCTGCTCTTAAACTTATTGACTCCCTGGGAGTTAACAAGGTGGGCTACACACAGGATGACGGCAGCGGACTTAGCAGAGAGAACTACCTTTCTCCTGCCTTCTTCTGCCGTTTCTACACTATGATGGCCTCTCAGCCGGTATTTGAGAAATATATTGCAAGTTTCCCTTACTCAGGAGTTGGAACACTGCGTAACGTGCTTAAGGCAAAGCACTTTAATCCTGAGATTGCAGGAAGGGTTCATGCAAAGAGCGGCTCTCTCTCCTGCGTAAAGACCTACGCAGGTTATGTTTATGCAGGTCCAAAACACGGACTTATTAAATTTGCAATCCTTGTAAACAATTACTCTTGCAAGACGAGTGAAATCCAAAAGGGTTTGGAGGGCTTTATGTACTCCCTTGCAAGTGCAGACTAGAAATTAATGAACTAATACTTATAAATCTAATATTCAATTTGTTATGTTAACTCTTTCTAAGAAAGCAATAGACCTTCCGGCTTCTCCTATCCGTAAGCTCGTTCCTTTTGCAGACGATGCAAAGAAGAGAGGAGTGAAGGTTTTTCATCTTAACATCGGCCAGCCTGATATTGACTCACCTGAGTGCGTTATGGAGGCTATCAGAAACATTCATCTGAACAACCTGGCTTACTCTAACTCCGCTGGTATAGAGTCTTACCGCAAGGGTCTTGCAGGATATTACAACAAGCTTGGTATCAACGTAGACTACAAGGATGTAATTGTTACAACATCAGGCAGTGAGTCCGTACTCTTTGCAATGAGCGTTATCTGCAACCCTGGTGACGAGGTGGTTGTAATGGAGCCTTTCTACACCAACTACAGAGCATTTGCAGTTCAGAACGGCGTTACCCTTGTTCCTATCTCAACAAAGATAGATGACGGCTTCCAAGTTCCTCCGATTGAGGAGTTTGATAAGTACATCACTCCAAAGACAAAGGCTATCCTTATCTGCAACCCTGGTAACCCTACAGGTACTCTCTACTCAAAAGAGTCACTCCAGAAACTTGGTGAGATAGTTAAGAAGCATGATATATACCTCCTTTCAGACGAGGTTTACCGTGAGTTCTGCTACTCAGACGTTCCTCACTTCTCTGCTATGCAGCTTGAGGGTCTTGAGCAGAATGTTATGCTTTTGGACTCAGTTTCAAAGAGATACAGTATGTGCGGCGCACGTATTGGTTGTATAGTATCTAAGAACAAAGAGGTTATGGCAGCACTTCTGAAGTTTGCTCAGAGCCGTCTCTGTTCTCCTGTAGTTGAGCAGATTGCAGCTGAGGCAGCATTGGATACTCCAAAAGAGTACTTTGCAGCTGTTAAGGCTGAGTACATTCACAGAAGAGATGTGATGATAGATCTTCTCAACAAGATTCCTGGAGTTTACACTCCAAAACCGATGGGTGCATTCTACACCATTGCACGCCTCCCTGTAGATGACGCAGAGAAGTTTGCAAAGTGGATGCTTGAGGAGTTCAACTACAACGGTGAGACTACTATGGTTGCTCCTGCTGCCGGATTCTATGCAACTCCGGGTAGGGGAACTGATGAGGTAAGACTTGCATACGTACTTAAGGTTGAAGATATTGAGCATGCAATCAAGTGCCTTGAGGAAGGCCTTAAGGTTTACCCTGGAAGAAAGTAAATTAAGTTATTAACCACTTAAAAAATCATCTATGAAAAAACTATCCATTATTGTTCTCTGCGCAATGTTCGCAGCGTTCATGGTTTCCTGCGGCGGAGACAAAGGTGCAAAAGGTAATCCTTTTGGAAAGATTCCTTCACTCGTTAAAAATCTGATGGATGAGGGTGAAAAGCTGAAGAAAGATGCTGAGAATATGAAGAGTCTCGGCGATATGGCTAAACTCATCTCAAAGGGTGCAAAACTTGCCAGCGATTTTAAGGAGAATGTAGATAAGGCAGCTCCTGGCGTAATTGGTAATGAGCTTCCTACAGAGCTTGCTGAGGGTACTACAGCTATTACCATTGTTGCTCCTATGGCAATTGAGAAGGTTACTCCTTTCAATGACTTTGTAACCTTTACTACAAAGGGTAAGGTTGCTCTTGCTGCTGACTGTGACCTCAATGCAGAGGCAAACCAGGGCAAGAAGTTCATCAACGTAAAGTGCACAGTTCTTGACAAAGAGGGTAACCCTGTTGAAGGTTATGAGAACAAAGCAGTAGGTAACTTTGATCTTGCAAAGCTTGCTAACGAGAACAACGTTGTTGTTAAGGGAACTGAGATTGTGATTGACAAAGATCTCAAATTCAACGACAAGAGCTGGGAGAAACTCTCAGAGATGAGCAAGATTGTTCTTACCTGCGAATAATCACAGCCTTACAATGAAAATGAAAGCCGGTCCAAGTGGGCCGGCTTTTTTAGTGGAACTTCAGAACTATCTGAATGATTGGAGCTCACGGTATTTAGGCAGTGGCCAGAGTTCGTCATCAATAACCATCTCAAGTTTGTCCGCACTCTCTCTGATGGTCTCCATATATGGTGCAACTGTCTCTGAGTAAGCCTTTGCCTTCTTAGGAATGTCTGTAATCTTGTTTGCAACCTTTCTTGCCTCTACAAGGTTGTGAACTTCAGCGTGTAGGGTATTAATGTATCCAGATATCTTCTCAATCAGATTCATCTGCATTGCGCTCATCTCCTTGTACTTCTGAGGGAAGAGCTCCTTTATACCCTCAACGTTCTTAATGAGAGAGTTCTGGAAGGTAATTGCAGTAGGTATTACGTGGTTGGTAACAAGGTCTCCCAATACTCTGGCCTCAATCTGCAGTTTCTTAACGTAAATTTCATTTAAAACCTCATATCTTGCAGTGGCCTCTCTTGGGCTCATAATCTGCAAATCCTCAAAGAGTTTGAGGTTCTTCTTATCTGTAAACTCCTTGAATGCGGCAGGAACGCTTATGCTCTCCAATCCTCTCTTCTTGGCCTCCTTTCTCCAGGCCTCACTGTAACCGTTACCCTCAAAGCGTATGTTTCTGCTCTCCTTAAGGAACTGGCGTATAACCTTCATCATAGCCTTGGTCTCCTTCATTCCCTTATCCATATCTTCTGTAACAAGATTCTTGAATCTTATAAGCTGCTCAGCCACAATGGTGTTGAGAACAAATATAGATGAAGCGACATTGGCAGATGAACCTACCGCTCTGAACTCAAATCTGTTACCGGTAAAGGCAAACGGAGAGGTACGGTTACGGTCAGTGTTATCCGGCAGAATCTCCGGTATCTGGTTTACAATGTGGAGTTTGCTGCGAACCTTAACCTCATTGTCAGTTACTGAGGAGAGTTCATCATCCGGCATATTCTCTATGCTCTCAACCAACTTGGTAAGGGTCTCTCCAATGAAGATACTCAGAACAGCAGGCGGAGCCTCATGGCCACCAAGACGGTACATATTGTTAAGTGAAGCCACAGTGCTCATAAGCAGGTAGTTATGCTCATATACTCCCCTCATTACGGCAGAGAAGAAGCAGAGGAACTGCAGGTTGGCTCTTGGGTTCTTACCCGGCTTGAGAAGATTGACTCCGGTATCCGTTATCAGTGACCAGTTGCAGTGCTTGCCGCTGCCGTTTACTCCGTCAAACGGTTTCTCATGGAAGATAACCTTAAGGTGATGCTTCTCTGCAATAGCCTTCATAATGATCATCATCATAAGGTTCTGATCTGAAGAGATATTGGCTTCACCGTAAACCGGTGCAAATTCAAACTGGTTAGGAGCCACCTCGTTATGACGGGTCTTAAGGTGAACGCCCAGTTTGTAGGCTTCAGTTTCAAAGTCCTGCATAAAGGCCATTACACGGCTTGGTATTGCTCCAAAATAGTGATCCTCCAACTGCTGGTCTTTTGCGGCGGTGTGTCCCAAAAGGGTTCTGCCACAGGCCATTAAATCCGGTCTCGCACTATAGAGTGCATCATCTACAAGGAAGTACTCCTGCTCAATTCCCAGTTGAGGAACAACCTTGTTAACGTTCTTGTCAAACATCTTGCAGACCGCAACCGCAGCTTTGTCTATTGCTGCAATAGATTTAAGGTGAGGAGTTTTCTGGTCCAGAGATTCTCCGGTGTAGGCAACAAAAACAGTAGGTATACAGAGTGTCTGTCCAATTATGAAGGCCGGTGAGGTAGGGTCCCAGGCGGTGTAACCTCTTGCCTCAAAGGTGTTTCTAAGACCTCCGTTAGGGAAGCTTGAGGCATCAGGCTCCTGCTGAATGAGGGTCTTTCCGCGGAAGTTTTCAAAGGAACCTCCGCCGGTGCTGGTTACAGGGTCTGAGAAAGACTCGTGCTTCTCTGCAGTTGCATCCGTAAGAGGCTGGAACCAGTGGGTGTAGTGTGTTGCACCCATCTTTACGGCCCAGTTCTTCATACCCAGCGCAATCTGGTCTGCTACGCTTCTGTCTATCATACTGCTGTTTTCAATTGCGCTCACTACAGCATTGTAAGCCTCCTCTGAGAGGAAGAGTTTCATCTTGGGAAGATCAAAGACATTCACTCCGAAGTACTCGGATACGGGACGGTTTTCTGTGTAAAAGCGTTTTGCCTCATGAATTGCGCTTTCTGCAAGGGCTCTGGTACGAACGTTACTCATAATTGGGGATTTTTGGAAGTTAAATACCTATTATTTTGAAAAAATACCTATGTTTTCTGCTTTTTATGGTGCAAATATATGTATATTTTTCAAAAAATATAATTTTTGTTGATAAAATCCCGCTTTTGTTCAAAAATGGCATATAATCTTTGTTTTTATTACATTTGCCGTTTGATAAGGTAGGCGTAAAAATAATGGCAGATAGCAGTAACAATAGTTTGGACAGATATGCTCTGAGAGGTGTCTCCTCTCAGAAAGAGGATGTTCACAATGCAATAAAGAACTTGGATAAGGGCCTCTTTCCTAAGGCTTTCTGTAAGATAGTGCCGGATTTGGCAGATGAGAGTATGTGTGCCGTTATGCACGCAGACGGAGCGGGAACCAAATCCTCTCTGGCCTACGCTTACTGGAAGGAGACGGGAGATATGAGCGTCTGGAACGGTATTGCTCAGGATGCCATTGTTATGAATACGGATGATCTGCTCTGTGTGGGAATCACAGACAATATCTATATGAGTTCAACCATCGGGAGAAATAAGAATCTTATCCCGGGAGAGGTTATAGCGCGCTTGATATCAGGAGCTTCACGTTTTGTGGAGAAGATGGCTGAATATGGTGTAAAACTTATCCCTACGGGGGGAGAGACGGCAGATGTGGGAGACTTGGTAAGAACCGTAATAGCAGATACAACCGTATTTGCAAGGGTGAAAAAGAGCGAGGTTATTGACAACGCCCGCATTAAACCGGGGGATGTGATTGTTGCTCTGGCTTCAGACGGAAAGGCTTCATACGAGGAGAGTTACAATGGCGGAATGGGAAGCAACGGGCTTACCAGTGCACGTCACGATGTTTTTGCCAACTATCTGGCCTCCCTCTACCCTGAGACCTTTGACGGAGCGGTTCCTAAGAATCTGGTATACAGCGGAAGCAAGCGCCTTACTGAGGTTGAGAAGGAAACCGGTCTTACCTACGGCAAGCTTGTACTCTCTCCTACAAGGACTTACGCTCCTGTAGTAAAGAAGATATTTGAGAAGATGCGTTTCCGCATAGACGGTATGATACACTGCACGGGCGGAGCACAGACCAAGGTCCTGCACTTTGTGGAGGGTGTTAAGGTGGTTAAGGACAACATGTTTGACGCTCCTGTTCTCTTCCGTACAATTCAGAGTGAGAGCAAGACTCCGTGGAGGGAGATGTATAAGGTGTTCAATATGGGACACCGCCTGGAGTTCTATGTTGAGGAGGCTGATGCACAGTCTATTATAGATATTTCCAAGAGTTTTGATATTAATGCAAAGGTTATAGGACATGTGGAGAAGAGCTCTTCACAGAAGGCATCTTTGCTTATCAAATCTGTTTACGGTGAATTTAATTATTAAAGATATGAAGCTGAAAATTAACGTATTGGTAGCGTTTGCAGCATTTGGAGTTATCTCTATTCTGCCATCTTGCAAGAAGGAACAACCTACACCTAAAGAGGTTACTCCAATAATGGAGAAGGCACTTAATGATTCCACAAGTATTTGGTACGCAGATTTTAAGAGATTCCCTAAAATTGATCAGAGGGCCTATCTTCCAATAGGAGTCTTTGATTCCGGAACAGGCGGACTTACAGTTTTGGAGGCCGTTCTGGGTTCAGATAATGTGGACAATATCTCCGGTGAGATAAAATCTGACGGTATTCCGGATTTCTCCGGAGAGGACTTCCAGTATCTTGCAGACCAGGCAAATATGCCTTACGGAACATATCCTAAAGAGGGTAAAGAGATGTACCTTAGAGAGTTGGCGGTAAAAGACGCCCTCTTCCTGCTCTCAGACAAATATTATGAACTCTCCTCAGACAAGGTTGCAAAGGGTAACAAGGCAAAGTGCAAGATTATTGTAATTGCCTGCAACACAGCCACAGCCTATGGTCTTAAGGATATAGAGACACTTCTGGAACTCTCAAAGACGGGGGTTAAGGTGATTGGAGTTATTAATGCCGGAGTTAATGCAACCTTTGACGATATTAAAACTCCAGAAGCAGAGATTCTCTCTCAGTAGGAGTTATGGCAACCATTGGAACCATCGCTTCAGGTGCTTACGAGAGGACCATACGTCAGGTACAGAAGGCTCAGGATTACAAGGGTTACGTACAGGTTGTAAATCAGCCGGGTGCAGGTTTTGCTGAGGCGGTGGATTTGGAGAAGGACTTTGTGGATCTTTCACTTGTTTCTCCAAGAGATTCATACAGAGGACCTCGCCTTGGAACTGGAGAGGACGATATTAAAGAGGAACTGTTGGATGTATACAATTTTGACTTCTCAAACAATGCAATTCTTTACAAGAAGGAAAATGGTAAATACATTGATTTCCAGTTAAATTCAGCCGGAAACTATGCTCGTTTCCACGTAGTTTCTCTTCTTGAGAGACTCCGCGCCACAAAGGAGCAGGCTCCTCTTAAGAGCATTATTCTGGGATGCACCCACTATCCTTTCTATCTGGATACAATTAAGAAAGTTATAACAGAACTCAGAGAGTACAAGAAAAACGGCAAGTTTGTTTACGCCCCTCTGATTTCAGATGACTTTACGTTTATAGATCCTGCTAAGTTCACTGCACTTGAGTGCTGCAAGATTCTGAGAGAGGAGCATTTGATGGCTCTGCGCACAAGACGCGGAAACGTAGATGCTTTCATCTCAGTTCCGTCATACGGGGTGGACAACTCCAACCTGGAGGATAACGGCGCACTCAAGCATGACTTTAAGTATGGAAGAGAGATTGGTACAGAGGAGGTTACAACGGTTGTAGTTCCGTTCTCCAGACATAATCTGAACCCGGATAATCTCCGCCGTTTGGAGGTTCTGGTGCCTCGGACTTTCTCAAAGATCAAAGATAAATTAGACTAAATGGAGTTTGCCCAAAGCATTACAACAGAGCAGATAGAAAAGCTGCCGCTGGCGGATTTCAACGGGGAGATTGAAGTTATAGAGACGGAAGGGGAGGAGTTCAATAAAGCCATAGATTATTTAACAAGCCAGAAGGTTATTGGTTTTGATACCGAGACCAAGCCTTGCTTTGTAGCAAAGGCTCCTAAAAACCGTATGGCTATACTGCAGTTATCTTCTGAAGATAAGGCATTTATATTCCGTTTGCAGATGATAGGCGTACCACAGAGGCTGGCCTCTCTGCTCTCCAATCCGGCAGTAACAAAAGTTGGTGCGGCCGTAAGGGATGACCTTAACGGACTGCGCCGTTACCGCAACTTTACACCCAACGGATTTGCAGATTTGCAGAGTATGGCGGAGAAGTTTGGAATTGAGGAAAAGAGCGTACGCAAGATGTCTGCTATCATTCTGGGAATCAGAGTTTCCAAGAGCCAGCAACTCTCCAACTGGGAGAGCTCCCGCCTGAGCCCGGCACAGCTGAAGTATGCGGCAATAGACGCCTGGGTCTGCCGTCAGATGTATGTAAAACTTTTATCTTTCTGATATGGGAGGAGAGAAGAAGATATTTCTGAAAAAGGGTAAGGATCAGTCACTTCTGAGGTTCCACCCCTGGGTCTTTTCCGGAGCTGTAGATAAGACGTCCGGCAATCCTCAGAACGGAGAGGTTGTGGATGTTTACTCTAAGGAGAAAACTTTCCTCGGAAGGGGACACTACCAGGAGGGTTCTATAATGGTTAGGATGCTCACCTGGAAAAAGGAGGAGATAGACAGGGAGTTCTGGAAAGAGAGACTGACCTCTGCTTACCTTCTGAGAGAGAAGATGTTACCTCAACTCAAAGAGGGGACTACAGATTGTTTCCGCCTGGTTCACGGAGAGGGAGATTATCTTCCAGGCCTTATAGTTGACATCTATAAAGATACCGCCGTCATGCAGACTCACTCAGCCGGAATGTACGCCTGCAGAGCGGAGATAGCAGAGGCTTTGAAAGAGGTTCTCTCAGAGAAGATTACGGCAGTCTATTCCAAATCTACCCAGATAGGTACCTTTAAGGGAGATGATGACTATCTCTATAAGAAGAACCCGTCACATCCCACTACAAATGAGGTAGTTGAGAACGGCTGCAAGTTCTACGTAGATTGGGAGAAGGGGCAGAAGACCGGTTTCTTTTTGGACCAGAGAGACAATCGAGAGCTTGTAAAGCGCTATGCAGAAGGCAAGATGGTTCTCAACCTCTTCTGCTATACGGGCGGCTTCTCCGTTTATGCCCTAAAAGGCGGAGCTCTCTCCTGCACCTCAGTGGATTCCTCGCAGACAGCAATAGATGCCTGCGTCAACAATCTGATACTTAACGGCTTTACCAAGAACACGGAGAGCATCTGTACAGACGCCATAGATTACCTGAAGGATGTAGAGAAGGGAAAATATCAACTTATGATTGTAGATCCTCCCGCATTTGCAAAGCACCTGAGCGCAAAACCTAACGCCCTGAGAGCCTACCGTAAACTCAACGCTATGGCCATTGAGAAAGTTGCTCCGGGCGGTATTATCTTTACCTTCAGTTGTTCACAGGTAGTGGACAAGATAGATTTTGCACTTGCAGTCTTCTCTGCCGCAGCTCAGTGCCGCCGCAAGGTAAGAATACTTCACCGCCTTACCCAACCTGCTGATCATCCGGTGAATATATGTCATCCGGAGGGTGAGTACCTTAAAGGATTGGTGCTGTATGTAGAATAAGAGATTTTTTTATATCTTTGCACTCCCAAACGGTACCATGGCCGAGTGGCTAGGCAGCGGTCTGCAAAACCGCGTACAGCAGTTCGATTCTGCTTGGTACCTCTGAATAGAAAAAATCCCCGGCTTTTTGGCCGGGGATTTCTGTTTTTAATTATCCATTAAAGTTTGTCAAAATCTACGTCTGTGAAATCACTACCTGCAGATGGCTGAGAAGCAGCATCTTGTGGCTCGTAGATTCTCTCCTGTACAGGGCATTTCTCCTTGATATACTGGACAACCTCCTCAAGCCCGGCTGCGAATTTTTCAAAATCCTCCTTGTAAAGGAAAATCTTGTGCTTGTCATAAGAGAAACGTCCATCTTTCTCCACTTTGCGTTTGCTCTCTGTGATAGTCAGATAGTAATCGTTGTTCTTTGTGGCTTTAACATCAAAGAAATATGTTCTCTTTCCTGCCCTTACCGGCTTTGAATAGATATCATCTCCATTTCTCTCCTGAGATCCGGCATTGTCAAAATCCTCTTGATACATAATTCTATAATTTTAAGTTCGGTTAGCAAAGATAAACTTTTTTTTTAAGGGTAATAGTCTATCTTTGCAAAATAATTAACTTGTGTTGAAATGATAAGCAGGACATTGATACGAGTAAAGGCCTTTAAAGAGCTCTACAGCCGCATCTCAACTGATTCTACGGCTGTGGAATCTGCTGAAAAGGAGATGATGGCTTCTCTTGAAAAAACAAGGGATCTCTACTGCCTTCTCTCCCTTCTTCCTTCAGCACTCTCACTGGTGGCTCTGGATAAGGTTAATGCTCAGAAGAGTAAATACAGACCGGATGCTGAGAAAATTGAGCAGTTGGAGAAGTTTGTCTCCAATGCTGTTACAGTTACGGTCAATTCAGACAGCAAGTTCGTCAATTATTGTAACAACAAGGGAATCAGCTGGAGCAACCTGGAAATACCAGTAATTGGGCTCTTTGCAAATATCGAGAAGAGAGAGTATTACAAGAAGTTTGTTACTCTTACGGCACCATCACAGAAAGATGCGCTGAACCTCTTTGAGAAGATATACAAAGAGGAGATTGAGGGGTATTCCGTAATGGAAGATGCGTTGGAGGAGAGTTGTATATGGTGGGGGGATGATTTGGGATATTGCCTGGGCCTGGTGCTTCAAAAGTTCCGTCACAACGTCAAATCAAAAGAGATTGAGATACCGGAACTCTTTGCGGATAAAGAGGATGAGGAGTTTGCTAAGAAGCTGGTAGGCAGTGTAATGGTAAACTATGATGACCTTACAGAGATGATATCTGAGAAGATGAAGAACTGGGAGATGAGCCGTACTGTACTCTCAGATATGTTACTGGTTGCAATGGGTGTGGCGGAGGCAAAAACCTTTCCGTCCATCCCTTTGAAAGTTACTATTGACGAGTATGTGGAACTCTCCAAACACTACTCCACACCTCGCAGTTACGCCTTTGTTAACGGCTTGCTTAACAAGCTATTAAAGGAGATGTACGTAAGCGGAGAGATAGTAAAGAACCCAAAGGGTATGATTGGTGGAATTGATTAATTATTTAAAATAAAGACAATGAACATTTTGACAATTTTTCTTCAGGCTGCAGGTGCCTCTCAGGCTCAGCAGGGCGGTGGCGGATTCACCTTCATTATCATGATGGTAGCCATCTTTGCAATTATGTACTTTTTGATGATTCGCCCACAGCAGAAGAAGCAGAAAGAGTTGCAGGCATTCCGTAATTCCCTCAAGAAGGGTGATAAGGTTGTTACCGCCGGCGGTATCTTCGGAACCGTAGACGAGATTAAGGACAACTATATCATAATGGTTGTTGACTCTAACGTAAGACTCAGAGTAGCAAAGAATTCCGTAGTTAAAGATTTCTCTGAAGTTCAGCAGTAACAGGCGTGAAATACTCTGGTCTTAACAGCGGAGGTTATAAAAAAGGCGGAGGGGATTTGATAGTATTTGTCATATCCCTTCTCGTTGCTATGGCTGTCTGGTGTGTGCTTAAACTCTCAGGCAACTATCAGTCCGTATATCACTTCAAAGTTGAGGCTACAACCTCCCTTCAGGGCCGTTCCTTCAAATCTCAGTCTGAGGGTTCATTGGCAGTAAAGGGCAGCGCATCAGGTTTTTACGCACTGCGTCATAAGTTCTGGAACAGAAGCAACGTTCTTAAATTCAAGATCAGTCCAACCTTTTTCCAACCGTTGGAGGGGAGGGAGGATGCCTTCTATCTGCTGACCTCCGTACTGAGGGACAAAATCTCTGACAATCTGAGCGGTACGGTCTCTATTGAGGAGATTCCACAGGATACTTTGGTCTTTATCTTCACAAAAATTTCCTCAAAGAGGGTGCCGGTGGTTCTGAGTAAAAGTTTCTCTTTTGCTCAGCAGTATATGGCAATGGGAAGAACGGTTATTCTGCCGGATTCCATTGAGATACACGGCCGTGAGGAGTTGCTGAAGGGAATAGATTCCGTTGTTACGGAGGAGGTTATAAAGAACGGCCTTAAAAATGATGTTCAGGGCGCCGTTAATCTTGTGGAGATTCCGGGAGTTACATTCCAGACAAACGAGGTGATTTATCAGCAGAAAGTGGGGCGTTACTTTGAAAAGAGTATGACGGTTCCGCTTCATGCTGAGAACGTTCCTTCCGGGGAGAGAATGTTCCTGGTTCCTTCTGAGGTTACGGTAACTTACCGCCAGGATTATAAGGATAAGAAGGAGTATTCTGCCGCAGATATCGTTCTGACCGTAGATTATACTCAGGCTCAGAGTTCCGCCTCCTCAAAAGGAAAGGTACTTATAAAAGACGCTCCTGTAGCTATTTACAACATCAGAATTGAGCCGCAGTTTGTAGACAGGGTTATTCTTACAACAAAGGAGGGCAATGGAAACTAGAACTTTGGGAATAACCGGCGGCATAGGTTCCGGCAAGAGTTACATAAGCGCCTTCCTTGAAAATGAGGGAGTTCCGGTCTATAATTCAGATTCACGCACCAAGGAGTTGTACTCTGAAAACAAGAGGCTTCTTAGCGGACTCAAAAAGATATTGGGAAAGGAGATTGAGTGTAATGGAAAGCCGGACTTTAAGGTAATGGCCTCCAAGATTTTTAATGATGAGGAGGTTATGGAGGAGGTAAGAGAGTATGTCTATCCCTTTGTAATGAGAGATTTTGCAAAGTGGAAGCGTCTTCAGATTGAGAAGGCCGCCTCTGAAAACAAAAGCCTTGCGGCAGTTGGTTTTGAATCTGCTGTAATACTTGAGAACGAGTACGTTAGAGGCTTTATGGATAAGGTGCTGCTGGTAACGGCACCGCTACCCGTTAGAATTGAGAGAGTTGTAAAGAGAGATAACTGCAGCAGAGAGGCTGCCCTTGAGAGGCTCTCCAATCAGTGGAGTGATGAGCAGAGGCGTCCTCTCTCAGATTATGAGATAATCTCCGTAGATGGAAACAATTTAGGAGAGCAGGTTAAAAAGATAATTACAGATTTGAGCAAAGGGTTATAACAGAGCAGAGTATGGGAGCTTTTAAATGGATATTGGGTGCAGTCGGCTGGGCCGTTGGAGGCTACATCGGAGGCATATTGGGTTATGCCATAGGCTCCGTAATTGACGGCAGCAGAAATAATCTGCGTCTGGGCCCGGGAGATGATTACACCGGCGGCGGTTACTCTACCGGCGGCGGGGGCTACAGAAACTACTCGGACAGCGAGCAGAGAAACAGCTTCTTAATCTCTATGCTGGTTCTCTCCACAGCGGTGATGAAGGCAGACGGCAAAGTTCTCAAATCAGAACTCAACTATGTTAAACAGTTTATAAGAGTAAACTTTGGAGAGAATGCCGTAGCGGATGCACTTCAGATTATTAAATCTCTGCTGGAGAAGAATATAAACGTTGGAGAGGCCTGCGCTCAGATTAAGGTTAACATGCCTATTGCCCAGAGGCGTCAACTCTTTGGATATCTTGCCGGCATTGCAAAGGCAGACGGAGAGGTCTCCTCTGAGGAGATGAATCTGCTGCTTAAGATAGCAACCTATTTGGGCATCTCGTACCAGGATGCTCAAAGTATGATTGGTATGTACGATACTACGGTTGATCCTTACAAAATCCTTGAAATTGAGAGGAGTGCTACGGATGATGAAGTACGTAAGGCATACCGCCGCCTGGCAGTCAAGTTCCACCCGGATAAGGTTGAGAGCCTGGGCGAGGATGTAAAGAAGAGTGCTGAGGAGAAATTCAAAAAGATACAGTCTGCATACGAGCAGATAAAGAAAGAACGTGGAATGAAATAATAACTTAAAAATCAATAATATGAGTACAGATTTAGGAAAGGTATTTACGGTTAGTGGAGAGCAGGGACTCTTCACATATGTGGCTCAGGCAACCAGAGGCGCTATCCTTGAGTCTATGATTACAAAGAAGAGATTTTGTGCAGGCCCTTCTGCTAAGATGAGTGCCCTCAGTGACATATCCATCTTCACAACCAACGAGGATGCAAGATTGCAGGATCTTTTTGAGGCTATGAAAAAGGTTCTTGGAGAGGAGAAGGCTCCTAGCGGAAAGAGTTCCCCTGAGGCTCTTAAGGAGTTCTTTGGCAAGGCTTTCCCGGATTATGATCCTCAGCGTTTCTATCCTTCTCACATGAAGAAGGTTGTTGAGTGGTACAACTGCCTTAAGGAGTATGCTTCCCTGGATTTTGTAAACGAGGAGGAGGCAGAGTCTGCCAAAGCGGGTGAGAAAGAGGAGAGTGCAAAGAGTGCTGCTGCAAAGCAGGCAAAAGAGGCCTCAAAGCAGAAGGGTGCAAAGGTAAGCGCAAAGAGCGCAGCTCCTTCCAAGACTCAGGTACCTAGAAAGGTTGTATAATCATGTTGGAAATCACAGGTTTATCTAAGATTCGCAAGGTGCAGCTCATCACTATGGGCTGCTCCAAGAACAGGGTGGATTCGGAAAAACTCCTCAGCCGAATTGTTGAAGGCGGAGTGGAGGTTGTTCCGGAAGAGGCTGATTATGAAAGCTCCCGCCCGGATGCGATAGTCATTAATACCTGTGGTTTTATTCAGGACGCAAAGAAGGAATCCATAGACGAGATTCTGAAAGCGGTAGATGCAAAGATACGCGGATATGTTGGGCGTATTGTAGTATGCGGCTGCCTTTCAGAAAGATACAGAAGCGAACTCTCTACCGCACTGCCGGAAGTGGACGCACTGTTCGGCTCCTTTGAGTGGGATAGGCTTGCAGCATATCTGAATCTCTCGTCAAAGAAGGGATGGGAGAAGAGGGTTCTTACTACTCCTTCCCACTACGCCTATCTTAAGATAGCAGAGGGGTGTAACCGCAAATGTTCCTATTGCGCTATTCCGCTCATTAAAGGGAAGTTCCGTTCTCTCTCCATCTCCGCATTGGAGAAGGAGGCGCGTCTTTTGGCAAAGCAGGGAGTGCGTGAACTCATACTAATTGCCCAGGATACAACCTATTATGGAATGGATCTTTACGGCAGGCGGATGCTGGCTCCTCTTATTGAGCGCCTTAGCCGCATTAAGGGAATAGAGTGGATAAGAATCCACTACAGTTATCCGGCTCAGTTCCCAAGGGATGTTCTGAAGGTTATGGCGGAGAATCCAAAGGTTTGCAAGTATCTGGATATTCCTCTGCAGCACTGCTCAACCAGGGTGCTGAAAGTTATGAGAAGGGGTGTGGACCTTGCTAAGACTCAGGCTCTTATAGATGACCTCAGAAAGACGGTAAAGGGTGTATCACTCAGAACTACAATGATGGTAGGCCACCCGGGTGAGGGAAAGAGGGAGTTTGAGCAACTCCTCAACTTTGTGAAAAAGAACCGCTTTGAGATGCTGGGGGCCTTCACATACTCGGAAGAGGAGGGGACCTTTGATGCTAAAAACTATCGGGATAACATTACTCCAAAAGAGAAGAAGCGCCGCTACGAAGCCCTTATGAAACTCCAGAGTACCATCTCTTTAGAGAATAACAGAAAGAGAGTTGGGGGAGTGGAGAAGGTGATTGTAGATGAGTACAGAGAGGGCTTTCTGCTCGCTCGCAGCCAGAGGGAGAGTCCTGAGGTAGACGGTCAGATTATCATTGACCTTACCCCGCAGAGGAGTAAGCCGGACTTTGACGCCCGCAGATTAATTGGTAAATTTGCGGCCGTTAGGATAATATCCGCAAGCAGTTATGACCTTACGGCCACTCTTGCATAAACGTGTAAACAATTAAAAACGCATAAATTATGAAATTACTAGAAGGAAAGGTTGCTCTTATTACCGGTGCAGCCAGAGGAATCGGCAAGGCAGTTGCCATTAAGTTTGCTAGCGAAGGTGCAAATATCGCCTTCACAGACCTTGTTATTGACGAGGTTGGTGAGCAGACAAAGAAAGAGCTTGAGTCATACGGTGTAAAGGTTATGGCCATAGCTTCCAACGCAGCAGAGTTCAATGAGGCGCACGCTGCTGTAGATCAGATTGTTAAGGAGATGGGCAGAATTGACGTTCTGGTTAACAACGCCGGTATTACAAAGGACGGTCTTATGATTAAGATGTCTGAGCTTCAGTGGGATGCAGTTATTGCAGTTAACCTTAAGAGTGCATTCAACTTCATCCACGCCTGCACTCCGGTGATGATGAGCCAGAAGAGCGGTTCCATCATCAATATGAGTTCCGTTGTAGGAGTTCACGGAAATGCGAGCCAGTGCAACTACTCCGCTTCCAAGGCAGGTATGATCGGTCTTGCAAAGAGTATTGCTCAGGAGATGGGAAGAAGAGGCATCCGTGCCAACGCAGTTGCTCCGGGCTTCATTATCACTGAGATGACAGCTCAGCTTCCTGAGGAGGTTAAGCAGGATTGGTACAAGAAAATTCCTCTCCGCAGAGGCGGTACTCCTGAGGATATTGCAAACGTTTGTCTCTTCCTTGCAAGTGATATGTCTTCTTATGTTTCCGGCCAGGTTATCCAGGTATGCGGCGGTATGATGATGTAATTGAATATTTGCTGCTGACGGGAGGATGTTTCATCTTCTCGCTGGCGGCTGTAATACTTGTAGAGCCGTATGGTTTCGCTCCGGGCGGAACCTACGGTCTTTCTATGGTGTTCCACCATTTATGGGGCTGGAGGACTGAGGTTTCAGCCCTCAGCATGGATATTCCGCTGCTGATAATCGGGACACTGGTACTGGGCAGCCGCTTTGGCATTAAGACGCTTCTCTGCACGCTGCTCATTCCTCTCTTTATGTGGATACTGCACATAACCTACGGTTATAACTCTCTGATAGAGCCGGAGGTAACGGAAGCCATTACAGCACAGGGGCTTACCGGTATTGAGGCAATTAAGCAGTATGACCACCAGCTTCTGGCCGCCATATTCGGCGCCATACTCTACGGAATAGGGCTCGGAATGATTTTCCGTTCAAGGGCAACCAGCGGCGGAAGCGACATCATCTCCATGATTGTAAACAAGTACCTACACATCTCTCTGGGTACCGCCATCATCATAGTAGACGGCCTTATAACTCTCTCAACCGTAATTGCTTTTGGAGATTGGAAACTTCCAATGTACTCCTGGCTGATCATAATAATTGAGAGCAAAATCATTGATATGGTCATTGAAGGCCAGAGCGCCAAGACCATGATGATAATAACGGAGAAAACAGAGGAAATCCGCAAAATTATCATAGACGAGATGGAGAGGGGAGCAACCCTCATCCCTGCCAAAGGAATGTATAAGGGTGACGAAAAGTCAATTATCTACGTAACCCTTACCAGAAGGGAGATGATTGCCCTACGTTTCCGCATAGCAAAGATAGACCCTAAGGCCTTCATAAACATTGTAGATTCTTCAGAAATTCTCGGAGAAGGATTCAAATCAATTAAGGAATCCTAACTAATTCTCTTCCAGATGGGTAAGCCTTCTTACCAGCCTCTTTGTAGCATCCAGAGTAGGGCACATTGCAACCGCATATTTAGCCCACTCTTTTGCCAGTTCTCTTTCTCCGGAGAGTTCACAGCAGACCGCTATGTTGTGGGCCGCACAGGCACACTTTTCTTTTGCCTTCTCAGAATGGTTTTCCGGCTCGGCATAATACTTCATCCACTCTTTAATGGCCTCCTGGAACTTAAATTCCCTTGCCGTTTTAACTATCTGAATCCACATAGGATCATCCGGATACCACATCAGAGGCCAGGTTACCTCCACCCATTTGCCAGCAACCTGAGATACAGTTCTTTTACCTATCTCACGCGCCAGCGCTCCTACCGGAATGTTGGCTGTTTTGGTGCTTGCAGTGATAAGATCGTTAACTCTCTTATTGTGTAGCAGAGTATCTCTTATACCGTCATAACAGCTGACGGTGAGCGCATAAGGAAGGTCTACAACTATGGTGTTATTTGTGCCGGTAAAATTCGGATCAATCTTGTATTGGAAAAGGTTGAGGTCTGTAATAAAGACCATCAACTCGCTGGCACTCTCAACCATAAGGCTTTCCATATAGAGCGTATCTGAGAACCCTTTGAACTCATCAAAAGGAATTGTGTAGGCCTTGACGGAACCGGAGTCCAATCCGCGCTCCTTCTCATAGAAATTGGCGGTATGCTGTATAATCTTGGAAACCAGCACGCTGTCCTCACTCTCATATACACCGAAGAAGGCAACATCTTTCCCCTCCGTTTCCAGACAGTAACTGTTCTTATCCATCACCTCGGTATTGATATAAGTCTCAGTAACGACCGCACAACTTGCAACCAGAGAGCTGAATAGAACCAAACAGAACGCCAATCTGAACGTACGACTACAAACAAATCTTATATCAAAAACCTTTTTCATCACTTAAAGTATATTCAAAGATTGTTCCCTAATCTTCTCCAGTTCATCTTTCATTTTAACCACCAGAGATTGAATAACGGCATCGTTAGCCTTGGAACCCAACGTGTTAATCTCTCGTCCCATCTCCTGAACAATAAATCCTATCTTCTTACCCGCCAAAGAATCTGAATCTATGGTCTCCATAAAATACTTGCAGTGCTGAGCCAGGCGAACCTTCTCCTCGTTAATGTCCAGCTTCTCCACATAGAATACAATCTCCTGCTCCAAACGGTTGCCGTCTACTGCAATACCGCTCTTTTCCACCTTTTGACGGAGCCTCTCCTTAATGGCAGGCACCCTTCTTCCATCCTCTTTCTTAACCTGTTCCAGGCACTTTAAAATATTTGCAACTCTCTTTGTAACATCCTTATACAAAGCTTTACCCTCTGTCTCCCGATAGCTATTAATCTTCTTTACGGCCGCCTCAACCGCCCTATCTATTTTGGCCATATCTGAAGCGGAGAGAGGCTTCTCCTTTATCTCCAACACCTCCGGCATTCTCAGTACCGCCGCCAGCAGTGTGTTCTCATCCGCCTTTGCTCCCGCTACCTTTTTTGCCTGAGCAAGGAGACTCTTGGCCAGAGTCTCATTAATCTGCCTGCGGACTGTACCGCTCTTCATCTCCTGATTGATGGAGAACTCAATGCTTCCCCTTACCAGCTTTTCAGCCAATAACTTTCTGATTTCAAGCTCTTTATCCTTAGGAATAATCTGACTCTTGAAATTGATATCTGCATTTTTGCCGTTTAAGGACTTAATCTCTACCGTTATTTTGCTATGGTCTGAGAGGGTGCACTCCCCCTTGCCATATCCTGTCATTGATTTTACCATAAGGCAAATTTAATGAATTGTAACCTAATTATTCCTATATTTGTAAGACATCTACAAACAGATAAGAATAAAATGGAAGAGATTAAGAACTTTATTGAGGAAATTATTGAGGATGACCTTAAAAGCGGCCGTCATAAAAGCATACTTACCCGTTTCCCTCCGGAGCCTAACGGATACCTCCACATAGGCCACGCCAAGAGTATCTGCCTCAACTTTGGAGTTGCAAAGAAATACGGCGGCAAGACAAACCTCCGTTTTGATGATACAAACCCTACAAAGGAGGATGTTGAGTATGTAGATTCCATCAAGAATGATATTAAATGGCTGGGCTTCCAGTGGGCCAATGAGCGCTATGCCTCAGATTATTTCCAGCAGCTCTATGACTGGGCAGAGGAGCTGATTAAGAAGGGGTTGGCATACGTAGACGACCAGACACTGGAGGAGATTAGAGAGAACCGCGGAACCGTCCAGAAGCCGGGAACTCCAAGCCCTTGGAGAGACCGTACTGTTGAGGAGAACTTAACTCTCTTCCGCGCAATGCGTGACGGCAAGTTCAAAGAGGGAGAGAAGGTCCTCAGAGCCAAGATAGATATGGCACATCCGAATATGCTCTTCAGAGATCCTATCATGTACCGTATCAACTACACTCCTCACCACCGTACCGGAACAAAGTGGTGCATCTATCCTATGTATGATTATGCACACGGAGAGAGTGACTCCATTGAGGGTATAACCCACTCCATCTGTACACTGGAATTTGACGTTCACCGTCCTCTATATGATTGGTTCATAGAGCATCTGGGCATCTTCCCATCTCATCAGTACGAGTTTGCAAGACTCAACCTCACCTATACCGTAATGAGTAAGAGAAAACTCCTGGAGCTTGTAAAGAACAACTACGTAAGAGGTTGGGATGACCCTCGTATGCCTACCATCTGCGGAATCAGAAGAAGAGGCTATACTCCGGAGAGCATTAAGATGTTTGCAGAGAAGGTGGGTGTTGCAAAGAGAGACAATATCATAGACCTCTCTCTTATGGAATGGTGTGTAAGAGAGGATCTTAACGCCAGAGCAAACAGATATATGGCAGTCCTAGACCCTGTAGAATTGGAACTTGAAGGCTGGGAAGAGGGCAGAGTAGAGTATGTTGAGGCTCCTTTAAACCCTGCATTTCCTGATGGTCCTAAGCGTCAGATACCGTTCACCGGTAAAGTCTATATTGAGAGGGCGGACTTTATGGAGAACCCTCCAAAGAAATATTTCCGTCTGCAACCGGGCGGAGAGGTACGTCTGAAGTATGGCTATATCATTAAGTGCAAAGAGGTTATAAAGGATGAAGCAGGCAACATAACCAAGATTATCTGCACCTTTGACCCAACATCCAAACCGGGAGCAGGCCCTTGGCGCAGCGTAAAAGGCACCATCCACTGGGTTAGCATAGAGCACGCCAAGAAACTGGAGGTAAGACTTGTAGACCGCCTCTTTACAGAGCAGTTTATGGATCAGATACCTGAGGGCTCAGACTATAAAGACTTCTTAAATCCTCATTCAATGGATATTACAACCGCATACGCAGAGCCTGCCCTTAAGGATGACAACAGCGGCATTGCGGTTCAGTTTGAGAGAACCGGTTACTTCTTCAAAGATCCGGACAGCACGGATGAGAATCTTGTCTTCAACCGTACAGTCACTTTGAAGGACACCTTCAAGATGAAGTAACATGAAGTTTATAGGTGCACACGTCTCATCTTCCGGCGGACTGGAGAACGCTCCCCTCAATGCAAATGAGGTGGGGGCAACCGCCTTTGCCCTCTTTACAAAGAACCAGCGTCAGTGGGTTGCCAAAGACCTTACAGACAAAGAAATAGAGGCATTCAAAGAGGCCTGCCAGAAGTACGGCTATGCACCTGCCCAGATTCTCCCGCATGACAGTTACCTTATAAACCTGGGTAACCCAACAGAAGAGGGGCTTCAAAAATCCCGTGCCGGTTTTATCCATGAGATGAAACGTTGCCAGGCACTCGGATTGGACCGTCTTAACTTCCATCCGGGGAGCCATTTAAATGCCATTTCTGAAGAGGAATGTCTTACGCTTATAGCAGAGTCCATCAACCTGGCCTTAAGCAAAACTGAGGGGGTTACTGCGGTAATTGAGAATACGGCCGGACAGGGTTCCAACCTGGGATTCAAGTTTGAGCATATTGCCTATATAATTGACAAGGTGGAAGATAAAAGCAGAGTTGGGGCCTGCATAGATACATGCCACTCATTTGCAGCTGGTTATGACCTTGCCTCAGAGGAGGGCTTTAAAGCAACCTTCAGCCACTTTGATAGAACCATCGGCTTCAAATACCTCAAAGGTATGCACTTAAATGATGCTAAGAAGCCTCTTGGCAGCAAGGTAGACCGCCATGAGTCCATAGGCAAAGGCTTCATTGGGCTCAACTGCTTTAAGATGATTATGGAGGATGACCGCTTTAACAACATCCCCCTCATACTGGAAACCCCAGACCCAACCCTCTGGCCGGAAGAAATTTCCACACTCAAAGGCTTTGTTAAGTAACAGGAAATAAACAAAAGGAAAAAAGAAAAATAAAATGAGAACAGCAATCATACTTCTTGCAATCTGCATCCTGGCAGCCTCTTGCAACAACAACCAACCCACCACAGAGAATACAAATAACATCACCTTTTCAGAGCAGGAACTCTCCATAATCAACAGTGAAGATTCCGTTCTCTATGTTCTGGTTGTTGGCAACAAGGAAGACAGCCTCATTCTCCGCAACTCCTCAAGAGATTTTACAGATGAAGAACTTAACAGCGAATATGTGCAACGCCTTGCAGAAAAGATGATTACAACGGTCCAGGATCCAAGCCAGGATGGCGTTGGTATTGCTGCTCCTCAGGTAGGACTCAACATTAGAATGATTGCCGTTATGCGTTTTGACAAAGAGAACCATCCGTTTGAAGCCTACGCCAACCCATACATTCTCCGCTATGAAGGTAACGTTGTGGAGGGTCCGGAAGGATGTCTCTCAGTTCCGGGTTACCGCGGTGTTGTTCCAAGAAGAGACACCGTAGTTATGCAATACTTTGATGTTCAGAAGAAAGAAAACGTCATAGATACGGTTGCCGGTTTCTCTGCAATCATCTTCCAGCATGAAACAGACCACCTGGATGGCATACTCTATACAGACCGCGCCGTTGAGGTAACAGAAAAGAGTAGAGAACAGGAAAAGAAATAAGAGAAAAAAGCCTTCAAAGCAAGGCGTCCATTATCATCTCTTCACAAACTCACAACTGCACCAACGTTAACCGTTATTCTGCAACTCTGCTCCAACCGCTAGGAATTCCGGAAACTCCGGTACTCCAGCCCGTTGCAGCCGGCGTTACAAACGTACCGGAACCACTAACTCCGCTCAACCACTGGTAGGTACTCTGCGTAGCAGAAATATCTTTTGCCATACACTTAACGTAGTTCAAAGAACTGCATCCGTCAAACATGTTCATATCGATATGTATAGGGATTCCAGGCTCTATATGAAAGATGACGGGTGGACTAACAATGTAGTGCTTAGGCCTATTAAGCACGTGCCGAGTTTGAATAACACGGTGACGGTTAAGACTGTAACGGGCAGAGGACGTTGTAGTGAATATGAGATTAGGATATCTGAGGAGGACTTGGAGAATTTGCTGATTGATAATGGGGTTGATCCGGAGGTAATTGATGAGATTATGGATGAGGTGAAATAAACTATCGCGGAGGAAAAGGAGTAAAGATGCGGGCAGAAAAGGTGAAAGTTTTTACGCAAATGCTTGCAGGTGAAAATAGTTTGATTACCTTTGCATTGTAGCTATTCAATAGCGAATGACTTTAAAACAGTGTTTTGGAGAGTAGCTGTGTCATTCTCCAGGCTCCTTGGGAGTTCCAACAGTGTCTGTCGTATTGTCGGAGACACTGTTTTTCTTTTCAAAAGCTGTAAGCAACCAAGTTTTCTCTATATCGTTCCATGTAAGTCTTACAGTTGCATGATACCTTTCGCTTCCTAACTGGATTCGTTGACTTGTTCTCACCTCAATAATCATATCACCGACAATTGATTGTAAATCATTTAATACCTCAGGATGAAACTTCACTAATTTAGCCAATCCGTATCCGTCGCTTTTTCCGGTTCCCTCTTCACCCCAAACTAAATCAATATCTCCGATTTCTTTGTGATATAAAGCTCCGATAGCTTCCCCACTTTTCTTATTTAGTAAGAAGGCTATAGCACCTTGGACGTCTCCTTTAAACTGATCATAAATCTCTCCAAACTCTCCAACCCCAATGGGTTTAACTTCCATAGATTCTGCCATACAAATTCTTTTTAGTTTTGAGGCAAATGTAAGTGGGGGAGGCTTGTACACCAAGCATTTGCGTAAAAAGTTTTTGGTCTCCCTAAAAGTTTTTACCCAACGGTACAATTTTACTCTATGCTTACAGGTGATAATTGTATGATTACCCTTGAATTCGAATGGTATAACTATCGGGAGAGAAAAGGGTGCAATAAATGGTCAATATCTTGTATGGTATTGCCGAATTATTGTTATATTTGCAAAAAATATGCAATGAGAACTCCGAGATACAGGGATGAAATAGGTGAGTTACTTGAGAAGGAGGGGATTATTACCGTTGAGGATTTTGTTGCCTCTTGTCCGGGCATGCTTAAGGTTTCTGTTTATTCTAAAATCAGATCTTTGTTGAGGGATAATAAAATCTACGAGGTTGGCCGCGGGCAATATAGGGCCGGAAATAAACTCAAATACAAAGTGGAGGTTTCTGATTGGATGAGGTCTGTAAATGGCCTTCTGACAGATAATTGCGTGGGTGCTAATTTCTGCATCTATGAACATCTTTCTAATCTTTATATTGAGACTTCTAAGATTGATTTTCAGAAGGTTTATAGTTTTTTGAAGAATCATTATTCTAAGGTTGTCTTTAAAAAAGATGCTGAGCGTTTTCCGGCGCCGTTGGAGGGGTTTATTATCATTGGACAGATGGTTTCTGATGCTCCGTTAATGGAGTGTGAGGAACTATTGATTCCCTCTATAGAGAAGAAACTTGTGGATGATTTCTGCAGTAAGAATACTCGCGGAACTGCTTATCTTGCAGAACTCCAGCGTTCTATTGAGGTGCATCCTGTGAATCTGAACAGATTGCACAGATATGCTTCCAGACGCGGTGTTTCTGACGAGTTCTCTTCTCTGCTCTCTTCTTTGAATCAAAGTAGGATTGAACTGTTTTCTGCTACACAGAAATATCTTGCAACGATTCCGGTTGTAAGGGCCTGGGTTTTTGGTTCTTTTGCCAGGATGGAGGAACGGCCGGATAGCGACATTGATCTGTTGGTTGATTATGATATGTCATTTAAAGTATCATTGTTGGATACTGTTGGATATAAATTAGGATTGGAAAAGATAATTGGCCGAGAGGTTGATTTGATTCCTAATGGCAGCTTGAAACCTTTTGCCGTGGAGTCTGCAAACAAGGATAAGTACTTGATATATGAGAGATAAGGTTAATGATCCAGCAAGGCTTGTATTGATGAAAGAATCTATAGCTAACATCTATGAATTTCTTAAGGATGTTAATGATCGAGAGTCATTTATCTCGAATAAGATACTATGTCATGCGGTTATTTATAACCTGCAGTGTATAGGCGAGAGTGTCTATAAATTGTCAAAAGACTTCAGGTTATCTCATGCTGATATGAATTGGGATAAAATAGAAGGGTTGCGGCATGTACTGGTTCATGATTATTATACGATTGATTTGACTGCTGTATGGTATATTATTGAAAAGGATTTACCTGCATTAAAGAACTATTTAATACAGTTTGACAATTCTTGATTTTTTTAGCGATTCTACGGATTCGTGCCGCGGGGGGAGTTAGAGGTTTGCTAACTCTTTGCTGAGGAGGGTGAGGAGTTCTTGTTCGGTGGTGTAGGGGTAGATGTGGAAGTAGGGGTTGCCGGTTAGCATTGCGGAGAGCTGGCAACGGGATTGGTTGTAGAAGATGTGGCAGGGGATGTTGAGTTTTTCTGCAAAAGCGAGCTCGTAACCTACGCCGTGTGAGGGGGTTGTGCATTCTGCAATTACAAGATCACTTTGTTTGAGCCACTCTGTATCTCTGCTGTAGATGGCGGCGTCTCTTTCACTTTTGTCCATCGTGGTGTCGGTTTCCAGGTTACTGAGATTGGGGTTGCCGACGTGTTCTGTGAGGACAATGTTCTTTTGTTTGAGGAGGGTTATGATTTTGTTATAAAGTTGGGCGTCTTGTCTTCCGCCTCTGATAGACCCTGCAAAGTATATTTTTTTCATAGTTTTTATGGGCGGTTAGCGTTTAGCTTTGATGGTGAAGGAGTCTACGAGTTGCATATATTGGTTATAGACAGAGACTTTCATCTCTTTCTTTGTTACCTCTATGTTGGCTGCAAAACTTAGTTTCTCTCCTTTCAGATCTATCACTTTGGCGTGGAGGGTATCCTCATCCGTAAGGGAGCGGTCCAGGGCTCTTCTCTTGTCTCCGCTGGAACCCATATCCAGGTAATAGGTACCTCTCTTTTTCTTTGCAGATTTCTGATTGCCATCCAGTTGGTAGGTGCGGGAGTAGATGTGGTCATGGCCGCTGAGTACCAAGTCTACATTGTACTTTTGGAATACGGGGTACCACTGCGGACGGATGTTTTTGCCTACGGCACTGTCTATTATGCTGGAGCCGAATATGGATTTGTGCTCATAAACAACTATGTATCTGTAGGTTCCCCGTAGGTGGTCAAGTGTCTTTTGAAACCATTCAACCTGATCATTGAAGCGTTCTCCTTTAGATATGTTGGAGTTGTTCATATCTAAAGAGATGAAGAGAACGTTATTGTAATAGAAATAATATGAGGAGTTTAGAGATGATTTTGCTCCGTTCTGCGGGAAGCGGAAGAGGTGGTTGTAGGTGTGGGGTTCCGTGTACTGCGGATATTTTCCGTTGATTGCGTCTGCCCAGAATTCGTGATCTCCCGGTGAAGCTGCAAAGATGATGTCTGAAAAGACCTTATTATCCAGCAGCCAGTTCCAACTCTGCTCAAAGCCAGCCACATCCACCATATCTCCGCTGCAGATTGCAAGAGGCGGGTTAAATTTTTCCTCCATGTTCTGAATGAGCGGGTGGGTGACTGCATTGTTGTAGTGCTGGAAGTCCGTAAATGCCACAAAGTTCCATTTCTCTTTGCCGGAGGCGGTTTTGAAAGATTTTACCTCTGATATTTGAGCGTTGGCTATGATTCTGTAGATGTATTGGGTGTTGGGTTTTAAGGAGGTGAGAGTGACGTGGCAGACGTATCTCTCTTTTGTGTAAAATGTTGAGGTTGTGGAGGTTTTCTCTATCCCTCTAGTGCTCCACAACTCAACCTGGGGAGATACTGTCTTGGCCTCTTTAAACTCTTTATCATTGGCGGTGGTGTATTCAATACAACTCTTTGGGAAGGCGCAGTGGTAGTTGATGGTTACGCCGTAACGGCTATCCTCTGCAGGGGTTGTTACTATGTGATAAATGAAGTTATCAAGATTAACTATCGGGAAGAGGATAAGTGATATGGCAAGAGATATGATTTTGTGCATGGCTTGTGGTTTTTCCTATACAAAATTATTGTTATCTTTGAGAAAACATACAAATTATGAAACGTTTTATTTCTTTCACTTTTATTGCCTCCGTTATTTCTCTCTTTTCCTGTTCATCCTCAAAGCCTATAGATATGGATGTTACGGAGTTTTCTCTCTTGCTGAAGGAGAATGAGGCAGCCCTGATAGATGTTCGTACTCCGCTTGAGTATGACGAGGGGCATATTGCAGGGGCTGTTAATATTGATTGGAACGGGGATTCTTTTGTGGAGACGGTGAAGGCGGAGTATCCGTTGGATAAGCCTCTGGCTCTTTACTGCCGCTCCGGCAGAAGAAGTGCGGCCGCAGCAAAGAAACTGGTATCAGAAGGTTACACGGTTTACAACTTAAAGGGCGGATATCTTGCCTGGTGTGAAAAGGGGTTGAGAACAACCAAGTATGAGGTTGAGCTCTTCAGGACGGCTAACGGTTCTTTGGTCTCTCTTTGCCTTATTAAGCACGGTTCCGTAGAGATTGAGTATGACGGGGTTTCAATTCAGGTGGATCCGGTTCCCGGGTTTGGAAAGGAGACGGATTATGCCAAGGAGTTTCTAAAGGCAGATGTGATTCTTGTAACACACTCTCATCCAGATCATTTATCGGGAGTGGCAATTGAGGCTCTGACGGGAGAAAAGACTCTTCTGGTTCTGAACAAAAAGAGTGACGAGATGATTGAAAAAGGTGAGTTGATGGGTAAGGGCGGGCCTGTTGCAAAGAGACAGGTGATTGCAAACGGAGAGAAGATGGAACTTCCTAAAGGCATTACTCTTGAGGCTGTTCCGGCCTATAACACAACGCCTGGCAGAGAGATGTTCCACCCGGTGGGGGAGGGGAACGGCTATATTCTCACAATAGACGGTTTTAAGATTTACATTGCCGGAGATACGGAGGATGTACCGGAGATGGCCAACCTTGCCGCTATGGGTATTGATGTGGCGCTGCTGCCTGTAAATCAGCCCTATACTATGACACCTGAACAGTGTGCCAATGCTACAAAGATGATTGCTCCAAAGGTTTTGATACCATACCACTTTGGCCAGACGGACCTCTCCGGTTTGCAGGAGATGCTGCCGGAGCAGAAGATACTTTTCCGTAAGATGAATTAACATTTAGATTCTATAGAATTTAATTATATGAAAAAGAGTCTTTTACTTTTGGCGTTGCTGTTTACTTTCGCTTCTGCAGGAGCGCAACAATTTGAGATACTGGGAGGTCCATCCTTAACTTACATCAAGTATCCTACTATCAATTCCGCCTTTTCCAATCAAATAGGTGGAAAATCTAAGATAAAGCCTAAGTTTCATATAGGTATTAATGCTATTATTCCTTTGGCAGAAGATATAAGGGAGGAGACCTCTTTCTATTCCTCTGTGGGACTGTTCTTTGCAGGAAAGGGTTATGAAATTAACAAACCCTATGAGGGTGCTCTTCCTTTGTACACAACCTTTTATCAGAAGGGTTACGGTTATAGTTTGGATTGTCCTATACATATTGGATATAACTTTCAGATAGCTGATAATTTTGCCATTTTTGTAGAGGCCGGAGCAACAGGAAGCCTTGGTCTGTTCGGTAAGTGGAAAATTCAATATACTTATAAAGAACAGTTTACGGAAAGCGCTAAAGGTAATTACTATGATTATACTTCAGCTAACAAATGTGGTTTCAAACGTATAGACGTTGCTCTTGGGGGTAAGGTAGGAGTAGTGTTAAGTAACAGGATAACTATGGGAGTAAATGCAGATTTCGGAATTCTTACACTTGCAGATTATCCTAAACAGGCCCGTAGTAGAAACTATTGGCTTTCTGTTGGTTATAGATTTTAATAATAGAGTATGAAAAAGATTTTTGTAATAGTGTGCCTGGCACTTTTGGCTATTTGCGTTCTGCCTAGTGGAGCTGCTGCACAGAATAAGAAACCTCAGCATATATCCTTTTCCGGATTTCCGGTAGACAGGACCAACGTTCAGTTTAAGATTAACCTGATGGCCAGGGGCTTCAGATGGGTGGAGAATCTTTCTGCTCCGGGTAAGGACCGCTTTGTGGGGACTTTTGCAGGAAAGAACCTAACTAACATTGAGGCCTTTTATGACCTGAAAACCAAGGCTGTATATAAGATTCAGGTAACTATGCACGGCCCATCCTTGGAGGATGCCAAGAAACTGGAACTTGATTTAAGAGACAGACTTTACGATAAGTATGTAAATACCAATAACGCAAAGTTTGAGAATGAAACTTTCCAGGGGAGGCAGTTTTACAGGTTTACCCTGAAAAGAGACAATTCCAATCCTCAGTATGAGCAATCTTCTGAGATTCTGGGATATATACTTCTCTATAAAGTTAAGAACGAGGCCTTTTCTGATGAAGATGGTGAGACTTATGATGTAATTTTGGAGTACATAGACTTCATCAACTGGGATGAGCACAACAAGAACGTGGTTTCCGAGCAGCTGTAAGTGATACTATTATTTCAATGAGAGTGAGAATAAGTAGTAGAGCAGGGCGTTTATTACGATGAACGATATGAAAATGATTATTACGTTGAGGATTCCCAAAAGGATTACCTTCCCAAGGCTTTTGCCCCAACTAATCTCATAGAGTTGTTTGAAATCCCACATCATTAAGATTGGGAGGACTACCAGCGTTAGGAAGGTAGTTGCGTGAGTGAAGAAGGGACGTAAGATTATATTGAGGGCCAATATCTGGCAACTGATGAATATCTGAACAAAGAAATGCTCTGTAAATGAGAGCCTTCCTATGTTCTTTCCCTTACCGAATATAATCCATCCGGCAAAGGCGAAAGATAAATTCATTAGGATTGTGAAGAGAGCTTTGTTATTCTTGCACCAATCAGTAAATTTTCCAAAGTAGGAAACAAAGAGCAGCATTATATTTCTCTGTTTCTGTATATCGAGTAGAGAGTTTAATTCACTGTTCTCTTCCACAACTTTAAGTGTAGGAGCAGACTCTGTTGAATCTGATTGCCCCTCTTTTGCAGAAACAGATTCACTCTTGTTTACAGCGGAAGAATCCACCACCTCCTCATCATCTTCATTTGCCCAGTTCCAATCATCTTCAGTTATCTTGGTTGCAGCTTCCGCAGCCTTTTTGATCTCAGGAGAAGAGATTTCCGTTTTTCCCTTACTCTCTTTCATTATGATACCAAATTGAACCTCAATGGCAAATATAACGCAGAGAAAAAAGAGAAGTTTTATAGGAGCATAATATGGTGCACGGTGGCCGTTCAGGTAATCTCTAATGAAATGGCCTGGACGGTATAGCAAAGCGATAACAGTTCCCAAGACGCTTCTGTCGTTGATGTCCCATACCGCCAAAGTACTATCCAATAGGTTTTTAGGTGTAAGCCTGGATGTTGAGGCAGCCTGTCCGCACAAGGGACAGTAGTTACCCTTGTACTCATGGGAGCAGTTCTTACAGGTGTGGCTCTTCTCAAGATCCTTCAGATTGTAAGATCTGAACTCCCTAGGGTGACAGATACTGTGCCACAGTTTCCTGTAGAGCAGACCTATACGCTTCCAGGTTCTCCTAAAGAAATTCATTTAACCCTAGCTAAAACAACGTTTTCGTATTCGTCAGAGCTAATCTTTTTCCCCTCATCATCCAACAGTTTGAATGTGAGCGAATCACCGTTTTTCTCCGTAATTGTGAGTTTATTGCCGTCAAAAGAATAGGTGCCGGAAGATTTCAAATCGTTGGTAATATCGCTCATAGCCTCTGAGATAAGTGCTCTTTTCTCATCGTCTACATTGGTGGCCTTAAGTATTGCCTCATTGGCCTTTGCAATGACGGTAAAATCACATCTCATCTTGCTCTTAAAGACAATGGCCATCCTGAACTCAATCATATAGATAATGGCCAAATACTGATTTTGCTCCACCACTGAGAATTTCTGAAAATCTGCGTCTTTCTTAATTACATTGATAAGAGCAGCGTGCAGAGCACTCGGGTCTTCAGAGAGGTATCTTCTGCCCGCCCAATCCTGTGCATTCAGTTGGAAAAGAGATACTAAAGACAGTAAACCAATTAAGAGGAACTTTTTCATCTCTGTCTATTTTGTTATTAGTTCAATACAAGTTTGATAAGGCCCTCGCCCATAGAGATAACGCCCAGCACAATAATCAAAATACCGGCAATTTTGTTGATGGTAATCAACTGACGCAGACGGAACCTCTTGCGGAAGATATTTACCAGAGTGCTCAGGGAGAACCACCAAAGGGCCGAACCAAGAAAGATTGCAACCAGTACAATCCTAACTACGGTGCTTGCCTCCTCCGGGGAGTAGCTGGAAATATCCAGCCTTACAGCAGCCAGCATTGCAAAAATCAAAAAGATTGAACCGGGGTTGGTAAGCGTAATAGCCAGAGACTCAGCTAAATCCTTCAACGGCCTTCCGCTTTTGTTCTTCTGCCTGATGGATTTCACAGGGTTTGTGAGGTAAACCTTAATGCCAATCAGAATGATTACAACTCCGCCTATCAGGAGTACAATGGCCTTATTTTTCTCAATAAAATTGTCAATCAGAAAGAGGCCCAGAAGGGATAAAGCGGAGTAGATAAGGTCTGATATGGAGGCACCCAGGCCGGTTATAAAACCTGCCAAGCGTCCCTTACTCAGTGTCTTCTGTATGCAGAGAACTCCAACCGGTCCCAGCGGTATGGAGGCTCCCAGCCCCACAATCAGTCCTTTTAGAAAAACTATCAGCATTACTTCCTTTTTGAACCGCAAATTTACTATTTTTGACCTTATGAAAAAAACAAGCTTCAAAATTCTGCTTATTCTCTCTGTAATATCAGGGTTTTTACTCTCGATACCCTTCATCATACCGAGCACGGGAATAATCTCTTTTGTGGCCTTTTTGCCCCTTTTTGCGGCGGAAAATCTGGCAACAAGAGACAAGGTCAGACACTTTTGGATCTGCTATTTTACCGCCTTTATTGTTTGGAACACCATAACAACTTATTGGATCTGGTATGCTACACCAGCCGGTGCTGTTGCGGCGATTATACTCAACTCCCTCCAGATGACAGTAATTTTCAGGGTATTCAGATGGAGCAGAAAAAGATCAGCCACCCTTCTGCCTTACCTGATTTTTGCTCTTCTTTGGTGCGGATGGGAGCACTTTTACCAGACCTGGCAGGTATCCTGGCCGTGGCTTACACTTGGTAACGGTTTTGCAGATAGCATCAAACACATTCAGTGGTACGAGGTTACGGGAACCATTGGAGGAAGCCTCTGGATACTTCTTGTTAACATATTGCTGTTTAGGGCGGTAACAAGAATTATAGAGAGAAAACGCAGCCGTTGGTTTGCAATAGCAGCCGTTGCTCTTGCAGTAATACCATCTTCAATATCCCACATAAGATTCTATACCTACAAGACGGAAAATCCTGTAACAAAGCAGGTTGCTATACTTCAGCCTAACATAGATCCTTACGGAGACAAATTCGGAGGACTCTCTCAGAGCCAGCAGAATGATATCCTCTTCTCTCTCGCAGACAGTGCACTCACAGAGAAGACTTTTCTTGTAGTGGCCCCTGAAACCTTTTTCAACCCTTCAGATGAATCCGGAGTGATAATGGAGGGAAGCACTCTTGCAAACGCCACTCTGCAACGCTTTGAACAGCTTGCAGATGAGAAGAATACAAATGTTATATTCGGAGCGGTAACCCACAAGTTCTATCCGTCAGTGGAAAAACCTACAAGGTCTGCAAGAGCGAGCGGCCCCGCCTGGTATGACGTATTCAACACAGCCATCTTCATCACGGCGGAGAACCAAATCAGCTTCCATCATAAGTCAAAGCTTGTAATCCTGGCAGAGACAATACCTTACATAGGCAACAAGAGCGTGTTCGGTTCACTGGGTATAGATTTGGGCGGAGGAATAGGCAACTACGGAACAGACCCGTACAGAACAATTTTCCACGCTCCGGAGAATGTAAAGATTGGAACGGCGGTATGTTATGAATCCGTCTTCGGAGAGTACTTCAGAGATTACATAAAGGGCGGTGCCAACTTAATGACTATCATAACAAATGACGGTTGGTGGCGCAACACCTGGGGTCACATTCAGCACCTCCATTACGCATCATTAAGAGCTATCGAGACCAGAAGAGACATTGCAAGAAGCGCCAACACAGGCATTTCCGCCTTCATAAATCAAAGGGGAGAGATTACCCGTCAGACACCTTGGTGGGAGCAGGCATATCTATCCGGAGATGTAACTCTCAACAATTCAATTACTCCGTTTGTAAAATATGGGGATGTCACAGGCGTTTCATCCTTCTATCTTGCCCTTGCCTTGCTGTTGATCTCTCTCTTTAAGAGAAAGGTATGAGTTATTTTAAGAGAACGGGCAAACGCATAAAGCTGTACTTTAGCAAGTTGTGGTATAGTATCCGCCATCCTAAGGAGAGCAAATCATACGATATGACAGGTATGGAGGAGCTTCATAAATGTCTCAACTGTGCCTTCGAGTACAAGGGGAATTACTGCCCAAGATGCGGACAGAGCGCCTCTACTTCCAGGCTTACCCCTAAGAAGATAGTAGGCAGTACCTTAGGCGTTTGGGACTACAATGACAGGAGCGTTCTCTCCACAATCATACAGTTGTTTCTGCGCCCCGGACACTTCATAAGAGATTATCTTAAAGGGCACCGTGCTCCTTACTATGCTCCAATTAAGCTGCTCTTCTTTTTATGTGTCTTGTATGCGGTTGAGGTTCATGTAAATATAATCAAAACTCCACAGGGAGACAGGATCATTATTAACAAAGGTACCAGTCAGGATATTTCTATTCCAAGAGATTCTCTTATTGCTCAGTTAAAACCCATAGACTCTACTATGACCATGCAGCAGCAAATAGAAACCAAAAGGAATAACGATATCTCTTTAAGGGTTGTAGATGAGTTGGCTTACCTCAATACATGGAGAAAAAATAACAGAGGATTTTTCATCATTATCCTAAACATCTCCTTTGCCTTTATTGCCTGGCTGCTGTTCCTAAGAACAAGAAAGGATTTACGCTTCTCCTTTACGGAACATTTCTTTATACAGATCTTTATAAGCTGTCAGATACTTGTTGTAACTATCTTATTCAGAACATTTTCTAGCGGCAGTGCAGATTTGCTGGATGATATTATCCTCCCGTTTATTATGGTGTGGGACTATAAGCAGATTTATGAGATTAGTTTATGGAAGAGTATTGGTAAAACTTTGGCCCTCATCCTCCTCAATATTCTCTTCTTAGTATTGGTATTCTTCATAGCTATCTGCCTGATGATCATCTTCACCTCTTTGTTGACCTAATAGGTTTTACCTCCACAAAAGGTTTTACCTCCACAAAAATAGGAAGGCTATTGCCTTCCTATTTTGTGGAGGTGAGCGGAGTCGAACCGCTGTCCAATCAAACCACCAATCGGTTTTCTACGTGCGTATCTCCGGTTTGGTTTTCGTCTGAAGTTCCGCCCCGGAGCGGGCAAAGCTTCAGCTTATCCTTTTCATCTTTCGGAACTTTAAAGGAGTAGGCTCCGG
>JAGDBO010000020.1 GCA_017959005.1 Bacteroidales bacterium | reverse complement strand
GGATAGTTTGCAATCATTATTATTACTAATGCAACAGAAGCAGTATACAATATTGCCTGAATTATATAAGGGGCAATATTTTGGGGATTAGCCACTTTTATTATCTGAGCGACACAATCGAAAAGAAGAAAAAGACAACATACAACAAGGCAGTTCCAGTAGAGTTGATAAGCCGAGTGGTTTCCAATACCATCAAGATTATACTTTTCTGTTACCCCGAAACAAATGATGGTGTAAATAAAGAACAGTAGCCCTATCAATCTGGTGACCAATAAGATTTTTTCTAGTGTCTTCCATTTCATAATACTCCCATCCACATTTTTAACAGCACATTAGTTTAATCCAGAACAGAGAAAACCTATCCCCATCTCCTCCATCTCGGATCTTCACCCCTCTCTCTCTCTCTTCTCCTTCTTCTCCCGATAGATATCCCTTATTATGAGAATGATCTTGATAACGCAGAACAATCCCAATATCACAAACGCTGGAATCAGGATATACTGTCCCATTGCACCAAAAACCTCTTCCCTTTGAAGGATAATCATAAATGTCCCGTTCTAATTCTCGTTAGGGTGTTTTTCCTTTAAAGCCTTGCACAAATACCCAATAACATATTCTTTGGGTGTCATTAGTTCAACATCATTGTTTAAAACCAACTCTTCCAAGGCTTCTTTTATTATCTTCCAATTTGAAGAATTCTCATAAAGCTCATATGGATGTTTCCCCTTCCCCATTTTTATAGCACATTAGTTTCTATCAAAGATACTGTTTTGTTTTAAAAGGGCAAAATTTTGGCGACACATAGGCGACGGATTTGGAAAAAATCCCACATTTTTCAGGAGTTTTGGGGTGGGTGGAAAGAGTGGGAGATGATGACCTGATTTGATAGAAAATCCCTGTCCTATGAGTCTGGAATGGGGATTTCTTAATGGAAAAGGGATTGTCTGACAGGTGTTAATCTGCTTTGACAATCCCTTGTTGTGGGCCCACCAGGGCATGATCCTGGGACCCCCTGATTATGAGTCAGGTGCTCTAACCAACTGAGCTATGAGCCCCAATCCAGCGGCCATTGGTTAGGTGGCCGCTAACTCGTGCAAAGATAATACTTTTTTGTACTATCAAACTTTAATCTCAACCTCAACACCGCTAGGAAGCTCGAGCTTCATCAGAGCGTCAACAGTCTTTGATGAAGAGGAGTAGATATCCAGAAGACGGCAGAAAGAATTGAGCTCAAACTGCTCGCGAGCCTTCTTATTAACGAAGGTAGAGCGGTTTACGGTGAATATCTTCTTGCTGGTCGGAAGTGGAATAGGACCGCTGACGATAGCACCTGTAGCCTTTACAGTCTCAACAATCTTAGCAGCTGATTTGTCAACCAGTGCGTGATCATAAGACTTCAGTTTAATTCTAATCTTTTGGCTCATTTTTATAATTTTTTAAATTTCTTCTTTTAAATCCGGTTTATTCATCATCATCTGCAAGATGCACACCTGCCTTCTCAATAACCTCTTTTGCAAGGTTAGCAGGAAGCTCTGCATAGTGAGAGAATTCCATTGTACTTGTTGCACGTCCGGAAGAGAGTGTTCTCAGAACTGTCACATAACCAAACTGTTCTGAAAGCGGAACTTTTGCCTTAATAATTCTGGCACCGCCTCTTGAGTCCATATTGGTTATCTGTCCGCGTCTCTTGTTGAGGTCTCCGATTACATCACCCATACTCTCCTCAGGTGTTACAACCTCCAGAGCCATAATAGGTTCCATAATCACAGGAGCTGCCTTACGAGCTGCTTTGCGGAATGCCTGGCGGGCACAGATTTCAAATGAAAGCTGGTCTGAATCTACAGGGTGGAATGAGCCATCCTTAAGAACAACCTTCATAGATGTAACCTCGTAACCTGCCAAAACACCGTTTGCCATTGCAGCCTTGAATCCCTTCTCAACTGCAGGAATGAACTCTCTAGGAACGTTACCACCTTTAACCTCGTCTACAAACTGGAGTCCTGTAACTCCCTCATCTGCAGGGCCGAGCTCAACGATGATATCCGCAAACTTACCGCGGCCTCCGGTCTGCTTCTTGAATACCTCTCTGTGCTGAACCGTCTGGCAGAGAGCCTCTTTGTAGTTAACCTGAGGTGCACCCTGGTTAATCTCTACTCCAAACTCTCTCTTAAGACGATCTACCAGAATCTCAAGGTGAAGCTCACCCATTCCGCTGATGACGGTCTGACCTGTTTCAGTATCAGCCTTAACGGTAAAGGTAGGATCCTCCTCTGCAAGTTTGCTGAGTGCAATACCCAGTTTGTCCAGATCTCCCTGAGTCTTAGGCTCTACAGCCAGTCCGATAACCGGTGTAGGGAATACCATAGACTCCAGAACAATCGGATGGTTCTCAGCACATACGGTATCTCCTGTACGGAGATCCTTAAAGCCTACAACCGCACAGATGTCTCCAGCCTCAACGAACTCAATAGGGTTCTGTTTGTTGGAGTGCATCTGATAGAGTCTTGCAACTCTCTCTTTCTTACCGCTTCTGGTGTTGAGCACATAAGAACCGGAATCAAGTTTTCCGGAGTATGCTCTCATATATGCCAATCTTCCTACGAACGGGTCTGTAGCAATCTTGAATACCAGACCGCAGAAAGGCTCTGATGCTGAAGGTTTTCTCTCAACCTCAGAACCGTCCTTAGGGTTGGTACCAACTACGTTACCCTTATCCAGAGGACTTGGCAAATATCTAACTATTGCATCCAAAAGGAACTGCACGCCCTTGTTCTTAAAGGATGAACCACAGCAAATTGGAACAATCTGCATCTCAATGGTTCCCTTTCTGATTGCAGCAATTATCTCCTCTTTGGTGATAGTGTCCGGATCGTCAAAGTACTTCTGCATCAGAGCCTCATCAAACTCAGCCGCTGTCTCCAGGAGATTGTTTCTCCAGGTAGCTGCCTCATCTGCAAGCTCTGCCGGAACATCCTTGACTTCAAAATTCACAAGCTCCTTGTTGTCTGCATCATAGTAAAGAGCCTTCATATCAATGAGGTCTACTATTCCAAGGAATTTATCCTCAGCACCTATAGGAATACAGATAGGAACTGCATGAGCTCCGAGCTTGTTCTTAATGTCATCTACAACCGCCATGAAATCTGCACCAACACGATCCATCTTATTCACGTAAGCGATCTTAGGGACATTGTACTTATCTGCCTGTCTCCAAACGGTTTCGCTCTGTGGCTGAACACGTCCTACAGCGCAGAATGTTGCTACTGTACCATCAAGTACACGCAGTGAACGCTCCACCTCAACGGTAAAGTCTACGTGACCTGGGGTATCAATCAAGTTGATCTGGTAACTGTCACTGTTGTAGTGCCAAAATGCGGTAGTGGCTGCAGAAGTGATAGTTATACCTCTCTCCTGCTCCTCCACCATCCAGTCCATTGTAGCTGCACCATCGTGAACCTCACCAATCTTGTGAGTCTTACCAGTGTAGTAAAGGATTCTTTCAGATGTGGTTGTTTTGCCGGCATCAATGTGAGCCATGATACCGATGTTTCTAGTATATTTAAGATCTCTAGCCATTTACGCTTGCTCCTTAAATACTAAAAACGGAAATGAGCGAATGCCTTGTTGGCCTCTGCCATCTTGTGCATATCCTCTTTTCTCTTGAAGGCACCACCTTCGTTATTATATGCTGCCATGATCTCCGCCGCTAACTTTTCAGCCATCGATTTGCCCGGTCTTTTACGAGCGTAAAGAATCATGTTCTTCATACTCAGCGAGATTTTTCTCTCCGGACGCACTTCCGTCGGAACCTGGAAGTTAGCACCACCCACTCTGCGGCTCTTAACCTCAATCTGCGGGGTTACATTCTCAAGTGCTTTTTTCCAAATTTCCATAGGAGCCTTGCCAGAATCTTTCATCTTCTCGCCAATCATGTCGATTGAATCATAAAAAATAGCGTAAGCGATACTCTTCTTCCCCTGCAACATAAGGTTATTCACGAATCTTGTTACCATAACATCGTGATACTTAGGATCTGGAAGTAGAATCCTCTTTTTAGGCTTTGCTTTTCTCATTGTTGGAAATGTTTTAAATTAATGACTTACTTCTTAGGTTGCTTTGGTCTCTTTGCTCCATACAATGAACGGCCCTGTTTACGTCCGTCCACTCCGGCAGTATCCAAAGCGCCTCTAAGAATGTGATAACGTACTCCAGGAAGATCCTTAACACGACCTCCTCTAACAAGCACAATACTGTGCTCCTGAAGGTTGTGTCCCTCTCCTGGGATGTAGGCATTCACCTCTTTCTGGTTTGTCAGTCTAACACGGGCAACTTTTCTCATTGCTGAGTTAGGCTTCTTAGGAGTTGTTGTGTAAACACGTACACATACTCCACGTTTCTGAGGGCTTGAATCAAGCGCGCGAGACTTTGACTTTGTAACAATTCTCTTGCGCCCGTTCCTTACCAATTGTTGGATTGTTGGCATAAAATACTGTTAATCTTACTTTTATGTTATTTTCCGCCGTTAAAAGCGGGTTGCAAAGATAATCATACTTTTCTATTCTGCAAAAATTTAGTAGTTTTGGGGATGCAAAATCAACGTTAGATAGAGATAAAACTACAATATTATGGCTACAAAGAGCAAGAAAACCGCACCAAAGAGTGCTGCAAAGAAGGCTGCAAAACCCACTAAGGGAGCCCTCAGCAAAAAGTATATGGACATGGAGTCCAAGTACGGAGCAAAGAACTACCACCCGCTTCCGGTAGTGCTTACAAAGAGTAAGGGCATCTACGTTTGGGACGTGGAGGGCAAGAAGTACTTTGACTTCCTCTCCTCCTATTCTGCCGTAAACCAGGGACACAACCACCCAAAGATTGTGAAGGCCCTCAAGGAGCAGGCAGACAGGCTCTCCCTTACCTCCCGTGCTTTTTACAACGATGCACTCTGCGAGTTTGAAAAGTATATTCACGATTATTTTGGATATGACCGCGTACTCCCGATGAATACCGGTGCGGAGGGCGTTGAGACCGCCCTCGAACTGGCAAGACGCTGGGGCGCTGTAAAGAAGGGCATACCTAACAAGAAGATAAAGATCATCTGCTGCAACGGAAACTTCCACGGAAGAACTGTCACTGTTATCACGATGAGTAACGACCCAAGCTCTTATGAGAACTACGGCCCGCTCACCCCTGGCTTTATCCGCATACCTTATAATAACGTAAAGGCCCTTGAGAAGGCTTTGGAGAAGCACGGCAAAGAGGTTTGCGCCTTTTTGGTTGAGCCAATCCAGGGAGAGGCCGGCATCTACGTACCGGATGACGGATACCTTAAGAAGTGCTATGACCTTTGCCACAAACACAACGTTCTGCTCATTGCAGACGAGGTTCAGACAGGTATTGCCCGCACCGGAAAGATGCTCTGCTCAATGCATGACGGCATTCGCCCGGATATTGTAGTTCTGGGTAAAGCCCTCGGCGGAGGAGTGCTCCCTGTTTCCGCCTGCCTTGCAGATGATGAGATTATGCTCAACATCAAACCGGGAGAGCACGGCTCAACATTCGGAGGCTTCCCTCTGGCAGCAAGGGTTGCCGTTGCCGCCCTCAAGGTTGTAAAGGATGAGAAACTTACTCAGAAGGCAGAGAAGCTTGGAAAGATCTTCAGAGAGGAGATAGCAAAGATTAAATCACCTATGATTGTGGGCGTTAGAGGAAGAGGACTTCTGAATGCCGTCCTCACCAAACCTATGAAGAACGGCAAGACCGCCTGGGATCTCTGCATTAAGATGATGGAGAACGGATTGCTTGCAAAGCCAACTCACAAGACCATCATAAGATTTGCTCCGCCGCTTGTAATCACTGAGGCTGAGCTCCGTAAGGCCATTGCCATTATTGCCAAGTCCATTAAGGAGATGGAGGAGTAATGCAGACCACAAGTAAAGTTCTGATGGTAAGGCCCGTTCGCTTTGCCTTTAATGAAGAGACCGCTTCAAACAACGCCTTCCAAGTTAAGACGGAGAGTGATAGTGAAGCGCAGAAAATTCAGCAGCAGGCTGTTACAGAGTTTGACAACTACGTTAAACTTTTAAGAGATAACGGAGTGGAGGTTGAGGTTCTTCAAGATACAGAAGAACCTTTCACTCCGGATTCCATCTTCCCAAACAACTGCTTCTCAACCCACATTGAGAAAAATCCGCTCACAAAAGAGGATGAACGTACGCTCGTACTCTACCCTATGTTTGCCCCAAATCGCAGAAAAGAACGCACCAAACTCCTCAAGGTTTTGGGCAAAATGAACTTCCAAAAGATCATAGATCTCACCGGAAATGAGAAAGAGGAGAAGTTCTTAGAGGGAACCGGCTCCCTGATTTTAGACAGAGAACACAAGATTGCTTTTGCGTGCGAGTCTCCAAGAACCAACGAGGAGGTTCTAGAGAAGTGGGCCTCCAAGACAGACTATGACTACTTCCTCTTTAACGCTGAGGATGAGAACGGTACGCCAATCTATCACACCAACGTAATGATGCACGTAGGCACCCGCTTTGCCGTAGTTTGTTTGGACTCCGTTACAGACATCAATGAAAGAGAGCGCCTCATAGAACTGCTGGAAGAAAATGACAAAGAGATTGTAGAAATCACCTTTGATCAGATGCACCAGTTTGCCGGCAACATGCTTGAACTCCACGCTGCCGCTCCGGCAAACCCAGCCGGCCGCAAACTGCTCATAATGAGCGCCACCGCAAAACGCTCACTAACCCCGGAGCAAATAGCCCTGCTGGAAGAGGACGTAAAGATTGTAGCACCAGAACTCACTTCCATAGAGACCGCAGGCGGCGGCTCCGCCCGCTGCATGATAGCCGAACTCTACTGAGTTTTCTCCAGCCGGTTGAGGCTTTTTGTCAGAACATCTCTTAGGGAAACCTTATTGTTAAGGGAGTTACGCATAGTGGCATCAAAGGAAGGATTAGACAGCATCCTTTTGATGGCATCAACTACATCCTTCTTCTTGTAAGAATATTCATACCAGCCCAAAAGATCCGCCTGAACAAATCTGAGTTCTGTGTTGAGAGATTCATCTTCAACCATCGAGACAAAAAGAGGTATATAATCCGGGAAAGGATTATTCTTTGCCCCTAAGGAATGAAGTATTCTTCTGTCCGAACCTGTATTCTTATCTGTAATCACCAGATGCTGAATGCGTTTCTGCTTATAGAGTACTTTCTTGTTATCCTCTATGTATTTCGCAACTGTAGGATCTTTGCTAAGCGGGTGATTTGCAAAAGAGGCCAGCATCTCATTCTCTGGAATCATGCTCAAGGCCTCAGCCACAAATCTTATGGCTCTGGTTCTCTTTAAGTTGTATTTGATGGAATTTATCAGAGCATCCTCCAGGCGTGGGTCTGCGAACTGTTTAGCAGCCATGCCTGAATGCCTAACCACAAACTCATACTGAGATAGTATTCCTTCGTTCAAGATTTCAAGCAAATCATTGGCAACAGTTGTATCACAACCCTTCCCATAAAGGTCATAAGTCTGCAGCACACACTCCAGCAACACGCTTGGTGACAGCCTTTTACCCCATAATTTTGCAAGGTCAGAGGATGAGAGTTTATCCATTCTGCATAGACGGTTTACGGCAACGCAAGTGATAGAATTGTTTCTGTCTCCTTCCACTCCGAGAGGAAGTCCCTTCTCCATAGCATACCTCCAAAATTCCTCATTCCCAGTATTTTTCACGGTAAAATCTTTGAGGTCGTAATTGTAAACGCTCTTGAAATGGAATGTAGGATCTCCAAAAAGATTGCGCTCCAAGAGCGGCGCAAGTCTGTGACACTCACCCACTCTAGCGCCTCCGTAAATTATACCCGCATATCTGAACTCCCACTCATCCTGATGAGAATTAATTCCAACCGACTGAACAGCAAGAACATTCCCCGGAGAAAAGAGGAATGACGGAGCCATATCCTGACTTTTGAAGATAGACCCGTTGAAGCAAGAGTTAAGCATAACGTAGTATGCCTGAGTTGGATTCTTTAACATCTCTGCCGCCTTAATCTCTGCAGTTGAGCCGTGAGCTGCTGAAAACCCCGGAGCCATAACAGCGTAGTTGCCGTGCCCCCTATAGTAGAAAACCGTGTTTTGAGGCTGCTTCAACGCCTCCATCAAACGATCTTTTTGAGATGGTGTATCTTTATTGAAATCAATTACTTGAATTGCATTTGGACGAGCAAGGAACGGCACCTGATCCTTAATCATCTCTATGCCTCCAATCCTTGCATAGAAATCTTCATTCTCTGAGAGAGCGCCTCTGCTAAGCAACATGTTTTTCATCTGCGGGGGAGCAAGATGAGCTGCCGCCGCCCTATCCAAAAATTTACCGATCTCCTTGTATTTATCCCCTTTGAAACCGTTTGGAAAAAGAATTCTTCCGCTGTAAAAATCAGGACTCAAATATTGCTTACTGCCGGCTGAAAGATTGTAGAAAAAGAGTTCTCTTCCGCCGGCATCTTTAATATTGGAGGACTTTGTAAGGAACTCAAACTCAAGGCCCAAGTCATCATAAAAGCGGTCAGACGGAACAGAAGAACGCCCCTTCTCAAACTTATTCTCATCCATCTTGAAAGAACGTGTCAGATTCTGAGCGTTACGCACCATCACAACCGGAATATCCCCAACAAGCACAATCCCCTCAAAGTTTTTCGGATTCTCTGCATAAACCCTCTTTATCTCCTCTTTAACCTGATCCGGATTTTCCCACTCGCCGCTTATGATGTAAGTGGAGAGCCCGTCTTTTTCCAGTGCATCCCGATAGTTATATACTTCTTTCTTACACTTTTGAAAGGTCTTACTGTCTATCACCACTGCAAACCTAACCCCCGTCTCTGTCTTAGGTTGCTCAATATCAACCTTCTGCCCATAGGAAACCATTCCCACTAAGAACACCGCCAATAGCAACAATATCTTTTTCATAACCTTTTACTTTAAGAACCCTTACAAATTTAGCAAAAATCCTTGTCACACCAATCTAGAACGGCAACTCTGGACCATAAGGAATTTCCTCTTCACTTAGGATTCGGATATCATTGTCTTGGAAGAGTTTAGCTTGTTTCTCCAACTTTCCAAGAATCTCACGATAGCGATTAATACTATTCAGTTCCTCGCGACGGGCTTTGCTTATCTCTAAAAATTTATCTTCCTGATCAATTCCAAGGAAACGACGCCTGAGAAGAGTTGCTGCAATGCCAGTAGTACTGCTGCCTGTGAACGGGTCTAGTATCCAGGCTCCTGGCTTTGTTGATGCCTGGATGATTCTGGAGAGAACGCATAGAGGTTTCTGTGTGGGGTGTTTACCACAAGACTTTTCCCACGGAGCAATGGCTGGTAACGTCCAAACATCACGCATTTGCGTGCCACCGTTTATCTCCTTCATCAACTCATAGTTGTAGTAATGAGCCTTTTTCTGCTCTCTGCGAGCCCATAAGATATACTCAGCTGAATATGTAAAATATCTACAGGAAAGATTTGGTGGAGGGTTGGTTTTTACCCAAGTGATACAATTTAGAATCTTAAAATCCAACTCAGTAAGACACCGAGCAACTGAAAAGATATTATGATACGTGCCGCTTACCCAAATAGTACCATCGGATTTCAAGTGTTCTCTACAGGCAGCAAGCCAAGTTTTGTCAAATTTATAGTCCTCCTCAAATCCCTGAGACTTATCCCATTTGCCCTTGTTTACAGAAACGGGAACTCCACTCTGAATACTAATTCCATCGTTTGAGAGATGATACGGAGGATCCGCAAAAATCATATCGAACTTAAAATCAAAAGATTTCAAAAGTTCAATACAATCTCCTTGTAAAAGAGTGAAATTCTTGTCTTTAGATTTGTAAAAAGGAACTATCATTTACGACGGCCATTAAATGAGGCTGCTGAAACAATTTCAAAAATATTCTTATGATCCCTCAATTTTGTAAGTAAATTCCCAAACATAAATGCGTCATCTCTTTTGGTCTTTTCTTGTACCATTAGAAGTTTGGCTATGAGAATTAAGAATTTTACACTGTATTCTCCCTTGTCGGCAAGTTTTGAATATTTTTCCGCCTCTTTATCTACCTCTGCAAGTAAAGTGTCCGTATCCAGCAATTTTTTTCTTTCGGAATCTCTTTTGAGTGGAACTGTATTTCCCCAAATATTAAGAAGATGAGTAAGCAACAAATCTGTTTCTCTTGGTTCGCTATAGTGTTTTACTAAAATATCAACAGCCCAATGTATATGTTTGGGTGTCCTCATCCGACTCCATTTCTCTCCATCTTTCTGACGATATCTTAATAAAATATCAAATTTGGATAAAGTACCCTTGTAAACGCCAAGGATGTATGTACCATTTACTGGGATCTCCGCAAGGAGCTCATATTTTTTCGTCTCCATTGAAGGAGTTTTGTTTTTCTTCTTTTCTATGGACATTTCAAATAAGTTTTTTGGAAATAACGCCGTCTTCAAGATCCAATATACAGTACATATTCTCTAGGACATCAAAGGTTTCCCTAAGATTGTTCATAGCAGAGCCCCAGCCATGACCGTCTGTAATCCAGACAAATGTAAAGTTAGGATGATCTTTTGTTTCTAATGCAAGGGTTTTGTAACTACGAGCAGTTTCATTGAGTTTTGAACCGCTGCTGGCATAGAAGTTTGTCTCTATGCCATATATCATTTTTGATCTCTTTATTACGAAATCAAAACGTTTCTCAGTTTTACCCTTATTTGAGATGCAGGAAAGGTCAATATTCCACTTTTGTTCTATCTCATGGATATACATTTCCTTGAAGTATGTCTTGTCCTTCACTAACCCGGCTTTGACAATGAAACTTTCTACCAGATCTTCCATTGCGTGTCCTCCGCGATTCTTTCTAGCATTGGAATCTAAACCCGCTTCTACACCTGTAACGTAATCAACTAGATTTTGGATGTGTTTATTCTGCATAAGGTCAAATAAGCCGGTCTCTCTCATAAAGATAACATAATCCCCTATGCTATAATTTGCTTCCCTAAAGTTGAACATGTGTTCTCCGTCTGAATCAACTGTAAGAATATCGAATTCACGTTTTGCAATCAGAATAGGAATGCACTTTAGAATTTCCGGATATCGTTTGTATAGAGCAATGAAATCTTTTTCAATAGTCTTACTCCCTACAAGAGAGTTCATAATGTTAAGTTCCACTTTGATAGCATCTACGTTTCTGTAGATCTTTTCAAAGTCTGTAAAATACCTATAGCCAGCTATGGCTGAGCGGAAGCCCGCCATCCAAATTTGGAAATCTCTCATAATTAGGCATTAACTACGTTGGAAATCATCAATTCTGAAACAGCTCCGCGACCGTTTGCATCTGAATTAATCATACGAGTAGCTGAAACACGCTTGATGATGAAATGGTTATAAATAATATCAAAAAAGTTCGCCTTTGGATTCACATCCTTTGGATCTGAATTGCTTGCCACAAAAAGAGCCTTTCTTTTGCTAATTTGGTCACAGAAATCGCGGAGGCGAATTTGCTCTTTGTCATCAAATCCATCCTTTGCATAAGAGGTGAAAGAAGATGTTTCTGTGATAGGCTTATATGGCGGGTCAAAATAGTACAGAGTACGTGGCCCGGCGTAACATCCCGTTTCAGAAAAATCTCCACAAAGAATCTCTACTTTCTGCAGAATAGATGAACATGCCCGGAGATTTTCAGCGTCACAGATGCGTGGATTTACATATTTCCCGTGAGGGACATTAAAAGCGCCCTTTGAATTGACTCTATAAAGCCCGTTAAAGCACGTTCTGTTGAGGAAAATGAACAGTGCCGCAGTCTCTTCTGGAGAAATAGTTTTAGAGTTAAATAAAGTCCTCTTTTCCATAAAGTAATCCTTTCTGGATTCTGCATTCAAAGGGATATACTCAGATTGTATATTGGACAACATCTCTATAAGATTCTCAACATCCTCTTGGATAACCCTATATGTGCAGATGAGTTCCTTATTTATGTCATTTATGACGGCATGTTCAATATTTGGATATGCCTGAAGAATCCAAAACAATACGGCTCCTCCTCCTACAAATGGTTCTACGTATGTTAAATGCTTACGAGTAGCAAAATCACTGGGCAGTGACTTGCGAACTTCATCCAGCAATTGTGTCTTCCCTCCAACCCATTTGATAAAAGGACGGGCAATCGTTATTTCTTCAACCAATCTCATAAGCGCGTCTTGTTTCCACAAAAATACAAAAAGAAAGGATCAGTCAAACAACAGAAGAATAATTTATTTTGTTTCTTGCTCTGTGCGGTGGAGGTGGTTGTAAAGGGTTTTGTAGGAGACGCGGCAGCGGGAGGCTATTTCCTGCATCTTAACGCCCTGCTGCGTAAGGCGTTGGATGAGTCTGTCCTTTGCCTCAAGCCTGTAGTGTTTGTTCTTGGAACCCTTTGGGCGTCCAAGCCGCTTTCCCTCCGCCCTTTTTCTGTCTAACGCCTCTTTTGTTCTTTGGCTTATAAGTTTTCTTTCAATCTCTGCAGAGAGTCCGAATGCAAAGGCCAGCACTTTTGACTGAATGTCTTCTCCAAGTTTGTAGCCCTCTTTTACGGTCCAGACTCTGCATTGCTTTGTCATGCAGATATTTAGAACCTCCATTATCATAAAGAGGCTTCTGCCAAGGCGTGAGAGTTCCGCACAGATTATCAAATCTCCGCTGTGAATTCTTTTAAGAAGATTACCAAGTTTACGCTTGTCATAGTTTTTGGTTCCGGAGATAGTTTCCTCTATCCAACCGTCTATTGTAAGGTTGTTTGCAGAGCAATACTTGCTAATTTCAAACCTCTGATTAAGAACAGTTTGCTTGTTTGTGCTTACGCGAATATAACCATAAATCATAATGCAGTTTTTCTGCAAAATAATTTTTCTCTGCCAAGCCTGCCTTATCATTTTCGTGACCTCACGAAAATGATCTACACGTATGCAGAACATTGTTTTTTATTGCGGAGTTAACTGAGCGTAGACGTCTCTGCGGAAGAAGAGGTGGAGGTAGAGGGTGCGGACTGCAATGTGCACCATGTAGGCAATGTAGAGGGCCTGGATGCCTATTGTGGAGTAGAGGGCATAATAGGCTATGAAAAAGCCAATTACAGAGTATATCATTCCCCACATCATTCTTTTTGTTGCAGTGGCTCCGGTGTAGATTCCGTCATAGATGAAGGCTGGAGTACTGAGCGCAGGCATTATCCACAGCCAGATCCAGAAAGGTTTGGAGGCCTCTATAACAGACTGATTGTCTGTCATTAGCCCTATCATCTGACGAGAGAAGAGAACGTAAACAACGGTTGCTGCGGCGGCAATCCAGAAACTCCAGAGGAAGATAACTCTGGAGGAAAGATGCAGAGAAGAGTCATTCTTCTCACCAATGTATCTTCCCGTAAGTGCCTCACCTGCATACGCAAAGCCGTCTATGAAGAATGAGAAGAACATAAGAAGTTTCATAATGATGGTGCTTACCGCAAGCTGAGTATCTCCGTATTTTGCAGAGAGAGAGGTAAAGCCCACGTATATGAAAAGGAAGCAGACGGAGCGTATGAAGAGGTTGCCGTTCACGGAGAAGAAACGCAGCATCTCCTTAATTTTCAGAGAACTCCTAACGCTTAAATGTTTGAGCAGGGAACAGTAACGGAGTAGGAAAATTGCTATGCAGAGCAGAAGACCGGTGTACTGAGCGGTAAAGACGGCCCAGGCTATTCCTCTGAAACCCAGTCCAATTCTAAAGGCAAAGAGAATGCTGAGCAGAAGGTTCAGGACGTTCACCGTTATATCTGCAATCATAGGACTCACCGCATCCTGCATCCCGATGAAGAAGCCCTTAAAGACAAATAATGAGAGCGTTGCAGGGGCGGCCCAAATTCTGATGTAGTAGTACTGACGTGCAAGAGTTGCTACCTCACTGCTGCAAGGGATAAACTTAAGAGCAATCTCCACATAGAGATACTGCAGCGCAAATATCAGAAGAGCAATGGAGAGCGCAGTTCCCAACCCTTGCGTAAAGATCTTCATCACATCCTTAAAGTCCCTTCTGCCAAAGGCTTGCGCCACCATGCCACCGGTTCCTACTCTTAGGAATCCGAGGTTCCAGTAGAGCAGATCAAAGAGCATTGTGGAGATAGCCATTGCTCCAATGGCAACGGCGTCACCCAGCCTTCCGGAGACACCAACGTCTACCATACCAACAAGCGGAACGGTAATGTTGGCAAAGATGCTCGGAACAGCCAGAGACAAGACTCTGCGGTTCATCTTTTTAACAACGCTCTCTGACATATTATTCTGCTTCTCTGTACTTGCCGTCATCCTCAAGCATAGCAAGATAGGAGTCATATCTGAGAGGAGAGATCTCACCCCTCTCCACCGCCTCTTTAACGGCGCAGCCAGGCTCGTGAGTATGGGTGCAAGGGTTAAAGCGGCAGCCATCTTGAACTCTCATCATCTCAGGGAAATAGTTGCTCAGTTCCTCCTTGGAGAAGTTAACCAGACCAAAGCCTCTGATGCCGGGAGTATCCACCACAAAACCGCCGCTTGAGATTGGGTGCATCTGATAGAAAGTTGTGGTGTGTTTTCCCTGAAGATGTGCCTGAGAAATCTCTGCAGTCTTGAGATTGAGTTTAGGATCCAACGCGTTGATTAGTGAAGATTTACCCACTCCGCTCTGTCCGCTGAAAAGCACAACCTTATCCTTGCAGAGTTCTCTGAGTTTCTCAATGTTCAGACCGCTCTTAACGGAGGTTTCAATAACCTCGTAGCCGGCATTTGCATAGATTTGTGAAAAGCCGGCCGCCATTGCTGCAAGATCCTCGTCTTTAAGTTCTTGGGAATTCTCATCTCCGCGGTAGACATCCGCCTTGTTCAGCAGAATGGTAACCGGAACGTCATACGCCTGGCAGGTAACAAGGAAGCGGTCTACAAACTGCAGTTTCACCTCCGGATCTTTGATGGTTACGGTAAGAAAAACGCGGTCAATGTTGGCGGCTATAAGGTGATTTTGTCTGGATAAATTAGTTGACCTTCTGACAATACAGTTGCGCCTCTCCAACACCCGTTTAATTGTGCAGGGGTTCTCAGAAGAGGTGGAGGAAGGAGTCCCTTCATACTCCACAATATCCCCCACTGCAATAGGGTTGGTGTTGGTGGTGTCATCCAGGCGGAGCTTACCCTTCACTACCGCCATAAAGGGGTTCCAATCAGGGAGATGGGAGAGCAAATAGTGGCTGCCCGTGTGTTTTACAACCACGGCCCTGTTTGTTTGGTTTTTCTCTTTGTTCTCCGCCATAACACTCTGAATGATTTGCGAATTTAGCAAAATAGCTGAAAAAGGTTAAATTTGTGGAGACAATAATTGAGCTATGCTGGCATTAGAAGAACTTTACAAAATCATAAATGAGGCCACGGAAAAGACTCAGTGGCCGGCAGAACCACACTACCTATATGCACCCCTGAAGTATATGTTGGACGTTGGCGGAAAGAGAATCCGTCCCCGCTTCTGCCTGGTCACTTACAATCTCTTCAAAGATGATATAGGGCCGCACATTGTAAACCCCGCAATGGCTGTGGAACTCTTCCATACCTTCACTCTTATTCACGATGACATTATGGATAATGCGGATTTGAGAAGAGGGCGGCCTACCATTTTTAAAAAGTGGAACAGAAATATTGCGATACTCTCCGGAGATACAATGTGCATCTCCTCCTACCAGTTGCTCTCCTCCACTCCTAGAGAGTATATAAATGAGGTGGTTACGCTCTTCTCCAAGACAGCCATCGAGATATGCGAAGGGCAGCAGTTGGATATGGATTTTGAGGAGATGAACAACGTCTCTATGGAGGAGTATGTAAATATGATCACCCTCAAAACCGCTGTGCTTTTGGCCTGTGCAGCAAAGATGGGAGCCATCATAGGAGGAGCAGACAAAGAGCTCTGCAACCAGATTTATGAATTTGGTCTAAAACTGGGTCTGGCTTTCCAAATTGAGGACGATTATCTGGACTGCTTTGGAGATGAAAAGACCTTTGGAAAGAAGATTGGCGGAGATATTCTGAACAATAAAAAGAGCTGGCTATTAACACGTTGCAGAGAGGAGGCGCTGCTTAAGGGAGAGGGGGCAAAGCTGGATTCCCTGTTGGAGATGGAGCCTACAGATGAAAAGATTGCTATATTCCAGGAGTTCTACAAAGAGTTGGGTATCAACAAAATGGCAGAAGAAGCCATTGAGAAGAACTACTACCTGGCTATGGACATCCTTAAGGAGATGAATCTTACGGCAGCGCAAAAGACTCAGCTTCAGCAGTTTGCCACTTCACTAATTAAAAGGATCAAATAGATGAAACAAGATATTGAGATAATGGCTCCGGCCGGCAACTTTGAGTGCCTGATGGCCGCTATTCAGGGTGGTGCAAATTCCGTCTATTTTGGCGTGGGAAATCTCAACATGAGATCTCACTCCGCAAACAATTTTACTCCGGAAGATTTGAGCAAGATTACGGAGATTTGCCGTGAGCATAACGTAAAGACCTACATGACTCTCAATATCGTTGTATATCAGGCAGATCTGGCAGATGTGAGAAAGGCGCTGGAGGAGGCTAAGAAGGCACAGGTGAGTGCAATAATCGCTTCAGATATGGCGGTCATTCAGATGTGCAGAGAGTTGGGATTGGAGGTGCATATTTCCACACAGTTAAACGTCTCCAATTTTGAGGCCGTCAAGTTCTACGCTCAGTTTGCAGATGTGATTGTTCTTGCAAGGGAACTCACTCTGCCTCAGATAAAAGAGATAAGCCAAAAGATTGTAGAAGAGCAGGTTAAAGGCCCATCGGGGAACCTGCTGCGCCTGGAACTTTTTGTTCACGGAGCGCTCTGTATGGCCATCTCCGGAAAGTGTTACCTGAGTCTTCAGGAGTACAACTCCTCAGCCAACCGCGGCAGCTGCTTCCAACTCTGCAGAAGAGGTTACAAGGTTGCAGACCTGGAAACGGGCAGAGAACTGGAGATAGACAACAAGTACATTATGTCTCCTAAAGATCTCTGTACCATTGAGTTCATAGATAAGATCATAGATGCGGGTATCACAGTCTTTAAGATTGAAGGGCGCGCCCGCAGTGCAGAGTACGTTAAAATTGTAACCTCAGCATACCGCACCGCTGCAGATGCCGTGCTTAGTGAAAAGGGATACACGGATGAGCTTAAGAGTGCTTTGAAAGAGAAACTCTCCGGAGTATTCAACAGAGGCTTTTGGGACGGTTACTACCAGGGGGCAAGACTCGGCGAGTGGAGCGAGGTTTACGGCAACAAGGCCACAAGAAAAAAGAGTTACGTGGCAAAGATTACCAACTACTTCTCCAACCTCTCAGTTGCAGAGGTTCTGGTGGAGGCGGGAGAGCTCAACGTTGGAGACGAAATACTCATCATTGGTCCTTCTACCGGTTGCATTGAGCATACAATCAAAGAGATACGCGTAGACCTCAAGCCGGTACAAAAGGCCGTTAAGGGAGATCTCTGTTCAATCCCCGTAAAAGAAAAACTCAGACGTTCAGATAAGATTTATATCTGGGAGGAGGCTTAAGGAGTCATTACCGCATTCCAAACTGCTGTGCGGAGAGTTCCCTTTGCGTCATCCTGGTCATACTCCCAGTACATCAATCCCAAAAGACCCTTCTGACGAGCCCAATTTCCCTTGACTGCTATGCTCTTAGGGTTGTCATAACCCATATAGAATACACCCTGCATTGTCTCAACGTAAGGGCAGTTTGCGGTAGCATCCCATTTGTTACGTCTGTACTTTTTAGGATCCATTGTAAGTATGCTCTTGTAAGTGACGGCCGTAGGAGAGGTGCTGAATGAGTGACGGCCGTAGAACGGAATACCGAGCACCAGTTTGTTAGGCTTTACTCCTGCATTCAGATAGGCGTTAACCGCACGGTTGCAATCCCTGTAAGCCCTTGTGTCTGCCAAAGCTGAATGGTGATGAGGAGCCTCATCCAGATCATAAGTCATTATGTTGACATAATCTACATACTTGTCCATTCCTGCAATATCTACGTAACGATAACCTCCTGTTACAGAGACCTTATCCATGCAGTAACCTGCGTAAGAGATTTCATATTTGTCTCCCAGAACCTCACGCAGTTTCTTAACCAGTTTCACGTAATTTTCTGTGTCACAGGTAACGTCACAGGCTGCACCGCTCCAGCTGAGTCCCGGGAACTCCCAATCCAAATCAATACCGTCTATTCCCCACTCCTCAAGGAACGCCAGGCAGTCCTCTGCAAACTTCTGCATGTTCTCATCACTCTTGCAAAGAGCGGAGAAACTACCCCCCTGCTTGTTGTTGGAATTTGCAACGCCGTGAGTAAAACTCAGACATATCTTAAGTTGAGGATAATTCTTCTTCAGATTAACAACGTTCTGGAATCTTGTCTTGGTTCCCTGCAGGTCAAACTTCTGATAGACACCGTCTACCATATAGAGTTCTGCAAATGCATAGTTGATGTGTGTAAGAACACTTGCATCTGGAATCAAACTGCCGTAATAGGTTACGTATGCAGTAACGTGACGGCCGTCATCTATGCGAGCAACTGGAGCCACAAGAGGCTCATTGATAGGAGGATCTTCCTCCTGAGCCGGCGGGATTACAGGATCCGGATCCAAAGCTTTTTTCTCACCTCCGCCGCCACCGCAAGCGGAAATAAACATTGCTACTACAGCAAGCGCTGCCCAAAATCTTATTCTTTTCATATTCAAATATTTTTTGTTTTCATCTTGTCCCCGAACTTGCGTTCGTCTATAATAAAGCGCTGGTGAGTACCGTGCCCCACAACACCATCCTTGTCATATACCGTCACCTTAAAGGTGATCTTTCTTCTGTCTATATCAATCACCTCACTCTCACACCATACCGTGCTGCCAAGCGGCGCGGCGCTGTCATGGCTTATATCTACGTGCACACCAACGCTGCCCTGTCCCTCTTCCAGATAGGGCTTGATAGACCAGAGGCATGTCTGTTCCATCAGTGCAATCATCATTGGAGTTGCCAGAACCAGTACAGTACCACTCCCGATATGTTTAGCGGTATGCTCCTCTTTTACAACGAGTTCCTTTTTTCCTTTAATTCCTAATTCTATCATTTTATGCAAAATTTTTCAGGCTGTTGCTTCCAGGCGGAGAGGGATTTAAGCAGTTGGGTATCTGTGTTGAGCATGTGCTTAATGCGCTCACCGGTAAAGAAATACTTCTGTAGTATCTCCTCTTCAACCATCGGTTTGATTGTACTCTTGTACTGCTCAAGTACCTGCTCTTTTGTGAGGTTCAGTTTTGAAGAGAGCGCATCAAACTCTGCCTTATCCTTCTCATAAAGCTTCTCCTCTTTGGCCTCTTTAATTAACTGCTCCAGAACCACTTCCGCAGCCGAGCGCTGATCAAACTTTTTGGACGCGGCATATTTTACAAAGTCATTGTACTGCTCGTCCGTAAGGTTAATCTGCTCCGGAGAAGAGATGTTGGTGTTCTTTGAATAGAACTCAACAGCATAATCTTCCATTATTCCGCTAACCACAAGAGCGTAAACCGGACGGCTGTAACTGTTTGATTTGATGGTAGTATCCGGAGTAATACCTCCGCCGTCGTAAACCGTTCTGCCGTTTTTAGTCTTAAAGGCTTTCTTCAAAGAGTCCGGCACTGCGCCTGCACTTCCGTCTGCATTGCGGTGTGAGTAATCCAGAATCTGAATACATCTTCCGCTAGGCGTGTAGTATTTTGAAGTGGTGAGTTTCAATTTTCCGTTGTATCCGACAGGGCGGAAAGACTGCACCAGACCTTTGCCGTAAGTTCTTGTTCCAATGATGGTTGCACGGTCTAAATCCTGAAGCGCTCCTGCTACAATCTCAGAAGATGAAGCGGAAGAAGAGTTAACCAGAACTGCAAGTTTGATAAGCGTATCCACAGGATCTTTCTCCGTTACGCAGGTGAAACTTGAGCCCTCACCGCGTCCCTTTGCAGATGCAACCAGAGTTCCCTTAGGCACAAAGAGTGAAACGATATCTATTGCCTCGTTCATAAGTCCTCCACCGTTTCCTCTCAAATCCAGCACAATACGCTCGGCACCCTTCTCCTTGAGTTCCATAAGCGCACGCCTAACATCATCCGCTCCGTTTAAGGTGAAACTGCTGATTCTGATATAGCCGGTTTTAGAGAGATCAAATGCAGGCTTCTCAATATCAGCTCCGTATACAACGTTGTCCAGCATTCCATAGTAGGTAACGTCTGAAGTATGTACTCTATCGCGAGTTACAACAATATCCTCCACCTTGCCGGTGCGTCCCTTCTTCACGGTGAAGGTTACCTCCGTCCCGGGTGCTCCCCTCATCCTCTTGCTGCATTCGTCCACGGCGAGCGGTCTTAAATCCACGCCGTCTATCTTTAGGATGATATCTCCCGGCTCAAGGTTGAACTTTAGCGCCGGAGAGTTGGGATAAGGCTGCATAATCATAACTCCCAGGGAGTCAATCTTACGGATTGTAGCCCCTATTCCGCCATATGAGGCCGTTGTGATGAGTTCTATAGACTCCTCGTTCTCCTCCGGTACAAACTCTGTGTAAGGGTCCAAAGACTCCAGCATGGCGTCTATTCCGTAGCGCAGAATCTTGGAGAAAGAGAGCGTATCTACATACTCGGTTGCAAGAGTTCTCAGAATATTGTACTGTACTTCAAGATCTTGAACCAACTTAAAGTTCTTGCTCTGGCCAAAGGAGACTCCGGAGGTGGCCGCAGTCAGAAAAAGGGCTCCCGCTGCACTCAGCAGAAGCTTTTTAAGGAATCTATATCTTCTCATAATCATACTTCCAAAAATAGTAAACTTTTGCTAACTTTGAGTGGACTAAACAAATAAGTATGGAACTGATCTTTGCTACAGCTAATCCAGACAAACTTAGAGAAGCCTCTGAAATACTAGGTAAAGGTATTACACTAATTATGCCAAAGAAGCTTGGTTACAAGGGAGATATTCCGGAAACCGGAGCCACCATTGAGGCCAATTCAAAGATGAAATGCCAGTTTATCTGGAATAAATTCAACAAGAGTTGTTTTGCAGACGATACTGCTCTGGAGGTTGACTCCCTGGGCGGCGCACCTGGAGTCTATTCCGCACGCTACGCCGGAGAGCAGCATGACTCCAAAGCAAACATTGCCAAGCTGTTAGCAGAGTTGGAAAAGGTAGACAAGAGAAAGAAGAACATCCGCGCCGCAAGGTTCCGCACCGTCATAACACTCATCCACAAAGGGACCCTTTACACCTTCAACGGTGTGATGAACGGAACTATCGCGGAGAAAGAGAGCGGTGAGGGCGGCTTTGGTTATGACTCCGTCTTCATTCCGGAGGGCTGCAGTTGCACCTTTGCAGAGATGTCTGAAAATCAGAAAAATGCCATATCTCACCGTGGTATCGCGATGAGAAAACTGGCCCATTTCCTCTCTCAACTTTAACGGAATGCTCACAAAAAGCAGGATTATAGTTCTTCACACCATAAAGCATTCAGACTCAGGGGTGGTGGTGCAGTGTTACTCTGATACCAAAGGAAGAACCGCCTGCTACTTCTATCCAAAGAGCAAACAGTCAAAGAGTTCCGTCACTTTTCCGCTCAACATTCTGGACGTTGTGCTCCACTCAAAACGGGGCGGAGAGAGTACGATGCCTTTGATTAAAGAGGCAGATACTGTCTTCCCGCTCGCTGATATTCAGATAGATATACGCAAAAACGCCATAGCGCTCTATATGTGTGAGCTCATCTTAAGAAGCGTGCGTGAGAGCGAACCGGACACCGGACTTTTTGCCTTCCTCACAAACTCCGTTCTCATACTCAACGAGATAAAAGAGGGATGTGAAAACTTCCATCTGCACTTTACCGTCAACCTCTGCAAACTGCTGGGTTACATGCCGCAAGACAACTACTCCACGGAGAGAAAACACTTTAACTTCACCCAGGCGCAGTTTGTGGAAAAGTATCAAGAGGCATTCTGTTTTGCTCCGGATGAGTCCCAACTTCTGCACACCATTCTCTCCACTCCGCTTAAAGACATTCCAACCGTAAAGTGCAACGGAGAGCTCCGCAACCGCTTTCTTACCAAGGTATTGGAGTATTTCTCCTTCCACTCCGCGCTCAAAACGGAACTTAAATCTTTAGGCGTACTTAGGGAACTCTTCATATAATTTCTATTTTTGCGTAAGATGGCTTCCAAGAGTTTTACACGGTTGGTAAACGGTGCCGCCCTCTCCTTTGGAAAGAGGTTTCTGAAGGATGTTGAGCGGAGCAAAAGCCATGCGCCCGAGCTTCAGCACGCTCTCTTTAACCATCTGATTTCCTGCGGAAAAGAGACCAAGTACGGAGCGGAAAAACACTTCTCCGCAATTAAGGCTTTTGAAGATTTCAGAAGGAGAGTTCCCCTTTGCCGCTACAACGATTTTGTTCCCTACATAGAACGCCTCCGCCGCGGAGAGGAGTATGTACTTTGGAACCAGAAGGTGCGTTGGTTTGCCAAATCCAGCGGCACATCTTCAGACAAGAGCAAGTATATCCCCATTACGCCGGACTCACTCTATATCAACCACTTTGGTGGTATGAAGCGGATGCTTTTCAACTACGTCCATCTTCATCCGGACAGTAAGATCTTCACCACCAAAGCACTAACTTTGGGCGGAAGCGTGCAGCCGGATTCTTTAGCGCAGAACGGCCTCAACATTTTTAACGGAGACCTCTCTGCGGTAATGCTCAAGAACTCTCCAAAGATGGCGGAACTTGTCAGAACACCTAGCCAAAAGACAGCACTCATTGCAGAGTTTGAAAAGAAGGTGAACCTGATTTGCAAAGAGTGTACAACGCAGAACGTCTCCAACTTCTCCGGAGTTCCAAGTTGGAACCTGGTTCTTATGAACAAGGTTCTGGAGTACACTCAAAAGAGTAATCTTCTTGAGGTTTGGCCTAATCTTGAACTCTTTATGCACGGCGGTATCTCCTTTGCCCCTTACCGTGAGACCTACAAAAAACTCATCCCAACTGAGAATATGCATTATCTGGAGAACTACAACGCCTCAGAGGGTTACTTTGCATTCCAGGATGAGTTTCCAAAAGATTCGCTTGCAGACAATTCTCAGGCACAGATGCTTCTAACCGTAAACAACGGCATATTCTATGAGTTCATACCGTTCAAGGAGATGACCAATGATAATGAGACGGATGCACTTAAGAGCGTTCCGCTTGAGGGAGTAAAGATTGGTATTGATTACGCCATAGTTATCACAACCTGCGGCGGCCTCTGGAGATATATGCCAGAAGACTGCGTCCGCTTCACCTCTGTAAACCCTTACAGGATAGTCGTTTCCGGAAGAACAAAACTTTACATCAATGCCTTTGGAGAGGAGTTGATGATAGACAACGCAGAGCGCGCCCTCCAAACCACCTGCAAGAAATTCAACCTCCAGGTCACTGACTTCACCGTCGCCCCGGAGTTTATGGATATCTCCGGCAACGGCGGCCTGCAACAGGGCTGTCATCTGTGGGCCATTGAGTTCAGTGACCCGCTTCACAATCCTGGCAGTCCCACCTTTGACAGCCGTGCCGTTGAGGAGTTTGCAGAAGCGTTAGACCGTGAGCTTACAACCCTCAATTCAGACTATGAGGCCAAACGCAGCCCAGGAAGCACAATGCAGCGGCTCAAGATCTTACCTCTTGCCCCGGGCTCCTTCCTCAAGTGGATGGAACAGAGAGGCAAACTCGGAGGCCAGAACAAAGTTCCCCGCCTCTGGAAAGACCAGACATTCATCAACCAACTCAAAGAAATCAAGTTATGACCCATCTCGGCGCAAAATAAAAGCACGAGAACAACTTAAGAATCAAATGGTTAAAGAAATATAGGGCAATTAAATAATGGAAAAAAGAGTTGCAGAATAGATAGTGGGAGAAGAAGAAATGGATATAAATGATTTTATACATAAAATCTTTGAAATAAAGAGCGTGGAGGAGTTCAACTCCTTGGCTCTGCAAGCCTTTGAATACCAGCGTGAAAACTGCGCTATCTACAAAGAGTACCTGGAACTCACAGGCCGCCTTAACCTCACACCAAAGAGCCCGTTTGAGATCCCCTTCCTTCCCATCCGCCTCTTCAAAACCCGTGATGTTGTAACTACCCTCCCCGCCACTTCTGCCCAAAGTGCTAAAGGTGTCCCTGTTTCCGGGACACCTCAAGCACCCAGCACATCATCAAGTGTTCCCGGTGTCCCTGTTTTTGGGACACCTGGCACAAAAAAGGCCCAAAACGTTCCCGGTGTCCCGGTTTTACGGACACCGGGAACACCTGTAACATTCACCTCCTCCGCAACAACGGGGATGGTACCCTCTCACCACATAGTTCAGGATATCAGCATCTACGAGCAAAGTTTCCGTAACGCCTTCCATCACTTTTACGGAGAGAACTTCAACCTCCTGGCACTGCTCCCATCCTATCTGGAGAGAGAAGGCTCCTCTTTGGTCTTTATGGCAGACGCCCTCATCAAAGAGGCCCAACAGAAAGGCAACACCGGTGGCTTCTTCCTCTACAACCACCAGGAGCTCCTCTCCACCCTCCAAACGTTATCTGAAAAGAACTCAAGCACCCTCACAAAGAATCTTAACAAATTCTCACTTAGCAAGAGGCCTAATAATCAGAAGACTATTCTCTTGGGAGTCAGCTTTGCCCTGTTGGATTTTGCAGCATTCATCAAACAACAAATACCGGAGAAAAAAGAGCGAGAACAGCTCTTCCGTAACGTCATCATAATGGAAACCGGCGGAATGAAAGGCCGTGGCAAAGAGCTCTCCCGCAGTGAGTTACACAGCATCCTCTCAGACGCCTTCTCCACCGCCATCCACTCAGAGTACGGAATGTGTGAACTCCTCTCCCAAGCCTATTCTTTTCCGCTCAATAATAGCAACACAATCTTTGCTGCCACAGACAACAAAGCTCGCATCCAACAAAACGATATTTCTGAAACAGGAATCTTTTCCACACCGCCGTGGATGCAGGTTGTAATCAGAGATTTACAAGACCCCTTCAAGATTCTCTCTTTAGATCAATCTCAAGCAACAGAACAACAGCCAATATCAGAAACAATTAACACAACGGAAGGTGGGGTTTCTAAAGAAGTTCTGGTTGGAGGTATCAACGTCATAGATCTTGCCAACATCGGATCCTGCTGCTTCATTGAAACAGAAGACCGCGGAACCTTCTATTTCTCAGCCACTACCACACCCCACACTATCCACCCGAAGTTCACCGTAGACGGCCGCATCAAGAACTCCGAACTCCGCGGCTGCAACATGCTAATCGAATAAAAAACAGGACAGTCGTTTAGAGCAAGAGAAGCGTAGGGAGTGAAAGCGCAAGGGTAATGAAACTATCATTACTTGCAAGTATTTGAGTAAAAAACTTGAGGCACCGGATTGTGGCACCTCAAGTTATAATGTTTCAAGAATTCTTTTCAGGCCTAGGACTTTGCCTCCTCCTTGCTGCTCTCTTCCGGTTCCTCTAGGGATTCTCCGGTGAAGGCTTTAACGTAGGTGTTGGCCAGGGTGCGGAGAGCTTTGCCCTCTTCCGTTGCGCCGGCAGCCTTGTAAGTGTCTGAGAGCCAGATGAGATAGTAGAGGTTCTTCTGAACGCCTTCCCAAGATGGATACTCGCCGCCGTAAGGTTTTGAGTAGAGCTTGATGTGGTTCAAGGTCTCCTCTGTAAAGCGCTTGCCCAAATCCAAAGCCTTGTCATTTGCTCCGCAGGCAAAGTAAACGCCTACCGCATCAAGAACTGCCATGTCATTGACAGATGAAATCAATGAGCAGTTGAGTGGGAAGTTCTTGTCCGGCATAACCTTCTCCATTCTCTCCAAAACCTCCAGAGCCTTATCCGGTTTGTTGTTGAAAACAAGGAGTTTAGCGGTAGTGCACATAAGGTCTCTGATGGAGATCAATGAGCTGAATGTTAACAAGTTCTGGTAATCAATATTAACCGGAGCAGCCAGAGATTCAAACCTGTAAACGTTCATAACTCTGTTGTAGAGAGTATCTACATCTGTGTACTGATCTACGTTGTCCTGTTTGATTCCGGTTGAGGATTTTATTGGAACAAACTTGTGACCGAATCCGTCATACTGCAGGTAAGACTTTTCACCTATGTCAATATCTCCGCCTCTTTGCAGGAAGTAGAGAGGACGGTCCCAATTGTAGTGAGCCAAAAGATCCAGAGTCATAAGGGAGGTTTTATCCAATGAAGTAACTCCCTCAGGGATATCCAGTTGCAGAGTATCCAAAATCTTGTCGTAATCCTTTGGAGAGACAATGCCGTACTTTATGACGTTCTCTTTGTTCACAGGAATGAGAAGATGGCGGCCCGCAATTACGTTGTGGTTCTTGCTGTCTCCCATCTTCAGAGTAACCTTAGGATCCTTGAAAATCTTCATTATCTCCGATGCCAAAACAGGACTCTTCACATAGTCAATCACAGGAACAAAATCATTCTTTCCGTAGTAGTAATCCTCTCTTGTAAGGGTGAAAGGAACCGGATCACTCTCATACTGCTTACACTTCATTTGGTCTATGTACCAGTCTGTTCCGAGGAGTGAGGTGTTCATGATTCTGACATCTGTTCTTACTCCCTCAACCTCCTGAGCGTACCAGAGCGGGAAGGTATCGTTATCACCGTGAGTAACCAGAATGGCATTTTTATCCAGACCAATCAGGTAGTTGTATGCCATATCTCTACAGGTGTATCTTCCGCTGCGGTCATGGTCATCCCAGGTCTGAGAAACCATTTGAACCGGAACTGCAAGACAGAGTGCAGATGCAACAACGGCTCCTGCAATCTCCTGTTTCTTAAAGAGTTTACTGAGTAGATCAGCAACCCACATCACAGCAAATCCAATCCAGATTGTAAAGACATAGAATGAACCTGCGTATGCATAATCTCTCTCTCTTGGCTGATACGGCGGCTGGTTCAGATAAATCACAACTGCAATACCGGTGAGGAAGAAGAGAAGGAAGGTAACCAGGAAGTTGCGCTTGTCTCTCTTGAGCTGGTAGATAAGTCCAATGATTCCCAATATCAGAGGAAGGAAGTAGAAGTGATTCTTTGCTCTGCTATTTACAATATAATCAGGACCTTCAGACTGGTCTCCCAAATGCATCTCATCTATGAAACCAATACCGCTCTCCCAGTTTCCGCGGTGCATATCTCCAGGAATGGAGGCGTGCAGATCATTCTGTCTTCCAACAAAGTTCCAGAGGAAATATCTCCAGTACATAAAGTTCATCTGGTAGCCAATGAAGTATTTCATATTGGCACCGAATGTAGGAATCTTGTCCGGACCTATTCCCTTGCCCTCTGTATACAGCTGATAAAAAGCTTCGTATGAGCTTGAAGCGTTGGAGTACATTCTTGGGAAGAACATCTTCTCTCCATAAACAGGCTGTGCCGGACCTTCAAGTTTGCGATAACGTCCATCCATATAGTTGTAGTAGGTTGGACATTTTACATCTATCATCTTGGACTTGTAGGTCTGTCCGTAAATTAACGGAGCGGAGCCGTACTGCTCTCTGCCCAAGTATCTTACAAGGGTGTAAGGGTTATCAGGCTGATACTCGTTGGTTGGAGTGTTTACGGATGAACGTATAATCACAACAGCAAAGAGAGAGTAACCCACAACGAACGCCGCAGCACACAAAAAGATGTTGTTCCAAAGAGCGCTCTTCTTCTTGTAAGATCTGTAAGCTCCAAAGAAACAACCCGCTATAATTGCCAATACCCAGAAGATTGCTCCGCTGTTCTTTGGCAGATGGAATCCGTTTACAAACAATCTGTCAAACAGGGCGGATGTAGAAGGCAGGTAATGGATTGCTATCAAAAGGATTGCTATAAGGATAAGGCAGGAGATTATAAATGCCTTCCACGCTCCCCAGGTTGTAACCTTGCCCTTCCTAAAGTAGTAGAGAAGACCCATCGCCGGAATGGTCAGAAGGTTAAGTAGATGGACTCCAATGGAGATACCCATTGCAAAGGCAATCAGAACCAACCACTTATTGGCATAAGGCTCGTCCGCCGCATCTTCCCACTTTAGCATTGCCCAGAAAACCAGCGCAGTAGCAAGGGAACTCATAGCGTAAACCTCGCCTTCAACCGCAGAGAACCAGAAAGTGTCTGACCAGCAGTAAGCAAGTGCTCCCACTACTCCGCTCATGATGAGCTTAACGGCATCTGCAGTTGCCACCGCCCCCTCTTTCAGGAAGCCGCCCGCACGTTTTTCAAAGATTCTGCGTGCAAGGTGAACAATCGTGAGGTAAAGAAGCATTATAGTAAGGGCGGAGCAGAGCGCGCTCATTGCGTTTACAAGCATTGCGGCGTGCTCCTTATCTCCAAAGAGGGTAAAAAATCTTGCTATCACCTGGAAGGTTGGGTTTCCCGGAGGGTGTCCCACCTCAAGTTTGTATGAAGATGCTATAAACTCTCCGCAGTCCCAAAAACTAGCTGTAGGCTCTATTGTGGAGAGGTAGGTGAAAGACGCCACCGCCAACACAGCCACCGCCACAATGTTATTAAGCCTTTTGAATCTCTTTATTTCCATCAAATCAAAATTTGTCTATTCGGCAAAGATAACCTTTTAACCTATTTAAATGCTACCTTTGCGGCAGAAAAACGGAATTATGGGTAAAAACGATTGGAAGAAGAGAGAGGGAGTAGTCTTCTCCACAAATCCAAACTTCAACTACAAAAATGATGCTCAGGAGGAGGAGATGCATACCCTGCCCCCTCAGCAGCAGAAGTTAATTGTTGCAATAGACCGCAGCGGCAGGGCCGGCAAACAGGTAACCCTGGTAAAAGGCTTCATTGGCTCGGAGGAAGATCTCCAGGCTCTGGGCAAGATGCTCAAGACCAAGTGCGGTGTGGGCGGAAGCGTCAAAGAGGGGGAGATTCTCATTCAGGGAGATTTCAGAGACAAACTCGTACAGCTCTTAACAGCAGCCGGTTACAAGGCTAAAAGAGGTAACTGATATGTTGCAAAGCACCCTCCCGATATCTAAAGACACACTTGTTGCACAGGACAGCACCGCTATGGATATTGCTACCTCTCAGCAGGTTAGTGCTTCTTTAGGCGGGAGCCGGACGCTTTACACCTCAGTTGAGGCCACCCCTTTCCGCGCAAAGCCAAAGGAGGTGGAGATTTTCAACCTGGTTGTGGTGGCACTTCTCATAGTCTGCTTTCTTATTGCCACACGCAGAATCGTTGGCGGAATCCTCCACTCATGGGATTCACTCCTCTCCCCAAAGAAACAGCTGGATATAGATTATGAACTGACCCTCAGAGGCTTAAGGCGTGAGGCCGCACTCTTTTGCACCACTGCAGCACTCTTTGCCGTCACACGCTCACCTTTGGATTTTATCATCTCGATGGTTTTCTTCATTCTCTTTTTTCTGGCCCGGGATGGTATCTTCTCCCTTTTGGACTATGTTAACAACACCACCTGTTTCCGTTACATTGGAAGAAATAGCGCAAACTACCTCACAGTAACCTCTACTGCTGCTATTATATTGCTGATTTACAAACCGTTACTTATCTTATTGGTAGTAGTGCCGGTACTCTTCCTCATAATGGAGGCCAGAGTGATTTTCAAAAACAAGTTTTCTCTTTTTTTCTACATTTTATATCTTTGCACCCTTGAAATTTTACCGGTGGCACTGATTGTAAAATTAATTTTGAGATGAAGATAGATAGAATTCTTATAGCTCAGCCGGGCGTTGCAAGTGCAAATCCTCACTATGCAAACCTCATCCATAAATATAACGTTAAGATAGACTTTAAGCCTTTCTTCAGCATGGTTCCTCTGAGTGTCAGAGAGTTCCGCGCACAGAAGGTTAACATCCCGGACTATACTGCAATAGTATTCACCTCCAAGGGAACAATAGACGCCTTCTTCAAACTTTGTCTGGAGCAGAGAATTAAGATTCCGGATTCTCAGAAGTATTTCTGCACATCCGAGAACATTTCATACTATCTGCAGAAGCACATCATCTACCGTAAGAGAAAGATTTTCTACGGAGACGGAACCTTTGCTTCTGTTGTAAAACTTGCAAAGGCAGAAAAGCATAAGGATGACAAGTTTTTGCTTGCTTCACCGGATCACATCTATCCTGAGTGGATATCTATGTTCCAGGAGACTAAACTCAAGTTTGCCTCCGCAGTGGTTGCAAAGTTTGTAGACAATGACCTTAAGGATCTCAACCTTAATGACTATCAAATCATTGCCTTCTACAACGCACTGGATATCACCTCACTCAAGAACAACTTTCCTAACTACAAACCGGGAGATACCAAGTTTGTAGCATTCGGTTCCGGTATCCGCAAGGCAATGACAGAGGCGGGGTTGAACTATGCAATCGGCGGTCCAACCTCGGAGTTCCCGTCACTGGCAAACGCTCTTGAGAAACTGATTGTTGAGCCGGATTTCAAACAGACCATTATGCCTGCAGAGAAGAAACCTGTTGTTGCAAAACCGGCAGAACCTGTTAAGGCTAAGAAAGTTGCAGAGCCAAAACCTGTTGCTCCAAAGGTTGAAGTAAAGAAGGTTGCACCAAAGAAGGCAGCCGTAAAACCTGCTGTAAAAAAGCAAGTTGCAAAGCCAACCGCTAAGAAAGTTGTAGTAAAACCTGCAGCAAAGAAGAGCGCACCTGCAAAGAAAAACACTCCAAAACCTGCTACTAAAAAGGTTGCACCAAAGAAGGCGGCTCCAAAACCTGTAGCAAAAAAGGTAGTTGCAAAGAAGCCCGCAGCAAAGAAAGCTATCGTGAAAAAGGCTGTTAAAAAGCAGGTTACAAAGGTTACTAGCAAGAAAACCGTTGCTAAAAAGGTAGCAGTAAAGAAGACCGTTCCGTCTAAGAGCAAGACAAAGAAACCCGTAGCAAAAAAAGCGGGTAAGAGATAATCAATGTCCCTTACTGTAAGGCATACTTTCAAGAAGAATGAAAGAGTAACTTCACGCAGAGAGATACTTCAACTTGTCTCTCGGGGGCATCGCATTGAGGCAGCACCAATCCTGTCAAAATACATTGCAGCAGAGGAGAAGAACGTCAACAAGGTGATGGTCATTGCTCCAAAGAAAAGCTTCAAAAGAGCGGTAGACCGCAACCTTCTAAAGCGCAGAATGAGAGAGGCTTACCGTCTTCACAAAGAAATTCTTCCTCAGCAGGGACTATCCATAAGTCTGATGTACATTGCAAAGGATATCCGTTCTTACAAAGAGATTGAGTCTGCAGTTGTTGAAATCCTTCAGAAGATTTCTGCCGCAACAAACAGCACTGCATCAGACGACAACTCCTCCTCCGATGATGCCTGTGCTGCATCACACTACTCAGCAAGAAACAGTTGCACTACTAGCCAGCCAACCGGCGGTTTTTGGAAGAAAATTTGGCGGGGAGTAAAGGGTGTGCTGAGTTTTCCCTTTGTGCTGTTGATTAAGTTCTATCAGGTTTGCATATCTCCGTTAAAGCCTGCAAGTTGCCGTTTTACCCCAACCTGTTCTCAATATGCAATTGAGGCCTTCCGTAAGTACGGGCCGCTTAAGGGGTTCTACCTCGCTGCAAAAAGAATTCTCCGTTGTCACCCTTGGGGCGGCAGCGGCTATGATCCTGTACCATAGGGGCGGATTACAAGTTAGCACCGTAGAAGCGGCGGTAGACAGGGGTGCGGTCTGCAAAGTCTTTTGAGAGGGTATCTATCTCATCTGTCGGGAGATCTTCCAATGCCAAAAGGATAAGGCCGTCCAGACAATCGTGGAAATCAGGGTCCACGTTATAGTCTATTATCTTGGCTCCCATCTTGATGTATTTCTTTACCAGCGCAGGCAGACGGTACTGGCCTCCGCTCATACGGAGCAGGAAGCGATCAAAGGTCTCAAGGTTGCCGGTCTTGCCATATAGGAGGGCGTTAACATCCACCCTGCCAAAGTCCGGAACAAACGGATGAACAGGAGAGACAATATCCTGGTGGTTTGGAGTGCTGTGATTCTCTTTGAGGTATTTGACCATAATGCTTCTGTAAAGCATAGGATACCAAGAACTTATGCTTACAGGGCCTATGAGGTAGCGGTACTCCGGATACCGCATCATTGAGTAGAGAAGTCCCTTAAAGAGGAGCATCAGTGCCAGCGTATCTTTCTGGTGCTCAACACTTACAAATGAACGTCCCAACTCCACGCACTTTGAGAGAAGAGTGCGGGCATTTTCAGTATCACTGTAGCGGAAGAGCATATCTGCGTAGAAGCCGTGTATACCCTTGGTTTTCAGAATCTCCTGTCCCAGGCCTAGACGGTATGCTCCAACCAGCGCATTCTCTCTGGTGTTCCAGAGGATAAGGTGTTTGTAGTAATCATCATATGAGTCTGTATCCATGGTGAGGTTGGTTCCCTCTCCAACTGCACGGAAAGCCTCCTCCCTCTTGCGGGCAATCTCCCGCATAAGGTTAGGAATATTCTGTTTATCAAGAAGATAGCAGGAAGTATCACCAACATCAAAGAGGTGGTCTTTTTGGTTATCCTCCAGATCTTTAAGCAGAAGTTGTATATCTACAGGTGGTATCACCTCCGTGGTATAGAAACTCTTGTCCTTCTCCTCAACATCTGCCTCCAGCATATAGGAGCGGCTTCTCAGATAGTGAGCCACTGCACGGTCATCTTTCTGTTTTTCAAGCTCCTGGGTGTTGATTATAGAGCCCACTCTCATCTTTATCTCCTTGCCCTTCTTGTCCAACATCTCGTTGGTAAGGCGGAGGTCACTCAGCTTGGTGCTTATCTTGGAGAGGAACTGGAAATACTTGGAGTTGTGGCCGTGGAAGTATACCGGAATAACCGGAGCTCCGGATTTACGAATCTGACGAGCGAGCAATATGTACCACTGCTTATCCTCTACAACTCTTCCCTGGGTGTTGTAAGTGGAGACCTCTCCGGCCGGGAAAAGTAACAGTGCGCCCCCCTTGGTCAGGTGCTCTTCTGCAGCCCTGAAACCGGATATGGAGCCTGTCTCAATCTTTCCAAAGCCGTAGGTTGTGGTACCCGCTATGAAGTTCTCCTTGGTGTTTGGAATCTTGGCCAGGATAAGGTTGGTAAGTATCTTAAGATCCGGTCTTACCTTGCCCAGAACGCTCAGTGCGGCCATGCCGTCCAGGGCGCCAAAGGGGTGGTTGGCGGTAAAGATCACCGGACCCTCTTTAGGAATGTTGGCCAGGGTATCTTCATTGAGATTAATGGTAATCCCAAGATATTCAATGAGTTTTGTAGCAAACTCCACCCCCTCATACTGGGAGATGTGTTTGTAAACCTCATTAAACTTGTCAAACCCCGCAACCTTCATAGTAAGGCCGGAGAGCACTCTGCCCGCAAAACCCGGAATAATCAGCGAGTTCTTCAGTTCGTTTTTATTGTTTACTTTTGCACACATCTGCTTATGCAAATTCTAGACAAAGATAGAATAAAAAAGGAGATTCTGCCACTACTCCCTTTCCTTCCCGGTGTCTATAGGTTTTTAGACTCTACGGGGAAGATAATCTATGTGGGAAAGGCAAAAAATCTGAAGAAGAGGGTCTCCTCCTACTTTGTTCCGGAGAGCCGCCTGAACGCCAAGACTCAGGTGCTTGTCAGCAAGATTGCAAACGTTGAGTACACGGTGGTGGAAAACGAGCAGGATGCCTTCCTTTTGGAGAACAATCTCATTAAGGAGAACCAGCCCCGTTACAACATTATGCTCAAAGACAGCAAAACCTATCCGTGGATTTGCATAAAGGCGGAACCTTTCCCAAGAGTATTTATCACAAGGCGCGTGACAAGAGACGGCTCTCTCTACTTTGGGCCTTACAGTTCAGCAACTTATGCACATCAGTTGATAGATATGTTTCACACTCTCTTCCGTCTGAGAACTTGCTCTCTGAAGCTGAACAGGGAGGATATAGCAGCGGGGAAATTTAAGGAGTGTCTTAACTGGCATATCCATAAATGTGATGCGCCGTGCATTGGAAAAATAAGCGAGGAGGAGTATGCGGAGAATATTGAAGCGGTGAAGAATATCCTTAAGGGCAACAGTTCCCAGATGATACGCCTCTTTAAGGAGAAGATGATGCAGGCCTCTGATTCACTGAACTTTGAGGAGGCGCAACTCTACAAGGAGAGGATGGAACTTTTGGGAGCGCACTACAACAAATCTCTTATTGTTCAGGCCAATCTCACCAACCTGGATGTATTCTCAATTCTCTTTACGGACAAGGTAAGCGAGAAGAGCAAGAGCGCCTCCGCCTTCGGAAACTTTATGAGAGTGACCAACGGCTGCATAACCAGAGTGCTTAATCTGGAACTCAAGACTGCGGAAGATCTTAGCAACGGAGAGATTTCCTCAGAGCACGAGGAGGCTTTAACCCACTTTATACTAAGCGTTTACAGTATACTAGCGGAGGCCGGAGAAAAGCCTTGCCGTCAAATACTTGTGCCGTTTATGCCGGCCGGCGGAATACTCTCTTCAGAGCATGAGATTCATATCCCGATGCGTGGAGACAAACTCTCCCTTTTGGAACTCTCTACCAAAAACGCTCGCGAATTTATGCTGCAAGCCCTTAAGCAGAAGGCTCTTAAAAATCCCGATGAGAAAAAGTCCATTGGCGTAGAGATGCTCAAAAGAGACCTTCACCTTAAGGAATACCCTGTGCACATTGAGTGCTTTGACAACTCTAACATACAGGGTACCAACCCGGTAGCCTCTTGCGTGGTTTTCAAAAACGGCAAACCTTCTAAGAAAGATTACCGCAAGTTCAATATTAAAACGGTTGTTGGAGCAAACGATTTTGCCTCCATGCACGAGGTAGTTTTCCGCAGATATTCCAGACTGCTTAATGAGGGAGAACCTCTTCCAAACCTTGTAGTTGTGGACGGAGGCCGTGGCCAGTTAGACTTTGCATACCAGGCGCTTACGGAGTTGGGCCTTGATAAGAAACTTCCAATCATTGGCATAGCAAAGAGGCTGGAAGAACTTATCCGTCCCGGAGATCCTAACCCGTTGTTCCTAGATAAAAACTCTCCGTCACTGAAACTCATTATGCAACTCAGAGATGAGGCTCACCGTTTTGGAATCACCTTCCATAGAAGCCTGAGAAGTAAAGGACAGATAAAGTCTGAACTCTCTGAGATAAAAGGCATTGGAGATGCCACAATAGAAAAACTCCTGCAACACTTTCACAGCGTTGCAAGAGTTAAGAAGGCCTCTTTTGAAGAGTTGTCCTCTGTGGTTGGAAAATCTTACGCAAAGAAAATCTCAGACCACTTCTCTATCTGATAGTAATTCCCAAAAGGAATCCAAAGTAGTTTTTCCTTCCCTTTCCGTCATAGATTAAAGGGGTTGCCATACCATAATCCACAGGCTTATTGGTTCTTGCATAGCGGAACCCTACCTGGAACGGGAATCCTATTCTAAAGAAGTTTGCACAGAGAACAGCATCTGCTCCGTATGAAAATCTTTTGTGATACTCCCAAACCCTGTCGTTCCTGAAAGGAGAAACGGTGCGCGGCATCTCCACTCTTCCAAAGTCAAAGAATGGAGTTACGCGGAGTTGTTTCAGATATGCAAAGAATCCAAGGCTCACATCTCCCAAATAGATTGGAATTGCATAATCTGCGGTTGCAAGCATATAGTTGCGGCCGTAAAAGTCTTCTGTATAGCCTCTTGGAAGATCTATGGCATTGTCCATCCAGAATCTCTTGCCGGAAATCTCCTGCCTCTGATAAGAGTATGAGAGACGCAATCCGTGGTTAAATCCAAATCCTGGAAGGTAACCGAAAAGTCTTCCGGCGTAAACAGTTCCGAACTTGTCTCCGCCGTTAGGGTTGAAGTATCCTGCAATGGATCCTCCAATTCCCCATCTAGGATAAATCTGCGCCTTGGCCATTCCAATGTAGTTGGCGCTCTCTATTCCCACAGCAATCTGATTTCTCTCTATTTGGCGGAAAGAGATCTGGTTGAGGTCTATCTCCGGAATGCTCTCGTCATTTCTATACTGCCATCCTACAAACGGAACAATCTCAAGTTCAGACTTAAAGAGATCATACTCCAGAGGAAGGTAAGCAAGAACCTCACTTCTGAAAGAGTGTTTGTTGTCTGAAATCATTACCTTGTCATTGAAGTGAACCTCTGCGCTGATAACAGGATAGAATCCTGAATATGTGAGTGTTGCGTGGGCACCGTGAAGGTTTCTGGTCTTGGTACCAAAACGAGATGCTCTCTTGAAAGAGTATGAGGCGGAGGCTCTCAAAGTTCCCAAAGTGTTTTGAGAGTGGAGAGTTACTCCAAGACCGTCCATCTCTATAAACTCACTTCCGGAGGTCTCGCCTGTAAGAATAGCGTTTGCCGGATACCAGGAGTGGATGCGGAACAAATGTGATAGTCTATTGTAATCCTCTACAACATAGTTATTTGCTTCGTCCTCTACCTTCTCCTTTGCAATAGGATGATCCCATTTCTGGTGATACTGGCGGGTAAGTTCCTCAGCCAGAGGATAGGTGAACTCCATATCATCAGAGACCTCTACGTTTACAAGTTTCTCTTTGAACGGGAAGCATCCTTTGTCTCCCACTCCCTTTGAAATGTAGACAACGTCATCTTCCAACTCAGAGAGGTAGTAGTTGTCTATATTGTCTGCCAAAGCTGCAAGTTTAACCTTGCGGGTTGTGACATCCATACGGCAAAGGTTGGTGTTTCCGTAATAATCTGAAACAAAGAAGATTTCATTGCCCTTGCTCTTAAGATGAGTAAGCGTATGGAAAGATGGTTCAATAAGAGTTGCGTTAAACTGCTTTCCGCCGTCCATCCAGGTCTTCTCAACTGAGAGTCCCTCATCATTTAAAACAGAATAAATGATTTCAGAACCCACTGATGTGAAGGATACCGCCTGCCCCTCTATCTTGTATTCCGGAAGAAGGGATACATCTTCAGAGGAGTTATCCAAGTAACAGATTGGTGTTATTGCAGAGAAGAGATGGAAGGTTGCAGGATCATAAGTTATGGCATAAAGGACAGGACGCCCGCTCACCATAACTACCGCAGGCTCATAGAGATAGCCGCCCTCTCTGGAGCCGAACTCTCCAACATAATCTATATCCTCGTTCTCTTTTACGTTATATCCGCAGAGGTAACTTCTTGCAACCTGTCCCCATCTTGGATGAGGTTTGTGTTCGCCCTTCCAAACAACTCCGTCATAGTATGCCAGGTTGGTAGTTCCGCTGTCAAAGTATGTGAGTTTCTTCTGTTTCCACTCTCCGTTCTCGTTGGTTATCAGCACAATGTAAGGAGCCGTACCATATCCCTCAACAACAGCAATCACAGAGTCTTTTCCTATCTCCACCGGAGAATGGTAAACCGTAAAGTAACCACTCTTTTCTCCGCTTATGCTCAAAGGATTCTCCGCCAGGCTTACAGGAGAGTAATTCTCCTCTTTCTTCAGAAAATTCATTATAGATATGAACGGCTTGTTTGAGTTGAGTTCCATAAAGGCATGGAGTTCATCCTCCAGAACAAACTGACGGTGAGTCTTGCCTGCGTGTCTCTTGAATGCGGAGGCAACAACGTTTGCACTGAAGAAATGGTTTACCTCATAGTTGAGGAAGTTGTGCATGAAGTCAGGATCTTTGCTCTTGTAGCGAGCCATAGAGTTGAGCATATAGCCCACATCGTAAACTGCCGGGGTATATGCTTTTACGGAACCCAGACGCCAGCGGTCCCAACTACGCTGTTTGCCGTAGGTGTACTTGCTGAAATCCTTCTCTCCCGGAGGAATGATACAACGCAGGGTGTGAGAGAGGAATGCTGCACTTCTTCCGCGTCCGCCCTTGCTCATCTCCGTCTCAGCAACCACCGCGTCTCCCTCCAACATCCAGGCAGAAGGGTAGATTCCGCTTGCAGATCCAATGACATTGTCTCCGGCAAACCAATAGAGAACCTTGAAGATTCCCTTGTTAAAGTGAGCCATCTGCCAGGCGTGGCGTCCCTCATGAGTAGCAAGGCTCACATCCCACGGCTCGGTGGAGATGATCTCTGTAGATGGTAAAGAGAAGTAGTCTATCTGTCTTGGGCCCCAAACGGTCACTCCGTTGCTCTTTGCGTTGAACGGGTGGATAACCATCGGGAATTTGCTTGGTATTCCATAGGTGAACCTTACAGAGTCCGCGTGCATGCCATAGGAGCGCTCCACCATTGCCAGATATCTTGCCGCAGTCTTTTCCAAATGCTTTCCATAGCCGTTTCCTACTCTGGAATACTTTGAGAAGGAGGTGCTGTCCGGAAACAATATGGAAAAGTTCTTGGAACGCATGGTTTTCCACTTTATGCCCACAGGCTCGTTTCCAATATCATAATACTGAGCCATAACCGGAACGGTCATTAGCAGAATTGCCACAAAAGCAACTATTCTTTTGGCTAAATATCTCATAATTGTAAAAATTTGGGACTAAGATAGCCATTTTATTTTCAAGGTTCAATTATTCCAGTTATATTTGTTGAGATGAACATTGCATTATCATTATTCAAACTGTTCGGCTCACTTGCCCTATTCCTATTTGGAATGACAATGATGAGCGAGAACCTTCAGAAGGTTGCCGGAGACAAACTCAGAAGTTTCCTGGCAATGATGACCTCAAATGCATTCAAGAGAATTCTCACCGGTCTAACTATTACCGCCTGCATACAATCTTCAGCCGCAACAACCTTGATGGTTGTAAGTTTCGTAAACGCAGGACTTTTGAGCCTGGCACAATCTATAGGAGTTATAATGGGAGCCAACATTGGAACAACAGTTTCAGCTTGGCTCTTCTCTTTGGTAGGCTTCCGCGGAGGTATTGCCACGGTTGCCGTTCCGCTCATTGCCGTTGGATTTATCCTCACCATGTTCAAATCCAAGAAGAGAAAATCCATTGGTTCAATGATTATGGGATTTGCCATTATGTTCCTGGGACTCAGCATGGTGCAGAACTCAGTAGACCCGGCTATTCTGGAGAAGACCAAAGAACTCATCAACGGTTGGAGCGTTTACGGTTTCTGGAGCGTGCTGCTCTGCGTACTCATTGGAACCGTCATCACCATACTGCTGCAATCTTCCGCAGCCACTATGGCACTGACACTTATGATGTGTAATAACGGCCTCAACTTTGAACTCGGTGCCGCACTTGTTCTGGGAGAAAACATAGGAACCACACTCACCGCCAACATAGCCGCCTCCGTTGCCAACATCTCCGCAAGACGAGCCGCGGCCGGCCACGCCTTCTTCAACCTCTTTGGAGTCTTATGGGTGCTCATCTTATACCACCCGTTCTTATGGGTTGTTTCTAAGGTGATTATGGCGGTTGGACTGGACAATCCGCTCTCCGGAAGTGCCTCCAGCTTCTCCATTCTTTGCTCTATCGCGATGGTTCATACACTCTTCAATGTGAGCAATACCGCCATTTTGGTGGGCTTTACCAACCGCATTGTGAAGTTTGTCACCAGGCTGCTGCCGGGCAAGCCGGAGGACGAGGGCTACCGCCTTCAGTATATTCAGGGAGGCCCGCTCTCTACCGCAGAGCTTTCACTTGAGCAGGCCAAAGGTGAGATACTCCACTTTGAGCAGATTTGCCGTGAGCAGTATAACTACGTAGTTGAGTGCCTGAACACTACAGATCCCGATAAGTTTGACGAACTCTACCACAAACTTGAACATTACGAGCAGATAACTGATAAGATTGAGTTTGAGATTGCCAAATATCTCAACGATGTTTCCGAGTGGGATCTCTCAGAGGAGTCTGCCCGCCGCATTCAGGCAATGTTCAAGGTAATCAGCGAGTTGGAGAGCATTGGAGACAGTGGTTTCAACTGTGGCCGCATACTCCAGAGACGCAACATCCACGGTGCAGCTTTTGATGAGGTTATGCTTGCCAAACTCAACAACATGATGCAGCTTATCTTCACCGGCTTTGATGCAATGGAGGAGAACCTCAAATTAGGCTATGACTCCATCACCAACATTGCCAACGCACAGGATGTTGAGCAGCAGATTAACGAGTACCGCAACGCCCTCAAGGAGGAACACCTACTCAACCTTGAGAACAACACATACAGCTATCTTACAGGCGTTTACTATATGGACCTTATTAACGAGTGCGAACACGTTGGAGACTTCATGATCAACATCTCCGAGGCCATAATAGAAATCAAATAAAGTTTTTGTCCTCCTTTGCGGGGGTGTAATCATGCTGAGCGTTGTGGCAGCGCTCTATCTGCTGCTGCGGAAGTCTAATGCTATTGCTCACTGAGTGACGCCACCCCTGCGTCTGCGCAGATGGGCGGCGGCCTTTATGCTGTTTGCCGCTGTGAGCCATGTAACCTGGATTTTCTACATCTGCCATCCCTCAGTTATTTTCTGAGATTTTTATTCCCAGCACCACAGAAACCCGCTGATTATCAGCGGGTTTTTTGTTTCCGACACGGTTTCCGACACGGTTTGGGACGGTGCCGACACTATACGGGGGTGCACTCAAATCGCCTTTCTACGGCCTTCTGGCTGCATTTTTAGGGTTACTTCCCTACACCAAAGAACAAGATTACTGGAGCATCGGTATTCGAACTGCGGAGGAAGAGGATCCGTTTGCAATGTTTGATAATCAAGCACTTACAAGCGGTTTTCTTGGGTTTTTGCCTTCATAGGTTACAGGTTGGTACCTATAAAATGTCTACACCGTGTCTCCTATAGAGACATGCGAGTTCGATTCACCGCTGGTGAATTGAACTTTCTTTATTCCACAAGGCCGTTTTTGTAACCCACGGTTACGGATTTTTCGTTTTCAAAGAACTGCCAAATCTGCTCTGTTTCTCTTGGATCTTTCCACTGCAAATATGGCATCGATATCTGGGAAAGTCAAGTTAATTCGACTCTTTCTGCATCATCGTTTTCGTCCTTGGGATGCCTACGAAAATACTCCTCGTGAGAGACAAATTCCAGATGATATGTCCATCCATCACACTGACCTTCGCGTGCTCCTCCCGGTAGGAATTCCGGATCCGGAACAACATCAATCATCTCCCCGGAAACCTGCGATTGCTCAAGGGCCTTGCACATTTCTTTTTCTGAGATGGGCTCGTCATAGCCAAATGGGGAAACCGCATTTTTCAGTTCTTGAAAATAACTGTAATATTCGACTTCGCATTCATCGTGGTATCCTTCCCGGATCCACTTCAAATACGATTTGCCGGACTTGAAAAACGGCACAAGGCCATCGCCTTGGAAATAAAGACGGGCACTCTAGTGACCACAAATCACCGGTTTACCTATGAAATGAGTGGCGTGATCCTGACCGGCTTCGTGGATGTCAGTCATACCATCGTCAAAACCATCGTTACCGACATAGAGACCGAGTACACTTACCCCCACAGATTAGAGTGGAAGGATATCTAGCGTCACATACATACTCATGCACCGCAGGCCGCAACTAAATATCCGGGCTATTGTCTCCGTCATCTTTGTAATGAT
>JAGDBO010000019.1 GCA_017959005.1 Bacteroidales bacterium | reverse complement strand
TTGTGCCACGAAGCATCATACCTTTGAAACCCTCGGCATCGCAGAAATAGATGCTGGCCTTGGGATTCGCCTTGTAGTGAGCCACACGGAGAGAGAAGGTGTTGGTGGTAAAATAGAACGTTTTGATGCCTTCACGCTTACGAGGTGCCAGCATGGCCTTGGTGCAGGGGAAGCCTTCTTGGTCGACCGAAGAGATATAGGCGACAGGGAGGGTATCGGCCATCTGGGCAATCAGGTCCTTGACACCCGCCAAGGCTGGATTTTCAGGTGTGTCACCACCAATGGCCAAATCCTTGCGCCAGCGCTTCAGATGAGGGAAATACATCTTCATCTGGCCGATGTACTCTTCCTTGGTGATTGGTTGGGGCAGGCCCTTGTTTACCTCATCGACAAACTGAGCGCAGTGCTCTATCATTTCGTCCATCGTACAGTCTTGCAGGAACTTGCCGTCCTTGTAGCAGTACATGCAATACTCTTCGTTCTTGCTTCCATCGGCATTGGTGCCCAGCACCTCAGGGCTCAGCGGCATGCCGCAGCTCTGACAGAATTTCATTTCCTTTTCCATATTTCTTTTCATTATTTTGTCCATGTAACTCCGTTTGCAAAGTTAGCGAATATACCGTTCCGAAATAAAAAACCAAAAAGCTTGGACATAACTTCTCTTCTTTTTTAAAAAGGAATAGTTACCTTTAGTTCGTGAAATATAAATAGGGGTATGAAAAAGGTTCTTTTTGTTGTGCTGATGGTGGCGGCCTGGGGGCAGTTGGGTGCGCAGACCCATCGGGATTCCGTTATAAATCAGGCACGTTATCTTAAAAGTATTTTCCGCACAGATGATGCAATTGAATTGCTCTCAACTTTAGTAGAGCCGGAGAAGATGGATGAGGGAGTGCTGGCGGAGCTGGCAGACTGTCATTTCCAGAGCGGAGCAAATGACAACGCTGCAGGAACTTATTTCATACTCTCCTCACTTGCACCGGATAACGTCCTTTACAAGATAAGACTGATGCAGGCCTATTACAGGCTTCAGGCTTATCCTCAGAGCATTAGGGCAGGGCAGGCTGTAATTCAATTAGACTCTATTCCGGCAGTATTCAGTTATATTGGAGATAGTTTCAAGCAGATGAAGCAGGCGGATTCCGCTCTCTGCTATTACCGTAAGGCTCTGGAACTTAAGCCTATGAATGAGGCTGTATTGTCCAAGATTATGGGCCTGCTTATAGACGGTAAAGATTATGACGGTGCCATAGCAGTCAGTGAACCTTTCCTTGAGGAGGATCCGGATAATAGTACCATTGCAACTCTCAAAGGAGTAGCTCTTTATAGAAAGAGTGAATACGGACCGGCCATTAAAGTGTTTCAGCATCAGGAAGATATAGGTAATGACTCCTACGCCACCCACTTCTTTCTGGGGCAGTGCTACTGGCATACAGATACGCTTTATAGGGCTGAGCAGGAGCTTCTTGCAGCCTGGGAGATTGATTCCTCTGATGTGAATCTGGCGTACACAATTGCTGCGCTTAAGGGAGATTTCCCATATCCGTTTGAAAGTGAGGTAAAACCGTGGCTGGACAAAGCCTGGGATATGATTCAGCCGGATTCTTCTATGGTCTCACGCATTCATCAGCAATATGGTTTGGGTTATTATAAAAGACAGGATTCCTGGGACAAAGCCATTGAGCATTACAAGGAGGCTCTAAACTATAACCCTAAATTGATATCTGCCATTGCCACAATAGCTTACTGCTATCACATTAAGAAAGATTACAAGCAGGCAGTCAAGTGGTATGAGAAGTACCTCAAAGTTGGCCGTCCGGGAACCAAAGCCTATAAATTTGCCCAGGAAAACCTGGAATTCCTTAAAGGTGAACTCTTTATGGAAGAACAGTAGGGGGTGAAAAATGTTCTATACCTTTGTGGCGAAAAGTTTGTGAAATTTTAACCAAGGTAAAGGCGCACAAGCGAGTTTACAATGGGAAAGTTGTAAATCTTCTCTATCCCCTCGGTAATGGGAGCCGGGTATTTCAATGAGAATTGATTACTCGGCTCCTTCATTATAAGGCACAAAAAAGCAGAGATTTAATAAGCCGCAGGCAGGAGAGGTCTGGAGAGGGCTTCCTCTCCAGTCAGAAATAATGCCCTTTGGGCATAAAAAATGGAGACCGTTTGGTCTCCGTTTTTTGTGCCCAGGACAAGAGTCGAACTTGCACACCATTGCTGGCACTAGTCCCTGAAACTAGCGTGTCTACCATTCCACCACCTGGGCAAAGGGAGTGCAAATATACAATTTTTGTTTGCATTTAGTAAATTTGCCGCAAATTTTATGGATACATCCGGCATTTTCAATAAGATATCTGGGAACTACGGACAGTTCAACCACCTCTTTTCTATGAATATAGATAAAAGATGGAGGAGGATGGCTGCACGTACTGCCGTCCGTCTTCTTAAGGGCAACAATGCTCCTCAACCTGCAAAAGTGCTTGATTTGGCCTGCGGTACGGGAGATCTCTCTTTCCCGCTTGCTAAAAGAGGTATGGAGGTTATTGGAGTAGATCTCTCAGAGGGAATGTTGGATGTTGCCCGTCAGAGAATAGAGCACAAATGGAAAAAGGAGTTGGCCGGATGCATCAAGCCGGTTCTTCTTAAGGGAGACGGGGCTCATCTGAATTTTGAGGATGAAACTTTTGATTTGGTCACCATTGGGTACGGAATCCGCAATTTTGATGACAGGGCTACATCTCTTTCAGAGATTAAGCGAGTGCTCAAACCATCTGGTATTCTGGAGATTCTGGAGTTTGGAGAACCGCGTAACGCTCTCATAAGATGGTTCTACAAACCCTACTTTAAATATGTGATTCCAGGTATGGCATCCGCCCTGACTCTGGGAAAAGAGGGCTCTGCATACAGATACTTCATCAAATCAGTTGAAAAATTTCCTAAATTTGAAAGGTTTTGCGAGGAACTCACAAATGCGGGTTTCAAGCAGGCAAGTTACAGAAGCCAAAGCGGCGGCATTTCTGTCTTGTATACGGCCTTCAAATAGAGGATATGATTCTTTTTTCTTGGCATAGCTTCTGGCCGATTCTATCGGCAATCCTATATGCAATGAATATGTGCATTGCTATATATGCCTCTGTTACAATGATTCTCCGCCGTCAGGATCCTATTAAGACACTCTCCTGGACTGCTGTAATGATTCTGCTCCCTTATCTGGGAATCATACTCTACCTGACCTTTGGACAGAATTATAGAAAGAAGAAGATGTTCTCCCGCAAGGGTTTGGCAGACTACAGAATCAAACAGGAACTCTCCGCAGAGGAGAGTAAGGCGTTGGAGTCCTGCCCTGAGATTCTTACAGGAGATCTGGAGGCCTATAAGAAGCTCATCTGCCAGAATATGCGTAACAGTTACTCACTGTTGGACTACAACAACGACATAGAGTTCTACTTCACCGGCAAGGATGCGCTGGACGCTATGTATGAGCAGATTGCAGAGGCAAAGAGCCACATCCACCTTCAGACCTACATACTGGAAAATGACAGAATCGGGAGTAAGTTTATAGATCTTTTGAGAAAGAAGGCAAAGGAGGGAGTTGAGGTCAGGCTGATGTATGATGACGTTGGAAGTCACCACATTAAGAAGAAGTTGGTTAAGCAGATGCAGGAGGACGGCATTGAGGTTCTGGTCTTCTCACCTGTGAAGATCTTTATGCCTATGTCTAAGATCAACTATCGCAACCACCGTAAAATATTGGTAGTTGACGGGGCTGTGGGTTTCATAGGAGGCGTCAATATTGCAGACAGATACTATTACGGAATCTTTAACGGCGAGTGGCGTGATACCCAGATTAAGGTAACGGGAGAGAGCGTCTTCTCATTCCAGGCCAGTTTCCTTCTGGACCGCTATTTTGTTCAAAATCACAAACTTCACATAAGCCGCAAGTACTATCCTCACATTGAAATGGGAAAAATGTCTCTGACGGGAAAGATGCAGGATGTCTATGCGCAGATAATCTCCTCCGGTCCTGACAGCGATTGGGCAGGAATTATGCAGTGCTACTTTACCGCCATAACTTCCGCTCAGTCACATATTTACATTGAGACTCCGTACTTCACTCCTAACGAGACCATCCTCAATGCCATAAAGACTGCGGCTCTTGGAAACATAGACGTTCGTCTGATGCTGCCGGAGCAGGGAGATTCAATGATGGCAAGATACAGCACTCACTCCTTTGTTACTGAGTTACTTGAGGCTGGAGTAAAGATTTACTTCTTCAAAGAAGGGTTCAACCATTCCAAGGCCATAAGCGTGGACGGCAGGATGTGCATCATTGGTTCTGCAAATATGGATGCCAGAAGTTTTGAGCATAACTTTGAGATACTGAGCGTATTATATGACAGAGAGTGTGCCGTTACCTTTGAAAAGAGATTCAAAAAGGATATAGAACTCTGCCGCCAGGTTGAACTTGAGAGTTGGAAGAAGAGAAGCATAGGACAGAAGATTAAGGAGAGTATTTTCCGTCTCATCTCTCCGTTGCTATAATGAATTGTTAATTAAATAGAAATATTATGAGTAAAGATTATGTAGTAGGCGTAGATATCGGAGGCCAGACAGCCAAGATAGGTATCGTAAACAAAAAGGGTGATATCCTTGCCAGAAAGGTGATTTCCACCAAGTTTGAAGATGCTAACGAGTTCATTACTCTTTTGAGCAAGACCATAAGAGAGATGGCTACGGATGCCGGAATAGTAATGGATGATATTAACGGCGTGGGAGTTGGCGCTCCGGACGGAAACTATTACACCGGAGATATTGTTGAGGCAACCAACCTTATGTGGGCAAAAGGAAAGACCGTTCACTTTGCTAACGAGCTCTCCAAAATGCTTGGTGGACAGCCTGTTACTATAACCAACGATGCCAATGCCGCAGCTATTGGAGAGATGAAATACGGTGCCGCAAAGAAGATGAAGAACTTCATTGAGATTACACTCGGAACCGGAGTGGGAAGCGGTATTGTAGTTGACGGCAAACTTGTTTACGGCCACGATGGTTTTGCGGGAGAGTTGGGACATACCTGTGCAATCAAAAACGGAAGAGCCTGCGGCTGCGGACAGAAGGGATGTCTTGAGGCATACTGCTCTGCTACAGGAGTTGCGCGTACTGCAAAAGAGATGTTGGAGAAGAGTGACAGACCTAGCTTACTGCGTGAATATAAGGATATTACATCAAAGGATGTGTTTGATGCAGCAGAGAAGGGAGACGAGATGGCTAAGGAGATTTTTGAATATACAGGAAAGGTAATGGGTGAGAAGTTTGCAGACTTTATCCCATTCTCCGCACCTGAGGCAATCATTCTCTTCGGAGGTCTCACTCATGCAAAGGATTACTTTATGGAGTACCTGGTAGACGCTATGAATGAGAACGTTGTATTCCTCTGGAAGGGCAAGGTAAAGGTACTCGTAAGTGCGCTCAACGAGTCCGATGCAGCCATTTTGGGAGCCAGCGCTCTTGCTTGGTAAATCATTGAACAATGGGAAAAGTTAAAATTGTCTTTTTGGATGCCGCCTCAATTGGTGACGATGTTTCATTGGATTCAATTGCCGCCCTTGGAGAGTTGGTTACTTATCCTTTTACAAAACCGGAAGAGGTTTTTGAAAGAGTTGCAGACTGTGATGTACTTATTATCAATAAGGTACAGATAGGTAAAGATCAGATAGATGCTGCAAAAAATCTTAAACTCATCTGTATTGCGGCAACCGGAACCAACAACGTAGATTTGGTTTACGCAGAGAGCAAAGGCATTCCGGTAAAGAACGTTGCAGGTTACTCAACAGAAAGCGTATCTCAGGTAACAATGGCTATGATTCTCTCATTGGCCTGTCATATAGGTTATTATGACAACTTGGTAAAGAGCGGAGAGTACAGCCGTGGAAACGTTGTTTCCGATGTTTCCCGTTACTGGGGAGAACTCAAAGGACAACGCCTTGGAATTGTGGGACTTGGAACCATTGGAAGCAGGGTGGCTCAGCTTGCCGAGTGCTTTGGAATGGAAGTATATTACTACTCCACCTCAGGAAAGCCTCATTCAGACAAGTATAAACATCTGACGTTAAATGAATTACTTTCTACATCAGATTTCATCTCAGTTCACGCTCCGTTAAACGAGAATACAAAGAACCTTATAACATACGATAAATTAGCGCTTTGCAAGAAGACAGCTAAGGTTATAAACATTGGAAGAGGCGGAATTATAAATGAGGAAGACCTTGTAAAGGCGTTGAATGACAACATTATAGAGGGGATAGGCATAGATGTGTTCTCTAAGGAACCAATCCCTGAATCATCTCCATACCTGAAGATAAAGGATAAGACAAAGGCTGTGCTTCTCCCTCATATTGGATGGACAAGCAAAGAGGCTCGCATTCTGCTGGTTAAGAAGATAGCAGAGAACATTAAAACCACTGCGTTATGAGTAAGAAATGCTCTCCCAACTCCATCAAAGAGTTGAAACCCAATGAGATATTCGTATTTGGAAGCAACCTTTCAGGAAAGCACGGTGGCGGTGCAGCCTGGTATGCCTACCAGAACTTTGGAGCTGTATGGGGTGAGGGTGTTGGACTCCACGGCCAGACCTACGCCATTCCTACTATGCAGGGCGGAGTGGAGACCATCAAACCCTATGTAGATGAGTTTATTAAGTTTGCCAAGCAGCACAAAGAGCTTACTTTCCTTGTAACCCGCATAGGCTGCGGAATTGCAGGCTTCACAGATGAGGAGATTGCTCCGCTCTTTAAGAAAGCCTTGGAGGTAGAGAACATTCTCCTCCCCGGCTCCTTTATGAAATTCTTACAGTAACTAATGGCCAGCAACGCAGACTTTGTTCAATATATTGTAGATCAGTGCTCCCGTGCCGGAGATATTGCTGTCAGAAAGATGATGGGAGACTACTGCATCTACTGTGACGGTATCATCTTTGGACTTATCTGTGATAGCAACCTCTACGTTAAAGTAACGGAACCCGGCAGAGCAGTTCTCAAAGAGATTGACCTCCGCCCGCCGTATCCCGGAGCCAAAAACTACTTCTATATCAGCGATGTAGATGACAGTGACTACCTGGTAGAACTTATCCGGGCAACCCTGCCAGCCCTCCCACCACCAAAGATTAAGTTTAAATAATATTGAAGGAGCCGAGTAATCAATTCTCATTGAGTTACCCGGCACCCATTTTTCTCCAGCCTTTCCTAAAATCGTACTTCCAAGATAGGTTCGGTTAGTTGAAATTTGTATATTTGTGATTGTACTAATAAAATCTTTATTCAAAGGGTTTTATCAATAGTGAATAGTGATGATTTGATAATAGAAGGAAGCGTATGGCTAAAAAAGACAATAATCAACAAGTAACAAGAAATCAGGCGTTCTTAATCTACCAAGATGATAATGGTATCTCTCGGGTAAATGTGAGGTTTGAGGGTGAGGATGTGTGGTTAACGGTAGATCAGATTATGGAACTATTTGATGCATCACAACAAGATATAAGCTATCATATAGGTCAGGTTTATTCAGAAAGCGAGCTTAATAAAGAACGAACTCACAAAAAATTTTTGTGAGTTGGGATGTATAGTATACTATCCGCACTATATGTAACAATGAAGGAGCCGAGTAATCAATTCTCATTGAATTACCCGGCTCCCGTTACCGAGGGGATAGAGAAGATTTACAACTTTCCCATTGTAAACTCGCTTGTGCGCCTTTACCTCGGTTAAAAAATAAACGGGCGACTATTGCCGCCCGTTTGAAACTAAAATTTCACAAACTTTTCGCCACAAAGGTATTGAAATAACTTTTATTTCAAAGGGGAATCGGGTTCCTTTTTCATGTAGTTGTATTCCAGGCGGTCTACAAGACGTGGGAAGAATTTGTTGAGGTAAACTGTTAGTTTGCCGATAGGGGTGAGGATCACCTGGGACTTCCTCTTGTAGACTGCGTTGGTGAGTTTCTTGGCGCAGGTTTCTGCACTCATCATCTTGCCCTCCTCTCTAGGGGTCTGACCCTGAGGGGTTCCGTCTGCCGTAAGGGCGGCAAAACGGACGTTGGATGCGGTGAATCCCGGAGCAAATACCAGGACGTTGAGACCGTCTTTAAGGTGCTCAACTCTAAGGGTATCCAGGAATCCGTAGATTGCAAACTTGGATGAGGAGTAACCGGTTCTTGCAGGGAGTCCCTTAAAGCCCGCAATGGATATGACTCCCACAACGGTTCCCTTGGTTTCAAGTAGATGAGGAAGGGCGTACTTGGTGCAGTAAACTGTTCCCCAGAAGTTTACATCCATCAGAGATTTGATGACGGAGAGATCCAAATCCTTGAACATGGCTCTCATTGAGATGCCGGCGTTGTTTACAAGAACGTCTATCTTTCCAAACTTCTGCATTGTAGCCTCTATCAGTCTCTTGCAATCCTCCTCTTTGGTAACGTCTGTAGGGACGGCAAGGAAACGGTTGGCCTGCTGTCCTTTATGAGAGAGTTCACAGAAGGTCTGCTTCAGCTTGTCTGCACTTCTGGCTGCAAGAACAACGCTTGCTCCTTCACTTGCAAACTGACGCGCAGCGGCCAGTCCGATTCCCGAACTGGCCCCCGTCACTATAACTACTTTATTGTCAAAACGTCCCATTAGTCAATGGCTCTGTCCTGAATGTCTGTGCTTCCGCTGTAGAGTCCCTTTGCATGTTTCTCCTTAATCTCTGCAAATGCCTTGAGTGTGTACTCTACGTGCTCCATCTGGTGCATCTGGGTGCAGATGAGACGGAACATGATAACGCCTTGAGGAACAACAGGATAAACAACTACAGAGCAGAAGATGTTGTAGTTCTCTCTCAGGTCTACCAATATGTTGGTTGCCTCAGGAACCGTACCGTGGATAAATACCGGAGTGATGCAAGCCTCTGCAGGACCAATGTCATAGCCCATCTTTCTCAGGCCGTTCTGCAGTGCGCGTGCAACGTCAAAGAGGTGCTTTCTTCTCTCATCACCCTTGCGGATGAGGTCCAGTCTCTTGAGGTTACCCTCTACGAAAGGCATAGGAAGACTCTTTGCATATATCTGACTTCTAAGGTTGTATCTGAGGTAGTTGATGATATCCTTAGGGCCTGCAACAAAGCCTCCTATAGAAGCCATTGCCTTAGCAAATGCACCAAAGTAGAGGTCAATGCCGTCCATGCAGTGAAGCTCCTCACTTGTTCCTCTTCCGTGAGCGCCCATAACTCCGAATCCGTGAGCGTCATCAATAAGAACTCTGAACTTATATTTTTTCTTGAGCTCAACAATCTTATCCAGAATTCCCAGAGCACCGGTCATTCCGTAAACTCCCTCAGTTACAAGGAGTACGCCGCCTCCCTGCTCCTCAGCACGCTTTGTTGCGCGGTTGAGAACCTTCTCGCAGTCTGCAATATCGTTGTGAGCATACTTCATTCTGTAACCCATGTGAAGTCTCAGTCCGTCCATAATGCAGGCATGGCACTCTTCATCATATACAACAACGTCTCTTCTGGTAAGGAGAGCATCCAGTGTGGAGATCATTCCCTGATATCCGAAGTTGAAGAGGAAAGCATCCTCTTTGCACTCAAACTCAGCCAATTCTCTCTCCAGCTGCTCATGGAGTGAGGTGTGGCCGCTCATCATTCTAGCGCCCATTGGATATGCGAGTCCCCACTTAGCAGCAGCCTCTGCATCTGCTTTTCTAACTTCAGGATCGTTTGCAAGCCCCAGATAGTTGTTGAATGTCCAGGTAAGCATCTTCTTACCCTGGAATGTCATATAAGGCTGAATTTCACCCTCCAATTTAGGGAACATGAAGTAGCCTTTAGCTCTTTTACGATACTGCCCCAGAGGACCGCCCTCGTTCTGTTGTATTCTTTCAAAAATGTCCATTGCGTTGTATTTTAACTGTTTATCTTTCTATTTAACTCTGAGTTTCTGACCGGCACGGATCATAGTACCTCTTATACCGTTGAGTTTCTGCAATCTGGTAACGGTGGTGCCGTATCTCTTTGCAATACCTCCCAGCGTATCACCCTTCTTGACGGTGATAACTTTAGCACCTGAAGGGAACTTGGTCTTGCCCTTGCCGCTCTTCCCGCCCTTGGTGTAGTTGGCGCTTCCCTTTCTTCCCTTCTTAGATTTCTTGGAGTACTTAACGTTCTGATATTGAAAGTTATCCTGGCACAGAACCAGTGTCTTGTCCAGAATCTTGTTCTTGTCAAAATCTATAGCATCTCTAGGGTTGATAGGGTTGCCAAGATAACGAAGTTCAAAGTGAAGGTGAGGTCCGGTAGATCTTCCGGTGCTGCCGCCAAGGCCCACAGCCTCTCCGGCCTTTAGCGTATCTCCCTCTGCCACAATGACTTTACTCATATGGCCGTAGAGTGTCTCCAGACCGTTCTCATGTCTGATTACGGCATAGTTGCCGTAGCCTCTCTTATCAAATTTTACAATCCTCACAATACCATTGTCAAAGGCGCTCCTGATAGTGTCACCTTTGAAGACCTTAAGGTCTATTCCGGCATGCAGACGTCCCCAACGCCCTCCAAACTCGGAAGTTACATACTTATAGCCCGGAGAGGTGTAACTGCTCACATCTATTCTTACCGTATCTTTCATCTCTGAAAGCTTTACGTTATAAGGATTTATGGAGGCGTTAGACCAGATACTGTACTCCTCCGGAGTCTCCGAGTAGTCTATATCATCATCTTCATCGTCATCTCCCTTTTTCTCCGCCTCAAGGACCATTCTGGTGTATTCCTTAAGGTTGAATTTGCCTGCATAACTCTCTGGCTTTATGCCTTTTGGTAGGGGAATGCTAATCTCCGGAACATAGCCAATCTCATTATAGATATCTCCGGAAAACTCATCCAGTGTGGTACCTGTGGTGGAGAGGTAGTCTATGTTGTGAAGGTACTGCCTTGGAAGCAGTAAGTAGAGTGGTATCTGATACTCCTGCTCCTCTTCTACAGGCTGTTTCTGTTTCTTTCCAAAGAGTTTGCCTAGTTTAGACTGTGCGTCCGCTTCTGCAGGAAGCAGAATCAATAGTGAGAAAAGGGCTAATATCAGATATTTAACTTTGCTATGCATCTATGTTTGCGTATTTTGCGTGCTGCTCAATAAACTCTCTTCTAGGCGGTACATCGTCACCCATAAGCATAGAGAATATTCTGTCAGCCTCCGCAGCATTTTCAATGTATACTTTTCTAAGAACTCTATTTGCAGGATCCATAGTGGTATCTGCCAACTGGTCCTGACTCATCTCACCCAAACCTTTGTAACGCTGTATTCTAACGCTATTTATACCGCCCAACTCCTCAACAATCTTATCCTTCTCCTCGTCAGACCAGCAGTAGTTTGGTTTAGGATCTTTCTGGCTCTTCTTCTCAATCTTGTAGAGTGGAGGAGCGGCGCAGTAAACGTATCCGTTCTTAATCAGATCTATCATATAACGGAAGAAGAAGGTGAGAATCAGCGTTGTAATATGCGCACCGTCCACATCAGCATCTGCCATAATGATAATCTTGTGGTATCTCAACTTGCTGAGGTTAAGTGCTTTGCTATCCTCCTCAGTACCTATCGTGACACCCAGAGCGGTGTAGATGTTGCGGATGGTGTCACTGTCAAACACCCTGTGTTCCATAGCCTTCTCCACGTTGAGGATCTTACCTCTCAACGGAAGGACAGCCTGATACTGACGGTTGCGGCCCTCTTTTGCAGTACCGCCTGCAGAATCTCCCTCCACGATAAATAGCTCACACTTAGCGGGATCTCTGTCTGAGCAGTCTGCCAGTTTATCCGGCATTCCCACTCCGCTCATACCGCTCTTTCTCTGAACCATCTCGCGAGCCTTTCTTGCAGCCTGTCTTGCCTGAGCCGCCAGAATAACCTTATCTACAATCTTTTTGGCCTCTTTAGGGTTCTCCTCCAGGTAGTTCTCCAGAGCCTCGCTAACCGCCTTACTTACAGCGGAGCGCACCTCTGCATTGCCCAACTTGGTCTTGGTTTGGCCCTCAAACTGAGGCTCAGCAACTTTTACGGAGATAACCGCAGTAAGACCCTCACGGAAATCATCGGGAGAAATCTCAACCTTGGCATTCTTCAAGAGCCCCTGCTTTTCTGCGTAGCTCTTAAGGGTAGAGGTGAGACCGCCGCGGAAGCCGGTGAGGTGAGTACCACCCTCTATAGTGTTGATATTGTTCACATAAGAGTGCACGTTCTCACTATATTCCGTATTGTATTGCATTGCAATCTCGATAGGAACACCGGTCTTATCCGTCTCCAGGTAGATAGGGGTTTCTGTAAGGTGGGTGCGATTGCCGTCCAGATATGCCACAAACTCCTTCAGACCCTGCTCAGAATAGAAGACCTCTGTCTTCTCAGCAGGTCTCTCAACTCCGTCATCTCCTTTCTCTTTAACTCGCTTATCTGTAAGGGTTAAGCGTACCTTCTTGTTAAGGAAGGCAAGCTCGCGGAGCCTTGCAGCCAGGGTGTCATAGTTGTAAACCGTAGTGAGTGTAAATATCTCAGGATCCGGTGAGAAGGTGATGATTGTTCCGGTATCTGAAGCCTCGCCAACCACCTTAACATCTGTAATTGGCTTTCCCTTAGAGTATTCCTGAACAAAGATCTTTCCCTCTCTGTGAATCTCCGCCTTCAGATGGGTGGAGAGGGCGTTCACGCAGGATACGCCCACACCGTGCAAACCTCCTGATACTTTGTAACTTCCCTTGTTGAACTTACCTCCTGCGTGGAGAATTGTAAGCACAACCTCAAGGGCGCTGCGGTGCTCTTTCTCGTGCATTCCCGTAGGAATTCCACGTCCGTTATCGCTTACGGTAATTGAGTTGTCCTCATTGATAACTACTGATATGTTGTTACAGTACCCTGCAAGTGCCTCATCTATTGAATTGTCTACAACCTCATAGACCAGGTGATGCAAACCTCTCTCTCCAATATCTCCAATGTACATGGAAGGACGTTTTCTAACGGCCTCCAATCCTTCAAGAACCTGAATGCTTTCGGCATTGTAACTCTCGCCGCCAACATTCGCTTTCATCTCTTTTTCGCTCATTTTTTTTCTAAATTAAATCCTAGCAAATTTAAGAAAAAATCAGAACTTAATCAAGACTCCCAGACCCCCGTTTATACCCTTTTCTACATACATTCCGTAGTTGATGATATCCTTGTTGAGAAGGTTACCTGCAAAGGCGTATGCGGTGATGTTGTCGTTTATAGCGTATTGTGCGTATAATGAGAGATTTGCGTATGCTTTATACTTCTGTATTCTGCCTGCCCACTGGGTGAACGGAGTGGCCATGGTTTTGCTCCTTCCGTAGAGGGTTGCACCTATGAATAATTTCTCATCCCAATTCCACTCTGCATAGAGGTTTGCTTCAAACGGCGGATAGCCCGCAGGTTTGCTCTTTGCAACGCTGTTTTCCACCAGCATTCCCTCTATCTCCGTTCCGTCCAAACCCTGCACAAAACCGCGGTACATCTTTCCGTCTGAGTAGAAGGAGTATTTGGCTCCGGCTCCCGCTGCAAATCCGCGAATCTTGTAATCTGTCTGGAAACCGAGGTTAAACTCCATGTGATTAGAGTAGACTGCATTGATAGGATTTCCGTAGAATTGCAGCAGTCCCTTGCGGTATGCTCCTCCCAAATAGAAATTATAGCTGAAATTTCCCCCTTCAATGCCCTTAATTCCGGCTTTTACCTCAACAGGGGTACTGCTCTCCCTAATATCTATAAGCGGGTAAATATAAGGGCATCTTTCCAAAAGAGAGGCGTAACTGTTAATGTCATTTCCGCCGTCTGCGTTAAGATAGGCCCAGGTAGCACCCTCTGTCATCTCATAAAGTATTGAGACCTTAGGGAATAGGTAGTGGTGGTACTTGTCCGTGCCGCTCTTGTTGTTGAAGTTGAAGCTGACTTTTGCTCCCAAATCCATAGAGAGTTTCTCTCTTCTGAGTCTGTAAACTATAGAACCATCCAACAGAGAGAAGTTATATTTCTCTCCAAAATTGCCTGAGTATAAAGAACTCTCAGAGTTTATACCAACGGTAACCATAGAGTATTTTCCAATGGTAGGACCCGCCTCAACGCTTGCCTTAATCAGGCTCTCCTTTCTGTCAAAATTGTAGTTTGTTATACCTGTTCCCAGCACTCCGAACTTTGCATCATCTCCCGTATAGGTTAAGGAGAGTTTTGCGTCATATCTGAACTTTCCCTCATATTTATCAGAGTCTGAAGACTTTGCCTCCACCTTTACTCCCACCTGGTTGTATGTGTGAGACTGGTTCTCTTTAAGATAACTCTTGCTGCTTAGCAGAGCAAGATTCTCTGCCGCATTTAAATCATTGGCATAATAAGACCAGTTAACTCCGTAATAGGTGTAGTGGCCGCGGTTGTAGAAGGCCTCCGCATCTACCTGGCCGTCAGTCCAAAGGGTGGTATAAGCGGCGCTCACTCCAGCCTTGTTGCTGTAAGCCTTTACCTTATCCTTGTACGTGTGAACCATGCCGTTATCTTCCGTTCCTGCAAGGCGGGCCTTCCCAAAGTAGCCGTCATAGTTTGCCTTGAGAGTCAATAGCTTGGTGGCATCTGTGTTAAGCGAGGCAAAGGTTGGCTGGTAGTAGAATCCGAAAGAGGGAGCCATCGGGATACCCATTCCAATCTTGGCGGCAAACTCCGGAGTCTGTGCAGCCTTTGTAGATGAGATATTTGCAGAAGGGGTAGGGGTGAAGGAGTAGAGGTCCCTCATCTGCCTCTCCAAAATCTTGTACTTCATATTGAGGTTGAAGTTTCTCAGCGTGTCTGAGAAATCTATCTTCATTGTTCCCTTTTTCGCACCGGTAAGATCCGTGTTAAAGTCTTTGGTAACCTCAACTCTGCCGCTTTGTGAGTAACCCGCTCCTGCGGTCAAAAGGAGAAGCAGAAGCCCTCCTGCAATTCTTGTCACTTTGGTTAATCTTCTGTTTTTCATATTGTATGTCTTATTTATTTTTCTTCCCGATAGCATCCATTTTTGATTTTGCTATGGCTTTTATGTCTCCCAGTCCGTTGTAGGACTTGTAGATGCTCTGGTAAACCTGCTTTGCACCCTCTTTGTCTCCCTTCTCCAGGTAGGAGTCTCCCAGCAGCAGGTAACTCTTTGCCAGATAGAACCTTTCGCCCGTCTTCTGCTCGCTCAGAGCAAATACCAGAGTCTCCACCTTGTCAAAGTTTCCGCTGTCAAAAGCATCCTTTATGAGCAGGTAGGCGGCCTCTGCACCCATCTCATCCTTAGGGTTTTCTGCCACATCTCCCAGAGCCTCAACTGCATCTTTTCTCTCTCCCTCTTCCCAGAGAGACTTACCCTTGTAGTAGAGTGCCTTTCTTCTGCCCTCCTCATTGGAGTATTTCTCTATAAATGATGACGCTTCCAAAACGGTTTTGTTGAACTCTTCCGCCTTGTAAAGCAGTTCTATCTTACGCATTGCAAAACTCTCTTTCTGAGCAATATCCGTAGCAAGAGTCTCCAACATTCCATAGATATTGGCCGCCTTCTGATACTCTCCGCACTTGGTGTAACTGTCTGCCAGGTAGTAGATTGCTCTCTCCATATTCTTGCTCTCCGGGAACCGCTCCATAAATTTCTCCAGAGCTGACGCAGCCGCCTCATACTTCTCAGAGAGGTAAATCTGCTCCGCAGAGTTGAAAATGAACCTCTCCTTCTCCTCCTCTGTCTCTCCCGTAACATCCTTATCTGCAGCGTATGCCAAAAACTCTTCAGGCTTGTTCTCCGCCTGGTAGATATTCTCCAGAGCGTTAAGCGCGGTCTGCTGCTCCTCCTTCACAGGACTCTGCTCCACAACTTTTTTGTAGTAATCTTTAGCCTCTGAGAAGTTCTTCTCATTGGAAGCCATCATTCCCAGTTCCAGCAACGCCTTGTAGTAGAACCTGTTATCCGGAGCGTCGTTGATCAGTCTCTTAAAGGTTGTCTTTGCCAAAGAGTTGTTCTGAGTCTGAAGATAGGTACGCCCCAACTCATACAGTGCCTCAGTGTAATGCTCTGCAGAACTGTAATTTACTGAGGTCATACCGCTCAATATCTCTATCTTCTTTTTGTTATTCTGTAAAAGTCCCTGTGCAATAGCGGATTGCAGAGGTGCATACAAAGAGTGTGAAGAGGTATATTTTGCCACCTCGTCATAGAGAGAAGAGGCCGCCTTAAAGTCTCTCTGCATAAACTTGCAGTCTGCAATTCTCAGTTTGCTCTCCAGTGCGTAATCCCCATTGGATGAGGTAAGTGTAAGGTACTTTTCAAAGTCCCTAACGGCCTTGTCCAACTGCTTTAATCTGAAGTTATCGTACCCGGAATTAAAGAAAGAAACAGGGTACTCGGCAGATGTCTTAAAGCGGCCGTCAGATTGAACCTGCTCCAGAATTCCCAGAGACTGAGAGTATTTCTCCTGGCGGAATAGCGCCTCCGCAAGGTAAAAACTTGCCAGGTTGCTCAGCTGGCGGTTAACGTCACGGTCATCTGTAGCGTTTCCAAGATACTCTTCTGCAAGGGGATAGCGTCCCTCCTCCAGCAGTTCAACTCCGCGGAAGAAGTAGGCCTTCTTAAGGTTTCCCAGGTCTGATGATGTAGGGTTGGATATTTTCAAGAGTGCCTCAATGGCCTTCTCGTACTTACGGTCTACGAGGGAGTTAGTTGCAATGTAACTGTAAACCTCATCCTTCTTTTCAGCTGCCACGTTATATGTTGCAATGTAATCGTATAGCTTGTTTCCCTTTCCGTAGAGATCAAAGGCAAGCTTTGCGCTGTTGAATGCTGCATCTTCCTTAATACCCGGATTCCAGTTCATTGCAGAGGCCTTCTCAAACGCCTCGTATGCTGAGACTTTGTCCTTCCTCTCCAGATAACACTTAGCCAGACGGTAGTAGGCGTTCTGAGCCAGAGAGTCTTTGACTCCACCCTTAAGCATCCTCTCAAACTTCTCCAATGCATCATTGTAATTCTTTAAGGAGTAGGATATTAGAGCAGAGTAGAAGGTATCCGTGCGGCTCTCTCCCTTGAGTGCGTTAGAGTAATTTTTAAAGTATTTCTCAGCCAGAGCGCTCTCTCCAAGAGCATAGTAAGACTCGGAGATTATTCTTGCAATACGTATCTTCTCCTCTCCGTCCAGTTTGTTGTAAAGCGCAGGCCCATACTCTGTTACGTACTTGTAATCCTTGAGCATAAAGCGGCACTGAAGAATATAAGACTGGCTGCTCAGAGCAAACTTACCGCTTCTGGAACTCTCCGTAAAGTAAGGAATAGCCTCCTCAAACTCCTTTACCGTGTACTCATTGTAACCCATAAAATAGCGGCTCTCATAGTAATACTCGCTGCCCCTGCCAACCTTGGAGAGATTCTCCATAGCCATGTCATACTCAGGCACTTTCATAAGACAGACACCCTTACGGTAGTAGAACTCGTCCCTCTCCTGCTTTTCAATGTCTGAAGATTCCATCCCCTCAAGCAGTTTCAGAGCACCGTTGTAATCTCCTTTGTCTGAGATATATGAGGCTCCTTTAAGCCGAACGCTGGAGGCAACCGTAGAGGAAGGGTACTTCTGAAGATACTCCTCAATCTGTCTCTCCAGATTCTGATGTTTTAAATAAATCTGACAGAGCAGCTTGTACCCCAGCGCTTTATCCAGCTGAGAGACGGCCCCCTCCTTCTCCATTATCCCGATAGTTTTATTGAAAGATGCCAGTGCGTTCTGGTACATCTTGTTGCGGTAGAGCTGCATGGCCTCATTGAGGCTCTCCCCATACCCTTGAGCTAAGAGTGTTGAGCCGCACAGCAAAAGAGCGGCAAAAAGGCTTAAAATCCCCTTAACATATCTGGTTGTACGCATATCTGTCCAAAAAAGTTTAACTTTGTAAAAATTCAATTTTTTGCTGAGAAAATTATGCCACAAAATAGAGAAAACGGATTTATTACGGCATCCGCTCTACCTTTGGTAGAACTTCAGGGAGCCGATATCAAAAATGAGGGTAACCTAATCCTCTCAGACGTATCCTTTACCGTCAAAAGCGGAGAACTTCTCTACATTGTGGGAAGAGTGGGAAGCGGCAAGAGTTCTATCATTAAAACCCTCACCGCAGAACTCCCTGCGGAGGGTAAGGTTGTAAGGGTAGGGGACTATGACCTCATCAAGATCCGCAAAAAACAGATTCCATACCTTAGGCGCAACCTGGGCGTGGTATTCCAGGATTTCCAACTCCTTACAGAGAGAACCGTTATGGAGAACCTTCTCTTTGTGCTCCGTTCAACCGGCTGGAAGGATGAAACCAAGATGGAGTTCAGATGCAACCAAGTCCTTGATATGGTGGGCCTTAGTACCAAAGCCCATAAGATGCCTCACCAGCTCAGCGGAGGAGAGCAGCAGAGAGTTGCCATTGCCCGCGCCCTTCTCAACTCCCCGTCCGTAATTCTTGCAGACGAGCCAACCGGCAACCTGGATGCAGAGACGGCAGAGGGCATTATGAACCTCCTTATGAAGATTCATCACGATTACAAGCCCGCCATCATAATCGTTACTCACAACCGCACCATACTGGATAAGTTCCCGGGCCGCGTACTGCTCTGCAGCGGAGGTAATTGCAAAGAGGTGACAGATGAACTCACCTCCAACTTCACCGAGAACCCGGATGGTGACATGCCAGCTTAACCCCACTGTAATGAGCGCCCAAAAAGCCAAAACCAAATCAACAGCCTCTGCAATAATAGATTGGTTCAGAGAGAACGCCGCGGGTGCAAAGAGTGAACTGCAGTACAAAGACCCGTTTACACTGATTGTTGCCGTCATCCTTTCAGCGCAGTGCACAGATAAACGTGTAAACCTTGTAACTCCCGCTCTGCTAAAGAAATACCCTACGCCTCAAAAGATGGCCAAGGCAACTTCAGAAGAGGTTTATCAATTCGTTAAATCCGTCTCCTATCCTAACAGTAAGAGCGCACATCTCGTTCAGATGTCTCAGATGTTGGTAAAGGAGTTCAACGGCATAGTTCCAACTGAAGTAGATGATTTGATGCGCCTTCCAGGCGTTGGCCGTAAGACTGCTAACGTGGTGGCTTCCATCTGCTTTGACAAACCGGTCATTGCGGTAGACACTCACGTTTTCAGAGTTGCCCACCGCCTGGGACTCTCAAAGGGAGATACCCCGTATGATGTTGAAAAGGACCTGGAAAAGCTTATAGATGAGAAGGAAAGAGGCAAAGCCCACCACTGGCTGATACTTCACGGAAGATATGTCTGCACCGCCCAAAAGCCAAAGTGCAATACCTGCGGAGTAAACCATCTCTGCCCTAAACTCTTAGAAAACAGTAAACTGGCAAAGTGATGTCAAAATTTGAGAGTGAAATAAATGCCTTTGCACTCTATCTTAAATTGGAGCGTTCTCTCTCCAAGAATACCGTATTGGCTTACACTCAGGATCTTAATCAGTTTGCACTCTATCTGAGCCAAACGGGAAAGAACTCTTTCTCTGAGGCAACTCCCCAGGATGTAGATGACTACCTTTCTGCAAGATTCTCTACAACAAGCAAAAGAACACAGAGCCGTATAATCAGTTCTCTGAAAGCCTTCTACAAGTTCAACCACATAGAGAACGGGAAGCAGGAGAACCCAATGGAGCGTATAGACACTCCAAAACTTACACGCACATTGCCGGATGTTCTCTCCGTGGAGGAGGTAACCAAAATCATAGACTCTGTAAATCTCTCTACAGATGAGGGAGTTAGAAACAGAGCCATAATAGAACTGCTCTACTCCTGTGGACTCAGAGTAAGTGAACTTATCTCACTTAAAATCTCAGACCTCTTCTTCAAAGAGCAGTTTGTAAGGGTTGTGGGAAAAGGCAACAAACAGAGACTCATTCCTGTTGGAGAGTTTGCCATTGCGGCTGTAAATAACTGGTTGCCAGTAAGGGAGAAATTCCTCTCTCAGGCAAAGGATAGGGGAACGGGAGCCACTTTAGGTAAGCATAAAAAGAGTGAAAAACTCTCGGAGGCGGAGAATACTCTCTTTTTAAACCGCAGGGGCGGACGCCTTACACGTGAGATGATCTTTATGATAATTAAAAAGCAAGTCAAAGAGGCCCAGATAGATAAAGAGGTTCACCCTCACACCTTCCGCCATTCATTTGCAACCCATCTTGTAGAAAAAGGAGCTGACCTCAGAGCCGTCCAGGATATGCTTGGCCATGAAAGTATCTTAACCACAGAGATTTACACTCACGTCAGCACCCGCCAATGGATGAAAAACATCCTTGACCACCATCCAGAGCGTTAATTTTTCTTGCCCTTGGCTGACATCTTGCTAACCTCTTTGAGAGCCAGCTTTCTGAGAACTGTTTTCTCTACTCCGTCCAGCATAGCGGATACCATATATGAACCGTAATTCTTCATTGGATTTCTCTTGACGGAAATGGTGCAGGTATATGGTTCTGACTGATTTTCACGAGGATTCTCCTTAAATATTGCGGCACCGGAGAAGGTATTTATAAGACCTGCCTTTCCCTCAAGTTTTTTAGGAGCCTTATCCTTGTCTATTTTAACCTGCAATCCGGTATACTGCATACAGAAACTGCCTCCAATGGAGTTTTTGTTTCCCTTTAATGAAGTATTCAGTTTTGAGATATTCACAGCCATTTTCACTCCAAAAACCGGATGGAGGAAAGTCTCTAGATCAGAGCCGTTTATATTATTAATCACAGCTTTTGCCGTAAATGTGCTGTTCTTGTCCAATGTAAGGTTCAGGTGCAAATCTCCTTTACCCTTTCCAAGACGAGGACGCATATGCACTTTAATTGTGCTGTCTACCTTATTTGTTATGTTACTGATAGTTGCATCCACATCGTGGAAATTAAAGGCTCCAACTCCTCCGCTTCCGCTCATTGGCATAACCTCCATTTTGAAATAAGGCATAGTGAGTTTGACGCCTCCAACATGGATAGGTATTGAAATAGAGGCCAGAGACTCTTGAGGCATCTTGAAGGGAACTTTTGGATAATGACGGGAATCTCTGAATGTATTTACCTGATCTCCTGTTATAAACACACTGTCTATCTCAATCTTCTTCTCTTGGATTACTCTTATCAGATTTACGTTTGATGTATGTAATTCTTTGATTTTTAGATTTGTCCAAGTAACCGGAACATTTCCTTTCCTGGAGGATAGTTCTTTCTTGGCAACTGTGTTTCTGCCGTGGAAATTCTTAATAGAGACGCTCCCGGAATTTCTGGTAGAGAGTGTATCCAAATTGATGGCATATAGGCCATTGGAGTTTGTGAAGGCAACTCCTTTCAGTGTCAAATCATAGAGGGAATCACAGAATGAAATTTTGGAAGAGGCAACGCTATATCCCAAACCAAACGCTTTTGCATTGATTTTACCCAACTCTATTTTCAAGCTGTCTTTCAGCCTTTTAACAGAGATCTCCTCTCCGTTTATAATGGCTTTGCTTATCCCGATGGTATCCAGATACTTTTGTAATCCGCCCCTTGAAGAAGATACAGAATCAACTGAAAGTGAGTCTGATTTGGCTTTTTCAATCAGGCAGGCTCTTAACTTTACCCCGTCTGCCCTTACATAATCCAGAAGAAGTTTGCGGCTTCTCCAAGCCTTCAGAGGATGTAAACCTCCACACATCACTCTTTTGGCAGATGCGCTGATGCTGTCTTTGGAAAAAGTTACATCAGAGAGCTTTATGGTTCCTTTCACAAAACTGATATCCAGTTTGGAATAGCTGAATTTAAAAGAGTCTGAGTTGGCGGAGAGCTCTTGCAGTTTGGTATCTGCAAATTTTGTTACCATACTGTCTGCATATCTCCAAAGGAAAAAGATAATCAGGGCAATGCACGCAGCTGCAATGCCCAGGATTTTATAAAGCCTCTTCTTGTTTTTCATTCCCATTCCACTATTCCCATTCCACTATTCCCATTCAATTGTTGCAGGTGGTTTGGAGGAGATGTCATAGCAGACTCTGTTGACTCCCTTCACTTTGTTTATGATTTCATTGGAAACTTTTGCAAGGAAGTCATATGGTAGGTGAACCCAATCTGCTGTCATACCGTCATTTGAGACAACGGCGCGGAGTGCTATGGTGTACTCATAGGTTCTCTCGTCTCCCATAACGCCTACACTGCGGACAGGAAGGAGGATTGTACCAGCCTGCCAGATAGCGTCATAGAGAGGTATGAGGTTCTTGCTGCCAGTGTACTCCTCTGCTGCATAGCCGTTTGAAGCGGGAGGAAGTTCCGTCATGTAGGTTCTGAGGTTGTTGATAAAGATTGCATCCGCCTCTTTGAGGATTTGGAGCTTCTCTGCTGTTACTTCTCCCAATACTCTGATTCCCAGACCTGGACCCGGGAACGGATGGCGTGAGATGAGTTCTCTCTTAATGCCCAACGCTCTGCCGGTTCTTCTTACTTCATCTTTGAAGAGTGAACGCAGCGGCTCTACAATCTTGAGGTTCATCTTCTCAGGCAGACCGCCAACATTGTGGTGAGATTTGATGGTGGCGGAAGGTCCCTTAACGCTGCTGGATTCAATGACATCCGGGTAGATGGTTCCCTGAGCCAGCCATTTGGCGTTGGTAATCTTCTGGGCTTCAGCATCAAAGACCTCTATGAACGTTTTACCTATAGCTTTGCGTTTTTTCTCAGGCTCGCTGATCCCCTTGAGGGCCTCAAGGAAGCGGTCTGCGGCTCTTACTCCTATAACGTTGAGTCCCATGCCTTTATACTGGGCCATCACATCCTCAAACTCGTTCTTGCGCAATAGGCCGTTATCTACAAATATGCAGTGAAGTCTTTGACCTATAGCCTTGTTCAAAAGTACGGCGGCAACTGAGGAGTCAACTCCGCCGCTCAGGCCGAGGATTACCTCATCCTCTCCCAACTTCTCTTTTAACTGTTTAACGGTGGTCTCAATGAAGGACTCCGTTGTCCAGTCTCCCTTGCAGCCGCAGACGCCCATCACAAAGTTACGGAGCATTATGCCGCCGAACTGGGTGTGGAAGACCTCCGGATGGAACTGGAAGGCGTAGATTCCGCGGCTCGGAATCTTGTAGGCTGCATTCTTAACGGTTGGTGTGGAGGCAATTAACTCCGCTCCCTCAGGCAGGCGGGTTATGGAGTCTCCGTGGCTCATCCAGACCTGTGACTTCTGAGGAACATCTTTGAAGATAGCCTCTGAAGGGTTGGCTACGGTGAGTTCCGCTCTTCCGTACTCTCTTGTCTGTGAAGCCTCTACAAGACCTCCGCCGTTCTGTGCAATGAGCTGTGCGCCGTAGCAGATTCCCAGGATTGGGAGTTTGCCAACAAAATCATTTACATCTGCAAAGGGGCTCCCGGCATCTCTTACGGAGTAGGGGCTTCCGGAGAAAATTACTCCCTTAACGTCCTTTGGAATGCTCTTAGTCTCAGCATTCTCAAACGGGAATTTGTTAAACGGGAAGATTTCACAATAGACGTTGAGTTCTCTGACTCTGCGGCCGATAACCTGAGTTACCTGAGAACCGAAATCGAGGATAATAATTCTCTCCATAAATCATCTGTGATATTAGACTGCAAATATAATTTTTTTTACTTTTGCGGCCAGTTATGCAGAAGATTAGAAATATAGCAATTGTGGCTCACGTAGACCACGGCAAGACAACGCTGGTGGACAAGATGATTATGCAGGCTAAGGTTACCCGCCAAACGGAGACCAACGGCCAGCTCATCCTGGATAACAATGACCTTGAGAGAGAGCGCGGTATAACCATCCTCTCAAAGAACGTGAGCGTACCTTACAAAGGTTACAAAATCAACATTATAGATACTCCGGGCCACGCAGATTTTGGCGGTGAGGTGGAGAGAGTCCTCAATATGGCAGACGGAGTGCTTCTTTTGGTGGACGCTTTTGAGGGATGTATGCCTCAGACCCGTTTTGTGCTCCAGAAGGCTCTGGAACTGGGAAAGAAGCCGCTGGTTGTCATAAACAAGGTGGACAAGCAGAACTGCCGTCCGGAAGAGGTTAATGATCAGGTATTTGAACTGATGTTCAATCTCAACGCTACAGACGAGCAGCTGGACTTCAAGACCGTTTACGGCTGTGCAAAGCAGGGATGGATGAGCCTGGACTGGAAAAAGCCTACCACAGACCTCACTCCGCTGATGGATTTGATTATCAGTGAGATTCCGGGCCCTGAGCAGGATCTTGAGGGAACGCCTCAGATGCTTATCTCCTCTTTGGAATACTCTCCTTACGTTGGCAGAATTGCAGTGGGAAGAGTAAAGAGGGGTATACTGAAGCCGGGGCAAGACATTACCCTGTGCCACAGAGATGGAACACTTGTAAAACAGCGCATTAAGGATCTTATGGTATTCACCGGCATTGAGAAGAGCAAGGCTGAGAGCGTGGAAAGTGGTGATATATGCGCAGTTGTGGGCATTGAGGGGTTTGAGATTGGAGATACCATTGCAGATTATGAGAATCCGGAGCCGCTGCCTCCTATTACCATAGATGAGCCTACAATGAGTATGCTCTTCTGCATTAACGATTCTCCGTTCTTTGGTAAGGATGGTAAATACGTTACTTCCAGACACTTAAAAGAGCGTTTGGAGAAAGAATTGGAGAAGAACCTGGCTCTGAGGGTTAAACCTGGCAAGACTTCTGACTCCTTTATAGTATACGGCAGAGGCGTGCTGCACCTCTCTATTCTCATAGAGACAATGAGAAGGGAGGGATTTGAGCTCCAGATTGGCCAGCCTAAGGTTATAGATAAGAACATAAACGGTGTAAGGTGTGAGCCTATTGAGCACCTCATCATAGATGTGCCGGAGGAGTTTGTTGGTAGGGCTATTGAGATGACTACCAGAAGGAAAGGAGCTCTTCTCCATATGGATCACCGCGGAGATCGTGTCCATCTGGACTTTGACATCCCTTCCAGAGGTATCATTGGTCTTAGAAGCAACCTCATTACCGCAACAAGCGGAGAGGCCATTATGGCTCACCGTTTTAAGGGCTATGAGCCTTACAAAGGGGAGATTGAAAAGAGAACCAACGGTTCTCTGGTGGCGCTGGAGACCGGTACTGCCATTGCTTACTCTATGTGGAAACTCCTGGACCGCGGCCGCTGGATTATCAACCCGGGTGAGGAGGTTTACGCCGGGCAGGTTGTGGGCGAGTACACCAGAGCTATGGATCTGAACGTGAACGTTTGCATAAAGAAGAAACTTACCAACGTCAGAGCCTCCGGTTCAGACGAGAAGGCTGTACTTCCTCCGCCTATGCAGTTCACGCTGGAGGAGATGCTGGAATACATTCAAGATGATGAACTTGTGGAGGTTACACCGCAGCACCTGCGCATCCGCAAGATCTATCTGGATGAAAACGAGAGGAAGAGACATAAGATGCAGTCCTAAAATATTGCTTTTTAATAAAAAGTGACTATATTTGCGCCCCCTATGGATTACAAGATTCACATAAGCGGACTTGCCGGCGGTAAGTATGATTATGACTTCAAGGTGGGCGGGGAGCTGTTCAGAGAGTTCGGCAACACTCAGGTATCGGACTGCGATGTTCTGGTGAAGGTGACTCTGGAGAAGGGAAGTGGCTGGATGAATGCTGTTTGCAGCGGAAATGGCACCGTTACAACAGAGTGTGACAGATGTCTGGAGGAAATCAAACTGCCGGTGGAATTTTCCGCCAATCTGGCCATAAGAACCGCAAAGTTGGGTGAGGAGACGGAGACAAGCGACGAGTTTATTATTGTGGATCCATCCGAGGCGGAAGTAGACCTTAAGCAGTTCATTTATGACTCCATCTGCGTAAATATGCCGCTTAAGAGAGTCCATCCGGAGGGCAAATGCAACCCTGAGATGGTTAAAAAGCTCCAAAGCCTTAAGGCTGAGGAGGGTAAAGGAAAAGAAGACAGTGACGTATATTCTCCTTTCAGCGCTCTGAAAGACCTTATAAATCAGAGCAAAAAGAGGAATAAATAGAACAAACAAATTTAAATTATTAAATATGGCACATCCTAAACACAAGATCTCCAAGCAAAGGAGAGACAAGAGAAGAACTCATGACAAGGCTGCACTTCCAACCCTGTCTACATGTTCTAATTGCGGTGCTACTGTTATGTATCATCACGTTTGCCCTGAGTGTGGCTACTACCGTGGACGTTTGATCATAGCAAAGGAAAATGCATAGCAAACCAAGAGCCGTAATTACCGGCATTGAGGCCTACATCCCGGATTACGTCCTTACCAACGATGAGCTCTCAACAATGGTTGATACCTCTGACGAATGGATTATGTCCAGAGTCGGTATCAAAGAGAGACACATCCTCAAGGAAGACGGTCTGGGAACCTCCTACATGGGAGCAATAGCTGTAGAGAGACTGCTGAAGGCTACACATACAGATCCATCTGAGGTTCAGATGCTTCTCTGTCACTGTGTTACGCCCGATATGCAGTTTCCTGCAACAGCTAATATCATCTCAGATAAGGTTGGTATTAAAAACGCCTGGGGTTATGACACCAACGCCGGATGCAGCGGTTTCCTTTTCACATTTGAGACCATCAGAAGATTCATAGAGACAGGAGAATACAAGAAGATTGTTCTTGTCTGCGGTGAGAGAATGAGCGGTATTGTTGATTATCAGGACCGTTCAACCTGTCCACTCTTTGGAGATGCGGCAGTTGCTCTTATGATTGAGCCTTCTGAGGATGATTCTCTTGGTTTCCAAGACTCCATCCTCCACGTAGACGGTATAGGTAGAAGATACCTCTATCAGAGTGCCGGCGGATCTCTGTATCCTGCTAGAGAAGACACAGTTGCAAAGCGTCTCCACTTCATCCACCAGGAGGGCCAGCAGGTCTTCAAACACGCAGTTGTTGGTATGGCGGATGTCTCTGAGGAGATGATGAAGCGCCACAACCTTAAGGCTGAGGATATTGCATACCTCGTGCCTCACCAGGCAAACCTCAGAATCATTGACGCCACAGCCAGAAGAATGGGTCTGGAGAAGGACAAGGTTCTGATTAACATTGATAAATTCGGTAACACCGCCGGAACATCCATTCCGTTGGCTATCTGGTATTTCAAGAACAAGTTCAAGAAGGGTGACAACCTCATCTTCTCCGCATTCGGTGCCGGTTTTACCTGGGGTGCAATCTTCTACAGGTGGGCTTACTAAGCCAACCATAAACCAAAAGCCATAAAGGCATGGCCCTGTAGTTCAACGGATAGAATGGAGGTTTCCTAAACCTTAGATGGCGGTTCGATTCCGCCCGGGGCTACAAGCAAAACAAAAAGAAACAAAAAAAGAGCATCCATTTGGATGCTCTTTTTTCAACTTCAAATCAAACTGTTACCACCAGCAAGATACATATTTTCCAACAGGATTCATGTACCAGTCTTGATACTGCTCTCCGTTTGCATCCAGCCACTTGAAGAAGTCAGGATAAGCCTCACTGAAGTTAAGCTTGTTCCATACGTGCTTTGTGTTAACAGGGCACTTAACTCCCCATACAAGACCGTCCTTAGAAAGGTAAGGAACAGATGGATCCAACTTATCTGCATTAGCAGCCTTAACCTGTTCGTACTTGGTTGCGTAAACTACTGAAGTCTTAGGAGTAAAGTCTCCAGGATAATATCCGCTAAGGTGAACAGGATAGTAGTTCTTGTTAATGATATAGAAGTTCTGTTTAGTAGTGTTGTTAACAGTTTGAATCATATTAGCCTTAACAGCAGCACTCTCAGCAGCTGTCATCTCAGCACGAGCCTTCATGTGATAGATAACTGTGTAAGTGTAAAGACCGCCGGCTACGTTAACATAACCAGGAAGAGCATTGTAAAATCCCTGATTCTGAACATAACTCAATGTCCACTTTGTGTTAGTCTTGTAAAGGTTTTCAAGCTCTGGGTCATACTGTTCTGTATGAGGAGTCGGCCAGTATTTATTTACATTAGGATTGAATACTGTAGTATTGCTAAACGCTCCGTTGGTGTAAGTGTAAGTTTCTGTACCTGCACCGCGAGTCTTGTCATTCAAAATGTTCATTCTACCAATCTCAACTGCAGGACGAGTAGGGTTGGTTGACTTGAACTCAGTGTCTGGAAGCGGATCATAGTGGAGTGAGTTCTCCTGGAGTGTAACCTTTGTAAACTCAGGAAGTTCTCCGTGAGGGTTGTTGTAACTATCCAAAGTCTTATATACCTCAATAGACTCAACGTTGTTCATATTGAAGTCCTCAAGAATCAAACCTACACGGCAAGGATCTGAACCACCAACTACTCTAACATGAAGAACAACCTTAACTTGCTCTCTCCAGCCCTCAGCTGCAAGTTTATCATCATCTACTACGCTAGCCTCAAGGTCGTAATCTACAACACAGTCATTGAAATCAGTGTCATAAGCACCTGCTGCAGTACGGTTGTTAGTAGGCCAGCTATCCTCAAACATTACACAACCGCTTGAGTGATAGTTTGTTCTGCCACCATCTGCTGTAACGTAAGATGCAGGCTCAGGCAAATTAACTTTTGCATTAGGTACTGATGTCCAAGTATTTGAAGCAGGATTCTTTGTATTAGGAGTAGTTACCGCAAAATTCTCCAGGCAGTAGTAATCATCACCCTTCTGATGACTCTTAAAGGAAACGCTAACTGCAGTAGGGGTTGGTGCCTCAAATGTTAACTTTACAATCCCGAAAGGCTCCAAAGCACGACCATTGGAAGGCTTTGTAATTGATGGGGTTACAGGAACTTCTATAACCTTATCGCCACTCTTCGCTTTGTAATGAACATAAACAACCTTAGTACCGCAAGGAACTGAGATTTCAGCAGTTCCTGAATAAGTAGTTACGGTTGTAACATCACCATTGTCCGGTTCAACGATAGCAGCAGGACCTGTGCTCTTTCCGCAATTTGTTGCTAATGCAAACAATACCAAAGTTGAACTTGCTAATGCAATGATTTTCTTCATATTATGCGTATAATTTATATTTGATTATTTCCTCATATAACTGGTCTCTCCGCAGGAACCAATATTTCGGGCAAATGTAACCATTATCACCCTCTCAAACAAACATATACACTTATATATTGCAGATAGTTCCTAAAAAGACCAATCATTCTTCCAAACCCTCCAATTTTCCGTCACAACCCTATAAAGATCCCTAAATAACAGATTGTTGTTGAAAAAAATGTGGAAAACTGCGATAAAATTTACCTTGCTTCCTATTGCCATTCTCCCTATCTTTATACTCCCAAATTGAACCAAGCATAAAACACGATAAATAAACTCACGATATTTATAAACCAAAAAACAATATGCTTATGATCAAAAAACAATTTTACACCTCTCCTGAGGTGGACGTCTTCCTCATTCGCCCTGAAGGCGTCATCTGTACAAGTGACCTTCTTTTTGGAAATCCTGGCGAACCTGGCGGTGGTTTAGGTGATGGTGGTGAGTTTAACTTTATTTAATCCTTTACGATATGAAGAAGTTTTTTAAATCCCTTTTTGCAGTACTATTTGCTGCTTCTATCATATCCTCATGTAGCAAGGATACGAATGGTTCGTTAACAATTGAACCAAAAGATAAAGACTTGGTAGATGTTACAATAATTGCTGGTAATCCTACTCCAAAGTCTGATACTAAGACAGAAATGTCAGGTACCACTCCGTATTGGTCAGTAGGTGATGCTATTGGTGTAACAAATGGCACTTCCACTAATTATAAGTTTACAACGGGTATTTCTAGTCCGGCAACTACTGCTTCTTTCACTGGAACAACATCTGTATCAGATGATTTATATGCGTATTATCCCTATAATACTCTCGGTGTTAGTGCTTCTGGAGCTAAAGTAGAAATACCAGTAAATCAAAATCCTACTGCAAGTTCTTTTGATGGAGCAGCAGATATCATGTTTTCAAAGAAATTCAATGTTTCCCCGGCTAGTACTACCGTTAATAATCTTGAGTTTGCTAGAGCTGGTGCTATTCTAAAAGTCGTTTTTGTGGATGCTACTGGAACATCAAAAATTACTGGACAACATCCTAATTTAGTTTCTATTACTGCGACAGAGAATCTTGTAGGGCGTGTCTATTTGGATGTAACAAATCAGACGGTTGGTGCCTTATATGGTAACCAATCAAAGACCGTTAATGCAAACTTTATCCCTAGTACTTGGTTTGCTATAGATGGAACTAATGGTGCATACATCATTGTTTATCCTCAAACACTTGCAGAAAGTTCCAGTTTAACATTTGTTGCTAATACAGAATCTTATGCTATTTCAAAAACAGTGACAATTCCTGCGGGCGGTATTAAACTAGCACCAGGAAAAATAACTACTATGAAGGTAAATATTAATGATGCAAATGTTGAGGATGATGCAGCCCTTAATCTTCCTTTCGCTGATGATTATTCTTGGCAGGATGGAACTGCTGAAAATGGTACATTAATCAACGGGTCTTCTACACCTGCGCTTCCTAGTTCTAAATATAGCACATGTGAACGAATATATACAACCACTACATCTGGAGAAATTCGCATTGGCACCAGTAGTAACCCAGGTTACTTGACTACTCTAGGAATTAATTTGAGTGCCGCATCCCATATTACTGTAAATGCAAAACAATATGGAAGTGACAATGCTAAGATATGGGTATCTGTAGATGGCGGGGAACCTATTGAGGCAACCAATGATGGTTCATCTCTTGGAGCTTCCTATAAGGCGTATATCTTTAATATTCCAGCCGCAACCGCAAAATCTAAGGTAACAATTGCAACTTCTGCAAAACGAGCCTATGTTAATAACGTTTTAATTGAAGAAGGTACTTATGTTCCACCAGTAACTCCAAAGGCACTTCCGTACAATAATACACTGATAGATAGTCATACTGATTTCACCGTGACAAATATTAGTACCGGAAGTCTTACTGACATATGGACTAACACCTCATACGGAGTACAGGCAAGTGCATATGGTACTACGTCTGATGTAGAATCATATCTTGTTTCACCATCTATTGATCTTAACGGAGTTACATACGCAACTCTATCATTTGATCATACCACAAATTTCTTTGCTGATGTTGCTACCGCTCAGACTCAAGCTACTCTTCAAATTAAAGTTGGCGATGGAGCATGGACAAATTTGGTTATTCCTACATATCCAGCTTCAATGAGCAATACTGCTGTTCATACAGCTGTGCCGCTTGATCCTTATTGTGGCAATGTTGTTCAATTCAGATTTAAATATCTTGCAACTAGTTCGAATCCAGGAAGATGGCAGATTAAGAATTTCCTTGTAAAAGAGTCAACGCACAGCGTCTCTGCTACTCCTAATCCAGCTGTTATAGGAGGGTCCGTCGATAATTTTGTTAATGTTACGGCAACAGCTGACTATGAAGTAACTTACTCGACAACTGGCAGTGGTTTCACAGTAACGCGTAACGGAAATGTATTTACTCTTACAGCGACAGGAGATGGAGGTGCTTCTGAGTCTTCTCTGGGTACACTTATCATTAAAGAATCAGATAATCCTTCTGTAAATACAACAGTAACTGTTAAACAGGCTTCAGCCACTTCAGGTGAAGCTCTCCCATTTAATTGGGATGGTGGAAAGAGTGACGGTACTTCTAATATGACAATTTCAGCAGGAAGTGATTATGCATCTTCTCCTAAGGTTAAGTTCCAAACAGCTAATTCTCACTATATTGTTGTGAGGATAGCCTCATCTGCTACCACTGTTTCATTCCAGGGAAAATGTAACGGCACAGCAAATGGTAATGTAGTTACACTTCAAGGCTCTGTAGACGGTTCTTCATATAGCGATATCCAGGCATTTACAATTGCCTCAGGAACAAATACATATACCTCAACAAGCTCGATAAATTCCTACTATCGTTACATAAAACTGATCTTAACCACGAAAGCAACAAGTACTAATACTGCAATGGGTTCTATTCACATTGAATAGAGGTTTCATTTTATACTATTTTGCAGCAACTCTCATTTGAGGGTTGCTGCTTTTTTTATCTATCGGGGAGACAAAGAGTAAACTAAAAATCCAACAGAAAGAAGAGTGCTCGGTACCATAAAGTGCCGAGCTCTTTTTATGCATCAAATTGAACAATCTGCACTGGCATTCCGGTAAATCATACGGTACAATTTGAGGATTGTACAAATCTTTCATACAATAGAGTCAAATGTACGCAAATGCTTGGTGGGCAGGGAGTTGTGCGTTATATTTGGCCGATTTAAATTTTACTATCGGGAGGAAGAAAGATGAAAGAAATGATGAAAAAGGTTCTCTCTTTTGTGAAGGAGAACAAGTGGAAACTCATTATTCTACTGATTGTTGCAGTGTTTACTTGGTTTGTGATGGAGGTTATCTCTAACTGGGGGGCGTTTATGGAAGGGTTTAATAATGGATACGGAAGGTAATTTTGGATGCTCCTACAAGTTGTCTGATGAAGTAGATGAGAACGGACGGCAATTTGTGCTTGCGTCCGACGGGAGCATTGCTTTTGGAGAAATCACTCAGGACACGGGACTTACGGCTGCACCAATCACCAATCTATCTCAGTGAAGGTCTTATTATCAATCCGAAGACTAAAGAAGGTTACGGTTTGTTGCATATTGAGGCAAGGCACGGAGATGAGATAAGAGACGCCGGTTATGACTCTGTTATTCTGTTTGTTGAGGCTGTGGCAAAGAATTACGAAGTCATTAAGGAGGGAAAGATACGAGATGGCAATCAAACATATATGCTACAACTCAAAGATGAGCACAACAATACATTAATGATTGAACTTTCGGGAGATGGGACCCTCTGGAACATTAACACCGCAGGAGTTTTTAAAACATCCTACGGTGCTAATAAAAAAGAAGTGTATAACCGCCATACTACAGTTAAACAGTCTGCCGAAACTGCTAAGGAATCGCTCCGTGAAGAACAATGCGGCACAACTTCACAAACCCGCATGAACTCCCTTACAACTTCTGTTTGCAAAGTTATTAAAAGGAGTTGAGAAATCCTATGATAAAGGAAAAAATTATTGGATGAATCTGAATGAAGTTTAAAACTATTAATAACCTAAATTATTGGAGGAAAGAAAGATGAAAGAAATGATGAAAAAGGTTCTCTCTTTTGTGAAGGAGAACAAGTGGAAACTCATTATTCTACTAGTTGTTGCAGCGTTTACTTGGTTTGTGATGGAGGTGATCTCTAACTGGGGGGCGTTTATGGAAGGATTTAGGAGCGGATATCAGGGATAGGTGATGTGATGATAGATAACTCAAATAATTATGGTACTTGAAGATAATCAGGGAAATCCAATAGATGAATATGGTAATCTTATAATTGAAAAAATAAGAAGTATAGATGAAATAGTGGATGATGAATTCCGTTTCGGTAAGAGAAACGTGGAGTTACCTCCCATTTCCAGAATTCTTGATAAAGCAATCGGAGCAAATAATAGACCTCTGATAATAAAGAAAAACATCTTTATCAAGAATATGAAAAGCCATCCAGAACTCTCTCCGGAAAGCAGTCGTAATATACTAAAACAGGCCTTGTATACACCTAATATGCACGGGGCTACACAGCCGATAACTCATCCAGATTATAAAGTTGCAATTCATACTGGAGAGTTGAATTCTGTTGTTGTAATTGATTTATACCAAATAAGAGAACATATCGAAGTAGTTGGATGGAGGCAGATAGATCAAGAGGGTTTAGAAAAAATGAAAAGGCAAGCTACTCGTGAGGACGGCCAGCTCCTCATACTTTCTCCCGTATACGGGTCGGCGGCAGACCTTTCCGCTCTTCCAAGTAACATGCCTTTCTGGGAGCAAATGTAATACATACTGTGAAAAGATACAAGTTTTTTATCTGGAGCAAAATCTGCATCTTTGTGGAAAGAAATGAAAAGATAATGGTTTTGCGTTATGGAAGTTAAGAATATTGTGGTGGTGGGGAGAAGGAATGTGGGGAAGAGTTCATTAGTTAATATGCTGGTTGGACAGAAGGTGGCTATTGTTTCTGATGTGGCGGGAACAACGGCGGATCCTGTGCGTAAGAGGATGGAAATTTTTGGGGTAGGACCGTGCAATGTAATTGATACTGCGGGTATTGATGATGTTGGGGAGTTGGGTGTATTGCGCGTGGAGAAGAGTCTTTCTGCAGCAGGTTATGCGGACCTGGCGCTGGTGGTGTTTACAGGAGGCGGGTTGACGGAAGATGACAGGAGGTTGATTAAGGTCCTTAAGGAGAAACGTGTGCCGTTTATACTGGTTCATAATCAGGAAGATATTGAGTCATTGAGCGATGACGTGTTGGCTGCTTTAGCGGAAGAGTGTGGCTGCTCTGTTGTGCGTTTTTCCTGCACAATTGGAGGGAATGTTGATGAGTTATTGGGATTAATAGCGGAAGAACTAAACAAACTTCATAAAAGTAAGGGACTGTTGGATGGGATTGTGAATGAAGGGGATAGGGTGCTGTTTGTATGTCCTATAGATGGAGAGGCTCCGGAGGGGAGGCTGATACTGCCTGAGGTTATGGGAATTAGGAGCGTGTTGGATAATAGGGGTGTTGTAACGGTGTGCCAACCGTTGGAGGTTTCCGGGATGTTTCCAATGGGGAAGAATGAGTATGGGTTTAAGCTGGTAGTGTGTGACAGCCAGGCCTTTAAGGAGGTTGCTTCTGTAGTGCCTTCTGATGTTCCGCTTGGCAGTTTCAGTATATTGTTGGCAAGGTTGAAAGGGCCGTTTGAGATGTATCTATCGGGAGTAGAAAAGATTGCATCACTTTCAGATGGAGACAGAGTGTTGATATTGGAATCTTGCTCTCACAGATCAACTTGTGAAGATATCGGGAGGGTAAAGATACCGGCGCTGATGAGAAAGGTGACGGGAAAAAAGTTGGAGTTTGAGTTTGTGAGTGGTGTTGATAACATTGAGGGAGTTGTAGAAGATGGGGAGAACGGTAGCAGATATGCGCTGGTGGTGCAATGCGGGGGATGCGTTGTGACATCGAGAGTTATAAGAGAGAGACTGAGGCCGTTTGTGGAGAAGGGGGTGCCTGTTACAAACTACGGGCTGGCACTGGCCTATATGAACGGGCTGTTTACGGTTGAGGGGTTTAAGCGTTTTTTGAGGCTTTTGACTAATTTTTAGTATTTTTACAAGCCCTTTTTGGGGTGTTTTATTGAATATATTTTTGATATGAATAATTATTCTTATAAAATCCGTTTGAGCAGAAGAGGTTTTTCTTTGGCTCTGTTTGCTGTTGCGTTTGTTTTGTTCTCTGTAGCTATGCCATCTTTGGCAATGGCTCAGACTCCTAAGGATACTATAATCCACGAGGAGGCAGGAACTTATGTAGGTCAGGTTAAGATTGTGAACGGTATAGTCTTAAAGGATGGGCACGGTGTTTTTTATGAGGGGAAGAGAGATAATCAGTATGACGGAGAATGGAGAAGCAATATGAAGAACGGTATGGGTACCTATACATATGATGACGGCGGTAAGTATGTGGGTGAGTGGAAGGATGATGAGGTCTGCGGTAAGGGTATCTTTTATTATGCAAACAAAGACAGATATGAGGGTGAGTTTAAGGATGGGCTAAGAGACGGTTTTGGAATATATTACTATGCAGACGGTAACAGGTATGAGGGAGAGTGGAGTAAACATTTTATCAGCGGAAAGGGAAAGTTCTTCTATACGAACGGAGATATGTATGAGGGAGATTGGGCGTTTGACCTTAAGAACGGAAAGGGAGTTTACAAGTTCCATAACGGAGATATTTATGAGGGTGAATGGGTTAACAATAAGAGGACTGGATATGGAGTATATAAATTCTCAGATGGAGAGAGATATGAGGGTGAGTGGAAAGATGGAAATAGAGAGGGTGTAGGAACTACCTTCTACAATGACGGAAACAAATATGTGGGAGAGTATAAGAACGATGTTAAGCACGGCGTTGGAACTCTCACTAAGACAAACGGTTATGTATATGAGGGCGAGTGGGCTAACGGTTGCAGAGAGGGGAAGGGCATTGCTCACTTTATAGACGGAGGTCACTATGACGGTCAGTGGAAGGCAGATCTGAGAGATGGATACGGAGTGTGCCAGTATGGAGACGGCGGCAAGTATGAGGGAGAGTGGAAGAATGATAAGAGAGATGGGCAGGGTACTTGCTGGTTCCCGGATAGCAAAAAGTATGTGGGAGAGTGGAAAGAGGATATGCCAAACGGCAAAGGCATAGCATCTTCTCCGGATGGCTCTTCTTACGATGGTGAATGGAAAAACGGACATATTCACGGTTTTGGAATTATAAAGTTTGCTAACGGAGATAGATATGAGGGAGAGATGAAAGATAGTAAGGCTAACGGTCCCGGAACGTACTTCTATAAGGACGGTAGAAAGTTGCTTGCTAACTATGTGAACGGAGTAAAAGAGGGTTTTGCTGTGTGGTACTATAAGGACGGCACGTCTAAATCCGTTGAGTTTAAGAATGATGTGGAGGTAGAGAAGAAATAGTAAATTTGTTTTTATGAAAGGTTTAAGGATTATAACTCCAGTTAAGGATTCTATTGAACTGACTTTGCAGACCATTAAGGCGGTTATGGAGTCTGAAATTAGTGTACCGTTTAAGTATGTGGTTTACAATGACTTCAGTACGCCGGAAAATACAGCTCGGTTGGAAGAGGCATCCAAGGAGTTGGGTTTTGAGTTGATTAACCTTTCATCTATGACATCTCATCCTTCTCCAAACTATCTGCTGGTGCTGCAACACTCTCAGCAGGAGGCGCTAGCTGCGGATTACGGACTGGAGATTGTAGAGTCTGACGTAGTGGTGGAGAGGAACACTCTGCAGGAGTTGTTTAACGGGGCTTCTGAGCGTACAGACTGCGGTATTGCTGCGGCGGTTACCGTGGATGACCAGGGTGAGGTTAACTACCCGTATCTCTATGCCAAGAAGATGAAGGAGGGTGTTTTTGAGAGTAAGAAACATTGCAGTTTCTGCTGCTCTCTGCTTACTCCGGCATTTCTTGCTGCCTTTGATTTCCATGAGCTTGATGAGACTAAGAACTGGTATGACGTTACAATATCACACGAGTCTTTAAATAAGGGTTTTAAGAACTACCTGTTTACCTCTCTGAAGGTGATTCACAGGCCGCACAGCAGCCGCCCGTGGAAACTTCTGAAGTACACTAATCCACTTAAATACTATTGGGTTAAGTTCACTAAGGGTTACGATAAGATATAAATTGAGGGGTAGGGCTTCTGATTTTTGCAATTTTCAGGGAATTTTTTATATTTTTGTGATTCGCCGGCTGATGATGGTTGGCTTGGGTTTGATTATTAATACTAACTAAAATAACAATGGCAGAAATTAAAAGAGTTTACCGCTTTGGCGGTGTGAATGCCGATGGTGACGGCTCTATGAGAAATGAGTTGGGTGGCAAGGGTGCCAACCTGGCTGAGATGTGTAAGTTGGGAATTCCTGTACCTGCAGGATTCACTATCACCACAGATACTTGCAACGAGTATTATGATCTTGGATGTAAGTTTCCAGAAGGTCTTGAGGCTGAGGTTAATGCAGCTCTTAAGGCTACTGAGGAGATAATGGGTAGAAAGTTTGGAGATCCAAAGAATCCTCTCTTAGTTTCTTGCCGTAGCGGTGCCAGAAGTTCTATGCCTGGTATGATGGAGACCGTTTTGAACATTGGTCTCTGCTCCGAGACAATCCCTGGACTTATTGAGGCAACAAAGAATCCTCGTTTTGTATATGATGCATACCGCCGTCTTATTATGATGTATTCAGACGTTGTAATGGAGAAGGCAGAAGGCATTGAGCCTGAGGACGGTAACGGAATCCGCGTTCAGTTGGACAGAATGCTTGCAAAGGTTAAGAAGGATAAGGGTTATGCTTCAGATACAGATCTTACAGAGGAAGACCTCAAGGCTCTTTGCGAGGACTTCAAAGTTAGAGTAAAGCAGGAGCTCGGCAAGCCATTCCCGGATAACGCAATGGATCAGCTTTGGGGCGGTATTGCAGCCGTGTTCAAATCCTGGAACGGTAAGAGAGCTGTGGCTTACAGAAAGATAGAGGGCATTCCGGATACTTGGGGAACAGCAGTTTCCGTACAGAGTATGGTATTCGGTAATATGGGTGAGAACTCAGCAACAGGTGTTGCATTTTCCCGTAACCCTGCAACCGGAGAGAACAAATTCTACGGTGAGTGGCTGATTAACGCTCAGGGCGAGGACGTTGTAGCAGGTATCAGAACTCCTAACCCTCTTAACGATGCAACTAAGAACGAGCATAACCAGAACCTCCTCTCTCTGGAGAAGGCTATGCCTGAGGTTTATAATCAGCTTAATACAATTCAGCAGAATCTGGAGAAGCACTTCCGTGATATGCAGGATCTTGAGTTCACAATTCAGGACGGCAAACTCTGGATGCTCCAGTGCCGTGTTGGTAAGAGAACTGGTCTTGCTGCTTTGAATATGGCAATGGATATGCTTGGTGAAGGCCTTATAGATGAGAAGACTGCAGTGCTCAGAGTTGCACCTAAACAGTTGGATGAGATTCTTCACCCGGTATTGGATTCTACAGCTGAGAAGAAGTTTACTCCTATAGCTCAGGGACTTCCTGCAGGCCCTGGTGGATCTGTCGGGAAGATAGTATTCACCCCGGAGGCAGCAGTTGAGGCAGCAGCAAGAAAGGAGAAAGTGATTCTCGTCAGAGAAGAGACTAACCCTGAGGATGTTGAGGGTATGAGAGCAGCAGACGGTCTGCTTACCGCAAGAGGTGGTATGACTTCACACGCTGCGCTTGTTGCCAGAGGTTGGGGTAAGTGCTGTATTGTTGGTTGCGATGCAGTGCATATCAACATGCTCACCAAGACTATGACTATCGGGGACAAGGCATACAAAGAGGGTGACGTATTCTCACTCAACGGAAGCCGCGGACTGGTTTATGATCAGCCGGTTCCAACCGTTAACGCTTCTGAGAACAAGAGCTTTGTTGAGTACATGAAGATAGTTGACAAGTACAGAAAACTTGGTGTCAGAACCAACGCAGATAACCCGGATGACGCTCAGACAGCTCTCAACTTTGGTGCTGAGGGAATTGGTCTGTTCCGTATTGAGCATATGTTCTACGGAAAGAACTCTGAGGAGCCGCTTTCTAAACTGAGAAAGATGATTCTCTCCAACACTACTGCAGAGAGAAGAATGGCACTTGACGAGTTGGAGCCATACGTTATTGAGTCTGTAAAGGCAACTATGAAGGTTATGGACGGTAAGCCTGTAACATTCAGACTGTTGGACCCACCTTTGCATGAGTTCGTTCCTCAGAGCCAGGAGAAGAGACAGGAGCTTGCAAAAGAGTTGAACATCTCTATGAAGGATGTTGAGAATAGAGGCGAGGCACTCCATGAGGTTAACCCTATGATGGGACACCGCGGAGTACGTCTCGGTATCTCTTATCCTGAGATTTCAAAGATGCAGTTCAGAGCAATCTTCACTGCTACCGCTCAGTTGATTTCTGAGGGTCGTAACCCTAGGCCAGAAATTATGATCCCTGTAACTATCTCCTACAGAGAGCTTAACAACCAGAAGGCTATTTGTGAAGAGGCTTACGACGAGGTATACAAGAAGACAGGTGTTGAGATTAAGTACACATTCGGTACTATGATTGAGATTCCTAGAGCAGCCATCATGTCTGACAGAATGGCTCGTACCGCTCAGTTCTTCTCATTCGGAACCAATGACCTTACTCAGATGACATTCGGTTTCTCAAGAGATGACGTTGGAGCATTCATGCAGGATTACATCAACAAGAAGATTATTGCTGCAGATCCGTTCCAGAGCATAGATAAAGACTCTGTAGGTAAGCTCGTTGAGATGGGTGTTAAGGGTGGACGTTCTACCAACCCAACTCTAAAGTGCGGTGTCTGCGGAGAGCACGGCGGTGACCCTGCATCCGTAGAGTTCTTCCATGCAATTGGAGTTAACTACGTTTCATGCTCACCGTTCAGAGTTCCAATTGCTCGTCTTGCAGCCGCTCAGGCCGCTATCAAGGCTGAATAATCAGTTGACTTTTAGCCCGCGTTTGCGGCTGGCTTATTAAGAAAAAAGAAGGATGAATTGCTCATCCTTCTTTTTTTTTGTTGTGTTGTGCTCTTTTACAGCTTTTTGCCGGCGAGTTCTGAGAGGCGGCTGCGTTCTCCCATAACCAGGTTGACGTGCTCAAAGAGTTTCTCTCCGTAGAGTTTGTCACCTATGTGGGTGAGGCCGTTGGAATACTTGTCCAAATACGGCTGGTCTATTTGCTGAACGTCTCCGGTAAATACAATCTTGGTTCCTTCTCCCGCACGGGTGATGATGGTCTTAACCTCGTGAGGAGTAAGGTTCTGCGCCTCGTCAATGATGAAGAAAGTCTTTGAGAGTGAGCGTCCTCTGATGTATGCCAGAGGGGTAATCTCAAGTTTCTTGGTTCTTAGCATCTCTTCAATTCTGACATTCTCCTTTGAGGAGAGGCCAAAGTTTTTCTTAATGACAGCAATGTTGTCATAGAGAGGCTGCATAAATGGAGCAAGTTTCTCCTCCACGCTGCCCGGGATGAATCCCAGTTCCTCATTCTGCAGAGTTATAACCGGTCTTGCCACCAGAATCTGCTCATAATCACGCTCCTGCGCAATAGCACCTGCAACTGCAATAAGAGTTTTACCTGTTCCCGCCGTACCAGTCAGGGAGACAAGTTCCACATCCTTGTTCATTACGGCATCCATCGCGAATACCTGCTCCTCGTTTCTTGGGGAGATGCCGTATTGCGTTGTAGGCAAGACTCTTACAATGCGAGAAGTACGGCTGTCAAAGCGGGCCAGAATTACAAAGTTTCTGATAGGATCTCTGTCCTCTCCGTTCATGTTCAGGTATGCATCCTCACCCTCGCTGGTATCTACATCCACGTGCTCCGTAGTGATGCGGAATAGCTGGTTAAATGCAGGTTTGTCTGTGAGTTTAAGTTCCTTGTAATCTATTGAGTCACCGGCAAGTAGGGCGTTGATTGCTCTGAGCGGAGCCTTGCTTATAGGAATAACTCTGTCATAATCCTGAACAAATTTCTCCTCCTTAATATGGTCATTCAAGTAGTCCTGAGTGAACATACCAAGAGCCTTTGCTTTAAGACGGAGGTTGACATCCTTTGTTACCAGGCAGACAACTCTATCCGGGAATTTTGCACGGTACCAGATGGCCGTTGCAAGTATTCTGTGGTCCGGAGTATCTGTGGTAAAGCAATCTGCGTAATCCTTTGGGAACGGCCTGTTTAGAGAGACCTTAATGGTTCCCATTCCCGGTCCCAGAGAGAATCCCTTATCAGGATCATAGAGGCGCTGCTCTGTAATCTCATCCGCCTTTCTTACAAACTCTCTGGCGTTGTAATTTATGGTTCCGTCTCCCTTTTTGAACTTGTCCAACTCCTCAATCACTGCAAGCGGAATGATAAGGTCATTCTCCTGGAATTTGAAGATAGATTTCCAATCATGCAGAAGGACGTTGGTGTCCAGTACAAAGATCTTTGGAAGCTTGGTCTTTGTCTTTATAACTTGCTCAAGACTAACGTTTTGCTTTTTACTACCTCTTGTACTTTTCTTAGTGGTTTTAGCTTTGGAGGTCGTAGTCTTTTTTCTCTCGGTTTTACGTTCTCTCATATATTTGTTTTATATGTCCGTACTATTTTGCTTTTTTCTTGCACCACTTGAGTGCGTTCTTGAACATCTCAATCCAAGGAGTTGTCTGGTCCACTGCTCTGCGAGCGTCCGGGTAATATGCCCAGTTCCAAGGTCTTATACACCTCTCCGGGTGAGGCATCATTGCAAGGTGACGCCCGTCTGCACTGCAAACACCCGCAATGCCAAGCGGAGAACCGTTAGGGTTTGCAGGATACTCCCGATAGTTATACTTTACTGCTATCTCCATATCCGTCTTGCCCTCAGTCTCTATCTTACCACTCTTTTTGAGGTTGCCTGCAGGGAATGAGAAGCGTCCCTCTCCGTGAGCAACCCATATTCCCAACTTACTTCCTTCCAGAGATTTAAGAAGGATGGAACTGCTCTTTGGAATCTCCACTCCTACAAACTCGCTCTCAAACTTGTGTGAGAGGTTGTGGAGCATCTTAGGAGATCTGTCTCTATGAGAAGGAGTAATGAGTCCCAGCTCAGCCATCAACTGACAGCCGTTGCAGATACCCAAACTCAGTGTATCCTTGCGTGTGTAGAAATCATTTAATGCCTTGTTAGCCTTCTCGTTATAGAGGAAGGCACCTGCCCATCCCTTAGCTGAACCCAGTGTATCTGCATTGGAGAATCCTCCAACGAATACAATCATCTGAACATCCTTAAGGTTCTCTCTTCCGCTGGTAAGGTCTGTCATGTGAACATCCTTAACACGGAAGCCGGCCATATAGAGGCACCAGGCCATCTCACGGTCTCCGTTACTACCTTTCTCTCTGATGATTGCAGCAATAGGTGCATTCTTTCTCTCCTCGTCTTTAACAGGAGTGAACTTTCCGTTGAAGTTCTTAGGGAACTTGAACTTCAGAGGCTGTTTCTTGTAGTTTGTGAATCTCTCCTTAGCGCACTTCTTCTCAGTCTGACGTGTTTCCATCAGATAAGAGGTTGAAAACCAGACGTCTCTGAGTTTCTCAACATTGAGGTTGATGCGGCCGAGTATAGATACCTTTCTCTTAGAGACAACCTTACCAATCTCCATCACCTTAATCTCTTTTGCAATCTGTTTAACTGCCTTGAGATTCTTTGAAGGAACCTGGAGTATTACGCCCGGTCTTTCTGAGAAAAGGAACTCAGTCATAGGGAGTTGGATGCCGTCCAGTGCAATGCCTCCCTTGGTTGTAGCAAAGCACATCTCCAGAACTGAGGTGATAAGACCGCCGGCAGAAACATCATGTCCTGCAACCGCAAGGTCATCCTCCACAACCTTCTGAACCGCCTCAAAGCATTTAGCAAAGTACTTAGGGTCAGATACATCAGGAGCCTTGTTTCCAATCTGTCCAAGCACCTGAGCAAATGCGCTTCCGCCCAGTTCAGGAGCGGACTCTGTGAACGGTATGTAGAGAATTACGCCTCCCTTGTCTGCCTTCAGAGTAGGGGAGAGAGTCTTAGATACATCCTTGGTAGGTGCTGCAGCAGAGATGATTACGGTACCAGGAGCAAGTACCTTTGTACCATCCGGATAACTCTGAGTCATACTCATAGAGTCCTTGCCGGTAGGGATGTTGATTCCCAGAGCGCAGGCAAAGTCACTAGCTGCCTCTACTGCGTTGTAAAGACGTGCATCCTCGCCCCTGTTTCTGGACGGCCACATCCAGTTGGCACTCAGTGAAACGCCCTTAAGACCACCCTTAACAGGAGTCCATACGATGTTTGTAAGTGCCTCTGCTATAGCCAGTCTGCTACCTGCAGCGGAGTCTATCAGAGCCGCTACCGGAGCGTGACCTATTGAGGTGGCAATACCCTCCTTGTTGTCATATCCAATGGCTGTTACTGCCAGGTTGTTGAGCGGAAGCTGAATCTCTCCGCAGCACTGTTGGAGTGCGATAAGTCCTGTAACTGAGCGGTCTACCTTGTTGGTCAGCCAGTCCTTGCAGGCCACGCTCTCCAGAGCCAGAACCTGTTTCAGATACTCCGTGAACTTCTCTGCGCTGAACTTCAGAGGGTTAAACTTGTAAGGAGCAGTAACGTCCTCCATAAATGTCTTAGGAGCGCTGCCGAACATATCACTCATCTGAAGGTCAATTGCAGCCTTTCCGGACTTCTCATCCTTCAGCGTAAAGCGGTGATCTGAAGTTACTTGTCCAATCTCATAGAAAGGAGCTCTCTCCCTCTCTGCAATCCTCTTCAAAAGAGCAACATCCTTATCTTTTAGTGCCAGTCCCATTCTCTCCTGGCTCTCGTTTCCTATAATCTCCTTAAGTGAAAGGGTTGGGTCCCCGATAGGCAGTTTGCTTATATCTATCTTACCGCCAGTCTCTTCCACAAGCTCAGAGAGACAGTTGAGGTGACCGCCTGCACCGTGATCGTGAACGGAGATAATTGGATTTTTGTCCATCTCCGCCAGACCTCTTATGGCGTTATAGTCTCTCTTCTGCATCTCAGCGTTTGCTCTCTGAATAGCATTGAGTTCTATCTCATTGCCGTACTGTCCGGTGTTAACGGAACTTACGGCACCTCCGCCCATACCAATGCGGTAGTTGTCTCCGCCAAGCAGCACAATCTTGTCTCCATTCTCCGGTGTCTCCTTTGCTGCATCTACCTTCTTGGCGTAACCAATTCCGCCGGCCAGCATTATAACTTTATCATATCCGAACTTAGGATTCTCCTTCTCCACACCCTTCTGTTTCTCAGCATGTTCAAAGGTGAGAAGAGAGCCGCAGATTATGGTCTGACCAAACTTGTTTCCAAAGTCACTCGCTCCGTTAGAGGCCTTGGTAAGTATCTCCTCAGGGCTCTGGTACAGCCATTTACGAGGTTTGCTCTTTGCGCTGAAACTTGGATATGAGGTCATATAGACTGCCGTTCCCGCAATAGGGAAAGAGCCTTTTCCTCCGGCCATACGGTCTCTGATCTCTCCTCCCGTTCCTGTAGCCGCTCCGTTAAACGGCTCAACGGTTGTCGGGAAGTTGTGAGTCTCTGCCTTTAAGCTGATTACAGTCTCTCTCTCCTTGGTCTTAAAGAGAGAAGGTTTATCTGCGCTGGCAGGGTAGAACATCTTAATCTTTGGTCCCTGAAGGAATGCGCAGTTGTCTTTGTATGCGCTTATTATGAGATTTGGATTAAGGTTGGAGGTCTTCTTAATCATCTTAAAGAGAGAGGACTCCTTCTCCTTGCCGTCAATGATGAAGGTGCCGTTGAAGATCTTGTGACGGCAGTGCTCGCTGTTAACCTGAGAGAATCCGAACACCTCGCTGTCCGTAAGCGGACGCCCAATCTTCTTGCTCAGGTTCTCCAGATACTTAATCTCATCCTTGCTCAGAGCCAGTCCCTCTTTGAGATTGTACTTCTCAAAGTCCTTAATATAGACTATCTCATCCGGCTTCTTATTAACTGTAAATATCTGCTGATCAAGTCCTTCATAGAGTCTCTGGAGCATCTTGTCATATACGGCAACGCTCTTGTTTCCCTCCTTCTTATACTCGGTAGGGAAGTACTCCTCCATTCTCTCCACACCCTTAATGTTCATGTTCTGGGTAATCTCCACAGCCGTTGTACTCCAAGGAGTTATCATCTCCCTTCTAGGTCCTGTGAAATGACCTGAAACGCTCTCAGACTTCAGCAGTTTTGCATTGCCCAACAGCCAGGACAACGCCTTTATATCATCTGCCTTCAGCTTTGTTGCACTCTTAACTGCAATCACGCTGCCGGCCTTAGATTTGAAGAATAAAATCATATTCCGTGTTTAAAATATATCGTGCGAATTTACTCATAAACTTTATTATTTTCTAACTTTGAAGTGCGGTAGAAAGCGCTTTTTATCAACTGCCAATTGTTGATAAATTTTTTATTTCCGGATAGAGCAATGAATGATTTAGAATACAATAAACTTTTGGAGGAGATATTTGTGAAGTTTCCTTCCTTTCAGGTTGTTGGGGATAGAGCATTTAAGCCCGGCCTGGAGAATATGACAGAGATAGACAAGGCCTTGGGATATCCTTCCAAACGCTTTAAGAGTGTCCACGTTGCAGGCACCAACGGCAAAGGCTCCACCAGCCACATGATAGCCTCCGCCCTAATGTCCCTTAATGGCTTGAAGGTAGGGCTTTACACCTCTCCTCATCTTGTGGATTTCCGTGAACGCATAAAGGTTGACGGTGAGATGATTCCAAAGAAGTGGGTTTATGATTTCCTTAAGAGAAACACCCCTCTGTTTGAAGATACAGGCGCCTCCTTCTTTGAGATTACAACCGCTATGGCATTTACCTACTTTGCAGATTGTAAGGTAGATATAGCCGTTATGGAGTGCGGTCTGGGAGGCAGACTTGACTCCACCAATATCATAACTCCGATTGTTTCAGTCATTACAAACATTGGCTTTGACCACTGCCAGTATCTTGGAAACACCCTGCCTGAGATAGCATCAGAGAAGGCCGGCATCATAAAACCATCTGTCCCAGTGGTAATTGGAGAGAAGGGGGAGCCCGCAAAAGATGATGAGATTAGCGTGGAGAGAGTTTTTGTGGAGAGAGCAAATGCATGCAATACAGATATTTACTTTGCAGAGAATCTCAATCCTTACAACCCGTTTGCAGATGGAGTATTCCGCTCTTTCTCCCGCAATCCAAAAATGCAGACAGAGGAACAACTCAAATCAGTTCAGTCACTTGCAACCTCCATCCTAGCAAGCGTCTCTCTTACCCGAATGGATCTTAAAGGAGAGTGCCAGAAGAAAAACCTCAAGACCGTTTCAATGGCACTCTCTGTAATCTGCCGCAAACTTGTGGAGGAGAGCCAGAATGAGCTGACGGAGAGGAATATATCAGATATGGTAAGTGCAATAGAAAATGCCGCTCACCTTACAGGATTAAGAGGCAGGTGGGAAACTCTTTCCACAAAACCACTCATTATCTGCGATATAGGTCATAACTCCCACGGCATGAAACTCCTTATGCCTCAGGTAATAAGGACTGCAAAAGAGCACGGCGGAAGGTTCTTCATCTGCTTTGGTATAATGAGAGACAAAGACCTCTCTGCAGAGGTAGAGTACCTTCCCAAAGATGCTAACTACCTGTATGTTGCAGCCTCCTCTCCAAGAGCCCTTCCTGCCAACGAATTAAAGGAAAAGATGACCTTCTACGGCTTCACAGGTGAGGTTGCTCCAGAGTCAGTCTCCGCAACATCTACTGCTGCCGGTAACATTCCTGCCACCATAGAATACATCAAGAAGATAGCCGCCCCGGAAGACTTTATATTTATAGGTGGCAGCTCTTACGTAGTGGCAGAAGTCCTCGCAGTGTGGTCCTAGCAGGGGCCCTGTAAGATGCTGTCCTGAAGGACGATAACAAGCCGCTTTAGCGGCCGGCACGGAGTGCCGCATCCCCCTGGAGGGAGTGAAGATATCACAAAAAAAGAGAGACCGTTTGGTCTCTCTTTTTAGTGGGAGCAATAGGAGTCGAACCTATGACCCTCTGCTTGTAAGGCAGATGCTCTAAACCAACTGAGCTATGCTCCCGAATCGTGGCCACTACGGCCGAATTGCGGAGTGCAAAGGTATAACAAATTTTTTAACCTGCAAGTTTTCTAACAAAAATCTTTTTTGAAGTGTGCAAGGTGGTGCTCAAAGTGGGACACCTTGCACGTTTTGGTGGGTAGAATGTGCAAGGTGGTGCTCAAAGTGGGACACCTTGCACGTTTTGGCGGGTAAAGCCGGGGGGCGTACTACGGCCGTTTATAGCCGTCCTTCTCGGCACGGGCTTTCATTGCGGCTATGCGCTTGGCCGTATCAGGATGAGAGGAGAAGAGACTCTTGGCGGCGTTGGAAGTACCGCTCTGGTTTTCCAAGGACTGCAGCTTCTCAAAAGCCATCACCATAAGGTAAGGGTTCTTGCTGTTCTTAACCAGGAAATCATAGCCATAATCATCTGCCTCACTCTCCTGTCTCCTTGAGTATGAGCTACTTGCAAGGTTCTGTCCCAGAGCGCCCAACTGTGAGGCGGAGAGTGCTCCAACTGTTCCTCCCATTGAGTAGATACCGTAACGGAGTGCAGTTGTAAGCAGCGCCTGCTGGAACTGCTTACGGGTGTGCCTAAGTCCAACGTGGCCAATCTCATGGCCCAGAACTCCAAGTACCTCGTCATCACTCATTAGATCCATCAGTCCGGAATAGACTCTGACGCTGCCGTCTGCGCAGGCGAATGCGTTCACCTGGTTGGTCTTGTAGACCTTGAAGTTCAGCGGAATACCATCTACGTTGGTAATGCCGGCGGTGAGCTTTTTGAGTCTCTTGGTGTAAGGGTCGTTATCTGCGCAGACAACGTTCTCCTTATCCGTGTACTGAATGTACTCCTTTACATATTCCTGAACCTGAGCATCTGTGAGGGTTGCCGCTTGGAGAGCCTGGCTTCCGCCTGCAAGCAGAGCTTCCGTATTCAATGTACCACAGGAGGTTACAAGAGCGGATAGAGAAAAGGCTGCAAGAATAATGAGTGATTTGATACTTTTCATATATGTTGTTCTCTGTTTTACGTATGATTTTACTAATTTTGTGCTGTTCCTAGTAAACAAATTTAATAAAAAAAGAGACCATCCGATGAAATTCTTTATTGACACAGCAAATCTTGAGCAGATCTCAAGGGCCCAGTCTTTGGGTATTCTAGACGGTGTAACAACCAATCCTTCTCTTATGGCTAAAGAGGGCGTAAAGGGTAAAGAGCAGATTTTCAAGCACTATAAGGCAATCTGTGATATAGTGAACGGACCCGTAAGCGCAGAGGTTTTTGCAACGGATTACGAGGGAATGATTAAGGAGGGTGAGGAACTCTATGCCATAGATCCTAACAAGATTACCATCAAACTCCCTTGCACGGAGGATGGTATCAGAGCGGTTAAATATTTTGCAGACAAGGGCTACAGAACCAACTGCACGCTGGTATTTACTGTAGGCCAGGCACTTCTGGCAGCTAAGGCCGGTGCAACTTATTGCTCTCCGTTTGTTGGCCGTTTGGACGATATCTGTGAAGACGGTATCTCTCTGATACGTGACATTGTAAATATGTATCAGTACTACGGCTTTGGAACTCAGGTTCTTGCAGCGTCAATAAGACATACCAACCATATTCTTAAGTGCATTGAGGTGGGTGCAGATGTAGCAACCTGCCCTCTCAAACCTATCCTGAGTTTGATAGATCATCCGCTCACAACCAAGGGTTTGGATATCTTCAACCAGGCTGCAGCTTCCATGAAGGAGTAATACGGGCATAAAAGTGGCAGATAATCTGAAGCATACAGCTGTGAAGGGCGCAAGGTGGGGGTTCATTGAGAACCTCTCATCTTTGGCGGTCACCTTTATTGTTGCCTTTGTGCTCCAGAGATGGTTCCTCTCCCCAAAGGAGTATGGATTGATAGGGGATTTGGCAATCTTTATTGCAATATCTATCTCTCTGATAGATAACGGTTTCTCCGCTGCAATAATTAAGAAACCCAACCCAACTGAAAAGGATCTCTCCACCACTTTTGTCACCAACCTTGTTATAAGTCTCGTCTGCTTTGCAATACTTCAACTGGCAGCTCCGCTGGTTGCCTCATACTTTGATGAGCCGCAACTTAAGGTGCTGCTTAGGGTACTCTCTTTTGTTCTGATAATTAATGCAGTATCTATCATTCAGAGAGTATTGCTTGTAAAGAACGTAGACTTTAAGAGTCTTACAAAGTGCTCACTCACTTCATCCGTAGCAAGCGGAGTTGTAGGTATCTGGATGGCCTTTAAGGGATACGGAGTGTGGAGCCTTGTTTTTCAGCAACTCTCCAAGCAGTTGGTAAACACTGTAATGCTGTGGATAATAGGGCGTTGGAGAATGAGTTTCAACTTCTCAAAGCAGAGTTTCAAAGAACTATTCTCCTACGGTTCAAATGTCTTGGTAACGGGACTTTTGGATACGCTTTTCAGAAATATCTACTTCCCGGTAATAGGTAAGGGCTTTGGAACTGCAACCTTAGGCCAGTACACCAGTGCAGAGAAGTTCAGCAACGTCACCTCCAATAATCTCTCACAAGTGGTTCAGAGAGTGAGTTTTCCTGTGCTCTCCAAAGTGCAGGATGATGACACGCGTCTTAAGAACGCCTTCAGAACCATTCTAAAGGTTACAATGGCTGTCTCCGTACTGCTTGCCTTCTGGCTCTCTGCAGTTTCCTATCCTCTGATTATTGGACTGGTCGGAGAAAAGTGGGCGCCGGCTGCAAACATTCTCTCCATTGCCGTTCTTGCAGGAGCTTTTTACCCAGCCCATTACCTCTATCAGAACATACTTCAGGTGAAGGCTAAGATGCGTCTCTACCTAACGCTGGATATTCTGAAGAAAGTTTTGATGGCAGTATCAATTGTAATAGGAATTCTCTTTAAGAGCCTTAACATTCTGCTATGGGGAATGGTGGCCGCCTCAATACTTACGCTCATTATAAATGCCTATTTCTCAGGAAAGAGCATTGGCTACACCACAAGAGAGCAACTGACGGATTTGGTTCCTATGTTCCTGATTGGATTTATGGTCTCAATCTTTATGGGAATTATTGCAGCTCTTTTTGTCTATCTCTGCAAAACTCTGGGATGGTATGACATTACCTGGACAAACCTTGCTGCTGTTGCAGTTGCCACACTGCTTGGCGCTCTTGTAATGCTGATTGTTTATAAACTCTTCCCACGCAAGGAGATAGATGAGATTAAGAACCTCATATCCGTATGGAAAGCGCAATAATCATAACAGTTTATAACAAAGAGAATTATTTTGACGCCTGCCTTCAGAGCGTGCTTACACAAAAGTGTTCCTTTCCCTTTGTTGTAATACTCTCAGATGACTGCTCCACAGATTCCAGCGCCGTCCTCTGTCGCACCTACGCAGAGCGTTACAGTAATGTAGAAGATATAACAGACGGAGAGCACAGAGGAGTTGTAGGCAACTACCTTTACTGCCTGAAACATGCTCTGGATATGGGAGTTAAATATATCTCTCAGATAGATTGTGATGACATTCTTGCAGACGAGAATTTCCTTTCCAGGCAAATCTCTTTCCTGGAAAACGAGGAAAAAGCGCAGGTTGCAACCAGCGGTTTCTTCCTAATCAACGAGAAGGAAGACCTTGCCTTAGCCAGAGCAAAATTTAATGAACTCAATCCTTCCCCTCAAAGCTGTGGCTGCTACAAAGATCTGAACATCAGTACAAAAAGCCTGCTCGTTAAAAACAACACCATTGTTGCGGGCGGGGCAACCTACAGAACTGACTTTTTGCAAAAGTATCTGGAAGAGTTTGCAACTGTGGAGGATTCCACTCAGGATCTTCCTCTCTGGCTATTCCTCTCTCAGTATGGTAAGTTTTATGGTTGCAGAGTAAAGTCATTGGCTTATAGAGATTTGCAGGAGAGCGTAAGCCGTTCTGAAGATATTCAAAAGCAGATAAGTTTCCAGGAATCATCACTCAATACACGTCTCCGTTTTATAGATAAATTGCAGAAAAGCAAGCACTACATTAAGGGTGCTAAGAGACTCTTTCTTCTGAAAGTTCTGCGTCATACTGCTAAACTTGCAAAGGGTGAGTACCTGAAGAGACTCCGGGTAACACTGAAGGCGGACCCCTCTGTTATCTTTTACGGCTCCTTCTGGCGTTCAATTCTGGTCTATCTGAAAAAGAGCTAGTTAGGACAGGTAAGCTATAACGTACTTTGCCGCAATCAATGCCGCAAGAATGCAGATTGCAATATTGAGGTCCTTAAATTTTCCGCTAATCAATTTAATTACAACGTAGGTAAGCAGACCAATCATAAGTCCCTCACCTATAGAGTATGCGAGCGGTATCATAATTACCGTGATGAATGCCGGCAGTGCCTCCGTGTAGTCTGAAAAGTCTATCTTTTTGGCCTGTCCCATCATCATAACTCCCACCATTACAAGTGCTCCGGTGGTTGCAGTCATTGGGATAATCAAAAATAGAGGAGCGAGGAAGAGTGCCAAAAGGAAGAGAATGGCAGTGGTTAATGCGGTAAGTCCGGTTCTTCCGCCCTCTGCAATTCCTGATGCGCTCTCTGAGAAGGCACACAGTGCTCCGGTTCCTAAAAGAGAACCTATTGCCGTAGAAATTGAGGCGCTTAAAAAGCCCACCTTAACGGTCTTAGTATCCTTTGTAATATTCTTAATGCCAGTCTTTTCCGCAAGCCCAAGAAGAGTTCCCATTGTATCGAATATGCAGATGAGAAGCAGTGTGAACATCAGTATAATCAGATCTGTATCCAGCAGATGGGAGAAGTCCAAAAACTTGGCGGTTGGCTCTACGTGAGAGGGCAGAGAGATAAGTGTAAAGTTCTCCGGAATGGTTGTCACACCCATAGGGATACCAATTATGGTGCAGACAATTATACTTATGAACAGCCCTCCGCGTACTTTTTTGTAAAGCAATATGGCACTGAGGATTATACCAATGTATGCAATTATGTTTTTGTTGTTGAAAGGGGAGAGGGTTACCAGTGTATCCTTGTTTCCAACAATGAGGCCGGAGTTCTCCAATCCTATAAAGGCAATAAAGATTCCCACTCCAACAGGAATTGCGTGTTTGAAGTTTTCCGGTACTGCCTTAAGTATATACTTCTGGATGTTGAGCAGTACAATCAAAGTGTAGGCAACTCCAACTACCAACATAACTGCAAGTGCGGTCTGCCAGGAGTGTCCCATCTGACTTACAATAGTAAATGCAAAGAGTGCAATTACAGCAATATCAGGAGCATAAGCAAACGGTTTCTTTCCCCAGAAGGCCATTATCAATGTTGCCAGTGTAGCGGTGATGGCGGTAGCAAAGAAGACAGTCTCTTTGTCCATTCCGCAACCGCTTAAGATTGCAGGGTTTACTACGAGTACATAGCACATGGTTACAAAGGTGGTTAGGCCGCCCAGCAACTCCGTGCGAATATTGTTTTGTGACTTATCAAAGCCGGTAAGTGCTAACAGTCTCTCTTTCATACCGTAAAGTTAAAGTATTTTTTCCACTTCCTGCTCCCTCTGTTCTTTATTGTGATGAAAGCATTACCATTAATTCCCTTCTGATCCTCTGTTGCTGATTTACCTATAGCCTGTTGCCACCGGCGGTAGTTGAGGCGTTGGAAGTTGCTTGAATCTACGTGGTAGGTTATAGGCGGAAGGCCCTCTTCCTCTGTGAAACCCAGTGTTTTATAAACCTCTCCGTTGCTCCATTCGTTGTCTGAGTAACTCATTACTTCAAAGGTGAGTGTTCCCTCCTTTTTGCGGTTTTGGACAAAGGCCTTCAGCGCTTTGCCCATACCTCCCGGAATCCTTACCTCCGGCAGGGTGGCGTGACGGGTCCACTCAAATGCTCCCTTCCTGGTGGTTGAGAATGAGCCTGCTGCAACAATACTCTCCTTGTATGTTAGTGCGTATGGGAAATCACACTTAAGATAGCCGTAAGGGTGATATTTGTTGAGGAATGTGCGCACCTTTTCCTTAAACTGAGTGGGGGTTATTGAGAACCTCTTGCAGTTTTCCAGCGTTATGACCTTGCACAGACGGGCGTGAATCCTCTGAAAATGACCAAGATGTGCCAACAGTCTTTTACCCGTTATCTGTGGGTTGCTTCTCCAGCGGTCTTCATACAAATAAAGGGTGTTGCCTAATCCGGTAGGGGTTGAGTTTGCGGCAGATTCAGAGAGGGGAACGAGTATCAGTGTCGGATGGTTTGGGGCGTCAAAAGTTATAGTGTTTCCACGGCGGTGAAAGGGGATGGAATTAGCCCTTAGGAACTCCTCAATGCTCTCTGGAAAGAAAATTTGCATAAGAAAATATAAATCTATACTTTTGCAGCCCTAACAGCCGTTGGTTGTTTGATCCGCTAGCTCAGTTGGTAGAGCACAACACTTTTAATGTTGGGGTCTCGGGTTCGAGCCCCGAGCGGGTCACAAAAAGGAAGACATGGTCTTCCTTTTTGTGTTTATACCTTGTTCTATCCTTTTTTCTCTCTACTTCTTTTCCTTTATGGAAATCTTGCCGGCGGTGCAGGTTACTTCAATTGTCTCACCTGGTTTTACCTTGTTGGAGATAATAGCTTCTGAAACAGGGTCTTCTATCAGTTTCTGGATAGCTCTCTTGAGAGGTCTTGCACCGTACTGAGGGTCATATCCGGCCTGAGCAACAAACTTCTTGGCGGCTGAAGAGACCTTGAGTTTGAAACCAATCTGCTCAACTCTGCGGTAAACTCCCTTGAGTTCAATATCTATGATCTTCTCAATATCCTCCTTAGTGAGAGGGTTGAAGAGAATCTGCTCGTCCAGACGGTTGAGGAACTCAGGTGAGAAGGTCTTCTTTATTGCCTTGTCTATTATGCTCTTATTCTTGCTCTGAACATCCAGTTTGGTGGCAGTTGCATAACCAACTCCGCTTCCAAAGTCCTTGAGTTCCTTGGTGCCGGTGTTGGAGGTAAGAATGAGGATGGTGTTGCGGAAGTCTATGTTGCGTCCGTTGCTGTCTGTAAGACGGCCCTCGTCAAGCACTTGCAGCAGCAGGTTGAAGATGTCCGGATGGGCCTTCTCAACCTCGTCCAAAAGTACCACGCTGTATGGTTTTCTTCTGACCTTCTCAGAGAGCTCCCCCCCCTCATTATAACCAACATAGCCGGGAGGCGCACCAATCAGACGGCTAACGGAGAACTTCTCCATAAACTCGCTCATATCTATTCTGATGAGTGCATCTTCCGTGTCAAAGAGGTTGCTGGCCAGCACTTTGGCAAGCTGTGTCTTACCAACTCCGGTAGGGCCCAAGAAGAGGAATGTCCCGATAGGTTTATTAGGGTCTTTCAACCCGGCGCGGTTGCGGAGTATAGCCCTTGTAACCTTCTCAATTGCTTCATCTTGCCCAATCACGCTCTCCTTCAGAGTCTTGCTCATATTCATAAGGCGGTTGCTCTCGCTCTGTGCAAGCTTTTGAATAGGAATCTTGGTGGTCATACTCAGAACCGCCTCAATATCCTCTTTATCAACGATTACCGGGTTGCCCTCAATCTTAACTTTCCACTTTTTGCGAGCCGCCTCCAACTCCTCCTCTTTGAGTTTGATAACATCACGCAGCATAGAGCCCTTCTTAAAGTCCTTGTCTCTAACGGCTTTGCTCTTTTCCGTCCTAAGAACGGAGAGGGCGCTTTCCAGTTCGCTGATGTTCTTTGGAACTTTAAGGTGTTTGATATGGGCGCGGCTTCCCGCCTCATCCATAATATCTACCGCCTTATCCGGCAGACATCTGTCTGATATGTATCTCTGGCTCAGGGATATACAGCACTTGAGCGCCTCGTCTGTGTATGAGACGTTATGGTGTGCTTCATACCTGGGCTTTATGTTCTGAAGAATGAGCAGTGTCTTGTCAAAATCCGTTGGCTCAACCATCACCTTCTGGAATCTTCTTTCCAATGCACCGTCCTTCTCAATCACCTCTCTGAACTCATCCAGGGTGGTAGCTCCAATGCACTGAATTTCACCTCTTGCCAGCGCCGGCTTGAGCATATTGGCGGCATCAAGAGAACCGGAAGCGCCGCCCGCACCAACCAGGGTGTGCAGCTCGTCTATGAAGAGAATCACATCATCATTTTTCTTGAGTTCGTTCAGAATGGACTTCATTCTCTCCTCAAACTGACCTCTGTATTTTGTGCCGGCAACTATGCTGCCGATATCCAGTGATATAATCCTTTTATCTGATAATGAGTATGGTACCTCCTTTGCAGCAATCTTGTTTGCAAGTCCTTCTGCAATGGCACTCTTACCAACTCCCGGCTCCCCGATGAGTATAGGGTTGTTCTTTTTTCTGCGCCCCAGAATCTGTGCAACTCTCTCAATCTCTTTATCTCTGCCCACTACCGGGTCCAACTCGTTTGCCGCTGCGGCCTTTGTAAGATCAAAACCAAAGGAGTCCAAAACCGGTGTTCTGGAGGGTGTCCTCTGCAAAGCCGGCTCGGATGAAGGGGTTGAATCCAATTCTGTGGCTCTTCTGGTATCCGGTTCCTCCTCTTCAGAACTCTCCCGGTTCATTATGTTTCCTGTATCAAGTTGCTGATTCGGTGCCTCCTGGGTAGGGGTCTCCTCATTGTTATCCTCTACTCCGAAGTTCTTTACGGTGGAGTAGTGGATACCCTGTACGTGGAGGTAATCTATTGCGGCGGAGGTGCGGCTCCTCATAATGGCAAGCAGAAGATGTATGGAACTTGGGGCTGCGGCCTTTACGCTTCTTGCTTCCAAGTACATGATTTTAAGTGCGTTGCTGCTTGCTGTTGAAAGGGCTATCTCATCAGACTTGGACTCCGGAACCGGCTGGTCTCTTCCTATTACCCCCTCAATAACCCGCTTCATATCCTGGATATCTATACCCAGTTCAATAAGGCGTGAGATTGCCGCATTGTCCGAATGTCTTATCATACCAAGCACAAGATGGTCTGTCGTAAGAACATAGCTTCCTAGCCTCATTGCCTCCTCTTTTGCATAGGCAATAATGGCGTTGAGTATTTCCGGTATTTCTATATACATTGCGCCGCTTAGTTATAATCGGCCACAAGTTACGAATTATTCATTTCAGACCCAAATAAAAGGGTATTTCTTTGTCTATCTTAGAAAAAATACGTAAATTTGAAGGTTAAATGAAAGAAGAAAAAGATGGATGAAATTAAGGATTTGAATGGTACTCAGGTACCGCAGGAGGGAGACGGACTGATCCAAAAGATAAACATTGAGGATCAGATGAAAACCGCATACATAGATTATTCTATGAGTGTGATTGTGGCGAGAGCTCTTCCTGATGTAAGAGACGGTCTGAAGCCTGTTCATCGCAGGATTTTATACGATATGGGTAAGGAGCTCAATATCACATCGGGAGGTCAGACAAAAAAGTCCGCCCGTGTTGTTGGTGATGTGCTCGGTAAGTTCCACCCACACGGTGACGCCAGCGTTTATGACGCAATGGTGAGAATGGCTCAGAGTTGGAGCATGCGCTACACTCTGGTGTTCGGACAGGGAAACTTTGGTTCTGTTGGCGGTGATCCTCCTGCAGCTCAGAGATATACGGAGGTTAAACTAACTCCTCACGGAGAGGAGGTCCTCAAAGATCTGGATAAGGATACGGTAGATTTTGTACCGAATTTTGACGGTGAGCACATGGAGCCGACCGTGCTGCCTGCAAAACTGCCTCTCCTTCTTCTCAACGGCACCAACGGTATTGCTGTGGGTATGGCAACCAACATGCCGCCTCACAATCTGAACGAGGTTTGTGACGGTATCATTGCCTACATAGATAACAACGACATCACCACGGACGAGCTGATGCAGTACATCAAAGGTCCTGATTTCCCGACAGGTGGAACAATCCTGGGTCTGCAGGGAATTAAGGATGCCTACGAGACGGGAAAGGGCAGAGTGGTGGTAAGAGGTACCACTGATATTGAGGTGAACGAGAAGAGCGGTAGGGAGACCATCGTGATAAAAGAGATCCCTTACATGGTGAACAAGAACGAGTTGCTCAAGCAGATATCGCTTCTTGCAGAGACCAAAAAGATAGAGGATATTGTTTACGTCAATGACGAGAGTGACCGCCGCAGCGGAATGCGTCTGGTGGTTAAACTCAAGATAGGCGCTGTATCTCAGGTAGTTCTGAACAACCTGTACAAGCATACGGAACTTCAGAGCAGCTTCCCTGTAAATAGCGTCGCACTGGTAGACGGCCGCCCTAGACAGCTTACTCTCAAGGATATAATCAAGTACTACGTCCGTCACAGACATGAAGTTGTACTGAGACGTCTGAACTTTGATCTGAAGAAGGCCAAGGACAGAGTGCATATCCTTAAGGGTCTGTTGATTGCGCTGGATAATGTAGACGAGGTAATTAAGATTATCAGAGAGTCTGACACCGTAGATCAGGCAAAGAAGACTCTCTGCGAGCGCTTTGGACTGGATGATATTCAGGCATCCAGCATTGTTGAGATCCGTCTGCGTCAGCTGGCCAGAATGGAGAAGAAGAAGATCTCTGATGAACTTGATGAACTTCTTGCTCTCATCAAAAAGATTGAGGAGATACTCGGAAGCCTTGAGCTTCAGATGAATATAATTAAAGAGGAACTTCTGGACGTTAAGAAGAGATTTGGAGATGAGAGAAAGACTCAGATCCAACCTTCTGAGAGTGAGTTTAATTACGAGGATACAATTGCAGATGACGATGTTGTGATTACAATATCACACCTGGGTTACATTAAGAGAACTCCTCTGGTTGAGTACCGTCTGCAGAACCGCGGAGGTAAGGGAAGCAAGGGCAGCAGCACAAGAGATGAAGACTTCATTGAGCACATATATGTTGCCAATATGCACAGCACTATGCTCTTCTTTACCAACTCCGGTAAGTGCTTCTGGCTTAAGGTTTACCAGATTCCTGAGGGAAGCAAAGTCAACAAGGGAAGAGCAATTCAGAACGTGCTCAGCATTGCTCAGGGTGAGAGCGTTTGTGCATACATAAACGTTCCTACCCTCAAGGATGAGGAGTATGTCAACAACCACTACGTTGTTCTTGCAACCAAGAAGGGCGTTGTTAAGAAGACTACACTTGAGGCTTACTCACGTCCTAGAACAAACGGTGTGATTGCCGTTAACGTTAGAGAGGGTGACGAGCTCATTGAGGCAATACTTACAGACGGTAACAGCCATATCATGCTCGCTTCCAAGGAGGGCAAGTGCGTAAGGTTTGATGAAACTGCCGTTAGATCCATCGGGAGAACCGGTACGGGAGTGCGCGGTATTGAGATTTCAGATAAGAATGAGGTTATCGGTATGATTTGTGTAGAACCGGATAACAACGAGAAGACAATCCTTGTTGTAAGTGAGAACGGATTCGGCAAGAGGTCTATGCTGGATGACTACCGCATAACCAGCCGCGGATGTAAGGGAGTTAAGACAATCAACATTACGGATAAGACCGGAGAACTGATTGCTCTTAAGGCTGTTACAGATGACAAAGACCTTATGATCATTAACCGTTCAGGCATTACCATAAGGGTTGCCGCCTCAACAATTAAAGTGGCCGGAAGAGCTACACAGGGTGTCAAACTGATTAACATCAAGGAGACGGACAGCATTGCTGCAGTATGTGTGGTTCCGAAGAGTGAAGACCTTAAGGCTCAGGAGGCTGCAGAAGATGAAGAAGTAAAGGAACAAGAATAAACAAACTAAATTAAATACATTATGAAAAGATTATTTATCGCTTTAGCTGTTGTGCTTATCTCTATTCCACAGATAAATGCACAGTCAAAAGAAGCTCAAAAGGCTCTCAAAGAGATTGAGAAGGCAAAGGCAGCTGTAGAAAAGAAGGGTGATGCCGCTTCTTATATCAAGCTGGGAAACGCTTACTCAGAAGGTTTTGACGGTTCCATTTTTGGAATCTTCCTTGGTAACACTCATGATCAGTCTCGTATGCTTATGAAGGGACAGGTTGTTCTTAGCAGCGAGCAGGAAGAGCTTAACGGAAAGCAGTTTAACGTAGACAAATACTTGGACAAGAACGTTTACTACGGACCTCAGAACACCGTTGTAGGTTTCAAACTTACCAAACCACTGGTTCCGGGAGAGGATCTTCTGGACAGGGCAATGGAGTGTTACAACACTGCAATTGATAAGGGCGCACTTGAGAAGGATATGAAACCTCTCATCAACGCTGCTGCTCAGAGATATTGGCAGAGTGCTATGAGTGCTTATGCTCTTGGAGATTACAAAGATGCTTGCGCTGCATTTGAGAAATCTTTCAACTGCAAACAGCACCCTATGGTAAACGAGATGGATAGGGACGCTCTTATCTATGCAGGTTTTGCTGCAGTATTGGCAAAGGAGAGCAAGAAGGCCATTGAGATTTTTGAGAGATGCCGCAAACTTGACATCCTCGATGGTGATGTATATGCTTACCTGGCAGATAGTTACAAGGCTGAGGGTGACACCGTAAAGTGCAAGGAACTCCTTAACGAGGGCTTTGAGAAATTCCCTACAAACCAGGGTATTCTGGTATCACTCATCAACACTTACCTTGAGACCAACGATGATCCTAACAAGATTATCACCGTTATTCACAAGGCACAGGAGAACGAGCCTACAAACGCTTCACTCTTCTATGCAGAGGGTAACCTTTATAAGAACATGAAGGATTACGAAAAGGCTATTGCTCTCTATCGTAAGTCTGCAGAGCTCAATCCTAACTACGTTTACGCTCCTTTCAACGAGGGTGACCTCTACTATCAGATGGCTCTTGACCTCCAGGACAAGGCTAACGCTGAGTTGGATGACAAGAAGTATGACGAGCTTCAGAATCAGATGAATGACTGTCTTAAGAAGGCTATTGAGCCATTTGAGAGAGCTTTCAATATTGCTGAGGATGCAGAGATTAAGACTGCTTGCGCTCAGTATCTGAAGCAGATCTTCTTCCGTTTCCGTGAGGAGAGCGCTGAGAATCAGGCTAACTACGAGAAGTACAACACTTTTGTTGAGGAGCACTCAACAAAAGAATAACGTTACTGAACGTGACTGAAAAAGAAGGGATGACCGTTTGGCCATCCCTTTTCTGTTTCACCTTTAGAGATTATAGCTCCTCAAATGTAGGAGACTTAAGTGGCGGAAAATCTGAAGTTTCTTTTGACGGATGAGTTTTCTTTGATGATGAGGTGGAGAGAGCTACATTGATTGTTCTTCCCATAAACTCTGTTCCGTTGAGGGCTTCAATGGCTTTCTGTCCCGCCTCATCATTCATCTCTACAAAACCGTAGCCTTTTGAACGATGTCTCATTTTGTCTGTTATAATTCTGCTGGTTAATACTTCACCGTAAGGTGCAAATAGCTTTTCAAGGTCCTCCTTCCTGGTCTTGAAGTTCAGACTGGAAACAAAAATGTTCATAGAATGTTATAATAATTAGTTCGCACTGCAAAACTAACTAAAATAATCCAATAAACAAATTAGCGGCTGTAGCCTCTCTTATAAGGATTCCCCTCGTAATAATTGATGTATGCCCTTATGGCTGTGCGAGTTCCGCCCGGAGTAGGGTAGTCTCCGCTAAAGTACCAATCTCCCTTGTTGTTAGGGCAGGCTTTGTGGAGATTCTCTATGCTTTGGAAAATGACTTTGACCTTTGAAGAAATCCCCTCAGGGGTAACTAACTCAGCAATTTTCTTAGAAATCTCATCCTCTGTAAAAGGAGCGTAAATCTCTTTTACATAGTTCTCAATGGTTGGCTTTTTCTTGCTCGGGGAGGTGCTTGTAAACTCCTCCAACGGCATACTCTCCGCCTTCTTGCACTTTTTGTAGACATCCGCCAGAACTTTCTCCATTCCTCTCTCCTTTAAGAGAGATACTGCGGCGTTGAAGGCAATGAATTCCCCCATACGGCTCATATCTATACCGTAGCAGTCCGGGTAACGTATTTGTGGTGAGGAGGATATGATGACAATCTCCTTTGGCTCCAAACGGCTCAGAATCTTTATGATACTCTGTTTGAGGGTTGTACCTCTAACAATACTGTCATCTATGACGGCAATTGAATCCTTCTTTGGAGTTATGCTGTTGTATGTAATGTCATAAACGTGGGCTGCCATATCGTTTCTGGTGCTGCCCTCAGCAATGAAGGTTCTCATCTTTATATCCTTGATAGCCAGCTTCTCACTGCGTATCTTATGGGATAGAATCTCACGTATGGTCTTGCGGTCTTCCTCTTTTGTGGAGGTTGGAACCTTTATAATCTTCTGGAATTTAAGATCATTGAGATACTCGTTAAGCCCCTCAAGCATTCCAAAGAAGGCCACCTCCGCGGTATTAGGAATGAATGAGAATACCGTGTCATCCAAGTTCGGATGATTCTTAAGTATTTGAGGGATAAGGAGTTTACCCAGCATCTTTCTCTCATTGTAAATCTCTGCGTCACTACCTCTGGAGAAGTAGATTCTCTCAAACGAGCAAGGGCGAGGATTGGCCGGCTTTACAAGGCAGCTGATGTTGTACCTTCCGTCTCTGTGAATTGTGATGGCCTCACCCGGCTGGAGTATCTGAACCTTGTCAAACTTGACGTTCATACAGGTCTGAATAGCAGCTCTTTCTGATGCCGCAACCACAACCTCCTTATCTATGTAGTAGAAGCAAGGGCGGATTCCCCAACGGTCTCTGAATACAAAGCTCTCTCCGCTGCCGGTGGAGCCCACAATACAGAAGCCGCCGTCCCACTCTTTTGAGGCCTCGCTTATAACACCCTCAACGTCTATATTCTCCTCAATCTTAGCGTTTAAGGCCTCTCCCTTCAGTCCCAGTTTCTTGTATTTGCGGTAGAGTGCGGAGTGGTTCTCGTCCAACAGCGCTCCCATCTGCTCCAGAATGAGGAAAGTATCTGCATCACTTCTTGGATGCTGACCCTGGCCGGAGACCATAAGGTTGAAGAGTTCGCTCTCGTTTGTGATGTTGAAATTGCCTGCAAGACAGAGGTTTCTGTTTCTCCAGTTGTTTCTTCTAAGGAACGGATGAACGTAACTCATGCCGCTGCGGCCGGTGGTGGAGTAACGCAGGTGACCAATGTAAACCTCTCCTACATAAGGAAGATCTTTATCATAGAGCGCTCCCTTTCTTGCCTCTTCAATCTCCTTGTTGACATTTGCAAAGCACTCGGCGATAGCGGTATTGCCCAATGCTCTCTGACGGAAGATGTACTCGTTGCCCGGCTTGGAATCTATCTTTACGCAGGCCAGTCCGGCTCCCTCCTGACCGCGGTTGTGCTGCTTCTCCATCATCAGATAGAGCTTGTTGAGCCCCCACATATAGGTGCCGTACTTCTCCTTGTAGTATTCCAGTGGTTTAAGAAGGCGTATAAGAACAACGCCGCATTCGTGTTTTATCTGATCGCTCATATATGATAAAAATCTTGGGCAAATGTACCTTTTTTTCGTAAATTTGAGGATATAAAAGAAATCAGATAATAACAAAAATATAAACATTTATGGATTCAAGAATTATTGACTCCGCAAAGCGTTGGCTTGGAGATGGTTATGATGAGCAAACCAAAAACGAGGTTAGAGCTCTTCTAAACGGAGATCCTAAGGAGTTGGAGGAATCTTTCTATAAGACTTTGGAGTTCGGTACCGGAGGTCTCAGAGGAATTATGGGTGCGGGTACCAACCGTATGAACAAATACACGGTAGGAATGGCAACACAGGGTTTTGCCAACTATCTGAAAATCTGCTTCAAAGACCTTCCTCAAATTAAGGTGGCAATCTCTTATGACTGCCGCAATCACTCTGCGGAGTTCTCTCAGATAGTAGCTAAAATCTTTGAAGCCAACGGTTTCTATGTTTATCTTACAAAGGAACTGAGACCTACTCCGGAACTCAGTTACGCCATCCGCCACTTTGGATGCCAGGGCGGCGTTATGGTAACTGCCTCTCACAACCCTAAGGCCTACAATGGCTATAAGGCTTATTGGGAGGACGGAGCTCAGGTTATAGCCCCTCATGACAAAAACATCATAGCAGAGGTTAACAAGATTACGGACATCTCTCAGGTTAAGTGGGAGAAAGAGGCTGGTTGCAAGGGAGTTATAGAGATGGTAGGCGAGGAGTTGGATAACGATTACCTCAAAGACCTCACCACTCTTCACGTCTCTGAGGAGTGTGTTAAGAGAAATCCGGACATTGGAATAGTTTACACTCCGCTTCACGGTTGCGGCGTAACACTTATCCCAAGAGCCCTCAGGGAGATGGGCTTTACAAACGTGCATCTTGTTGAGGAGCAGTGCGTTAAAAGCGGAGATTTCCCAACCGTTCAGTCTCCTAACCCGGAGGAGCCAACTGCAATGAAGATGGCTCTGGAGTTGGCAGACAAGGTTAATGCAGATCTAGTTATTGCTTCAGACCCGGATGCGGACCGCTGTGGAATGGGTATCAGAAATGATAAGAAAGAGATGGTTCTGCTTAACGGAAACCAGATGAACTCCATCCTAACTTACTATATGTTAAGAAGATGGACTGCTACAGGCAAAATTCAGAAATCAGATAGATTCCCTTACATCGTAAAAACAATAGTGACTACCTCACTTATCAGTGATATTGCAGAGAGGTTCGGTGTTAAGTGGTACAACGTTCTTACCGGCTTCAAAAATATCGCGGAGGTTATCAGAGTAAATGAGGGGAAGGGGATTTTCATTTGCGGCGGTGAGGAGAGCTTCGGTTTTGCTGCAGGTGAGTACGTAAGAGACAAGGACTCCCCAATAACCTGCTCATTGATATGTGAATGTGCCGCCTGGTGCAAGGATAACGGTATGACTCTCTGGGGATTGCTGCAGATGATCTATCGCGAGTTCGGAGAGAGAAAAGATTGGCTGCGTTCTTACACCTTCCCGGGCATTGAGGGAAAGAAGAAGATAGACGGCATTGTTGAGAACTACCGCCTGAACCCTCCTAAAGAGCTGGCAGGCAGCCCGGTAGTAGAGGTGAAGGATTTCCAGAACAACACTTACTATGCTCCTGAGGTAGAGCTTGCTAAGAGCAATGTGCTCCAGTATATCTCAGAAGACGGTACGGTTGTCTCTCTAAGGCCTTCAGGCACAGAGCCTAAGATTAAGTTCTACTTTGGCCTCAAGTGCAAAGAGGGTGAAGATGTGAACGTTAAGGCCGCCCAGTTGGACAAACAGTTTGAGATTAAATAATTATAGATATGAAGAGATTTGGGCTCATTGCCGTCATTATGATATTCTGGTTTGTTATCTCCTTTATAACCAATATATTGGGGCCGCTTATTCCGGATATCATAGATAACTTCAATCTCAGCAAACTGGCCCTTGCGGGCTTTATTCCTACCTCCTTCTTTGTTGCCTACGCCGTCATGAGCATCCCTGCGGGAATCATGATAGAAAAGTGGGGGGAGAAGGTTGTGCTCTTTATTGGTTTTGTGATGCCGCTGGTTGGCTCTCTGCTCTTTGCCTTTGTTCCAACCTATCCGGTTTTACTTACCTCCTGCTTTATCATAGGGCTCGGAATGGCTATGCTTCAGACAGTTATGAATCCTCTGCAGAGAACGGTGGGCGGTGAGGAGAACTACGCTTTTGTGGCGGAGTTGGGGCAGCTGGTATTCTCTTGCGCCTCATTCGTGAGTCCTTTGGTTTACTCCTACTATGTGGCAAATCCTATGAGCATTGCTCCGGACAACCTTCCGTGGGTATCTCTCTACTTCCTCTTTGCCATCATACTGGTGGCTATGCTAATTCTGGTTCTCTTCTGCAGGTTCCCTAAGATTGAACTTAAGGATGATGAGAAGAGCGGCAGCAAATCCTCTTATTTTGAGCTATTTAAAGAGAAGGTGGTGTGGCTTTTTGCTCTGGGAATTTTCTGCTACGTAAGTACGGAGCAGGGCGTTTCAGTTTACCTGAGTACCTTCCTGGAGAAGTACCACGGCCTTGATCCTCACACGGTTGGAGCGAGTGCGGTGGCTTGGTTCTGGGGCTCAATGCTCATTGGCTGCGTAGTTGGTTTGGTACTTTTGAAACTGATAGATTCCAACATTCTGCTCAAATGGAGCGGTTATCTCTCAGTGGCCCTTTTGGCGGTTGGACTCTTTGGCCCTGCGGCGGTTGCAAAACTTGCTCTGCCGGCAGTGGGATTCGCCATCTCCCTTATGTACTCAATCATCTTCTCACTTGCGCTCAACTCAGTTAGCAAGCATCACGGCTCTTTTGCGGGAATCCTTTGCTCCGCGATAGTTGGAGGAGCAATCGGCCCTCTATTGGTGAGCCTTCTTGCGGATGCCGTCGGCTCTTTGAGAGTGGGAATGTGCCTTGTATTCATCTTTATACTCTATATGATTTTTATAGGATTCTGGGCTAAACCAATTATCCGCAACAAAACCATTTAGGAGTTAAAAATTTGATAACTACAAGATTTTAATTAAATTTGGGTGATTTAAACAGACCAAAAGTTAACTTATGGCAGGTAATTGGCTAAAAAGATTTAGGGATTCCTTTGTAAGGGAAGAGCTAGTCTTCATAATGGATTTGGTGCTCTCCACTTTTGCTACTATGGCGGTGGGTTTTGAGATCAGCCTAATCCAAAAATCTTTGTTTGAGACCCCATATCTGACATTATCTCTTTTTGCCTCATCTGTAGGTGCCTCCATTATTCTTTTCTTCATATTCAAGACCTATAAAATCATCATCCGTCACTTTGGCTACAAGGATGTGCTACAGTATGGTTATGTCTCACTATTAAAGGGTATTATCATTTTCATTATTCTGCTCATACTATTCGGTTTCATAAACTGGATACTGTTGCAGGTGGTGTTTGATGTTGTGGTAACATTCTTCTTTCTTGTGGGAGTCAGAATCTTCATGATTCTGGGATATAACATCTACACAAACAGGTATGAAAGTGCAGATAAGCAGCGGCTGAAGAAGATGAAAATTTTGGTCTATGGAACCACCAACAAGAGCGTGGCTACCCTAAAACGTCTTCAGACCTCTACCCACTACTATGTGACAGGTTTTCTGGAGCGTTCAGACAGAAAGGCCAAAATGCTTTTGGACCAGCGTCCCGTATTTAATTTTGAAGATGATGCCACTCTCTCCAAAATTGTAAAAAGTAACGACATAGACGGTGTTCTCTTTGCTAAGGATGTTGACGCTCAGAGGGAGAGTGACGGAGTTATAGAGTTCTGCCTTAATAATAAAATTAAGACTCTGATACTTCCTAACGTGGACGAGGTTGAAGAGGGTAAGTCAATTATCCGTCCTCGTGACGTGAAGGTTGAGGATTTACTGGGAAGAGAGGAGATTCAGATCTCATTGGATGAGATTAAATCATATTTCTCCGGTAAGGTTGTTATGGTTACCGGAGCTGCCGGCTCCATTGGTTCTGAGATTGTAAGACAGTTGACCAACTTCTCACCAAAGCAGATTGTTCTCTTTGACAACGGAGAGACTCCTATGCACAATCTCCGTCTGGAACTGGAAGACAAGTTTAAAGATTTATACTTTGTCCCGGTAATTGGTGACGTGCGTCAGATTGAGCGTTTGGATTACGCATTCCGTAAGTTCAGACCTCAGGTTGTATTCCACGCCGCTGCATATAAGCACGTTCCGCTTATGGAGGAGAATCCTTGCGAGGCTGTTCTGGTGAATGTAAGAGGAAGCCGTAACGTTGCAGACAAGTGCCTTGAGTATGACGTTGAGAAGATGGTTATGATCTCTACGGATAAGGCCGTTAACCCTACAAACATAATGGGTTGTTCTAAACGTCTGGCTGAGATTTACGTTCAGTCTTTGGGTCTTGCAGTTGAGAAGGGACAGATTAAGGGAAGAACCAAGTTTGTGACTACAAGATTTGGTAACGTGCTGGGCTCCAACGGTTCTGTAATTCCAAGATTTCGCCAGCAAATTGAGGAGGGCGGTCCTGTAACTGTAACTCACAGGGATATTACAAGATTCTTTATGACAATTCCTGAGGCTTGCCGTCTGGTGCTTGAGGCTGCAACTCAATCTTCAGGAAATCAGATATTTGTCTTTGATATGGGCGAGCCTATCAAGATAGATCAACTTGCCAGAAGAATGATTTCTCTTGCCGGATTTGTTCCGGATAAGGATATTAAGATTGAATACTCCGGTTTGCGTCCGGGTGAGAAATTGTATGAGGAGGTGCTCTCAGATAAGGAGAATACTCTCCCTGCTTTCCACAAACGTATCCGTATTGCCAAGGTTAGAGAGTACGAGTACAATGATGTGGACAACGTTACTGTACAACTCACAGAACTGGCCCACAAAGTGGAGATTCCGGATATGGTTCGCTTAATGAAAAAGACTGTTCCTGAGTATATTAGCGGTAACAGTAAATTCTGCGAATTTGATGCTAAAAAGTAATCGGTATGCTTGAACTGAAGACGGAGATGGCAGAGAAGTTCGTCTCTGCAAAAGATTACAATGCTGCACTTGAGAGTGCAAAATCTGCCCTTAAAGTTTTGTTATCAGGTCAGGGCCGTGGCGGAAAGATGAACGGCTGGCTTACCCTTCCTAAAGATGACAACAGTAAGTTGATTGCGGATTGCCAGATGATTGCAAACCGCTGGATTAACGTAATGGATGTTGTTGTAATTGTGGGAATAGGGGGCTCGTTCCTTGGTGCCAAGTGTGCATTGGAGGCTTTCTCTCACAGTTTTGCATCTGCAGGAGAGAGAAACGCTCCACATATAGTCTTTGCCGGTTACTCACTCAGTGAGGATTATATGAGTGACCTTTTGGGTTATCTTAAAAAGAAATCTTACGGTCTTATAGTAATCTCAAAATCAGGTACAACACTGGAGAGCGCCCTTGCTTTCAGAATCTTGAGAAAGCAGATGATTGACCGCTTTGGAGTTGAGGATACAAGACGCAGAATCATAACGGTAACGGATCAGAGTAACGGTGCTCTGAGAGCAATGAGTGAGAAGTACGGCTACGTCTCACTCTCCCTGCCGGGTAATGTAGGAGGCAGATACTCAGTGCTTTCTGCCGTCGGCCTGCTCCCTATTGCAGTTGCCGGTTTTAATATTGAGACCTTTATGGGCGGAGCTGCCGAGGCTATGAACCACGTACTTGAGATATCAGATGACAACCCCGCATTGCGCTATGCCGCTCTCAGAAACCTGATGTACAGGTCCGGAAAGAAGATAGAGGTCTTTATAAACTATCACCCTAAACTCAAATATCTGGGTGAGTGGCTAAAGCAACTCTTTGCAGAGAGCGAGGGTAAGGAGCATAAGGGATTATTCCCTGCTACTCTGGATCTTACAACAGATTTGCACTCAGTTGGACAGTATATCCAGGACGGTGAGAGAATTATGTTTGAGACCGCAATACTTGCAGGCAGCAAGGAGGTTGAGGTTATAATTCCTTCATCTTCAGATAATCTGGACGGATTGGACTACCTTAAGGGTTGGACCCTGGAGAACATTAACCGTGCAGCAGAGGAGGGAACCCGTATGGCTCACACCAGCGGCGGTGTTCCTAACATCTATATTGAACTGGAGAAGATAGACGAGTGGAATATGGGAATGCTCTTCTACTTCTTTGAAGTATCCTGTGCTGTTTCCGCTTATATGCTGGGAGTCAATCCGTTTGACCAACCGGCGGTAGAGGTTTACAAGAACAATTTGTATAAACTTCTGGGACGCCCTTCAAAATAGTTACCCTAAAATGAAAAGAGAGAAAATTGCAGTTATCGGTCTTGGTTACGTGGGACTTCCTCTGGCTTTGGCCTTTGCGGAGAAGTATCAGGTAATAGGATTTGAAATAGACAGAGAGAGAGTCTTAAAACTGAAGAGGGGAATTGACCCTTCCAAGGAGTTGAAGCCTTCAGACTTTAAGAACAAGAACATTACTTTCTCTTCTGATATTGAAGATATTAAGAGTGCTACTTTCTTTGTCGTAGCAGTTCCTACTCCTGTTACTGAGGCCAACGAACCGGATCTTAAACCTCTGCTCTCCGCCTCTGAAATTGTGGGAAAGGTTCTCAAGAAGGGAGACTGCGTTGTCTATGAATCTACTGTTTATCCGGGGTGTACGGAGGAGGATTGCGTTCCTGTGTTGGAGAAGTTCTCAGGTCTGAAGTTTGGAAAGGATTTCAAAGTGGGTTACTCTCCGGAGAGAATTAATCCGGGAGATAAAGTTCATACACTGAAGAACACCGTAAAGATTGTTTCCGGTTCGGATAATGCTGCCCTTGAGAGAGTTGCAGCACTCTACGGAAGCATAATAGAGGCCGGAGTTCACAAGGCTCAGTCCATAAAAGTTGCAGAGGCAGCAAAGATTATTGAGAACACTCAGAGGGATGTAAACATTGCCCTTATGAATGAACTCTCCATTCTCTTTGGAAGGATGGGCATCAATACTTATGATGTGCTTGAGGCTGCAGGAACCAAGTGGAACTTCCTTAAATTCTACCCTGGTCTGGTGGGCGGTCACTGCATTGGTGTAGATCCGTATTATCTTGTACATAAGGCATATAAACTGAAGTATCATACCAAAGTTATCAATGCCGGCCGTTTTGTAAACGACTCTATGGGCGGATACATTGGAAAGAAGGTTGTGAAGGAACTCATAAAGGCCGGCAAACAGATTAAGGATGTTAAGGTGCTGGTTCTTGGAATTACCTTCAAAGAGGATGTTTCAGATATCCGCAACTCCAAGGTAGTCAATATAATAGAGGAGCTTCACAGTTACGGAGTAAAGACTGAGGTCTATGACCCGTACGCAGATAAGGATGAGGTAAAGAGGGTTTACGGCATCACTATGACGGATAAGATTGGCAAGGGGTATGACGCTGTAGTTGTGGCGGTTGCACACAAGCAGATGAGAAACCTCAAGGAGAAGGATTTCATCTTACTCTGCAAACCTAACGCTCTGATTGTTGATATCAAAGGTCTCTATAGGGGGAAGATTAAGAAGCTGGGTTATTGGAGCCTCTAATCTAAGTGCTTCATGGCAGAAATCTTAAGGGACAATATTCACAGAATTTCCTATGCAACAGATGCAAGTTGCTATAGGCAAATGCCTTATGGTGTCTGCTATCCAAAGGATAAGGAGGATGTTCTCTCACTCCTTAAAACCACAAAAGAGAACAATCTGGATATTATTCCAAGAGCCGGCGGAACCTCCATTGCAGGGCAGGTTGTAGGAAGCGGTATTGTCTGCGACATTTCCAAACATTGGAACAAAATCCTGGAAATCAATAAGGAAGAGCAATGGGTAAGAGTGCAGCCCGGAGTGGTACGTGATGAACTCAACCTTGCCCTAAAGCCATATAATCTCTTCTTCTCACCGGAAACCTCCACAAGCAACCGCTGCTGCGTTGGCGGAATGGTGGGCAACAACTCCTGCGGAACCCACTCTTTAGTCTATGGCAGTACACGCCACCATCTGCTTGAGGCTGAGGTAATTCTCAGCGACGGTTCAATTGAGCTTTTTAAGGATTACACAATAAAGGAGTTGGAGGAGCGCTTTGGAGAGGAGTTCTGGAACAACAATCAAAAGAATTCAACCCTTATTTGTTGCATTTACTCTCAGCTGATTAGGTGGGGGCTGGACAACACTGTAACAAATCAGGTAGAACAAAGTTTTCCGGATAAATCTCTTAGAAGACGCAGCACCGGCTATGCAATAGATGAGGTAATTGAAGATGTTGTAAACCAGAGTAAACCTCTGAAAGAGAGAGTTATAAACCTCTGTAAACTGCTCTGCGGCAGCGAGGGAACTCTTGCCTTTATAACGGAGGTTAAACTCTCACTCAATACCATTCCTCCAAAGGAAAGAATGGTTGTATGCGCTCACTGCAACTCTTTGGAAGATTCTCTTTACGCCAACCTTGTTGCTCTGTCTCATTCTCCTGTGGCAGTGGAACTTATGGATGGTCAAATTCTATCGCTCTCAAGAACCAACATTGAGCAACAGCGTAATTTCTTCTTTGTAAAGGGAGAACCAGAGGCGCTGATTATTGCGGAGTTTGAGGGAGAAAAGATGGAGGAGTATGCCGCTGCCTTTGAGAAGGACGTTATAGAGAATAGACACTTAGCATATTGCTGCACAAGAGTTTACGGCAAAGACATTGAGAGGGTCTGGAACCTCAGAAAGGCGGGCTTAGGAGTACTGAGCGGTATGAAGGGAGATGCAAAACCTTTTGGCGTTATTGAGGATACCGCTGTCTCTCCATCAAGAATGCCGGAGTATATTGCAGATGTAAAGAAGATGCTGGGTGAACTCAACCTTGAGTGCGTCTACTACGGCCATATAAGTACCGGAGAACTTCACTTAAGACCTATTCTCAACCTCAAGGAACTATCAGATATTAAGAGGTTTAGAGAGGTTGCCACTCTCTCCGCCCAAATAGTTAAAAAGCACCGCGGTTCACTCAGCGGCGAGCACGGAGACGGAAGACTGAGAGGGGAATTCATTCCTCTTATGTATGGAGAGAGGGTCTATGAGATGATGCGTGAGATTAAAAGGCTCTGGGATCCAGACGGACTCTTCAATATGGGTAAGATTGTTGATACTCCTCCAATGGATGAGTATCTGAGGTTTATAACAACTCTTGAATACAACCTTCCACAGAAGACCTACTTCCGCTGGAACAGAGGCTTTACTCACAATGAAACTCAGCCTTACGCATTCCTCTCAAATATAGAGCAATGCAACGGTGCAGGTGTCTGCCGCCGTTCCAACCTTATTGGCGGAACAATGTGTCCTTCCTTCAAATCTTCAATGGAGGAGACCGCTACTACCCGTGCAAGAGCCAACGTTTTAAGGGAACTTCTGACCTATGGAAATCCGTCACAGCAATCAAAAATTTCCTTCAAGGAACTTGTAAAAGCGCCTGAGATTGAGGAGGTTCTGTCCTCCTGTCTTGCCTGCAAGGGGTGCAAGAGCGAGTGCCCTTCCAACGTGGATATGACCCGTATACGTGCGGAACTGCTTCAGCATAAGTGGGATGCGGAGGGTACGCCGCTTAAGATATGGATGATTGCCCGTATGGCTCTCTTTGAAAAACTGGGCCGCACCATAAGACCGCTCTATAATTTCTTTGCAACCAACTCTCTTCCGGAACGCCTGATTAAGAGCGTTGTACACTTTGCTGCTGAGCGTCATATTCCAACGCTCAGCCGTTTCACTATGCAAAAACTTGTAAAGAGGGAAGCGGAAAAATATAGACAACAAAATAGCAAAGGCAAAGTCTATCTCTTTGCAGACGAGTTCACCAATAACCAGGAGGCGGAACTGGGACTGGCGTTTGCACAACTTCTCTTAAAGCTTGGTTATGAGGTAGAAATACCACGTCACGTTGAGAGCGGACGTGCCGCCATCTCCAAAGGCTGCCTAAAACTGGCAAAGAGATATGCAAACAAAAACGTAGAACTTCTCTCTCCAATTATATCAAAAGAGACTCCTCTGGTGGGCATTGAATCATCTTGCATTCTCTCCTTCAGAGACGAGTATCCGGATCTTGTAAATGAAAAGCTGGAGGAGAAAGCAACCGCTCTTGCAAAGAATGCGCTCCTGTATGACGAGTTTATACTCAGGGAGATAGAGGCGGGACGTATATCTCCTGAGAGTTTCTCAAATGATGAGATGGAGATATTCCTCCACGGCCACTGCCACCAAAAATCTCTGGTTGGAATTGAGAAGACTCAGAGGGTGCTCACTGCTCTGTTACAGGGTGCTAAGGTAAATGTCATTCCGAGCAGTTGCTGCGGTATGGCCGGTAGTTTCGGGTATGAGAAGGAGCATTACAAAAAATCTATCGAGATAGGGGAGATGGTCCTCTTTCCGGCTGTAAGAAAGGCAGTTAGAGAGCATAAAGGGGCGGAAGGCAACAAGGCTAAATCTCCGCTGTTTGTACTTGCGCCCGGTACAAGCTGCCGCCAGCAGATACTGGACGGCACGGGAATCAGGGCGCACCATCCGCTGGAGATACTGCTAAAGTACTGTACTTTGGAATCTTTTTAGTATATTGCAATATGTTGAATTTTGCACTGATAGGGGCAGCAGGTTATATTGCTCCCAGACATATTAAGGCAATTAAGGATACGGGCAATAACCTGCTCGTAGCATACGATAAGTTTGACAGTGTGGGACGTCTGGACAGTTCATTCCCGGAGTGCTCCTTTTACACTGAAAACGAGCAGTTTGACCGCTTCTGCTCCAAGCGTATGAGAACCAGTGACCCGCTTCACTGGCTCTCCATCTGCACCCCAAACTATACTCACGATGCCTTTATTCGTTACGGCCTCAGGCTGGGATGTGATGTCATCTGTGAAAAACCGCTGGTACTCAACCCTTACAACATAGACAACCTTGTAGAACTGGAGAAGGAGACGGGCCATAAAGCCTATACCATCTTGCAGCTCAGGCTTCACGACAGTATCATAGCCCTTAAAAACAAGGTGGATAACGGTCCAAAAGATAAGATCTATGATGTTGACCTTACCTACATAACTTCCAGAGGTAAATGGTATTACGCCTCCTGGAAGGGTGATATCCACAAGAGCGGCGGCGTTGCTACCAACATTGGCGTACACTTCTATGATATGCTTCAGTGGATATTCGGTCCGGTTCAGAAGAACATTGTTCACGTTATGAGTTTTGACCGCGTGGCCGGTTATCTTGAACTCAAGCGTGCAAGAGTCCGTTACTTCCTCTCTATCAATGCGGAATGCCTTCCGGAAAACGCCGTTCAGGGAGAGAAGAGAACCTATAGAACTCTCAACATAGACGGTGACGAGTTTGAATTCAGCGCAGGTTTTACTGAACTCCACACCGTAAGCTATGAGAAAATCCTCAGCGGTAAGGGCTTCAGAATCAGCGAGGCACGTCCTTGTATTGAGATTGTGAGCCAGATCCGTAACGCCACCCCGGTTGGCTTAAAGGGTGATTATCACCCGCTTGCCAAACTCCCTCTGGCTCCGCATCCTTTCGGCTATTCAGACAACAGATAAAAACACATATTATGAAACGCTCTCTTTTATTCATTACTTTATTGATTATTCCGTTGGTTTCCTTCTCTCAGGAAACTGATCAGATAGCAATAGAAAAACCAAAAAGCGCATTCCGTTCAGGTATTGACCAGATAGTTGATTATATAGAGAAGAATGAACTTAGCGGGGTGGATACCAGCTATATAGGAGCTCCTAAAAAGAGGTGGTCCATCTTCACCAACACTTACCTTGCAGATGTGCATCTGAAACTTCAGAGCAAAAATTTGGAATTTGATTTGGACGATGGAGATTATTTTAACTTGGATAAAGTTGTAATTAATCTTAGGTCTAAACTTCAGAATCAGCTCTCTTTCGGAGCCTATTTTATGGGGTACGGATTAAGCTACTCTTGGGATGTAAACAAGCATTACAATAAAGACCTCTCATTTACAATGTATTCCTCACCTATAGGAGGTGAGTTTCGTTTTCACTCTACAAAGGCTCTAACCGGCAGCTTGTATATTAAGAGTGACGGTGAGGAAGGAAAGACCAGTTTTAGTACAAACTCAATGAAAGTAGAGTCATTTATACTCAATGCCTACTATGTGTTCAACTCCAAGAAGTTCTCCTACAATGCCGCAATGAGTTATTCTAAGTACCAGAAAAAGAGTGCCGGTAGTATTATTGCAGGCTTGACTCTCTTTCAAAACCGTTTGTCTTTAATGATGCCTAAGGATATTGATTCTAATCCTGGACAGGCTATTGAATCTTTTCTGTTTGCATTGTGTCTTGGTGGTATAGACAAAATACAACTCCGTCAGGGGGCTATTGGAGCAGGTTACGCATACAACTGGGTTCCATATAAAGGTTGGACTATTCATGCATCCGTTCTGCCTATGCTTTTGATTACCACCAAATCCGTAACCAAATTATCCGGAGAATGGTCAGAAGAAGAAAAGGATTTGCAGATGAGGTTTTTTGGAGGCAACACTCACGTCTCCTATACCTATATGCTCAGAAGCTCAATTAGTTACTATCCTAATGACAGATTCATATTCGGCATTTCCGGATTCTTCAATCACTTTAGAGTAGGGCACAAGAAAACCTACTTCATGACAACAGATGACTGGATTGTCCGTGCCTTCATAGGCGTCCGCTTCTAAAGTGCGGAATCGTAATATTTTATTACCTTTGCGCCCTATGAATACGGATAGGGAAGATCAGAACTTTGAAAAAGAGGAGAACGAGCGCTTAAGGGCAGCCTTTGACAGCTATAATTCCAACAATCCCTCTCAAACTGAGTTTGAGGAGGATGAGTGGGAGTATATAGTTGACAGGTACATAGACCTCAACGATGAGCCTAAGGCAAAGAGGGCTGCAGAGGAGGGTTTCAACGCTCACCCGTATTCATCTTCACTTCTTGTAAAGTACTGTGACTCACTGGTTATAGCCAAGGAGTTCCAGAAGACAATTGAAATTCTGGATAACTACAGAGACTCTTTTCCTCCAAATTCAGACATTCTTCTCTCATACTGCAGGGTTTACATTGGTATGAAGGATATTGTAAAGGCAAGAGGTTACTTCAACCAGTCTATGGAGATTGAATCCTTCCCGGAGGATATCTGTGACAGCGTTCATACTCTGGCTCAGGACTGTATGGAAATTGGGGAGTATGAAGAGGCTCTCTATTATCTGGATAGGACAGAGCAACTTACCAAACTTTGGAACCAAAAGAACCACTCAAAGGAGAAGGCAGAGAACATAGCCTCACTCTATTTTGACTACGCCTTCTGCAATGAGAAACTGGAGAAGAACGAGGAGGCTCTGAACTATTACGAGAAGTACCTTGATTTGGATCCGTTCAGTGATATTGTCTGGTACAATGTGGGTGCAATCTACACAAAAAAGCAACTCTTTGGAAAGGCTCACGAGGCACTAGACTACGCAATTGCATTGAATAGTAAAAACCCTAGTGCTCTGTTTAATATGGGGCACGTATGTTTAGAACTGGGACTTTTTACAGCCGCTGTTGAGTACCTTGAGGAGTACAATAAAATAGAGAAAAACTCCCCGGACGGCATAGCCTCCCTGGCAATGGGTTACCTCTATCTGGGAGACCTTACTCAGGCAGAGATTTTGCTCAGAAAGGCGCTGATTTTTGATCCTAACCACCAGATGGCTCTGATTGGTTTGGCTGAGGTTCAGACTGAGAAGAAACTCAGGAAAAAGATGAGAAAACGTTAAAGACAGACTTATGACTATTGCTGAGAGAATAATGCTTACCCTTAAGGGTATAGGAATTGGTGCAGCCAACGTAATACCGGGTGTGAGCGGCGGTACAATAGCCTTCCTTACAGGTATTTACGAGAGACTTATCAACTCCCTTAAATCTTTTAACGTAACCACCACAAAACTTCTCTTTAAGGGAAAGATAAAAGAGTGGGCAAAGCAGACGGATATAGTCTTTTTGTTCTACATTCTTCTGGGTGTTGCAATAAGCGCATTCTCTTTGGCTAAATTGATGGTTTATCTGCTTCATAACGAGCCTATTGCAATCTGGTCATTCTTCTTTGGACTTGTACTGGTTTCCTGCTGGTACGTTACCAAAGAGATAAAGAAGTGGAACATTGGAGTATGGTTCAGCCTTCTTTTGGGCACAGCCATAGCAATCTGGGTTTCACTGGCTTCTCCAACAGAGACACCGGATACTTGGTGGTTCCTTCTTATTGCAGGAGCAGTAAGCGTTTGCGGTATGATACTCCCGGGTATCTCAGGCAGCTTTCTGCTTGTGCTTATGGTTAAGTATGAGGATCTTATGAACAGCATAAGCACCCTCAACAAAACGCGTCTTCTGCTCTACGGTATTGGTGCAGTTGCCGGAATCCTTGCCTTCTCTCACCTTCTCGGATATCTTCTCAAACAATGGTACAACCAGACAATTGCCCTGCTTACAGGCTTTATGGTTGGATCACTCATTAAGATATGGCCGTGGCAGCAGATTATTCAGCAGGAGGGAGACAACGCCATAAGTCGTCCAATCTTACCTTCTCAGTTTGAGCAGATTTACAGCAAAAGCCCTCAGATTGCCACTGCAGTAATAATGGCGGTACTCGGTGTTGCTCTTGTAGTTATAGTTGAGTATTTGGCGGCTAAAGGCAAAAAAGAGAAATAATACTTTTCAGCTAAAGAAATTTTGTTACATTTGCACTCCCAAATGAAACAAAGGGACTGGTTCGGTAGCTCAGCTGGATAGAGCAACAGCCTTCTAAGCTGTGGGTCTTGGGTTCGAATCCCAACCGAATCACAAAAAAGGCTTGCTAACAATCTGTTAGCAAGCCTTTTTGTGATAAGCATCACCCCCTGCACCCCCTCAAGGGGGACTGCGGCTCTACGAGCCGGGCGCGTTGCGCCTTATTATCGTCCTTCAATGGTGAGGGCGGAGTCCTTTACATCAATCTTGACGGTGGAGCCGCGGGAGATTCTGCCGGAGATGATCTCTCTTGCAACGGCATTGATAACCTCCTTCTGGAGCAGACGTTTGATTGGTCTTGCACCGTAGGCTATGTCAAAGCCCTTCTCTGCGAGCCAGTTGAGAGCCTTCTCCGTAAAGTTGAGTTTGACATCCTGGGCCTCAAGCATCTTCTCAACCTGAGAAATCTGGAGTTTGAGGATGCCTCTAATCTCCTCTTTTCCAAGAGGACGGAACATTATGATCTCATCTATACGGTTGAGGAACTCAGGGCGGATGCTTCTCTTAAGGAGAGTCATCACCTTCTCTTTGCACTCTGCAAGGAGTTTCTCATTGTGCTCTTTGAGCTGAGGGTCATCCTTAATCTTAGACATATACTCCTGAATGATCTCACTGCCCACGTTGCTGGTCATAATGAGGATAGTGTTCTTGAAGTTTACAGTTCTTCCCTTACCATCTGTAAGACGCCCGTCATCAAGGACTTGCAACAGGATGTTGAATACATCAGGGTGAGCCTTCTCAATCTCGTCAAAGAGGACAACGGAGTATGGTTTTCTTCTGACGGCCTCAGTAAGCTGACCACCCTCGTCATATCCGACGTATCCCGGAGGCGCACCAATAAGTCTTGTCACTGCAAAACGCTCCTGGTACTCACTCATATCTATACGGGTCATCATGTTCTCATCATCAAAGAGGAACTCGGCCAGGGCTTTGGCAAGTTCAGTCTTACCAACACCGGTGGTACCCATAAAGAGGAAGGACCCTATTGGACGTTTTTCACTCTGAAGGCCTGCTCTTGAGCGTCTTACGGCATCTGCAACAGCCTTAATGGCCTCATCCTGTCCAACAACTCTCTTGTGGAGTTCCTCCTCCAGGTTGAGGAGTTTATCCTTCTCACTCTGCATCATCTTGGATACAGGTATGCCGGTCCATTTGGCAACGACTTCTGCAATGTCATCCGGTGAAACCTGCTCATCTATAAGGTGATGGTCATTCTCTTTCACTTTGGTGTTGAGTTCATCAATCTCTTTGTTGAGCTGTGCAAGTTTGCCGTAACGGATCTCTGCAACCTTTGCATAATCTCCGTTGCGCTCAGCGTTGTCTGCCTCAAAGTTCAGAGAGTCAATCTCTTGTCTCTTCTTCTGAATCTGGTCATAAACGCCTTTCTCCTGCTTCCACTGCTTGTCCAGTTTCTCAAGATCTTTCTTGTACTCATCAAGATGGTTGTTAATCTCAGTCAGTTTTGGAGAAGTTCCCTCTCTGCGGATAGCCTCTCTCTCAATCTCCAACTGCTTGATTTTACGCTGAATCTCATCTATCTCCTCAGGAACGGAGTTCATCTCCAGACGCAGTTTGGAAGCTGCCTCGTCTACAAGGTCAATGGCCTTATCCGGAAGGTAACGGTTGGTGATATATCTGTGAGAAAGTTCTACCGCAGCAATGATAGCATCATCCAATATCTTCACTTTGTGATGGTTCTCATACTTTGGCTTAAGACCTCTAAGTATGGAGATACTCTCCGCAGGTGACGGCTCGTCTACCATAACCATCTGGAAACGTCTCTCCAGTGCCTTGTCTTTCTCAAAGTATTTTTGATACTCGTCCAAAGTGGTGGAACCCACGCACCTGAGTTCGCCTCTGGAAAGTGCAGGCTTTAAGATGTTTGCAGCATCCATTGCACCGCTTGTCTGACCTGCGCCCACAAGTGTGTGTATCTCGTCTATATAAAGAATAATCTCACCGTTGCTCTCAACTACCTCTTTCACAACGCCTTTAAGACGCTCCTCAAACTCTCCTTGATATTTGGCACCCGCTATCAATGCTCCCATATCCAGAGAGTAGATAACCTTTCCCTTCAGGTTCTCCGCTACATCGCCGTGAACAATTCTCTGTGCAAGTCCCTCAGCGATAGCTGTTTTACCTACGCCAGGCTCTCCCACCAGAATAGGGTTGTTCTTTGTACGGCGGCTCAGAATCTGGAGTACACGGCGGATCTCGTCATCTCTGCCGATGACCGGGTCCAACTTTCCGCTCTTTGCCCTCTCATTGAGGTTGATGGCGTAGCGCTCCAGCATCTTTTCTTGTGCCTGATTGTTGTTTACTGTATTCATAATTGTTTCCTCCGTCCCACCTCATATCAATTTGCCCGCCAGAGGGAAAAACTGCAAATAAGGCCTTTTTTGGTGACATTTTGTCACTGCCCGGAATGGGAAAACAGAGTTTATTTGTTATATTTGTGTCAATTCGTCTGACTATGGAGAAAAGAGTTTATCCCTCATTGGAAGAGGGGAGGTTGCTGCCGCTGGTAGAGAGTTTCTACACCATTCAGGGTGAGGGCTTTCATACCGGTAAGCCTGCTTTTTTCATCCGTTTGGGCGGATGTGACGTGGGGTGCAGCTGGTGTGATTCAAAGGAGAGTTGGAATCCGGATAGATTCCCGCCGGTTGAGGTGGAGAAGATTGTTGCTGAGGCGGTCTCTTTTGCCGCTAAAGCCATCGTGATAACGGGTGGAGAACCAATGAATTACCCTCTGGATATACTCTGCAACCTGCTCAAGCAGTACGGCATGGAGATCTTTTTGGAGACCAGCGGAAGTTCTCCTTTCAGCGGCTGTTTTGATTGGATCTGCCTCTCTCCAAAACGGAAGAAACCGCCGTTGGAGTGCTTCTTTGAAAAGGCAGACGAGCTGAAGGTGATAATTGAGGAACCGGCTGATTTTGAGTGGGCTGAGAAGAACAGGGAGGCTGTCCTGAAGGTTAATGACAAGTGCCTTTTCTATATGCAGCCGGAGTGGAGTAGGATGAGCAGGATTGCACCAAAGATTGTGGAGTATGTGAAGGCACACCCTGAATGGAATATCTCCGTTCAGACCCACAAGTTTTTGAGAATACCTTAGAGAAACAAATTAATAACTAAGTAATATGAAGACAATCAAGTATTTATTTGCAGCAGTAGCGCTCATCTGCGTTACCGCTATGAATGTAAACGCACAGGAGAAGGCTCCGGAGAAGAGAGCAGGCTATGAGTTTACAACGGTTAAGGCTAATCCAATTTCCGCTATCCGTAATCAGGGAAGCAGCGGAACCTGCTGGTGCTTCTCAACTACTTCATTCCTGGAGAGTGAGGCTATAAGAGTAGGGAAAGCAGATACAACTATCAAGCTTTCAACTATGTACAGCATTTTCTACAACTATATGGAGAAGATGCAGAAGTTTGTAAGACTGGACGGTTATCTCAACAACGCAGAGGGCGGTTCTTTTGAGGACGTTATTCATACATTTGAGGATTACGGCGTTGTTCAGGAACAGGATATGCCAGATCTTCAGAAGGGTGAGACCAGAATCAACTTCCGTGAAATGAGCGCTATCACTGCAGGCCTTTCAGAGAGCATGAAGAAGAATGCAGGAAAAGGCGGCAAAATTTCTCAGAAGTATCTGGATATCTACAAGAACATCCTTGAGACCTACATTGGAAAGGTTCCTGAGAGCACTACTTACAAGGGCGTAACCTATACTCCTAAAGATTTTGTAACCAAGGGATTGGGACTCAATATGGAGGATTATGTTTCCCTTACTTCATTCACACACCATCCTTTCTACACTCAGTTTGCAATTGAGGTTCCGGATAACTGGCGTTGGGATTTGAGCTACAACATTCCTATTGACGAGCTTATGGCTGTTATGTTCAACGCTATTGAGAAGGGTTACACAGTTGCCTGGGGTTCAGACGTCAGCGAGGTTGGCTTTACCCGTAACGGTATAGCAGTTGTGCCAGATGTTGAGGCTAACACCAAGGCAATTGGTTCAGACCAGGAGAGATGGGTAGGTAAGGATCCTAACGCAAAGATGGCTGAGATTAACAACCTCAATCACCCTGGTAAAGAGCTGGTTGTAACTCAGGAGATGCGTCAGGAGGGTTATGACAACAAGACCACAACAGATGACCACGGAATGCAGATCTTCGGTATTGCAACAGACCAGAACGGAACCAAATACTTTATGGTTAAGAACTCCTGGGGCAAGACCGGTAAGTACAACGGAATATGGTATGCTTCAGAGACTTTTGTGAAGTTTAAGACCATGAATATTTTAGTTCACAAGAACTCTATTCCAAAGGAAATCCGTAAGAAATTGGGTATCTAAATATAACGAGTATGAAAAAAATCTTTTTAGTTGCCGTATCACTTTTACTTGCTGCGGGAGTCTACTCTCAGAGCCCGTTCTACGAGTTCACAGTAGTTAAGAACCTTCCTACTACAGCGGTAAAGAATCAGGCACGTACCGGCACCTGCTGGTGCTTTGCAACAACCTCATTCTTAGAGAGTGAGGCTATAAGAATAGGTACTGCGGATACAACTCTGGATCTCTCAGAGATGTTTACCGTAAGACAGGAGTATCTGCGCAGAGGTGCAGACTTTTACTACCGCAGAGGAAAGGGTAGAAGAGGTCCCGGCGGAATAAGCCATCAGGCTACATATTGGCTTGATAAGGCTGGTCTTATGACAGAGGAGGCTTACCACGGAATCAACTATGACTCCCAGACTCACAACCACGGAAAACTGCAGAAGGAGATAGATGACCTTCTGGATGAGGCTGTTAAGGAGAAGAAGGGTGTTCCTTACGAGAAGATGAACGAGATTCTGGATAAGTATCTTGGCAAGGTTCCTGCAACCTTCTTCTACAAGGGTAAGGAGTATAATCCGCTATCCTTTAAGGATATGCTGAAACTTAACGGTGAGGATTATATTGAGATTACAAGCTTCCTTCACCATCCTTTCTATGAGAAGTTCATAATTGAGATTCCGGATAACTGGGATATGGCTTCCTCTTACAACGTCCCTTTGGATGAGTTGGATCAGATTTGTACAGAGGCTATAATGCGCGGATATACAGTTGCTTGGGATGCAGATATGAGTGAGATTTACTTTGCTCAGAACAACCATCTTGCACTCTTTACTCCTGAGGAGAACCTCAGAGGTTACAAGAGCATAGACAAGCGCTTTAAGGAGAATCCTATTGACCCTGAGATCCGTCAGGCAATGTGGGATGATTACACCACGAGTGATGACCACCTTATGCATATCACCGGTATTGCAAAGGACCAGGATGGTGTAAAATACTACATTGTAAAGAACTCATGGGGTAAGGATAATGGTGATGGATATATCTATTGCTCAGAGAGTTACTTTAAGGCAAAGACTATCCAGATAATGATTCACAAGGACGCCCTCACAAAGGGAATGAAGAAGAAACTGAACATTAAATAGGGTTTGATCTGAAGTGAAAAAGCATATTCCAAACGCCATTACCTGCTGCAATCTGCTTTGCGGTGTATTAGCCATAGTTGCTGCATTTCAGACGGGGTTGCTAGTTCTTTCCCTGCTGTTTGTGCTTATGGCTGCCGTATTTGACTTCTTTGACGGCTTTGCAGCCAGAGCTCTCAAGGCCTATTCTGCAATAGGGAAAGAGCTTGATTCTCTGGCAGATATGGTTAGTTTTGGTGTAGCTCCCGCAATTATGGGTTACCAATATGCTTATTCATTCGGAGAAATTTTGGCACCAAAGGCAGTATTTCCTGTAGTGGTTGTACTGCCTTTGTTTATTGCCGTTTTCTCTGCATTGCGCCTTGCAAAATTCAACATAGACAGCCGCCAGAGCGAGAACTTCATTGGGCTTGCAACTCCTGCCTGTGCAATCCTTTTCATCTCATTAACTGCCTATTTCTCAGACACTGCAATTACGGTAAATGTTGTAACATTGGGGTGGTGGTATTGGATTCCAATTGCTCTGGTTCCAATTCTCTGCTTCCTTTTGGTATCAGAGATTCCAATGTTCTCAATGAAGCTTAAGAACCTCTCCTTTAAGGACAACAGGGTACGGTTTATTTTCCTATTGATTGTAATTGTGGAGATTGCAATGGCAATAATAGGGCACATTCACGGCTGCCTTACCGTTGCCGTGATACTGGGCACCTACGTTGTTTTGAACCTTATAATTTTTTTGAAAGATTATTTGCATAAACGGAAATTGTTTGTACATTTGCAGTCCCAAAACGGAAGCGATTCCGCTAGCGGATGACTCGCTAGCTCAGCTGGTAGAGCACGACACTCTTAATGTTGGGGTCCAGGGTTCGATCCCCTGGCGGGTCACCAAGAAAGGTCTGGAAACATCACTCCAGGCCTTTCTTTTTGCGTTTTAGGCCCATTTCGCGGTGCTTTGCCACCCCACTCTGTAGCACATTGTAGCACTATTTTTGTATCTTTGGGGCACCAAAATGGGCACCGGTAACCCAGCGGTGCCCAAATTAAGGCTTAAAAAGTTAAAACACAATGCGTCATACCCTGTTTTAGATTGCAATCAACTCAAATACAATGATATATGGCTTTCTATCTTAAAACCCCCAATAGCACCTACTCTATAGTGTGGTATAAGTCTGGTGGAATCAGAACCTCTACGGGTATCAGTATTCCCACAAAGTATTGGGATAAAGAAAAACATCAAGTAACTCGCCTACATCCAAACTATAAGGAAATAAATCGGCGCTTAAAGGAGTTTGTTCCAGCGCCTACATCAAAGAAGGAGGAAATTCTGCCCTTCTACCTCCTATGGGCCACAAAGGGAACAGCCACCAAGACTATGCCCAGAAGAGGAGATTATTACTCTTATAATGTATTTAAGGAATTTGCTCCGGAGGGAACAACCTTTGATGATATTGATTATTCTTTTTACAATAACTTTGTTTTGTTTTTGCAAGACAGAGGGTTATCCGTCAATTCTATAGGCACTCATATAAGGAATTTAAAGGCGGTTATGAACGAAGCATATAAACAAGGGCTTCATAATAACCTTGCTTATAAGAATTTTAAGAAAACATCGGAAGAGATAGATAGCGTGTATCTTACAGAAGAAGAGCTTGATGCGGTAAGGAACTTGAACCTTTGCGGTCAGTCAGAGAAGGTGCGGGATCTATTCCTTATAGGATGCAATACCGCTATGCGTTTTTCCGATTATAGCCGTCTTACAAAGGATTGGATAATAGATGACGAGATACATTTTATATCTACAAAAACCTCTCAAAGACAAGTGATTCCGCTTGCGCAAGAGGTAAAAGATATTCTTGCTAAATATAATGGCAAAGCACCCGCGGTTAATCAGCAGGCTTTTAACAAGATTATAAAAGATGTATGCAGGAGAGCGGGATTGGTTACATCCATACAGGTTGAGAAAACATTGGGAAGGGATAAAGTTGTGGATATGAAGGAAAAATGGGAGTTGGTTTCCAGCCATACAGCACGCCGTACCGCGGCCACATTATTGATAAAGAAGGGAGCGCCTATTGCCTGGGTTATGAGCCTTACCGGTCATAAGACGGAATCCGCATTCTGGAAATATGTGAAACTCAGCAGAGAAGATTATGCTAAGTTGCTTAAGAGTTTTGTGAAGTAAGCCTTTCTTCCAGAACTGCAATATATTTTTTCTGCTGCTCTATGAGGGCCTCCAATGCTTTGATATAATGCTCTTTATCCTGTGCGGTCTCCGGTATCTCAAAGCTGCTGAACCACTCTATCGGTTTATTCAATGCTATTGACATTGAGCGAATTGTGGAGAGTCTTAAGTTCTTACTGCGAAGAATGGCATAAAGGTTTTGGGTTGTAGCGCCCAGCAATTCCGCGAGTTGCGGAATAGTTATATCATTCTTACTGAGTTTTTCTTTTAATTCGGGACCGGATAGGAATGGTATAATTCTTTGTTCTTTAAGGAAATAATCCTCTTTCTTTCCGATCACCTTGCCGATGGCTTTTAGCGTTCTCTTCTGCACATTCTTGCTATGGAAGATGGCGGTTAGGTTTTGTGTTGTAACCCCCAATCTGTCAGCAATTTCCCTGGCGCTATAACCATCCAGCAAGAGCCTCTGTCTTAATTGTTGCCCAGATATGTTTTTCTTATTCATACTAATAAAAACTTAAGCAAGAGATAACTTTATAAACTTTGCTAATGAATCTTTTTTGCACATCTTCATTGCCGTAATTGTCATTATATGAGCAACATCTGATGTTGTCTATATGCTCGGCTTTCTCTGCTCTTCTGAATATCCTCCGGCCATCTTTGAGTATAAAAACAAAGTCATATCCATACCCTAAGTATTCTTTCCAATCACCTATCTCTCTGATATGTATAATAGATGATGGAACATATTTAGGACTCATACTATCATCGGTTATAGCCACACAAATATCTCCTTCCTGGCTATCCGGCATAGAGATGATATTGCTTACCTCCTCCTCAAACTCTCCGCTATGTTTCAACATATAAACATTTAGTCCGCAATTATTGGCATTATTATATGTTCGTTTGTTGGTTTTTTCTGCATCCATATACTCATTTGGGACCATTGAACCCCTGCCCGTCAGAAGCCAATCAGTATTTAACAAGGGGTAAGTTTGGCCTATTCTCTGCAAGGCTTTAGCGCCAAATCCTTTTCTCATTGTATAGAAATAAGTAGCTGACAACCCGCAATTTATGCAGAAAGCATGCTTGGTTATTCCAAGGTATGAAATAAACTCTTCAAGCCGCTCCCTTTGCTCTTTTTTGAAATCTACCCTCATTTTGTTAATAAGTTGTTAATATCTTTTTCTGCTTTGCTGAATATGCTAAATGTTTGTTTATATCTTTGCACTCGAAAACATTACAAACATAATAAAACAAAAATGAACAAACAAACATTAACCGGAAGAATTAAAGCAATGAAAGTAGGAGATCGGCTCTCCTTTTCGCAGCAGGATGCAAAACATGATAGTATAGTGCCTATTGTGATTTTTTTGCCGCAATATGGGCATTTGTCCAGGTACATCATAATATAATGGAATTAGCGGACGCGGATTACTTTAATGCCGTTAATGCCCTTTCGGCCCTTCACATATTCATCTATAGACTGCTTATCTATAACTACTTTCATCTCTGCCATAGAGGCGTGAATAAAGCCCAGTTTGCCGTCTTTTCTCCAGTATGCCATAGCCACGTGAGCAATGTCTAAACCCGGAGTAGTGGACATATAGCAGATAACGTCTCCGTTCTTAATGAGTTTCTCACAAGCCTTAATCTTATCCTGAGGGATAATGGTGTATGGCTTCTGGTTCAGTTCTGCCTCTACCTTTGCAATGGTGTTGTAATCTTTGGTGGCCTGGCTGAGGGTGCAGTTCTCACTATCTTCTGAGCAGCACTCGTCACTCAGGTTGGCATCTTTAAGGTGTTTGTAGAGCTTGTAATTCTTTGTCATAAAGAAGATTGGGTGGTCATAAACCTCTCCGCCAATCTTTAAGGTAATATCGTTTACAATGCCTCTTTTCTCTCCCTGGCGTATCCACTCCGTAGTGTAGTGGATGCGGTCTGCATAACTTCTTACGTTGCCGTTACGGTAGCGGCTCTGGCGTACATTCTGTGCAAGAGACTCAAAGTTTGCCTTATCTCCCTTTTGCTTTGCAGTGAGTGCAAGGTTCATACAGGTCTCAACAAAGAGAATGCAGTCTGTCTTGCTGAGGTAGACTCTTACATCCTCCTGCTCTCCATCTTCCAAGGTGCCTGCAACGTACGGAGTTCCCAGCAGTTTCATAGCGGCTTGAATCATAAGATCTCCGGTAGACACCTTGTTAACATTTGGAGCCAAATCCTTCATAATTTTCTCTGCAACAGGAATATCGCTACGTAGAGTTATTGCATAGTAATCCGGATTGGATGAGAGTTTGATAGTATCGTTCTGAGCAAAAATGCAACCATAAGAGAGGGCTGTAATAAGCAGAACTATAGACAATCTTTTTGGCATAGGTTTCATAATTCGTTATATTTGGTGCTCAAAGATACTAATAATTCACATGTTGTTTAATTTTTTCAAATGCCGTGGAGGCGGAGAGAAGATATTTCCGCTGTTGATATCTCAGAGTGAGTTGGTTATAAAAGCTGCAACTCTTCTGAAAGAGATTCTTAACGAGGAGACCTACGAGAAGAAAAAGGAACTTACCCGTCAGATGAAAGAGGTTGAGAGAGAGGGAGATATTGTGGATGCAAAGATATCTGAGACACTCTTTAAGATGAGGCGCACTCCTTTTGAGAGAGAGGATGTTCAGATATTGGGTTCCAGAATGGAGTCCTTTTTGGATATGATTCATGACTCCGCAAAGAAGCTTGTAATCTATCGTCCGAACTTTACGGACAACTCCTGGATTGAGATAGGGGATCAGATTGTGGAAGACTCTCACCTTCTGAACGATATAGCAAAAGAGCTGCCTCAGTTTAAGAAGAACGAGGAGGATATAAAAGCCAAGTGCGCAAGAATCAAGGAGATAGAGAGTGAGGTAGATGACCTCTACGAGTTCTATATGAGCCATCTTTTTGAGGCTGAAAAGAACGGAATAGAACTTACAAAGTGCAAGAATATTGTGCAGTCTCTGGAGGATACCACAGACGTGGCAAAGGATATAGGGGACTGCATAAAACTGATAATGGCTAAAGAAGGTTAGGAGGTAACTGTATGATTTTGGGACTCTTTCCGGTTAACTTCATGGCGGACGACATGTTGCTTTTGTTATCCGTTTTGGTCTTTGTGGCCATACTTGTAAGCAAGATTGGCTTCAAGTACGGAGTGCCGTCATTGCTTCTTTTTCTGGGAGTTGGAATGCTCTTTGGGCAGGACGGAATGGGTATAGAGTTTGACAACTTTAACAAGTCGCAATTCTTTGGAAACTGGGCACTTTCTGTAATCATACTGGCTGGCGGTCTTCAGACAGATTTCAAAAAGATAAAGCCAATTTTGGCCCCGGGAGTAATGCTATCTACTCTGGGAGTTGTTCTTACCGCACTATTTACAGGTATATTTATCTATCTGATCTTTAGAGTACTGGGAGTGGATAGGAATATATCCTTAATTGTCTGCTGCCTGCTTGCCGCCGTAATGAGTTCTACAGATTCAGCCTCCGTATTCTCTATATTGAAGGGGAGCAAGATGAAACTCAAGGAGCACCTTCAGCCTATGCTGGAACTTGAGAGCGGCAGCAATGACCCTATGGCATTTGTGCTCACCATAGTTCTGACACACACCATCTTGAATATTCAGAACGCAGGGGCGGAGCACATGAACACCGTAAGCATCATTCTTAACTCTCTGTTTGTCTTGTTCTTACAGATAGCCTCCGGTGTGGCTGTCGGTTTTGCAATAGGCTACGGAGCAAGGTGGCTGCTGCGTAAATTCCATCTTCACGATAAGGCTCTCTATGCCATTATGGTGCTCTGTATTGGCTTCTTTTCTAACTCCTTTGCAGAGGTAGTAAAGGGTAACGGACTGCTTGCCCTCTACATCACCGGAATCATTATAGGTAATACCAAAGACCTTCCAAACAGAGGAGAGGTCTTTACCTTCTTTGACAGTTTTACCTGGCTTGCTCAGGCTCTGATATTCTTGTTGTTAGGATTGTTGGTAGACCCTAGTGAACTTCCTACGGTGGCGCTTCCTGCAATACTTGCCTGCCTCTTTATGAGCTTTGTGGGAAGACCGTTAAGTGTCTTTATCTGTCTCTTCCCTTTCAGAAAATTCTCCATGAGGGCAAGAATCTTTGTAAGCTGGGTAGGACTAAAGGGTGCAGGTCCTATCCTCTTTGCTATCTACCCGGTAGTCAGCAAGATGGATGGATCTAAGGATATATTCAACATAGTCTTTGTGGTTACCCTTATCTCACTTCTGATTCAGGGTATGACCCTTGCCTCTTCTGCAAGATGGCTTAAGGTGGAAAAGTTGGAGGAAGAGGAATAACTACTTGCTGTGCTGAATCTTACGCACAACATTCACCATAATCACTCCAAAAACTCCGGCAAAGAGTGAGCCCATAAGTACGGCAACCTTTCCCATATCTCTCAGCATAGTAGCAACTTCCGGGTGGTCACCAAACGAGAGGGTATCTACAAATATGCTCATGGTAAAGCCTATACCTCCAAGGCAGGCAACTGCAAAGAGCATGGCCCAGGTTGCCTTTGCCGGCATTGCTCCAAGTTTGCTCTTTACCGCAATGAAACTTGCAAGTGTGATTCCTATAGGTTTACCCAAAAGCAGACCGAACACTATACCCAGGCTTACGCTTCCAAGCTCCGGTGAGTATTGGAATATATTGAAGTAATGAACGTTAGGAATGGTGACGCCTGCGTTTGCAAGGGCAAAGATTGGCATAATTATGAAATTAACCCATGGGCTGAGTATGTGCTCCAGGCGGTAACTCATTCCTATACAGTTCTTTGAGGTCTTGCTGAGTTGTCTTAATACGTGTCTTTGAGGACCGTTAGGGAAACCGCACTCCTCTATAACGGCCTCATACTCCACAAGTTTGTTTCTGTAATGATCTCTCTTGTGATAGTAGTATTCCTTTGTGTATCTCGGTGTTGACGGAACAAGGAAGGCCATTACAACGCCACTCATTGTGGCGTGAACTCCGGAGTAGTAGAACAGGGTCCAAATTGCTATTGCCGGGATGAAATAGAACCAAGGCCGCTTCTCTCCCAACTTGTTCATAACCAATAAAATGATAATCAGAACTATGGCAAGAGCCAGTAGCATCAGGTTGATGGAACCGCCATAGAAAATGGCCACTACAAGTATTGCAATCAGGTCATCTGCAATGGCAAGGGCTGTAAGAAATATCTTCAGAGATACAGGAACTTTATCTCCCAGTATGGCAAGTATTCCCACGGCAAATGCAATGTCTGTGGCGGTAGGGATTCCCCAACCGCTTGAGGCTGCAGTTCCCTTATTTATAAAGAAATAGATGAGTGCAGGAACTACTACTCCGCCTATTGCCGCAATGACCGGCATTATGGCTTTCTTGGGGCTGGAAAGCTCTCCGAATGCAATCTCTCTCTTTATCTCCAGTCCAACGGTAAAGAAGAAGATAACCATCAGGATATCGTTGATGAACTTCTCAACTGTCATATCCTTAGGGAATAACAAAAGGTGTCCCCTAAAGTTTGCAGAGATGGAGAGATCCGTCTCCAGAATGGAATGATATAGGTCTCTTGTAAAGGGCAGGTTAGCAAGAAGCATTGCTATGACCACAAAGGTCAATAGTATAACTCCCTGTGCCCAAGGTTGTTTGCTGAACTTCTTCTGTCTTATCTCCAGGTTTACCAGAGATTTGTTCCAGGAATATACCGGTATTAGTTTCATTGCAGGCTGGTTTCAAAAATTGCCCGCAAAAATAGTTAAATTCCTCTAATAAAGGCTCTGATTTGGTGGATAGGGATACCAAAGTTGAAACTCTGAGTTCCGCCCAGGGTTGCAAAGTTCACTGCAACCAACTCTCCGTAGGAGTTTACCACAGGTGAACCGCTGGAGCCCTGGAGGATAGGGATTGTGTACATAACTCTGTAGTTATCCGGCTTTTGCGAGATTCTGCCTGATGTTATCTGGACCTTGATTCCCTCTGTTGTAGATGCCAGTGCAATACCCTGGTTGTATCCTATCAAGTAGAGTTGCTGGTCCAGAGTAAGTTTATCTCTCTTCTCATCTGCCGATATTCTGAAGATATATGCCCCGGAAGGGGTGACTCCCTCCGCAAGTCTAACCATTGCAAGGTCTACGTTCTCGTCCTCAGATTCTCTTATCAGATAGCACTCTTTAAAGTCCTGAGGGCCACTGATAAATGAGTCATTGTAAGCTATACCGAGTTTGTTGTGACACTTAATGAGTATGTTGGAGGCGTCCATTCTCCTAAGGGAGGTAATGTATCTCTGGGCGTTGTCGTAATCCATGCTAAGCTCCTGAAGCCGCTGTTTGAGGGCTGCGTTGTACTCCGGACTCTGACTGCTGTAGTTTAGAATCTGATAGATTCTACCTGCCTGATATGCAATCTCTTCCTGCCTTTCTTGAGCATAGCTTACCAGCGCTCCGGTAAGGTTCTTCACGTACTGAACCACATCGCTCTTTTTGATGTAGTGGTTAACTACGTGCCTGTTGGTCATTATGGTTCCGTTGTTGTCTATGAAGAAACCGGTTCCGAACGAAAAGGTGGTCTGAACGTTAGATGCTGAAAACGCGGGGTTTACAATCTTTCCGTCTTGTATGTCGCTAAAGTAGAAGGTATCTCCGGTAGGGAGGGTGACGCTGTAGTAGTACTGGTTTAAAATCATCACCACTCCAGAAGCCTGCTCATTGTAAATCTGCTCTGCGCTTTTCTCTCTTTTACAGCCGTAAAATGCTGTAAGAGACGTAACTAGTATAATTATCCCGATGCGGAATCTCTCAAAAAAACAGCTCATAATACAATCTATTAACAGCAAACTTGCAAGCAAATTTGCTGCCAAATAGATAAACCGGAAGCAAGAAGCTTGAATCTAGAAACTCCTCCCGTAACTCATCCAGAACTCCTCCTCCATCTTCTTCCACTTCTTGGCGGCTACTTCATAGATTTTTGCGGTTACTGCGTTCAACTCTTCTGAAGTACTCTGTGCATTTATTTTCCCAACCTCCTCAAATGCAAGATCTTCTACCTCTTTAATCTCTTTGGCCACTTTGTTTCTGGATTTCTGCCAGGCTACCGTAGCAAGGCGGTTGGCCTTTCTGAACTGCCAGAGTATGCAATCTTCTCTGTACTCTTTCTGACCGCAGAAATCAAAAGCAACAGGAAGGGATGTAGCTCCTGCAAATATTGGAATACGAGGGCTTTCCGCAGGGTTGTCCACTGCGTACCAGAGTATGCCGCCAACTGCATCCGGAAGCCAGGATCTTAGTTGGAGCACCGTTGAGTATGAGCACCAGGCTACTGCCAGGGTTCTGGAGAACTCTACCGTTCCCGGAGCAATAGTATTCAATGTATTACGGGTATCTGCTGTAAGCCAAGGATTTGCAACCGGACTAGTCTTTTTGTAGGCAGCTTTGTCTCCCTTTGCCGGAACCTCAATGAGCCAGTTGCGGCACATATCAAACTGTGTTCCTTCATAGGTGTTGCGGAAGAGCTCCATTACCTTTCTAACGTCCACCTTTTCATCAGGTTTGACTGAGAAGGGGAGTTCCTCCATATCATATGTAAGACCGAGTGACGGAGCAAGTGTGGAGAGTACGTAGAAGTCTCTCTCTCTAAAGTTCTTACCGTCTCCATAGTTTCCATGGTATGCTTTGTAGAACTTGAACTCTCCCTCTCCATCCCAAAGTCCATACTCCAGAGCCACCTTCTCCACATTCTTTGATGCCATAAAGTGGTCTTTGTCTTTGAGGTCTATCTTGCCTATTCTAGGGATGTTAGCAGATATGGATACGTGGTCGTCCGGCACTCTCTGAGCTGCCCAAACCGCTCCCTTCTTTCCCTTTCCGCAACCTACAATTTCAAAGCACCACACCTCGTTCTTGTCTGCAACTGTCAGGCATTCTCCACCGTCTCCATATCCATATTCTTCTGCCAATGAGCCCATTAACTTAACCGCAGAGCGGGCGTTGTCACATCTTTGCAGTGCAATTCTTGCCATCTCCTCAATCATCAGCATGCCGTCCGGATTCTTAAGAGTATCCGGCCCTGAGAACGTGGTCTCTCCAATTGCCACTTGCTTCTCATTCAGAGAGGGATAGCCTGTATTCAGATATGCGTAGGTATGTCTTGCCTGCGGAATTTCACCCGTGCAAACCACTCCAACCGTATCTCCGTTAAATCTTGTTCTTCTTATTCCCCGATAGACTTTTTGCACCTCTCCCTTCTTGTGATCTGCCGCCTTTTCTATTGATATCCAGGTATGTGACACTCCATCACATGTGTGGGATGTTATCACTGATCCGTCTGTAGATGCCAGCCTTCCTACCATAATGCTGGTGCACTCCTGCCCTGTTTCATAATCCTGCTGTTGAGCTAAACCGTTGGTAGCCACTGCCAAAGCCGCCACCAACCCCAAAATGAACACTGCCCTTTTCATAAAATCTATCTTTAAAACCATTCAAATTTAATGATTTAATCTTAAATTTGGGGTTGTAAATGAGTTAGAGTATGAAGTTAGAATCACCTCTTAAGGAGAAATACGGAAAGGACAAGCTTTCTATTTTGGAGGCGCAGAGAGCGGCTCAGGAGATTGCGTTTGCTCCCGTGGCTTTTCAGGCATCAAGGATGATGCTCAAATTTGGTATATTCCAGGCACTTAAAGATAATCCGGACGGCCTTACTATGGATGAGGTTGTCTCTAAGGTGGACCTTTCCCGTTACGGGGTGAAGGTGCTTTTGGAGGCCTCTTTATCTATTGGAACCGTGATAGTTAAAGATGATAAGTTTTTCATTACAAAGACAGGCTGGTACCTGCTTACAGACAAGATGACTCAGGTGAACATGAACTTTGTAAATGATGTCAACTACCTGGGATTCTTTGACTTGGAGGCAAGCCTGAAGGAGGGGCGTCCTGCAAGGTTGAAGGTGTTTGGCTCCTGGCCTACGGTATATGAGGGGTTGTCTTCACTTCCTGCAGATGTGCAGAAGAGTTGGTTTGACTTTGATCACTTCTACTCAGACAGTTCATTTGATCAGGCACTTAAGATTGTCTTTGCCAATGACGTTAAGCGTCTTATGGACGTTGGAGGCAATACCGGTAAGTTCTCTCTCAAGTGCGTTCAGTACAACAAGGATGTACAGGTAACCGTTATGGATCTTCCGCAGCAGCTTGAGATGCTGAAGAAGAACGTTGCAGGCAAAGAGGGGGCTGAGAGAATCTCTACCTATCCGCGTAACCTGTTGAAAGATAACGATTATCCGCAGGGATTCGATGCTGTGTGGATGAGTCAGTTCCTTGACTGCTTCTCTGAGGAGGAGATTGAGAGAATAGTTACAAACGCCAAGAAGTCTCTGAATAAGAACGGTAAACTCTTTATAATGGAGACTTTCTGGGACAGACAGCGTTATGAGACTGCAAGTTATTGTCTTACAATGACATCTCTATACTTTACAGTTATAGCCAACGGAAACAGCAAGATGTACCACTCACAGGATATGATAGATATACTGGAGAAAGTAGGGTACAAGATTGTGAAGATTCACGATGATCTGGCATACGGACACTCAATATTGGAGTGTGCGCTGGTGTAATAGTCAGGTTATCTCTTTTTTACCACTGCTACGTAGATAAGGAGCACTACGTTCATCATAAGAGCGTAGATTATGGCAGGTATTGCCAGTGCTGAGTTGTTGAAAATGAAGGGGCTGGAGGCAATGGCTATGGCCTGGGCAGCATTCTGCATACCAACTTCAATCACAATGGTTTTTCTCTGGGTGGAGTTAAGGCGTACAGCCCTGGATGCTAACGCAGAAACACCGGCGGAAAGAACAAGCATCAGGGTGATTACAATACCCAGAGTAGCAATGTTTTCCCCAATAGTTTTATGGTGCTGGATAAAGAAGATGGTGGCAAGCAGCATTAGGGCCGGAAAGGAAATCTTTGCAATAATCTTATCCAATTTGGCAGCTGTAACTGGGCAGAGACGGCTGAGAACAAAACCGGCAACTATCGGGATAAACATAAGCAGAATGTTCTGTATCAAAAGGTTGCCTACAGGAAGATGAATGCCTCCTTGTTGGGTGAAAGCCTCCATTCCGCTGCATTGGTTTAGGGCAATAGAGAGCACAACCGGTATGGTGAACATGGTGACAATGCTGCTTATGGCTGTAAGAGTGATAGATAGGGCAACATCTCCCCCTGCAAGGCGGGAAAATACGTTGGAAGAACTGCCGCCGGGGCAGCAGGCTATAAGTATAACTCCAAGGTAGAAAATTGCCGGAAGGTCAAAGAGCTCCGCCAGCAAAAAAGCTATGGCGGGCAGAAGAATAATCTGCCCTATAATGCCAAGTATCAATGCTTTAGGTTTGTATGCCAACGCCTTGAAATCCTCTACCTTTAGAGAGAGGCCAAGACCGAACATTAAAACGGTCAATATTGGAAGAACTATCAGTATGCCCATTGTATCTTTCTTGTCTGTTTTGCGGAGTCAAAAATAGAAAAATCAGAGGATATTTGAAGTATATTTGTCTTATGAATCCGTTGCTTTTGAAAATATACTCTGAGGATTCTCCCTCTTTTATTGGCGAGATTGCAAAATCTCCTCTTTTGCAGCGTATTGGTGGAATTGGGATGAACTGCGGATGCGAATATACCAGCTTTCCCTTTTTCCGCTCCCTTGCCCCTTACAGCCGTCTGGAGCACAGCATTGGAGTGGCGCTTATTGTATGGAATTTCACTCATGATAGGGCTCAGTCTATAGCCGGACTTTTGCACGATGTGGCTTCTCCCGCTTTTGCTCATGTAATTGACTTTATGAAAGGGGATTATCTTACTCAGGAGAGCACGGAGGAGAGAACCCTCTCAATGATTAAGAGTTCAAAAGAGGTTTGCTCTGTACTTTCAAAGCTTGGTTTGAGTGTTGAACAAGTCTCTGATTATCATCTATATCCAATTGCAGACAACGATACACCAAAACTCTCTGCAGACCGCCTGGAGTACACTCTCGGTAACATTTTGAATTTTGGATTGGGAGGAGTAGAAGATGTCAAGAGGATTTACTCCAATCTGACTGTAGGATGTGACGAGATAGGGGAGGTTGAGTTATGTTTTGAGGATTTATCTGTTGCAGAGGAGTTTGCAATGTATGCTCTGGAGTGCGGCAAGGTCTATGTCTGCCCTGCAGACAGATATTCCATGCAGCTTCTCTCAGAGGTGGTAAAGAGAGCTGCAGATAGGGGGCGTTTGACGGAAGACTTACTTTATACAACTGAAAAAGAGGTTATTAGCGCTATCTGTTCAGATTCTGTAGGAAGGGCGGATTGGGAGTGGTTCACTATGTTGAACTCTATCGGGACACATTTAAGTGAAGATAATTCCTTATTGGGAAAAGAGTTGTGGCGTCCGGATTATCCTGTAAGAAAGATATTTGCAAAGAAAAGAAGAATAGATCCTATGGTTAAGGGAAAGGGGAGAGTCTCCTCCTTGTCTTCCTCCTTTGCTTCCTCTCTGAATACCTTTATGGCTGAGAGCTTTAACGAGTATCTAAAAGGAGCCTCCACCGTAATGGGATAATTTCTATCTTTGTGTAAGTTATAAAACAGACCTGTTATGTTGACATCCGGTTGGCTTATACCGCTGCTTATATTTCTGGCAGCCATTGCGTTAATGATTTTTGCAATATCCAAACTGAAGATTCATCCTTTCCTCTCAATTTTGGGAACGGCTCTGCTTCTGGCACTTGTGATGGGTATTCCGCTTCTTAAGATTCCGGATGTAATAGGCACGGGATTCTCATCTGTCTTTAAGAGCATAGGACTTGTAATCATCTTTGGAACGCTTATAGGATTGATTCTGGAAAAGAGCGGAGCCGCCCTAAGACTTGCAGAGGCAATATTGAGGGTTCTTGGAAAGAAGCACCCTCAACTTGCCATTATGCTGATTGGATGGGTGGTATCTATACCGGTATTCTGTGACAGCGGCTTTGTGATTGTAAACCCAATACGCAAATGGATGAGCCGCCAAAGCGGCGTATCCTCTGTAACTATGACAGTTGCACTGGCGGCAGGTCTTTATGTGGCCCACGTATTCATTCCACCTACACCGGGGCCGGTTGCTGCTGCAGGAATGGTGGGATTGGGAGACATGCTGCTATATGTTATGATAGTGGGCACTATTGCCTCTATTGTACCGCTTACCGTTGCCTATATCTTTGCAAACAGAGTGGGAAAGAGGGTTCACTCCTCAGATGAAAACGAGACGGAAGAGCTTTCAAAACTCATTGATACAAAGGATGCTCCCGGCACATTTATCTCTTTTCTTCCAATTCTTCTCCCGATAGTTTTAATGGCAATAGGTTCTGTTGCCTCAATTCTTAAAATGGATGGAACTCTTGGTAACATCCTGATATTCTTGGGCAAACCTGTAATTGCCCTTGCAGCCGGAGTAGTTGCTACCGCTCCTCTGCTTATATATATGAAGAGAAAGAAAGTCTCTGAGTCAGATACACTTAACACCATCACCGAGTGGGCTTTAAAGGTGGCCGGTCCTATAGTCTTCATCACCGCTGCGGGTGCTGTTTTGGGACAGGTTATCTACGATGCCGGTTTTGTGGAGGTAATCAAACAGAATGTCTCTTCCTTACAGGGACTTGGAATAATCTTCCCGTTCCTTATTGCCGCAGTGCTTAAAACAGCACAAGGTTCATCTACTGTTGCAATGACTACAACTGCCGGAATAATGGGACTTTACACATCTCAATCCTCTTTGCTCTATACACTCGGAATGACCACTCCGCTGAGTGCTGCACTGGTGGTTGTTGCAATAGGTGCCGGAGCAATGACGGTATCACACGCCAATGACAGTTATTTCTGGGTGGTTACCAAGATGGGAGGTCTATCTGTTGAAGACGGTTACCGTACTCAGACAAAAGCCACTCTCTTTATGGGACTTAGCACGGCCGTAGTGCTATATCTGGCTCAGCTGATTATCTTATAGATTAGTTCTTCAGGAACTTGAGGTAGCGGCGGGCGGTACCCGGCATATAAGCGGAGAAGATGTTGTTTGCAAAGAGAACGTCTGTAATCTTGTTCTCTTTTATGTAATCTACAATATTTCTTGTAAAGTAGCGGTAATCAACAACATGCACCTCTTCAAAGGAGAAGAAGAGGTAGCCCGGAATAGCGTTGCCAAAGCTGTCCTTGAGTACCAGAACTCTGCGGCCGTTCTTTGTGGAGGTCTCAACCTTTGTGATCTTCATATCACCGCCCATAAAGGTGCAGTAGGCGGCACCGCTTCCGTCTTTGTAATCAAAGAAGTATTTGCCCTTGTAAGGCTGGCTCTCTCCTGTAACCTTGTAATTCTCATCTACGGTGTAGTTTACGTAGGTAGTGGTGTAGGTTACGGTGCTGTCAGGAACATAGAAAACAAAATCTTCCGGCGCCTTCTTTATGCTTATGTCTTTGGAGTAACCGTACATACTTCCCACATATCTCTTCACAACCTTACGTATGTAAGAGGTGGTATCTGCAAAAGGAACCTTGGCAACCTTGGCAAAACGGCGGGCAGCATAGAAGGCTCCCAGCGGAGACCAGTGGTGGTCTGTCCTGAGGTAGATATCCTCCTCCGCATGGTGGGCCAAAGTGGTATATACGTCTACGGCAGTAACTGAGTCTGAGAGGTTTGCAAAGATGTTGTTTATGGTTGCTCTCTGGCTTTTGGTTCTTCCCTTTGCAGCATCCGGGCAGTAGAACTCAGTGGATGTTGGGATTACCATACAGTAGACATTTACGCTGTCTCCCAAAAGTCTCTTGTATTTGTTTGCAACCTCTGCAAACTTAACTCCTCCGGTGGAGTCTCCGGCGTAAGCCATTAAGGCTCTGGTCTTTTCACCGCTTCCAACTATTATGATACCGGCATTTGCAATCTTTGCATTCTCCTGAGCGGTAATCTTGTTCTTGTACTCCTCCAACTGTCTGTTCTCCGTAGACTCCTCATCTACAGGAGTCTGCTGCTCTTCCATTAACTCATCCGTATCATCAAAGTCTGCGCCGGGGGAGTAGTCATTGTCCGTCATATCCGGGGCGTGGAAAGTAAGTGAACTCTCCTTGGAGAAGTTGACTCTTATGAGGTCTTTAAGACCCATGCTCATTCCAATAAAGAAGTCTCTGTAAGGCTCACTGTCTGAGAACCAGAGTGATATCTCCTTAGCAAAGGAACCGTCCGCCAACTTCTCTGGGGAGTAGGCAGGGAACTTTGCAAGGTCTCTCTTTTCAAGTTCTGAGACGGTGCTGCGCGGGAAGAAGTTGAAGAGTACTGTAAAACCTCCAAACATCAATCCTATGAGTAGTATGAATAACTTCTTTCCCATTACTGCGTTAAAAATTTTGAGTATGAGCGGTTTGTGCCGGCAAGTACGGCTCTTGCAATGTTGTTTGCAAAGAGTATGTCCGTAATGTGGTTATCCTTTACATACTTCTTTATGTTCTTCTTAAAGTAGCGGCAGTCTATAACGTGTATCTCTTCAAAGGAGAAGAAGAGGTAACCCGGTATTGCGTTGCCGTAACTCTCTTTAAAGATGATAAGTCTGCGGCCGTTTTTGGTGGAGGTCTCCACCTTGGTTATTTTTGCATCTCCGCCCATAAAGACGCAGTAAGCTCCTGTGCTGCCGTCTTTTACAGGTTGGAAGAAGATTCCCTTTGCTGTCTTTCCCTCTGCCACTGCCACTCCCTTGCGGGTTACGTAGTTGGTGTAAGTGGTTGTGTACTGAATACTATCCGGAGTATAGTAGATAAAATCTTCCGGTGCATCCTTCACCTCCTTCTGCTTTGTGAACATGTACATTGTTCCTACATAGTTCTTTACGGTATGTTTGGTGTACCAGGAGAGGTCTTTGAAAGGAACGCCTGCAACAGCAGCAAACTTCATTGCAGCGTAGTAGGCACCAAGAGGGGACCAGTGGTGATCAGTTCTGGAGTAGATAGGCTCAGCAGCGTGCTTGCCCAGAATGGAATAGATATCCACGGCCTTAACTGAGTCTGAAAGATAGGAGAAGATTCTGTCTATAGTCTTTCCCTGATGTCTGGTGGATCCGCTCAGTTTATCTGGAGTATAAAAGGCTGCTGCGGAAGGAATTACCATGCAGTAAACATTTACGCTGTCTCCGAATACTCTCTTGTATTTGTTGGCGGACTGAGCGTACTCCTTTTCTCCGGCATTTCTTCCGCCGTAAGACTCTGCCGCTCTTACATTACTTCCCGTACCAATAATCATAATTCCGCTCTTTAGCATACGGCAGGTCTCATCCGGGTTCACCCTGTTTACATACTTCTCCGTCACCCTGTTAGGGTAGGAGAGTAGAGTATCCGTGTTCTGTGCCGGAAGAATGACGTTTGTAAGTAACAGTATGATTATCAGTGCGTATCTTTTCATTTCTAGAATCTAAAGTAAAGGAATGGGTTGTTGGTTGCTCCTATAAGAAGGGCTACGCTGCAGAAGAGAATCAGAAGAGCTATGACGCTTCTGTATATCCATTTTCCTTTAGCGTTCTTAAAGAGCTTTCTTACAGGAAGTGAGAATGTTATGGCTGCTATCCAGAGCCAGAAATTGTTGGTAAGTGCTGCCCAGGATGTAAAGTCAGATGCAACCTGAGCGTTACCAAAGAGGGCGCTGAAGAGTGAACCTAACTTTCCAAAATCATCAAAGTAGAAGATTCCCCATCCCAGAACCACCAGTATGAGACTGTAAATATGGAGGATAGGGGAAGGTATCTTATATTTGAGGATTGTGTATTTCTCTATAGTAACTATAATTCCAAAGTAGAGACCACAGAGTATGAAGTTCCAGCTTGCGCCGTGCCACATACCTGTTAAGAACCATACAATCAGTATGTTGAGAGCCTGGTGGCGGCGGTTTCCTCCAAGAGGAATGTAGAGGTAATCTCTGAAGAAGGTTCCCAGAGAGATGTGCCATCTTCTCCAAAAGTCTGTGATTGAGTTACATGTGTAAGGGTGGTCAAAGTTCTCGTTGAACCTGAATCCCAGGCAGCGGCCCATTCCAATTGCCATATCCGAGTAACCGGAGAAGTCAAAGTATATCTGGAAAGTAAAGGCCAGAAGACCAATCCAACTGCCTGCGGTTGAGAAGTTTCCTGCAGAGAGGAATCTGTCTGAAATCTCAGAGAGCTGGTTTGCGAGAATCACCTTTTTGCCAAGACCCAGCAGGAATCTGTATGCTCCCTCCGCAAAATCTTCAGTGGTAACGGTGCGGCTTTTAATGTTGGCGGAGATTGTCTGATAACGTACAATAGGGCCGGCAATAAGCTGCGGGAACATAGATATATAGAAAAGCAGATCCCAGAAGCGTCTCTGAGCCGGTGACTGACCTCTGTATACATCTACAAGATAGGAGAGTGACTGGAAGGTGTAGAAACTGATTCCTATTGGAAGTGCAATCTTTGGTGCGGAAACGCTGAGGCCAAAGCCGTTTAAAATCTCTGCAAAGAAACCGAGGTATTTGAAAGTGCAGAGTATTAATAGGTTTATCGTAATACCCAGAACCAGAGCCGGTTTGCGGTGTTTCCCGGAACCCTCAATGGCCAATCCGGCAAGGTAGTTTACAAAGACGCAGAAGAGCATCAAAAAGACATAGACCGGTTCTCCCCAGGCGTAAAAGAGCAGAGAGAAAATGACGGTTACTATGTTGCGCGCCTTGAACTTATGGTCATCCAGCGGAGAGCGTAACTTCCTGTCTACATAGCCTGCAGCAAGGTATGCCAGTATAAATGCCGGCAGGAATGCAAACAAAAAGAAGAGATCCGAAAAGACCATATCCTACGTCAAATAATTATCCAATCCTATAACAGTGTGCCAAAAGGCGGGCCAAATTTAGAAAAATTACCTTAATAAACCTTCTAAAATCTCTTTGTATCTGCCCGGTATTATGATATGGTGGTTCCCTATAGGTTCACGGAAGAAGTAATTGCAATCTTCCCTGTTGTCTAACTTAATGAGCATCTGCGTTCTGCAGAGGTTTGGCTCACTCTGGCAGCAAAGAAGTTTGCCCTCTGAGACAAAACAGCGTGATATATCTCCCGCCACCTTAAAGAGCGTAACATCTCCCTCCTCCATAAATCCTCTTATTCCAACGCCTATTCCGCTCTCAAAGTGAGTATCCAGCTGATACCTTTTAACCATATTCAGCGGAACGGTGCAGTGGGCAAAGAGTATCTCTCCGCTCTCGGAATCTATCCGGGCAGGGTTTGCCTGGAATCCGGAAACGCCTGATACTGCACGGCTTATAATCATAGAGAGCATAGCCGGAATATCTCCCTCGCACCCGGCAACAATTCCCTCGGAGTTTAGTTTTGCCAGAGCCCAGCAGCCGGTATTCTTTAGTGAGGAGAGAAGGTCAAAACACCTTATGGTAAAGGCCTCTGCGTTATGCTCTTTGATAACGCTCTTTATTGCCTGATAGATCTTTACCGCCCCCGGAAGGTACTTTTCCGCCTCTTTGTTGGAGAAGTCGCAACCGGCAGTAAGGCAAGGCTCTCCCTCAATTTTTCTATAGGCCTCTTCTACCTCCGAGATTGTTATCTCCTCAATCTCCACTCCCAATCTCTCCTTTACTATCTCTCTGTTTACTCCGCTGGAAATGAGCCAGTCTGACGGCTTCCCAATAACCACCGCACGGCAGTGGGCAATATTGTTTGCCGCACTCTGAATCCTGCTCAGTTTGTCAATCTTTGAAGTTAACAGTTCAGAAGTTCCGTGGATGATTTCTCCCTTAATACCTCTTTGAACAAGGTAGGAGAGAATCTCCAAAGAGGCTGGCAGTGAGTTGCTTGTATCTGATGCCAGAAGATATACGGGATGCTTTGCGGAGTAGAGAATAATCTCCTCCTTCTGCTTGAAAATGTTCTCAGTTCCTCCGGTTCTTACAAATATCAGATTCAGATCCTCCTTTCCGTAATCAGAAAAATCCTCCCCTTTAAAGGTGAAGGGGAGGTTTATCTTACTCAGGAAATCATCTGTCAAACTCTTAACGGAGAGCTCGTTATGAAGAGGGGATGTGAGTGTGTAAATTGCTATACCCATATTAAAGAGGGAATGTTTCACTTATTGGGAAGAGTCCGTAGAGTCCTCCGGTGTGGATGAAAAGAATGTTATCTTTGGGATCTATGCGGGTCTTAGGATCCGCATCTTTTTGGAGCTCGTTCCACAGACCGTACATTGCCTTGCCGGTGTAAACAGGGTCCAGAATGAGTCCCTCCAGACGGGCAATCTTGCGGATGAATTCCAACTCCTCCGGACGGGAGAGAGCGTAGCCTATTCCAACATATTTATCATTGATCTCAATATTCTCTCTCTTTAAAACAGCATTGCTGAAATCTTCAGTATCAAGATATTGGCTAAGCAATGATTTTGCGCCGTTGGAGATATTGTCCGCTATGTTGGTAAAGTATTCAACATCATCGCAGACAGCCATTCCAATGCATCTTTTTCCAAGGTGTCCCAACTCGTTGGCAAGGTGAAGGCCGGCAATTGTTCCGCCGCTTCCGGTTGCCACAATTATGGTGTTGAAGGTTATTCCCATCTCCTTCTCCTGAGCAACAATCTCCTGCATACAGTTGTAGTAACCCAGGGTTCCTATGGCGTTTGAGGCACCCTCCGGAATTATATAAGGCTTATAACCCTCTGATTCATACTTTTTTGCCATCTCCTCCATAATCTCCTGGCGGTGGTTGCGGTACTCATCCTGGGTGCAGAAGCGTACGTCCGCTCCAAGAAGGCGGTCTAAAAAGTAGTTGCCCGTAACAGGCGGAGTGTCTGATATTCTGAGAAGTACAGCAGATTTCATTCCCAAAAGGGTAGCCGCCGCAACGGTTGCGCGGCAGTGGTTGGACTGAATACCTCCGCAGGTAATGAGCAGGTTACAGCCCTTCTCAAGGGCGTCTGCAGCCTCAAACTCAAGTTTACGTACTTTGTTTCCGGTAAGTTCGCTTCCGGTCTGGTCATCTCTCTTAATGTAGATGTTGGCTCCAAGCTCCTCGGATAATCTATCCAGGCGGTTTATCTTGGTTGGCAGATTTGCAAGTCTTATTCTTTTCATAAGGGCAAATTTATTAATTTTGTCCGAGATATACCATTAGAAAATAATATTAAAGATTTAATATATGCGTTCAATCAGATTTTTGTTGGCGGCCCTTTTGGCCGTTGTTCTATTGCCCTCTGTTTCAGCAGCTCAGGGGAAGAACTATCCGGCAGACCTGCTGGAGGGTAAAAAATATGTAAAATATACGGAACTGAAGAGTTTTGATAAGATGAACCTTGCCGTAAGAGACTACCTGCGTACTCTTTCCAACGGTGTCAAGGTTCCTGTAAGGGTAGAAAACTGCTATCTGCTAAGGGGTAATGATTCCGTATATCTGAACTTCAACAGAAATTTTGCAGATTATCCTATGAGACCTGAGGTAGTGAAGAAGATTTACAAGCTTGTAAATGATAACCTTCCTTCAGACCTCAAGAACAAAAAGATAGCAATATTCTCCAACGGTTCCACTGTAGAGGAGTTGATGACTCCTTTCTATGATCCTTCTACAGGATACTCCCTGGGAGGAGGTGCGCTGAGTAAAAAGTCTGATACTCCGCGTCTTAAGGAGAATATGAGCAAGCCTTACGAGATTTCAAGAGGATTGCAGCAGCGTCATATTGCAATGAGCAACTCTCACGGCTGGTTCTATGAGCCTACTCTGGACCGTTGGGAGTTCCAGAGAGCACGTCTCTTTGGAGTTGTGGAGGACACATATACAATGAGTTACGTTGTTCCTTTCCTTACTCCAATGCTGGAGAATGCGGGTGCAGTTGTGCTGATGCCAAAGGAGAGAGACTGGAGAAGGGAGGAGGTGATTGTAGACAATGATACTCAGACCAAGGGCTACTACCAGAGAAACGGTTCCAACGCTTGGGAAAAGGTTGATTCTCTTGGTTTTGCTAACCCTAAGGCAACCTACGTTTTCGGTGAAAATCCTTTCCGTATGGGAAGTTACGTAAAGACTAAGGGTCTGCTCTCAACGGAGGCTCAGACTGAGGCGGACAACTCCCTTAAGGAGAGCCGAGTAGAGTGGAACCCTACATTCCCTACAGACGGAGAGTATGCAGTTTATATCTCCTATAAGTCTCTTCCTGAGAGCGCTAAGAGAGTCTCCTACACCGTGAAATACTCCGGAGGTGAGGCTAAGTTCCTCGTTAACCAGCAGATGGGAGGCGGAATGTGGGTTTACCTTGGAACATTCTACTTTAAAAAGGGTTTCTCAGACCAGGGCGTATACCTCTCTAACGCAGAGAGTTGCGGAGTGGTTACCGCAGATGCCTGCAAGTTCGGAGGCGGAATGGGTAACATTGCCAGAGGAGAGGGTGAGGGATTCGTTAGCGGAATGCCTCGTTTCTTGGAGGGTGCAAGATATTACCTTCAGTGGAGCGGTTTTGCAGACTCAGTTTACTCTATGTCCAATAATGAGAAGGATTATACGGATGACTATGTATCAAGAGGTAAGTGGGTTAACGCTCTTGCCGGCGGTTCCAAGATGCTTCCTAAGTGGGGTGTGGAGAGCCGCAATATTCCTGTAGACCTCTCCTTCGCATTCCATACGGATGCAGGTAACGCTCTGAGTGATACCATTATAGGAACGCTCTCCATCTACACCCGTACCTGCAAGGACTTTGGCGGAGAGAACCTCTATCCTACAGGAGAGGATAGAATTCTTGGAAGATATCTTGCAGATATAGTTCAGACTCAGCTGGTTGATGACATTTCAGACAAGTACGGTTTTGCATGGAGCCGCCGTAACCTCTGGGACCGTTCATATTCAGAGAGCCGCTCTCCTCAAGTTCCGGGTATGCTGTTGGAGTTCCTCTCTCACCACAACTATGCAGATATGAAGTTCGGTCTGGATCCGGACTTCCGTTTCACCGCTTCCAGAGCAATTTACAAGGGTATACTTAAGTTCCTCTCCTGGAAGAACAATGTTGCCTATGCCGTTCAGCCACTGCCTGTTAAAGATATGAGGGTGGAGTTTGAAAGCGCATTCAGAAAGTCCGCAGAACCTATCGAGACCACAACAACCACTACTGTAAAGAGCAAGAAGAACAAGAATAAGAATAAGAAGGGCAAAAAAGGCAAGAGTGTGGTAACCACCAAGACATCAGTTGTTCCTACATATCTGGCTGTTAAGGCGGATGGAGACCTTATGGCAAAGGTATCCTGGACTCCGGTTGAGGATAAACTGGAACCTACTGCAAAACCAACCGGTTACGTGGTTTATATTGCTGTAGATGATGAGGGATTTGACAAAGGTACATACGTTGAGGAGGAGTTCTGCTCCGTTAAGATAGACAGGGGACATATTTACCGTTTCAAGGTTACCGCAGTTAACGAGGGCGGTGAGAGTTTCCCTTCTGAGGTGGTTGCAGCCGGTGTTCCTAACAACTGCAAGGAGGAGAACATTGTGCTGGTTGTGAACGCATTTGATAGGGTAGGTGCTCCAAAATGGCTGCAGAGCAGAGACTCTACTCTTGCAGGTTTCTTCTATGAGTACGACTACGGAGTTCCTTATATTAAGGATGCCTCATTCCTTGGCAAGATGTACGAGTACCGCCGCAACGTTCCTTGGACAGATGATGACGCTCCGGGGTTCGGCGCCTGCTACAATGACGAGGCAGGTCAGATAATTGCCGGTAACACATTTGATTACGCCTTTGACCACGGCCGTGCATTTATGAACAACGGCTTTGCTTTTGTTTCATCTACAAGAAGCGCAGTTGAAAACGGAAAGACCAACCTTATAGATTACTCCGTATGTGATATGATTATGGGTAAGCAGTGCCAGACCAATGACGGCGCCCTTACCAAACTGGTTAAGTATCACGTATATACTCCGGAGATGAAGGCTGCTCTTAAGAGCTTCTGCGCAGAGAAGAGATGCCTGCTCATTTCAGGTTCCTACATTGCTACAGACCTAGTAGATGCATACGAGTGCAACCCTAAGGAGGGTGCTCAGTTTGCTTCAGATGTGTTGAAATTCAAGTGGATGACTCACTCAGCAGCAAAGGACGGCAAAGTCTCTGCAGTGAACAACAAGTTTGGATTCAAGGGTAACTTTGAGTATTACAGCACTTTAAATGACAAGAAGTATGTATGCGAGGCACCGGATGCCTTCACTCCTGCAGTTGCTCAGGCATATACCATCTTCCGTTACCCTCAGACCAGCATTGCCGCTGCAGTTGCTTATCCTGGTGAGGATTACAAGCTTGTAGCCTTTGGCTTCCCGCTTGAGGTTCTCAAGGATCAGAAGCAGATAGATGTTCTGGTTGGCCAGGTAACAAACTTCTTCAAGAACTCCGTCCCGGAAAAGATAGAGCCTGAGAAGAAAGACAAGAAGTAATTACGTCATCTCGGAGGAAGATAATAAGCCGCTTCAGCGGCCGGTGCGTAGCACCGTATACCCCCTTCAGGGGGTGCAGAGCTTAGCTCTGCGGGGGTTAGACAATAACTTGTACAAAAAAAGGAGTGCGCGAGCACTCCTTTTTGTACAAGTTAAGCCGGATTCTGTCCCTGAAAATCAGGTCTTTATCATTTATCTTTGCAGCTTACCCCTCGGCAAAGGACGAGCAACCCTTAACTGCCGATATACATAGCCTTGCAGGATGCGGCGGGATACCCAACTTGTGTTGCCACAAATTGTCGTGAGCTCTTACCTCGCGTTTTCACCCTTACCCTTGCGGGCGGTTGTTTTCTGTTATCCCCACATAAACTCGCGCCTATCTGTGCTTTCCACAGCGCACTGCTCTTTCCTGTCCGGACTTTCCTCCGATTGCTCGGCGATAAAGTCTCTTGTACGGGCACAAAAATATACTTTTTCTTCTATATTTGCGCCCCGGAAAGAAAAAGTAACAGATATGTTTAAAAATTTTAGAGGATTTAACCTTGTTGAGGATTTTCTGAACAAGTATTATGAGAGATGGACACATCCCAGCAATGCCGTTAAGAATGCTATAAAATTGGGAATTGTCCTAGTTATCACTCTGTTTGTATGGAATATGCCGGCAGATTGGTTTGGAATGGAGGGTATTACGGTGGTACAACAGAGATTGATAGCAATCTTTGCATTTGCAATGTTAATGTGGATTTTGGAGGTAATTCCGGCCTGGGCAACCTCTGTAGTTGTTATAGGACTGCTGCTTCTCTTTACCTCAGATTCAGGAATTGGACCTATGTGTGATAAAGAGGTTGTTGGTCCGCTGCTTTCATACAAGGCTGTTATGGCCACATTTGCAGATCCTGTAGTCATGCTCTTCATTGGCGGTTTCATCCTTGCCATTGCAGCCACCAAGACAGGTCTGGATGCACAGTTGGCAAAGATTCTTTTGGAGCCGTTCGGAAAAAAGAGTGAAAACGTACTCCTCGGCTTCCTTCTCATAACAGGTCTCTTCTCAATGTTCATAAGCAACACCGCAACTGCGGCAATGATGCTTACATTCCTTGCACCTGTCTTCCGTCAGCTTCCTGAGTCCGGAAAGGGCAGGATTGCTATGGCACTTGCAATTCCGGTTGCAGCCAACCTCGGCGGTATGGGAACTCCTATAGGAACCCCTCCTAATACCATAGCTATCAAATACTTGAATGATCCGGACGGTTTGAACCTGGGCATTGGATTCGGAGAGTGGATGCTCTTTATGTTCCCGCTTGTAATAGTTCTTCTTTTCCTTAGCTGGTTCATTATTAAGAAGATGTTCCCATTCACCCAGAAGACTGTAGAACTTAAGATAGAGAGCAAGCCTCACAAGGGATGGCACACTACGATAGTGGCAGTTACCTTTATACTTACCGTACTTCTTTGGCTTACAGACTCATTTACCGGTATCAACTCATACACCGTTGCAATTATTCCGTTCGTAATCTTTGCCTTAACGGGAGTTATCCACCGCAGAGATTTGGAGGAGATCAACTGGTCCGTTATCTGGATGGTTGCCGGCGGTTTTGCACTGGGTTACGGTCTGAACGCTTCCGGTTTGGCATCACTGGCAGTTAAGAGTATTCCGTTCGGAAACTTCTCTCCAATTGTTATACTGATTATATCAGGCCTTATCTGCTATGCGCTCTCCAACTTCATATCCAACTCTGCAACAGCAGCTTTGCTGATGCCTATTTTGGCAGTTGTATGTACTGCAATGGGAGACAAACTGGATGTGATTGGAGGTACTTCTACAGTTCTAATCGGTGTGGCAATTGCAGCATCAAGTGCAATGATTTTGCCTATCTCAACTCCGCCAAATGCATTGGCATTCGGAACCAACCTTGTGCCTCAGAAAGATATGAGCAAGATTGGAGCAATTGTGGGAGTATTAAGTATGGTACTCGGTTACGGAGTGCTCTATTTAATTGGGACTTTTCACCTTATATAATCTAGGCCAGTACTTGCCGGTTATATAGATAGATTTATCTAAAGGATTATAGGCGATGCCGTTTAAAACGTCCGTCGCCTTATTCTTTTGTTTATCCGGCAGAAGTCCTTTGCAGTCAATTACATCCGTAACCACTCCGGTTTCAGGATCTATAATGACTATGTTGTCTGTAAGATAGACGTTTGCCCAGATTTTTCCCTCAATCCACTCCAATTCGTTGATATTCTCCAACGGTTTGCCGTTGTATGTAACCTTGAGGGTAGATTTACAGTAGAAGGAGTTGGGGTCCATAAACCTGAGAACTGAGGTTCCGTCACTCATAATAAGGCTCTTGCCGTCTGTTGTAATGCCCCAGCCCTCAGACGGATAGGAGGCAGTGCCCACCTTTTTCAGTTTCCCTTTGGCGTCCAGAGTGAATACAAAGCAGGTGTGCTCCATCCAGGTCAGAATGAAGATATTCTCTCCAAACCAGCAACTTCCCTCAATGAAATAGCGGCGGCTGAACTTCCATTTTCTGCTCCACTTACCTGTCTTGTAGTTCACTTTTATAAGGTGGCTCTCTCCGTATTGACCTGTAGTTTCCCACATTACGCCATCCTTAAAGCAGAGTCCCTGAGTATATGAAGTGACATCATGAGGATACTCTGCAAGAACCTGAACCCTGTGTTTTTTGGCAGTAACAGCCTTGCCCTCCTGAGCGTAAGTGGCTGAAGAGAAGCCTGCTATGAGAATAACAGGAAGTAATATCCTAAGAAGGTATTTCATCTGACTATTTACCGCTTCTGTGTTTCATTGCAGCCTTTACAAAGTTCACAAAGATTGGCTGCGGTTTCAAAACAGTACTGCTGAGTTCCGGATGGAACTGAACTCCAATAAAGAACGGATGTACCTTTTGAGGAAGTTCAACTATTTCCACAAGGCCGGTCTGAGGATTTCTTCCGCTGAGTACAAGCCCTGCTTTCTCCATCATATCAGCATATTGCTCGTTGAACTCGTAACGGTGGCGGTGTCTTTCTGCTATCATCTTGCTGCCGTAAATCTTGTATGCAAGGGTGCCCTCCTTAAGACGGCAGTCGTATGCTCCCAGTCTCATTGTACCTCCCTTTGTGGTAAGAGTCTTCTGCTCCTCCATAAGATCTATAACAGGGTTCTTTGTCTGAGGTCTAACCTCCGTAGAGCAGGCGTCCTTTAGTTTGAGGACGTCTCTTGCATACTCAATTACAGCCATTTGCATGCCAAGGCAGATTCCAAAGAACGGTATCTTGTTCTCTCTTGCATATTTTACTGCCAGTATCTTTCCTTCAATTCCTCTTCCTCCAAAGCCCGGTGCAACCAGAATGCCGTCCATTCCCTTGAGCTTCTCCTTAAGGTTGGAGGCGTCCAAATACTCTGAGTGAACGGTATGTACGTGAACCTTGCAGAGGTTAACCGCACCTGCGTGAACGAATGCCTCCTGTATAGATTTGTATGCATCCTGGAGTTCAACATACTTGCCCACAAGTGCAATATCCACCTCGCTCTTTGGTGAGAACAATTTGTTCAAAAAGTTCTGCCAGTCTGTAAGGTCTGGCTGAGGTATGTTTCTGAATTTGAGCTTCTTAAGAACAATATCATCCAATCCCTGCATGTGCAGCAGCAGCGGAACCTCATAGATGCTCTTTGCATCCTGGTTCTCAAATACTGAATCTGCCTTTACGTTACAGAAGAGGGCAATCTTTCTCTTCATTGCATCCGGAATTGGAACCTCAGTACGGCACACAATGATATCCGGCTTAATTCCCTCTTGCTGAAGCATTTTTACGGAGTGCTGTGTTGGCTTGGTCTTAAGCTCCTGAGCTGCGTGGAGGAACGGAACCAGAGTAAGATGAAGCACTATGCAGTCTCCGTCCGGCATCTCCCACTGCAACTGACGCACAGCCTCAAGGAACGGAGTAGACTCCATATCTCCCACGGTACCACCAATTTCCGTAATCACAATATCAAACTTCCCGCTCTTTCCAAGCAGGGTCATTCTTCTCTTAATCTCATCTGTAATGTGAGGGATAATCTGAACCGTCTTACCAAGATAGAGACCCTCTCTCTCATTGTCTATTACGGTTTTATAAATCCTGCCAGTTGTAACGTTGTTTGCCTGAGAGGTAGGTACATTCAGAAATCTCTCATAATGACCAAGATCCAAATCTGTTTCCGCACCGTCATTGGTAACGTAGCACTCACCGTGCTCATACGGGTTCAGAGTACCCGGGTCTACATTGATGTAAGGGTCAAATTTCTGGATGGTTACGCTCAGTCCTCTGGACTGAAGAAGTCTGGCTAAAGAAGCCGCCACAATACCTTTTCCTAGCGAAGAAACAACGCCACCCGTTATGAAAATATACTTAGTATTCATATTGCTCAGGATTATTCTTAACGGGATACAAACTTAAACAAAAAAGAGGTTTCTCACAAAATTAGTTTATCTTTGCGCCCGCTTAGGGGTGCCGGAAGGCTGAGATTATACCCTTTAAACCTGATACGGTTAGGACCGTCGGAGGGAACAGCTATAACTTCTACACTTCTAGGCAGTTTAATGTTATTAGAAATGAGGAAGTTATTTTTTTATCCGCTCTGTCTGTTTTTGATTTCTGTGAGTTCACTCCCTTTGGCTGCCCAAAGCGGAAAAGGTAGGGGATTTAAGGCAGATACTCTTAGTGAAAGAAAGTTGGACAGCATTATTGTAGCATCTACAAGAGCCAATGACAATACACCTATAGCATTTACCACTGTTGGAAGAAAGGAGATTGAGAGTAACGCTCCATCTCACTCACTTCCAATGCTTATTGGAATGCAGCCCTCTGTTGTGGCAACCACGGAGGGAGGTCTTGGACTGGGATACACCAAGTTCTCAGTAAGAGGAGGAGACGCCTCCAGAACCAATGTGACTTTAAACGGTATTGCAATCAATGACGGAGAGAGCCAGGAGGTATTCTGGGTGAATCTGCCCTCTGTAATGAACTTTTTGCAATCCATTCAGCTTCAGAGAGGTGTGGGCACATCTACCAACGGACCGGGAGCTTTTGGAGCAACCCTCAACATGCAGACTAAAACTCCTTCATCCGAGCCTTACGGAGTAGCAGATTTCTCATTCGGTTCCTACAAGACCTTTATGGAGAGCGTTGCATTGGGAACCGGATTGCTGGGCGGAAAGAGGGGGAACTGGTTCTCCTTTGATCTGGCTTACAATCACGCAAATACAAGAGGTTACATCAGAAACGCAAAGGCAAGGTTGAACTCGCTCTTCTTTTCAGCCTCCTGGAGAAACTCCTCCAACAGCCTTAGGTTCATATATATATTCGGAGATCAGCATACCGGCATTACCTGGGAGGGATGCCCAATAGATATTTATCCGGAAAATAGAAAATACAATGTTGCAGGGGAGTACTATGATGAGCAGGGGAATGTGCATTACTATGACAATGAGACGGATAACTACACTCAGCACCATCTCCAGCTGCACTATATTCATCAGTTTACTCCTGCATTGACTCTCAATGCAACGGCCCACTTTACAAAGGGAGACGGTTACTATGAGAACTACAAATACAATGTAAAGTTCTCAAAATACGGATTGGAGAACCAGGTGGTAGACGGTGTAACTTACAAGAAAACAGACGTTATCATCCGCCAGGGAATGGATAACGCATACTATGCCGGAGCTTTGGATATGCGCTACAACGGTAATAATCTGAATGTTATAGCAGGTGCAAACTTCTCCTTCTATGACGGAGACCATGACGGTAACATGCTATGGAGCAAGTGGAATCAGAACATTCCTAATAATTACAGCTGGTACGGCAATAACGGAAAGAAGAGGGAAATAAGCGTCTTTACCAAGGCGGAGTATTCCGTTGCCAATGGAGTTACAGCATTCCTGGATTTTCAGTACAGGAACATAAATCTGAAAATGAGCGGAATAGACAAGGACTTTGTCTCACTGGTTAGTGAGAATGATTATAGGTTCTTCTCTCCTAAGATGGGAATCAACTTCAGACTCTCTCCATATGACAGATTATTTGCCTCTCTCTCAGTTGGTCACAGGGAGCCTAGCAGAAGTGATATTAAAGAGTCTATAAAGGCAGGCAAGACAGATCAGCTGAAAAAGGAGAGGGTAATGGATTACGAGCTTGGTTATCAGTTGGAAAGAGAGAGGCTTACATTGGGAATCAACCTTTATGCAATGGAGTACAAGAACCAACTGGTTGCTACCGGGCGTCTTACGGAGACGGGCTATGTGATTCAGGAGAATATTCCTAAGAGCTACAGAAGGGGAGTCGAACTATCCGCTTCATATTCACCGGTTAACGTAATTACCTTCTTTGGAAATATGACCCTTTCAAAGAATAAACTGAAGAACTACACTCTCTATGTGGATGCTTATGACAACTCAACGGACTGGAATCAGGTTGCCCAGAAACAGGTATTCCTTAAGAGTTCCAACCTGATTTACTCTCCTCAGTTAATAGCAATGGGTGGAGTGAGCGTTAACCCGTTCACAGGATTTAACTTTGCTCTTACAGGCAAGGGTGTGGGCAAACAGTATATGGATAACTCCTCAATGGAGGTGGCTAAGGTGCCTGCATATTTCACTATGAGCCTTTCCGCTTCACAGGAGTTTAAACTAAGCAAGAGGAATAGACTGCGCATTTCATTTTGCGTAGATAACTTATTGAATAAGAAATACTACTCATACGGTTGGATTTACAGGGCTGTGTTTGATGACGGCTCTACGGATTATGTGGAGAAGGGGGTCTATTCACAGGCCACTACCAACTATATTGCTAAAATTCAGCTGACATTCTAATGGAAAACGTAATTCAATATCTGCAGGCAAACTGGTTGGAGATCTTCTCCTTTATCACAGGCGTGTTGTTTCTGATATACGAGGTGAGGCAGAAGAATATGATGTGGATAATCTGCATTGTGGCCTCTTCAGTCTGTGCGGTTGTATTTTACAGGGAGTCTCTCTATGCCTCCATGTGCCTGAATATCTACTATGTAGGAACAGCGGTGTGGGGCATCTTTGCCTGGATGAGAGATGCCAGACGGTTAAAGGATGAGGGTTCAGAGAAGGATAAGATTCACCTGAGACCTCTAAGTCTTAAGGCGGTGATTATAAGTTTAGTTGCCTTTGTGGTGCTCTCCGTTGGGCTGATGTTCCTTCTTAAAGAGATAGGGGACGAGTCTTCCGTTTTGGATGCTATGGTCTTTGTTCTGAGCATAATAGCAACAATATGGCTGGTAAAGACCTATCTGCAGCAGTGGCTGGTGTGGATTGTGGCGGACATTCTCTCCACCCTGATGTGCTTTAGCCAGGAGATGTACTGGATGGCACTGCTCTATACCTTTTACTCCATCTCTGCAATCTACGGCTTTTGGCATTGGAAAAGAAGGGGAGTATATCTAAATAATTAGTATATTTGCGCGATTTGATAGTAATAATCTAAACATACAAATATGATTTTAGTAGCAGACAGCGGCTCAACTAAAGTGGATTGGGTTGCAATCAAAGAGGACGGAACAACCGTATCAGTAAAGACTGCCGGCATCAATCCGGTATTTATCACAAAGGAGAAAATAGTTAATATACTTCAGGTAAGTCTCTCTTCCATAATAGGAAGCAATGTTTCAGAGGTTTATTTCTACGGTGCAGGCGTGGTGTCAGATTCTGTGGGGAGTGACCTTGAAAGTGCTTTCAACGAGGTATTCCCGGGCGTAAAATGCTTTGCAGCATCAGATATGCTGGCGGCTGCCAGAGCTCTTTGCGGAGACGGAAAGGGTATAGCTTGTATAATTGGAACAGGTGCTAACTCCTGCTTCTTTGACGGTGAGAAGATGGCCGAGCACGTAAACGCAGGCGGTTTTATACTTGGAGATGAGGCCAGCGGCGGATACTTTGGAAAGCGTCTAATCTCAGATTTCATTAAAGGTCTGCTTCCTAAGGATATAGAGAAGGCTTTCATTGAGAAATACGATTTGGACTATCTGAAGAGTGTGGATAAGGTTTACAAGCAGCCTGCTCCTAACAGATTCCTGGCTTCATTCTCATATTTCATTGAGCAGTACAGAGATACAGAGTACATGCAGGGCCTTCTTATGAGCGGATTCAAAGATTTCATAACCAGAAACGTTTACGGTTACAACTACAAGGAGTACCCAATGAACGTTGTTGGTTCAATAGGTTATATCTTCAGAAGAGAGCTGGAAGAGGTTGCTGTTGAGTGCGGTGTGAAGGTTGGAAAGGTTCTCCGTTCACCTATTGACGGACTTATTGAGTATCACAAAGAGAAATATCTGGCTAAATAACTTAAGACAATGAGTTTGAATAGAGTAACAGAGCAGTCCTCCAACTACGCTCATCTGGATAAGATGACAACGGAGGAGCTTCTTAAGGGAATGAACAATGAGGATCAGAGCGTTCCAATTGCAGTTGGAAAGTGTATTCCTCAGATAACCAAGTTTGTAGACGGTTTGGTGGAGAGAATGAAGAAGGGCGGACGCCTCTTCTATCTGGGTGCCGGAACCAGCGGAAGGTTGGGAATCCTGGATGCCAGCGAGATACCTCCTACATACGGAGCTCCTTACGATCTGGTAATTGGTCTTATTGCCGGCGGTGACACCGCAATCCGCAAGGCTGTGGAGAATGCAGAGGATGATTACGAGATGGGTTGGAAGGATCTTGAGAAGTTCAACATTGGCGGTTACGACTCTGTTGTCGGAATTGCTGCCAGCGGTTCAACTCCTTACGTAGTAGGCGCTTGCGCAAAGGCAAGAGAGAAGGGACTCCTTACCGCCTGCATTACCTGCAACCCTGGTGCAAAGGTGGCCGAGGTTGTAGATATCCCGATAGTAGCCGTTGTAGGTCCTGAGTTTGTAACCGGCTCTACCAGAATGAAATCCGGTACCGCTCAGAAACTTATCCTCAATATGATATCTACCTCCGCAATGATTAAACTTGGCCACGTAAAGGGCAACAAGATGGTGGATATGCAGCTCTCCAACAAGAAGTTGGTGGACAGAGGAACCCGTATGATTATGGATGAGACCGGTATTACGGATTACGAGAAGGCTAAAGAGTATCTGCTCAAGTACGGTTCCGTAAGAAACGGTGTAGATGCTTATAAGGCAGGTAAATAGAGATGAATACCTCCTCTAAGTTGTTAGACAGGGCGGTTGAGCATTTTTCAAAACTGCCCGGAATAGGAAAAAAGAGTGCCTTGAGAATGGCGCTCTTTATCCTTAAACAACCAAAGGAGAATGTTGAACTTTTTGCTCAGAGCCTCATCTCTTTAAGGAGTGACGTAAAGCGCTGTAAGATCTGCAATATGGTATCTGACAGCGAGTTGTGTCCAATCTGCTCCAGCCCCTCCAGAAACCGGAGTGTGGTCTGTGTGGTGGAGAGCGTAAGAGATGTGCTGAGCATTGAGAACACTCAGAGGTACAACGGTTTATACCACGTGCTGGACGGGATAATCTCTCCCATAGACGGTGTGGGCCCTTCAGATTTACCCATCGCGGAGCTGGAGGAGAGAATAAAAAAGGGGGAGATAAAAGAGGTGATACTGGCCCTGAGTACAAGTATGGAGGGGGAGACAACCTCCTACTTCATTTATAACAGACTGAAAAAATATGAGATAGTAATCTCATCCATTGCTCGCGGAGTAGCATTTGGAGATGACCTTGAGTACACGGATGAGCTTACCCTTGCAAAATCAATTGAGAACAGACAACCATTTAAAATTTGAGAAGTATGAATTCTACAATTCTCCTAATTACATTCCTGGTTTATACCGCAATACTCTTTGTTATTGCACACGTTACCAGCAAGAAGGCAGACAACAGTTCCTATTTTACCGGTAACCGTAAATCCAACTGGTTTATAGTTGCTTACGGAATGATAGGCGCATCCCTGAGCGGCGTTTCATTTATGAGCGTTCCGGGTAACGTTTACAACGAGAGATTCTGGTATCTGCCAATGCTTATTGGAATGATAGGCGGATATGCTGTTATAGCGGGGGTCCTTCTGCCGCTTTACTACAGAATGAATCTGACCTCCATTTATGCATATCTGGAGAAGAGATTCGGCGTTTGCAGTTACAAGACCGGAGCCTCTTTCTTTATCATTTCCAGACTGTTAGGAGCAACTGTAAGAACATTTTTGGTTGTCTTTGTTATCTACAACTTTGTGCTTATCCGTCCGGACGGTTCACCAATGATGCCGTTCTGGCTGGCCTCAGCAATCTTTGTTTTGATTGCAATTCTCTACACCCTTAAGGGCGGAGTTAAGACCATTATCTGGACAGACACTTTCCAGACAACCTTTATGATTGTGGCCGTAGTGCTCTCACTCTTATTCATTTGCAAGGAGTTGGGCTGGGGATTCTCTGAGATGCTCTCTAACGTACACGCAGATTCCCACTCAGATATATTTGATACCGACTGGTCTCACGGAACCAACTGGCTTAAGAGATTCATCAGCGGTTTGGTTGTACCTATTGCAATGACCGGTCTTGACCAGTCTATGATTCAGAAGAGCCTCAGCTGTAAGAACTTGAAGGAGAGCCAGAAGAACATGATGACCTCAGTTGCCATGATGATTCCTGTAAACCTCCTCTTCCTCACGATAGGTGCAGTTCTGGCTATCTTTATGATTAACCATCCGGATCTTCTTGCCTCTGTAACCGGTGCTACAGGCAGTGTTGAGGCGGACAAGATCTTCCCTACGGTTGCATTCAGCCTGAGACCTGTTGTAGGAGTGGTATTCTTTGTGGGACTTATCTCTGCCGCATATCCATCCTGCGCAAACGCAATCACCTCACTTACAACCTCCGCCAGCATAGATTTGATTGGAATGGAGAAGAGGGAGTGGGATGAACAGAAGAAGAAAAAGGTAAGACAGACCGTTAACGTTATAATGGCAATCCTCTTTGTAATCCTTATGGTTGCCTTCAACGCCCTCAAGAGCGATTCCGTAATCAATATGGTATACGCCATTGCTTCATATACTTACGGCCCGCTGCTTGGAGTATTTATGTACGGAATCCTTACCAAGTGGAATACCTGTGACAAGGCCGTTCCGTTCATCTGCGTCATTGTTCCGGTAATATGCTACTGCATCCAGAATTCAGTATTCGGCTGGGGTTATAACTTCGGATTTGCCCTGATTTTGGTAATTGCAGCACTTACATTCCTGGGAATGATGCTTTTCTCAAAGAAAAATTCTTAAATTTGCACGGTTTAAAAAATGAAGTCTGTGATGTCTAACTCATTAACAAAGAAGGAGGCCGGAGTATGATTCAGGTATTTTACAAATCTAAAGGGCAGATTCTGACTACATCAGATGTAAATGTACTGATAGAGAAACTTGGATTTGATGATGTCCTGTGGATAGATTTGTATGAACCTGAAAGAGTTGAGACACAAGCAGTTGAGGAATTCCTGGAAACAACCCTCCAGAGCCGCGCACAGGCGGAGGAGATTGAGAGTTCTTCTCGCTATTCAGAAACAGACAACGCAATCTTTGCAAATACGGACTTTATCTCCCCGGGACCTGACAGTTACTCCGAGGAGAGCGTCTCTTTTGTAATATCTGAAGGAGTGCTGGTAACAACACGCCAGGCTCCTCTTAGAACTATTACCGAGTTCCAGAAGAGGATGGGCTACTCCTACAAGCTCTATCCTACAGGTTATCATATCTTTGTGGCCATTATGGAGAACCGTGTGGATTTGGATGCGGATATGATTGAGGTTATGGCCAAGGAGATTGAAAAGTTTGGCCGCAACGTTAATGTAGGAGCCAAGGTAAATGAGGATTTCCTGTTGGATATCAATCAGATGCAGGAAAATACCATGATGGTTAGAGAGAATATCGTAGACAAGCAGCGTATTGTGACGGCACTTACCAGAAGCGATAAGTTCCCAAGCGATATACGCCCTCGTCTGGATGTGCTTGTAAACGATATTGCATCACTTCTCAACCACACCAACTTTAACTTTGAAAGACTTGAATATCTGCAGAATACGGTTCTTGGTCTGATTAACCTGGAGCAGAACAAGATTATGAGAATCCTTACTTTTGTCTCTCTGCTCTTTATGCCGCCAACCTTAATCTCAGGTATTTACGGTATGAACGTTAGACTTCCTCTCTTTGGCGAAGAGTTCGGACTGAGAGACTTCTCGCTCATAATCTTTGTGATGCTGCTTTCTGTCCTGATAGCCTCTCTGCTGTTCAGGAGGAGAAAAATGACTAAATAAATGGCAGTTATAGGTATTGATCTTGGTGCTACCAAAGTGGCCGCCGCTCTTTTTGACGAGGAGGGCGATATCCTTTGTAGAAAACAATCCTATCTGGATGGACGTAAGGGTGCAGAGGCTGGTGAACTTGTTGCCGCCACCGCACTCTCTTTTTTTGAACAATCTGACATTAAGGGAATTGGAGTGTGCGTACCGGGTATAGTCTATTCCAAAAGGAATACCGTCTGGTGCCCGAATATTCCCGGTTGGGAGGATTTCCCTCTCAAGGAGACCATTGAGAAAGTTTGCAAAGATGTACTGGTTCATATTGAGAGTGACCGTACCTGCTATATTCTGGGAGAGAAGTGGAAGGGTGTTGCAAAAGATTGTGACAACGCCATTTACATTGCCGTAGGCAGCGGAATAGGGGCCGGAATTCTACTGGATGGAAGGATTATCCACGGAGCCAATGATATAGTTGGCGCAACAGGATGGATGGCTTTGGAGAGTGATTATGACAAAGACTGGGATGCCTGCGGATGCTTTGAGACATACGCTTCCGGTAACGGAATTGCTTACCAGGCTTCCAAACTCTATGGCAGGGAGATCTCTTCTCCGGAGGTCTTTTCTCTCTATGAATCAAATGATTCCAGAGCCGTAAAGGTAATTGATAAGGCCGTTCAGATGTGGGGAAAGGGGGCTGCAAACCTTGTAAGTCTCTTTGACCCGGAGATGATAGTCTTTGGCGGAGGAGTATTCAGCGGCCCAGCAAAGAAGCTTATACCAAGGATTTACGAGGAGGCTCTAAAGTGGGGGCAGCCAATTTCTATGAAGAACGTAAAGTTCCTTCCAAGCGGAATCTCTTCAGACGCCGCACTTCTGGGAGCCGGATATTCGGTTCTCTACAAATGAAAAAAGTAATAACAGATATATGAAAAAATTAACCGTAATAGCAATGATCGCTTCTGCAATAGCTTGTGTATCATGTAACTCTAAGAACGATGACCCTAAAGAGTATATAGGAAGACAGGAGGTTACTCTTCAAAGTGACCTTATGACTCCGGAGGCTCTTTGGGCAATGGGTAGAATTGGCGGAGTTCAGGTCTCCCCGGATGGAAAAAAGATTCTTTACACCGTAACATACTTTAGCGTAAAGGAGAACAAGAGCCACTCCGTAATCTGTATGATGAACTCAGACGGCTCTGATAATAAAGTCCTTACAAAGACTGCTAAGAGCCAGTACTCTCCAGTATGGCTCAACTTTGGAGAGAAGATAGCCTACCTCTCTGCAGAGGATGGCACATCCTCAGTTTGGGTAATGGAGACGGACGGCAGCGGAGCAAAGAGGGTTACCGGTTCTGAAAATCTTGAGGTAGAGGCCTTTCTGGTCTCTCCGGACGGGAAGAAGATGGTTCTGATTTCTCAGATTCCTTACAACGGCTCAGTTGTAAACGGAAAGGATAAGTATGCAGACCTTCCTCTTACAACCGGAAAGATTATTACGGATGCAATGCACAAGCATTGGGACGAGTGGGTTGAGACAATCCCGCACCCGTTTATTGCTGATTTTGATGGCACTACATTCTCCAATATTAAAGACATTCTAGAGGGAGAACCATATGAGTGCCCTTCAAAACCTTTTGGCGGAGAGGAGCAGATTGCCTGGAGTCCGGACAGCAAGAAGATTGCTTACTCCTGCAAGAAGATGACAGGATTGGATTATGCTGTCTCTACAGATTCAGATATCTACGAGTATAACCTTGAGAGCGGCAAGACAGTAAACCTTTGCAAAAGCGAGGGTTATGTTAGACCAAAGGTAAGATATGACGAGTCACTTCAGTTCCAGGATGTTAACAAGACGGAGAAGGATGAGAATATGGGTTATGACACCAACCCTTCTTACTCTCCTAGCGGAAGATATGTAAGCTGGCTCAGTATGGAAAGAGACGGTTATGAGAGTGACCGCAACCGTCTCTGCGTTCTAGATACCGTAACAAAGGAGAAAAAATATGTGACCGAGTCCTTTGAGAGCGGTGTAGATGACTACATTTGGGCAGATGATGCAACTCTTTATTTCTTAGGAGTTTGGCACGGCACAACTCAAATCTGGAGAACTAACCTGAGCGGTGAGGTTTGCGCTCTTACTGAGGGTGCTCATGATTACGCCTCACTGGGAATGGCAGACGGAAGCATAATTGCAAAGCGTCACTCCATATCTGTTCCTGATGATATCTACTCTGTAGATCTAAACAACGGCCAGGCAACTCAGCTCTCATTTGAGAACAAACACATATTGGACTGCCTCACACCGGGTAAGGTTGAGGAGCGCTGGACAAAGACAACAGACGGCAAGCAGATGCTCAGCTGGGTTATCTATCCTCCTCATTTTGACCCTTCTAAGAAGTATCCTACACTTCTTTTCTGCGAGGGCGGACCTCAGTCTCCTGTAAGCCAGTTCTGGAGTTACAGATGGAACTTCCAGATAATGGCGGCCAACGGTTACATCATCATTGCTCCTAACAGAAGAGGTCTTCCGGGCTTTGGAATGGAGTGGCTGGAGGAGATAAGCGGAGATTACGCAGGACAGTGCATGAAGGACTATCTCTCTGCTATTGATGATATTACAAAGGAACCATACGTAGACAGAGAGCATCTTGGATGCGTTGGTGCAAGTTTTGGAGGATTCTCCGTTTACTGGCTAGCCGGAAATCATGAGAAGCGTTTTAAGGCATTCATTGCCCATGACGGTATCTTCAATGAGATGCAGCAATATGTTGAGACTGAGGAGATGTGGTTTGCCAACTGGGATCTTGGAGGAGCATTCTGGAGAAAAGATCTTTCAACTGCACAGAACACATTTGCTCACTCTCCTCACATGTATGTAGATAAGTGGGATACCCCAATTCTCTGTATCCACGGAGAGAAGGATTACAGAATACTTGCTTCCCAGGGAGAGAGCGCATTCAACGCTGCAATCCTCAGAGGCATACCTGCAGAACTGCTGCTCTATCCTAATGAGAATCACTGGGTTCTGAAACCTCAGAACGGTATTCTCTGGCAGAGGACATTCTTTGAATGGTTAGATAAATGGCTGAAAACAGAATAAATAATTACTCCAGACCATTGGTAGCCTTTGCAGCCTGCATGGGCTGCGCCTTCTTTGGAGTTACCATGTTCTTCTGGGGAGCTATGCTTCCCGTTGTAAGAGAGAGCATTGCGGGAGCAGACAACTTCCCGTGGGTGCTTACTCTGGGTATAATTGCTGGCACTCTTATCTGCGGAACGGTAATGGACCGCTACGGTTACAAGTGGCTGCTTATCCTAAGTGCCGCCTCTCTTGCCATAGGATTGGCAGGTTTCATCTATTGCACAACTTCTACCGCTTTATATCTCTCCACTTTTTTGATAGGAGCTGGCGGAGGTGTGTTAAATAGTGAAACAATAGCCATTATTTCAGATATTTACGGAGATGATAAGCGCGGTGCCATGCTCAGTATTTTGGGAGCGTCATACTGTGTTGGCTCACTTCTGTGGACTATTCTCTGCAGAGTTTTGGTGAATGATTACACTCTTCCTATGAAGACATCCGCAGCTGTCATAGCATTTCTATCATTCTGCTTTGTCTTTATAAAGTTCCCTAAAGCAAAGCTTTCCAAGGATGAGGGTTCATCCATTCTGAAATCCTTTACCCTCCTTAAATATCCTCTTTTGGTTGCAGTTTGCAGCATGCTCTTTTTCCAGGGCATTTTGGAAGCTATAAGCGCCAACTACTCAACCTCTTACTACGTTAACTCGGAGAACGGAATAGGGCTTAATATGGCTCTTACCGCTCTTATCTTCATGACGGTTGGTATGGCTGTGGGAAGGTTCACTCTTCCTCTCTGTATGAAGATAGGGGGCAATAAGATATCTCTCTATCTCTTTATGGCTATTGCTTTTGCAGGTGCACTTATTCAGTATCTGATGCCGGGCAGCATTCTGGGTGCCTTTCTCTCAATGACTTTCATAGGATTCGGAACCGGAGTAACTGCACCGGTTGTATTCAGTTACCTGGGAGAGGTCTTTAAAAAATACTCTGGCATTGCAGTCTCACTAGCAGTGGTTGTGGCGCAGATAGGTATGCTTCTGGGCAACTTCCTTGTTGGCAAACTCTTTATGCCTGAGAGACTTGAGAGGGGAACATTCCACATATTCCCAATCATTATGTGCATAGTTATCATATTGGTAGTAATGCACCTTTCCGGCGTGGCAAAACTTACATCCAAAACTAAAGAAAAGAAGTTGGATTTATGACAAATAACTATTCTACAGAAAAAGTGAACCTGGCCGCTTGCCTGGGAATTGCATTCTTCGGAGTTGCAATGCTCTCTCTGGGTGCAATTTTGCCTCCTCTGGTAAAGGCTGTTCCTGAGGCAATTGGACTGCCAAAGTATATGTCCGTAGGTATCATTCTGGGTACCGTTCTCTTTGGCCCTATCATGGACCGTTACGGTTACAAATGGCTCCTTACCATAAGTGCCGTCATTATGATGGCGGGCCTTATCTGCCTTGCATATTCCGTTGATATGAAGGTTCTTATTGCGGGTATATTCTGCGTAGGACTTGGCGGCGGCGTGCTCAACGGTGAAACAAACGCCATTGTATCAGATATTTATGATGATACCAAGCGTGGTCGTAAGATGAGCGTTCTGGGTGCCTGCTACTGCATAGGGGCAATGCTCTGGACACTGGCCTGTTACTTTATAACGGACTACAAGATTCCGCTCTTTATATTTGCCTCGCTTATGCTTGCCTCTGTTATCTATTTCATTATCATAAGATTTCCTAAGGCAAAACTTGCAGAGGTTAAAGAGGATAAGCCAACAACAAAGGACTACACAAAGATGTTTCTCTCTCCGGCTCTGCTGCTTGTAGCCTTTACGCTCTTCTTCCAGAGCGGCTTTGAGGGAACCAGCGGAAGTTACACAACATCCTATCTTACAAGGGCCGGCAACCTTGCAGAAAGTAGCGCCATCCTCTCACTTACCTGGTTTACAGTGGGTATGATGATTGGAAGGTTTGCCCTGAGTTCCTTTTTAAAGAAGATGAAAGATATGGCGGTGCTCACCGTCTATATGATAATTGCAGCAATAGGCGTTGGAATGATCTATTTCTTCTCCAACTCCGCAGCAACTGTATGGAGTGCAATGGCTCTGATAGGCTTTGGCGTTGGCGCCACTTACCCTGTGATGCTCAGCCATTTGGGAGGAGTCTTCCGCAAAATGAGCGGCTCAGCCTTCTCCGCTGCAATCTTCATTGCACTCTGCGGTCAGTTCCTTGGCAACTTCCTTGTAGGAAAGATGTTCAACTCCAATTCATTTCTCTTCTTCCCGATAGTTTTAGTTGCAATGATTGCTGCAGTTCTCATAATTGCTCCAATTGCCACCGCAGCCTGCAAGAGACTTAACAACAAAGAATAACTTTTAAAACTCAATACAATGTTAGCTAATCAATGGAAAAAGAACGCTATAAGCGTTATGGATCAGATAGAGTCCACACAGATGGAACAGATTAAGAAAGTTGCAACCGTTATGGCAGACTGCCTTCAGGCAGGCCACCTTGTTCATACATTCGGCTGCGGTCACGCCAACCTTCCAATTGAGGAGATGTATCCGAGAATCGGAGGCTTTGTAGGGTTCCATCCTCTCTGTGAACTTCCTCTTACATTCTTTACCCATATCACCGGTGAAATGGGTATAAATCAGTTCCTTTGGCTTGAGAGAGCAGAGGGTTACGGCAAGGCAATCATGAGCAGCTGGAACTTCCACAAGGATGACCTTGTATGGCTCTTCTCACACACCGGAATCAACGCCGTTAACATTGACGTTGCTCTTGAGGCACAGAAGAGAGGTATGAAGGTAATTGCTTACGGTTCAGCAAGTCAGACCGGTGCAAAGGTTCCGCGTCACTCTTGCGGAAAGAACCTCTTCCAGATTGCAGACTATGTAGTGGACAGCTGCTGCCCTCTGCAGGATGCATCCGTAGATCTTAAGAACCATCAGGATAAGATTGGTCCTCTCTCCACAATGGCTTTTGTTACAACCGTTTGGATGACAATGTGTACTGTTGCTGAGATACTGGCAGATCGCGGAGTTAAACTCTATATCCATCCATCTCACAACGTTCCGGGAGACACCACCGCTCATGAGAGACTGGATGCCTGCCTTGTTGAGTACAAAAAGAGAGTTGCAGGCGTTTAATAATCAAAGAGATGTATTCCAAATTTGACATAACTGCGGCAAGATGGGGTGATGTAAAAAAGAAGCATTACCATCTTGCCATTTTGCCGTGGGGAAGTTGCGAACCTCACAACTACCATCTTCCATATTGCACAGATATGCTTCACGCACAAGCAGTTGCATTTGAGGCGGCAGAAAAGGTTTCAAAGAAGGGGGTAAATGCAATGGTGCTTCCTGGAATTCCTCTCGGCAGCCAGAATCCGGGCCAGATAGAACTTCCGTTCTGCATACACACTTCTCAGAGAACTCAGATAGCTGTCCTTGAAGACATTGTGGCTTCCCTGAAAAAGCAGGGCATCAACAAGCTCCTGATTATGAACGGCCACGGTGGCAATAACTTCAAGGGGATGATCCGAGACATAATGATCAAGAACCCAGGTTTTATGATTACGGTTGTTGCCTGGTTCTCAATTCTTCCTCTCAAAGATTTCTTTGAGGAGAAGATTGATGACCACGGCGGAGAGCAGGAAACCTCTGTAATGATGCATTACTATCCGGAACTGGTCAACCTCAAAGCGGCAGGTGACGGCAAACATAAAGACTTTAAAATCAAAGGACTGAATACAAAAGTTGCCTGGGCTCCAAGAGACTGGAAATACACAACCAAAGACACCGGAGTAGGTAACCCAAAGAAAGCCACCGCAGAGAAAGGAAAACGCTACATCCAAGCCGCCATGAAAGAGATTGTCTCCTTCATCACAGATTTTGCCAAGGCAGATACGCTTTACTAAAATAACTTAAAAATAAGCACATGTTCTTGTGGTTAATAAACTTAACCCGTGGTCCGTTTTTCTGGGACCACTACAATACCTATGTGGAAACAGTTTATAATTTTTTATTTCCTGTCCCCAAAGTATAGTATTAGAAAAGAAAAGAATGATAAAAATAAATCTTTTGAAACTCATATCATTATTTAATAATAACCGTTGGTAAATGTATTATATGTCTACAGTATTTACATATTATTATTCAGCTATTTCTAGGTGTAATCCATTTAGGTCTAGCGCTTTATATGCCATATGATGGTTGTCCTTTAATCCATAGAAATATCGTTGTAAATAAATACTTATATGCTTGTTATCATTATTTTGAGGGTATTCATCGGGATAGAGTTTTTTGAGTTTGATACTATAAACTCCACCTTTCTTTATGATTTTACTATCCAGAATATGTTGTAATCCATCTTGACTAAAAATAAGAAATAATGAATCATTTCTTGTTGCTTCAATTAAGTATAGGTCTCCTCTTACTTTGGTAATTTTATCAATTGTGAATAAGTTGGATTTATTATCAGTATCGTATATTGAAGGTCTTGTAGATTTAACTATTTTAGTAAGTGAGTATGAGTCATCGTTATGTCTAAACAATTGATCATTAAACCTCCAGGTTCTTTCAATTTGTCTGTCTATTTTTTTTATTTGATAATAATTTAGTCCATCCAATATCTTCAGTGAGTTAATAATTTGATTATAACTATCTATATTACACCTCTTTATATTGTAAAAGAAAATCTTAAATTCTTCATTGACTAATTTGTAATGATGTCTCCAAGGGAATAACCATATACCCTCTTTTGCATAAGGATCAATTTTGACTATGTGCTCAAATTTTGGCCACTTATTATCAACACTACATTCAAAAGAAATAGAATTGCTATTTTCTGTTGAATCTCTGATATGTATGTCAATTAATTCTTCAGAATAAGAAATAAACTTATTATGACCAACTGGAAATAAATTTAATGGTAGTTCAGCATATAACAACTTATCATTGAAAACAGTATCTGCATCAGCAAAATAAAGAACTGGTTCAGAAACAAATATCTTACTTTTTTGATTATTTGATGCCGATTTTACAATTGGGGCTAAACGGTAATAGGGGTCTATATAACGGTAATAACGAAAACGGTGCGTAAACTTGTTGAAGGCACTACATCCTGTGATAAATACAATGATTAATAGTATAATCGATCCAGTATGAATACTCTTTTGCATCAGAAAACTTTTATTATTTATTCATTCTTTTCACAATTCTTGAAAAATCAGAAAACTTAATATGTTTTTCACCTCCATCAATTAAGAATGGTTTTTCCTTTTTAGAAGCTGAATTGAAAAAACCAACCGACTGAACATTTCTGCCTTTAGCTTTGCCAATGGAAACTTCTCCATTAATAGTTATAGCCCTTTCATAATAATACCCCAGAATTATATGAATTTTATTAGAGCCTTTGGCAAATGAAATATCTTGTTCAGATGGGACGTCAGATCTGGTTCCAACTTCACTTTCTTCTGGAATTTTCTTGTGTGTATGAGCTAGATATTCAATTTCTTCACTTTTTAGGAGTTTCTCCTCATACTTATTTATGGTAGTAGAAGAAATTTCTTCACTTGAACCAGAGAATGAATCAGTTATTGTTCCTTGACTGCCATGTATATATCCAGACTCATTACCACTTTCCATATAATTCTCATAACATTCTTTCATTCTTTCTATATCCTTAATAGTTGGATTCTTTATCATGTAGTTATTTCGGATAACCTCATCTATAAAATCTTTATCCTTTTCTAAAACGGTTCCATTTTTATTTATAATTTTTCCTTTGTATGTGAGAAGTAAGTATTTATCGGAAGAATTATCATCTATATGCCTTACTAAGATACCATTTAAGTTATAATAATCCGTTAATCCCAATAAATCAACAAGGACAATGGGACTATTCTTACAATATGAATAAGGAGAATGATTCATATCTTTTTCACAAAGCGGGTCCGGAGCGTTCCAGCGGGTAGTGACAGGGTTGTACTGCCTTGCTCCGTAGTCAATCAGCGGTGTCTGCGCCATCAGCTGGAGTTCTTTTCCGTTGTACAGTAGTTTATACGGCTGTACGGCAGTAGTAGGTGAAGCCTCTGATATATAGTCTGTTGAGAAGACACTTGTAGTACTAGGCAGTCTTACCCTGTATTTCTCCGGCAGAGTA
>JAGDBO010000018.1 GCA_017959005.1 Bacteroidales bacterium | reverse complement strand
CTTCATTGTAAAGTGTTTTTAGTTTTCTAGTCTGACCTCTAAGCTCTTATATATCAAAGGAATTTACGCTCTTGTTTATGTCTTGTACATAAACCAACCTTTTATAAGGTTGCTGCTTGTCTTCATGATGTCAATGAACTTCGTTCCGGGAAAAATTTTCGCGAAACGGGTTGCAAAGGTAGACATTAATTCTTTACCTCCAAATTTTTCTGCAACTTTTTTTCAAAAATTTTTCACACCTATTAATATATAAATATGGGATTACAGACCGTAAGTGAAAAAATATCTCTAATAGAGAGCCACATAAGGATATTTTTATACCTTTGCACCGATGAAAGGTTCAAAAAACAGATTACAGTTTGTTAGTAATGTCAGACGTGTCCGATCCTGACGGCCCATCGCAGCCTCCGTATATGGAGAGATACGATGCTCGGCCTCCCTATTCATTTTGGTTTATCAACCAATTAAATCAACTATTATTTAAATAATTACAACGTTTCCCAACAGGGAAAAACAAATTCTCATATTATTTCACTACAAATGAAAATAGAGATTTTCGTAGCGGATGAGAGCCACAGCAAGTATGCGAAAGAAATCGTAGACTTGATGTACATCTCCGCACAGGAAAGAGGTACCGGAATTGCCAAAAGAACTCCCGAGTATATCATCGAGAAGATGAAAGATCACAAGGGAGTAATTGCAATTGCAGAAGACGGAACCCTTGCAGGTTTCTCATATATAGAGACTTGGAGCCATACAAAGTTTGTTGCAAACTCAGGTTTGATAGTGGCTCATCAGTTCAGAAAAAGCGGCCTTGCAAGAAGAATCAAACACAGAATTTTTGAACTCTCCAGAGAGATGTTCCCCTACGCAAAGATCTTCAGTATCACCACCGGACTGGCAGTGATGAAGATTAATACGGAGTTGGGATATCATCCTGTACCATTCTCAGAACTCACTGATGATAAGGAGTTTTGGGCCGGTTGCCAGGGATGCCGCAACTTTGATATCCTGCAGAGGAACAACTACAAAATGTGTCTGTGTACGGCTCTACTCTATGACCCTGCGGAACATCCTAAGGAGAAGGAGAAAGACAATATCATTACCAAGGGAATAAAAAAAGTAGGAAGCGTGATAATTAAAGGACTTAAATGTTTTTAATAATATGTAAATCAAAAAATTAGAAGATATGAAAAAGATTGTATTAGCATTTAGCGGAGGATTGGACACATCATTCTGTGTACCTTATCTGAAAGAACAAGGTTTTGAAGTACATACCGTTTTTGTGAATACCGGCGGTTTTACCAAAGATGAGGAGAAAAAGATTAAAGAGAGGGCTATGAATCTGGGAGCCAAAACTCACACAACCGTAGATGCAGTAAAAGAGTATTATGAGAAGGGCATTAAGTTCCTGATTTTCGGAAATATACTCAAGAACTCCACCTACCCTCTCAGCGTAAGTTCAGAGAGAATCTTCCAGGCACTTGAGGTCTTGAAGGTTGTAAAGAAACTCAAGGCGGGTTACGTTGCTCACGGAAGTACAGGCGCAGGTAACGACCAGGTAAGATTTGACCTGGTGTTTGACGTGCTGGCCCCTGAGGTTAAGATAATTGCACCGGTTAGAGACAATAACTTCCAGAGGAAGTTTGAGATAGATTATCTGGTAAAGAAGGGATTCAAGTTCTCCTGGACAAAGAGCAAATACTCTATCAATCAGGGAATTTGGGGCACTAGTATAGGAGGAGTTGAGACTCTCCATTCAGATGGATACCTTCCGGAAGAGGCTTATCCTCACAAAGTTACAAAGAAGGCAGAGAGCGTTGTAAAGATAGATTTCAAGAAGGGTGAACCTGTAGGCGTTAACGGAGTGAAGATGAACCCTGTTGATGCAATCCGAAAGATTGCAGAACTGGCTAACCCTTACGGAATTGGAAGGGATATGCATATTGGAGATACCATCATCGGTATTAAGGGAAGAGTGGGATTTGAGGCTGCCGCTCCGCTTATCATTATCAAAGCACACCATCTGCTTGAAAAACATGTTCTTGTAAAGGGACAGCTCAACTGGAAAGATCATATCTCCGCATACTACGGACAGCTGATGCATGAGGCTCAGTATCTGGATCCTACCGCTAGGGATATGGAGGCCTTCCTTCAGAGCACTCAGAAGAATGTAACCGGAACAGTATGGGTAAGACTGAGACCTTACAGTTTCCTTGTTCTGGGCTGCACATCTCCTTATGACTTAATGAATTCCAAGTTCGGCGCATACGGAGAGGACAACAAGTCCTACACTGCACAGGATGTTATCGGATTCACAAAAGTATTGCCAAATCCGTTGAAGATTTACTACAGCCTGTCAGAGCCAACTCCTAAAAAGAAGTAATTATGATTAGAGCAGCAATAGTCGGAGGAACAGGATACACTGCAGGGGAGACGCTGAGAATACTGCTGAATCACCCTCAGGTTGAGGTGGTTTCTCTATTCAGCACCTCTTCCGTGGGTATGAAGGTCTCTTCAGTTCACACGGATCTGATTGGAGAGACTGATTTGGAGTTCTCTGACAATCTGAACAATCCTGATGTGCTCTTCCTCTGTCTGGGACACGGAGTATCCAGGGAGTTCCTATCAACTCACACTATATCAAAGGAGTGCAAGATTATTGACCTTGGAAATGATTTCCGTCTGGAGCCGGATTTTGATGGAAGACACTTTGCCTACGGACTAACGGATACATTTGAGGAGGAGATAAAAGCATCTCAGAATGTAGCAAATCCCGGCTGTTTTGCGACTGCAATTCAGAATGCCGTTCTTCCTCTGGTAAAGAGCGGAATTATTGAGAATCAGATAAATGTGACTGCAATTACTGGTTCCACCGGAGCGGGAAAGAAGAGTTCCCCTACCACTCACTTCAGTTGGAGAGACAACAACATCTCCATCTACAAACTGATGCGCCACCAGCATCTGGGAGAGATAAACCGCTCAATTAAAAGAGTTTGCTGCGGAGAATACAACGTAGTATTCGTACCAATCAGAGGCGATTTTCCTCGCGGAATCTTTGCTTCTGTTTATGCGAAACTCTCTGACGCCTTAGATAATGAGGCTGTAAACAACATATTTAAAGAGTATTACAAGAATTCTCCATTTACCTTTGTAGCAGATGGTGAGATCTCAATGAAGGATGTTGTAAACACCAACAAATCTCTTCTTAAGGTGGAGGTTATTGACGGATTCGTTCACGTCACATCCGTAATTGACAACCTTGTTAAAGGTGCTGCAGGACAGGCAGTTGAAAATATGAACCTTCTGTTCGGCCTAAAGAGAACCACCGGCCTTAAACTTAAGCCATCCGGTTTCTAACAGTAAATAGAATTTGAACAAAAAGTCAGTTGGATAAATGAAACAGTTCCTAACAGTACAAGACGGCGGAAACATAAAAAAGCTTTTGGAAGAGGCAAGATATGTAAAGTGGAATCCATTTGCAGATCAGGCACTTGGAAAGAACAAGACTATGCTTATGGTCTTCTTCAACTCCTCTCTTAGGACAAGGCTCAGTACCCAGAAGGCAGCTATGAATCTGGGTATGAATACCATAGTTCTGGATATCAACCAGGGTGCCTGGAAGTTGGAGACAGAGAGAGGCGTAGTTATGGACTCGGACAAAAGCGAGCACATACTGGAGGCAATACCGGTTATGGGCTCCTATTGTGACATCATAGGAGTACGTTCATTTGCAAAGTTTGAAGAGAGAGAGGAGGATCTTAATGAGGTTATTCTCAAGCAGTTCATTCAGTACAGCGGAAAACCGGTCATAAGTTTGGAATCTGCTACAAGACATCCGCTTCAGGCACTTGCAGACCTGATTACCATTGAGGAACATAAGAAGAGCAGCAAGCCAAAGATTGTTATGAGTTGGGCTCCCCATCCTAAGGCTCTGCCACAGGCGGTTCCAAACTCATTTGCAGAGTGGATGGTTGCCGCAGGATATGATCTTACCATAACGCACCCAAAGGGCTATGAGCTTGATCCTAAGGTAACTGCAGGCGCAAAGATTGAGTATGACCAGGATAAGGCTTTTGAGGGAGCGGACTTCGTTTACGCTAAGAACTGGTCCTGCTGGAGTGAAGAGAACTATGGAAAAGTTATCTCAAAAGATATGAGTTGGATGGTAGACAAAGAGAAGATGGCACTAACCAACAACGCCTTCTTTATGCATTGTCTTCCTGTAAGAAGAAATATGATTGTATCTGATGAGGTAATAGAGAGCAAAACATCTCTTGTAATTCCGGAAGCAGCCAACAGAGTTGTCTCCGCACAAACCATAATCAAAAAGATTCTCAAGAGTTTATGAGCAGTATCAAGGTCATAAAAATAGGCGGTAACGTAATTGGAAATCCGGAGAAACTGGAGAAGTTTCTGGATGACTTTGCCACCCTCCCCTCTCCAAAAGTTTTAATTCACGGAGGCGGAAAGGAGGCTACAGAACTGGCAAAGAAACTTGGCGTTGAAGTTAAGATGCACCAGGGAAGAAGGATTACGAACAAGCCTATGCTGGATGTTGCCGTCATGGTGTACGGAGGCTTGATTAACAAGCAGTTATGCGCATCTCTTCAGAAACGCGGAGTAAACGCTTTGGGGCTGAGCGGTGCGGATGCAGACTGCGTCAGAGCCGTAAAGAGAGAGAGCAAAGAGATAGATTGGGGATATGTAGGTGACGTTATTCCCGGAGGAGTGGACGGCTCCTTCATACAGAATCTTTTGGAGAACGGAATCACCCCTGTCTTCTGTGCCCTCACTCACGATGGTAACGGCAACCTGCTGAATACCAACGCAGATACTATGGCAACAGAAATTGCCTCCTCGCTCTCCGCAGGCAATATAGTTGACCTTGTTTTCTGCTTTGAAAAGAAGGGAGTTCTTCTTAACTCATCAGATGAAGATTCTGTCATTGAGAAGATAACTCCGGAATATTTTGAGAAACTGAAAGAGTCTGAAATTGTTTCTGAAGGAATGATTCCAAAGATAGAAAATGCAATAAAAGCGCTGGAGGGCGGTGTAAGCAAAGTGCTGATAAAGAGCGCAGAAAACCTGCTTAACACAATTCAGACTACAGTAGAAAAATAATATGAAACAGGTAGATAAGGCAATAGAACTGTTGAAAACAATGGTGGAGATACCCTCCCCTTCTTTTCAGGAGGAGCGTGTTTCCTGCGCCGTTTACAACTGGATAGAGAGTTACCTTAAGGAGAGGAATATTGAGCAAAAAACAGCCCTTAAAAAGGTAAATAACAACATCCTTCTCTATGCTCCTTTCAACAGAGAAAAGAGCCTTATGATGTGTGCCCACCTGGATACCGTAGCACCCTCTGCAAACTACACCTACCAGCCTTATACGCTGACAGTTGAAGGAAACAAACTTATCGGTCTCGGTACCAATGATGACGGAGCCTCTGTAATCTCAATGGTTATGGCTTTCTGCAACACTGTAGAGAAAAACGAGAGCAAAGTCAACCTACTTCTTGTACTCTCAACAGAGGAGGAGAAGAGCGGCCAGAACGGAATGTACTCCGTAATCTCTTTCTTAAAGGAGCAGAACAATCAGTCAACGCAACAGATTCCATACCCTGATTTTGCTATTGTAGGAGAGCCTACTTCACTAAAGGCGGCTGTGGCAGAGAGAGGCCTTATTGTGCTGGACGGTACCGCTTTAGGAAAGAGCTGCCACGCCGCACAGGATTGCGGAACCAATGCAATATATGTGGCGCTGGAAGATATTGAGAAGATTAAAAACTTTAAATTTGACCGTACACCTTCTCAAGTTGGGGAGGTACATGTTGCTGTGACTCAAATAAATGCAGGAACAGCCCACAACGTAGTTCCGGATAAATGCACCTTTGTGGTAGATATCAGACCAAATGAACTATATGATAACCAGGAAATTGTAGATATGCTGCAGAAAGAGGTCAAGAGTACTCTCACACCTCGTACGCTCTATCACAAAGTATCTGCAACTCCAAAGGATCACATTTTAATTAAGGCTGTAAATAAGTTGGGCATAGAGAGTTATATCTCCCCTACCACATCAGACTGGACACGTCTTTCCATACCTGCAATTAAGATTGGCCCGGGAGAGAGCGCAAGAAGTCACAAGGCGGACGAATATATTTTTAAAGAGGAGATTGAGAAGGGTATTGAGACATATATCAGCATTATAGAAACAATTAACAAACTGATTGGATAATGGCAACACTCTGGAACAAAGGAACTAAGGCAACGCAGTTGGTTGAATCTTTCACTGTGGGAGAAGACCGCAGATTGGATCTTCGTCTGGCAAAGGCGGATGTAAAGGGTTCAAAGGCTCACATTTCTATGCTCACCAAGATAGGACTCCTCAGGAAAGAGGAGGAGGAAGTTCTGCAAAAGGGTTTGGATGAGATAGTTGCAGATATTGAGAAGGGAGTCTTCAAACTGCAGGATGACGTTGAAGACATCCACTCACAGGTGGAACTCATTCTGACGGAGAAACTTGGAGAGATAGGCAAAAAGATTCACTCCGGCAGATCTCGCAACGATCAGGTTCTGGTAGACCTTAAGCTCTACCTCAAAGAGGAGTGCCAAATAATTAGAGACGAGATGCTTACACTGTTTGATACGCTTCAGTCTCTAAGTGAAAAATATAAGGAGGTTCTACTTCCGGGTTATACCCATTTCCAGATTGCGATGCCTTCATCCTTCGGTCTTTGGCTGGGTGCATACGCAGAGACTCTGGCGGATGATATGCTTATGCTTAAGGCAGCATATCAGATAGCAGACCAAAATCCTCTTGGAAGCGCGGCAGGTTACGGCAGTTCCTTCCCTCTGGACAGAGAGATGACTACCAAACTGTTGGGCTTCAGCACCCTGAGTTACAACTCAATAGCGGCACAGATGGGTAGAGGAAAGACGGAGAAGGCGCTGGCTGCAGCCCTAGGGCAGATTGCCGGAACCCTCAACAAACTTGCAGAAGATTGCTGCATCTATATGTCTCAGAACTTTGCCTTTATAAGTTTTCCGGACTCACTTACTACTGGCAGCAGCATAATGCCTCACAAGAAGAATCCGGATGTATGGGAGATGATAAGGGGCAACTGCAACATCATCTGCTCAAAGTATGCAGAAATCTCTATGATGACAACTAACCTTCCGCACGGATACCATCGGGATTATCAGTTACTTAAGGAGGTGCTCTTCCCTGCTTTGGAGAAGATGCATTCCTGTCTTCAGATGACAGATTATATGCTCAGGCAGATGAAGGTGAATGAGAAGATTCTCAATGATCCAATCTACAAACACCTCTTCACGGTAGAAAAAGTGAACAAACTTGTAAAGGAGGGAACACCTTTCAGAGAGGCTTACAAGATTGTGGGAAAAGAGGTAAACGAGGGAAAATTTGATTTCCAACTGGCGGAAGATGCCAAGGTAAGTTCTTTGAGACACAGCCACTTGGGAAGCATAGGCAACCTTGCTACGGAAGAGATAAAAAAGAAAATGCGGCGCTCTATTTTCTAGAGGCCGCACCTTCAAAATCTACATTTCTACTCCTGATCCAACGGTTCTCCGTTTTTGTCACACCACAAAGAGTGCAAGAGCGGAAATTCGCTGTCTGTCTTCAGACGAATGGTGCATGAGTATTTTCTGCACCAATCCTTTACAATACTGTGGAACAGACCCTTACGCTTGGTAAGGTAGGCCTCCAAAAGAGGGTTCACCGTTAAGATGAATGAGTTTATATTCCTCTCCTTTGTGTAATAAGCCAACTGTCTCTCCAAAGCCTCGTCTGCCAGCAGACTAGGAGCTATCTCACCTGTGCCGTGGCACATCGGACACTTTTCATTAACTTTAATTTCAGTAGCCGGGCGGACCCTCTGGCGGGTAATCTGCATAAGACCGAACTTGGTCAGAGGCAAGATGTTATGCTTTGCTCTGTCACTCTGCATAAGTTCCTGCATATGCTTAAAGAGTTTTACTCTGTGTTCTCCGTCATCCATATCTATGAAATCCACAATCACTATTCCGCCCAAATCTCTGAGCCTCATCTGACGTGCAATTTCATCAGCTGCATGAAGGTTAACCTCAAAAGTATTCTCCTCCTGTTCTACCCCTTTCTTAACCCTGATACCACTGTTAACATCAACAACGTTAAGGGCTTCCGTGTGTTCTATTACAAGGTATGCACCCTGTTTCAAAGGAACCACTTTACCGAATGAACCCTTTATCTGCCTTGTGACGTCAAACGCATCCATTATAGACTGATCACCTTTATAGAGCTTTACAATTTTCTCTTTTTCAGGCGCTATGGTGCGTATGTAGTCTCTAATTTCATAGAAGGTATCCTGATCGTTAACCTCGACTGAAGTGAACGAATCGTTCAGCAGATCCCTAAGGATTGTCGTTGTCTTGCTGTTTTCTGTAAAGAGAAGCTGCGGCGGCTTGGAACCAACCAGTTTACGGCAACCTCCCTCCCATTTTTCAATCAATGAACGGAGCTCGCTGTCCAGAACCGCCGCCTTTTTACCCTCGGCCGCAGTTCTGATGATAGCTCCGTAATTTTTTGGCAGAATGCTCTGCACCAGACGCTCCAAGCGTCTCTTCTCCTCCTTGGAGGAGATTTTCTGTGAGATGCTTACCTTATCTGCAAAAGGTAACAGGACAATGTTTCTTCCTGCTATAGAAATTTCCGCCGTCAGTCTTGAGCCCTTAGTAGATATAGGCTCTTTAACCACCTGTACAACAATTTGTTGTCCCGGCGAGAGGACCTCTTCAATCCTACCCTCTTTCTCCAGGATAGGACCGATTCTGATATTAGAGTAGAAGGTTTTAAGATCTTTGTTGGTGTTTATCTGACGGACAAAGTAGTCGAAAGCCTTAAAGTTAAGGCCAAGATCCAGGTAGTGAATAAAGGCATCTTTATTGTCCCCGATATCTACGAATGCGGCATTTAAAGCCGGCATAACTTTCTTTACCTTACCGAGATAGACATCACCCACACCGCAGCTCTGATTTACCGTATTCTGCTCCTGGTTTATCTCCATCAACCGATGGTCTTCCAGCAGAGCTATGGTAACCTGCGCGGGACTTACATCTATTATAAGATCTTTCTCCATCTCTAAATAAAAAGAGAGGGGCCTGCCTTTTCGGGCAGCCCCCTAAAATTGTTACAAGACAGCCTACTTGCGCTTCTTATGTCTGTTCTTACGCAGACGTTTCTTGCGCTTGTGAGTAGCCATCTTATGACCTTTTCTTTTCTTTCCGCTTGGCATAATTATTTTCTACCTCCCTTAACACCGCTCATGAATACCTTAGCTGGCTTGAAAGCAGGAATGTTGTGAGCTGGAATAACCATTGTAGTGTTCTTAGAAATGTTTCTAGCAGTCTTCTTTGCACGCTTCTTGATTACGAATGAACCAAAGCCACGGAGATAAACGTTCTTACCCTTTGCAAGGAAACCCTTAACAGCTGCCATAAAGCCCTCAACTACGCGAGCAACGGTAACTTTCTCTAAGCCAGTCTGCTTAGCAACCTCATTGATGATGTCTGATTTAGTCATAATAAAATTTTATTAATTGGTGAATAATTTTTTGCGACACAAAAATAGATTAATTTTTCTTTACAACAAAATGATTTTCAAAAAAAATGAGCCTTTTAGAGCAAATTGAGGCACATTCTGCTAAATTTGCCCACACTTTGACTTTTAACAGGTTACGTGAAAAAGGCTCTTTTCATACTGGTTTTTGCTCTGCAGGCAGCTCTTCTGTCTGCACAAAATGTCTATATATCAGACATTTGCATAACAGGTAATGAAAAAACCCAAAGTTATGTAATACTCAGAGAGGTACCCTTTAAGAGCCATCAGAGCATGAGCGCCCAAAAATTGGATACTTTAATGCTCAGGGCCAAGGAAAACCTGTTGAACACCGCCCTTTTCAACTATGTAACCCTCTTCCTCACCCCGGTCAGCACTCTGGAGGCCGATGGGCAGGAGAATCAGGCGGATAATTCTGGATTCAAGGCTGTTGTAGTGAATATAAATGTAGAGGAGAGGTGGTACATCTGGCCTCTGTTTGAAATCCGTCTGGAAGACAGAAACACCACTTCCTGGATGAAGAAGATGAACTGGAAGCGTGTAACATTTCTTACCGGAATGAATATCAACAACTTATTTGGTCTGAGCCATAGGCTGGTTGTTAGGGGTTTTATAGGATGGGACACCGGTGTGGATCTGACATACAGCAAAATAGCCCTGGACGACAAAAGAAAGACATTTCTCTCCTTCAGGTCTTATCATCTGCTCAACAAGAGCGTAGAGTACATAACCATAAATAATAAGGTCAAAAGTCTCTCATCCTCAAGTTATAACCTCCGTTCTTCCGGTACCTGGGCAACCTTTACATGGCGTCCTCACCACAGAAGAACCTATAATGCCACACTAGGCTACGACATAAGTAAGATTTCAGATACCGTACTCAGAGAGAACCCGTTATACTGGGGAGTAGACTCCAAAGTCTCCAGAACCCTCTCATTTAATGCTGAGTATATTCACGATGAGAGAAACTGGACCTGCTACCCAACTGAGGGCACATACTTTGAAGCGGGCCTGAGGTTGGAGGAGAGCAACGGCTTTGACTTCTCCTATGCACAGGCAACTGCAGAATTTCAGTATCTTAAGAAGCTGAGTAACAGATGGTTTGTCTCCACATCCTTAAGAGGAGCAACCTCTCTTTACAGCAACTACTCCTACATACACACCAAAGCTATAGGCTACAACACGGCAAATGTCACGGGATACGAACTATATGTAATTGATGGACAGAGCTTTATTACTCATAATAACTCCATTAAGTTTCTGATTCTGCCTCAAAAAGTGGTGAAGTTGGGCTTTATTCCAAAATGGGAGAAGTTCAATAAACCCTTCTTTACAATTTACGGTAAACTGATGTTTGATTGGGGATATGTGTGGCAAGACCATAAGGAGTTGAATAACAGTTATTCCAACTCTCTCCTTATGGGAGTCGGAGCCAGTGTGGATATTGTCAGTTACTATGATATTATTCTGAGTCTGGGCTACGGAGTTAACAACCACGGAAAAGGAACCTTCCTTTTTGGTTTCCGCGCCCCTATTTTCTGATTCCATCTGCCAAAACTGACATAGGGATTTATGGCACAATCATTGACATATTACTATACTTGTATTGTCAGATAACGTTTGAACCCCTTTTCAGGGGGGGCCAGAGGGGCTTATACTGACAATTTGACATTATATAAGAGGAGAGATTATGAAATTATTTGATGAGTCGTTACTGAATCAGATAGAGAGCGGGGATATCAATATTCTTCCGGTTATGAGTATTGAGGCCAACGCAAAGACGGACAAGATTGAGGTGCCGGAGACGCTCCCTATCCTAGCGTTGAGAGATTCCGTTCTCTTTCCGGGTACAATTCTGCCGGTTACCATCGGGAGAGAGAAATCCATACGCCTTATAAAGGCAATGAGCCGCACCACAAAGATTATAGGCTGCGCCACGCAAATAGATGTGCATAAGGAAGATCCGCGCAAAGAGGATCTTTATGAGATTGGTACAAGCGCCAAGATTCTCAAACTGATTGAGATGCCGGACGGTGCTATAACAGCTGTACTGCAGGGAATTAGAAGAATGAGAGTGGAGAGCGTCATTGCAGAGGAGCCATATCTGATTGCAAAGATTGAGACATTAACGGATATTCTTCCCAGCCGCAATGATAAGGATATCAAGCCACTGCATGAGAGCATAAAAGATTCCGCACTTAAGATTGTAAAGTACACATCATCCTTTGCGGCGGAGAGTGAGTTTGCAATTAAGAACATAGAGTCTTTTGAGTTCCTTACCAACTTCATTGCCACCACATTAGACAATGAGGTAACTGCAGACAAGATTAAACTCCTTATGGAGGGAGACGTTAAGCAGAGAGCTTACAAACTCCTTGCAGTACTCAGCAAACAGATTGAGATACTGAAGATTAAGGATGACATTCAGCAGAAGGTTAAGAGTGAGATGGATCAGCAGCAGAGAGAGTACTATCTTAATAACCAGCTGAAAACCATTCAGGAAGAGCTGGGTATGAACGGCAACTCCAAGGATGTTTCAGACCTCAAAAAGAAGGCTTCAGAGAAGAAGTGGCCGGAGTATGCAAAGAAGGAGTTTGAAAGATGCGTATCCCGTTTGGAGAAACTGAATCCGAACACTCCGGACTATAATGTAGAGCTTAATTATCTGGAGTTTATGGTGGGTCTGCCTTGGGACCTTACAACGGAAGACAACCTGGATCTCAAACACGCCAGAGCCGTGCTGGATGAAGACCACTACGGACTTGAAAAGATAAAGGAGAGAATTGTGGAGTTTTTGGCAGTGCTCAAACTCCGTGGCAACATGAAGTCCCCTATCATCTGCCTTTACGGCCCTCCAGGCACCGGCAAAACCTCTCTGGGTAAGTCAGTTGCAAGGGCACTGGGTAGAAAATACCAGAGGATTTCTTTGGGCGGACTTCACGATGAGTCTGAGATAAGAGGACACCGCAAGACCTACATTGGCGCAATGGCCGGCCGTATCATGCAGGCGATCAACCGTGCAGGCACATCCAACCCTGTAATTGTATTGGACGAGATAGACAAAGTCTCCAACGATTACCACGGAGACCCTTCTTCTGCTCTACTGGAGGTGCTTGACCCTGAGCAGAATACAACATTCCACGATAACTATCTGGATATAGATTACGATCTCAGCAGGGTACTCTTTATCACCACGGCAAACAACATCTCCACCATTCAGCCTGCACTTAAAGACAGAATGGAGATGATTCCTCTCTCCGGCTATCTTGCTGAGGAGAAGTTCCATATAGCAAAGGATTACCTGGTTCCTAAACAGCAGAAAGAGCACGGCCTTAAGCCTGAAGCACTTAACCTGGATAAGGGAGCAATTGAAGAGATAATTGACGAGTACACCAGAGAGAGCGGCGTAAGACAACTGGATAAGCAGATTGCAAAGATTGCCCGCCATAATGCCATGAAAGTGGCTATGGATGAGGAGGTTCCTAAAGAGATAGATGCAAAGCAGGTTAAGGAGATTCTTGGACTTCCTGTTAATCAGCATGATCTCCAGAAGGGTAACGAGGCTCCGGGAGTTGTTACCGGACTGGCCTGGACGGAGATGGGCGGAGAGATTCTCTTTGTAGAGTGCATCCGTAGCGAGGGTAAGGGAATGCTCTCAACTACAGGTAATTTGGGAGACGTGATGAAAGAGTCTGCAACCATCGCCTACCAGTGGCTCAAGGCAAATGCCAAGCAACTTGGAATGACGGCCGCTCAGATGAAAAAGTATGACCTTCACGTTCACGTACCTGAGGGAGCCATTCCAAAGGACGGCCCTTCCGCAGGTATCACTATGGTCAGTGCAATGGCCTCAGCCTTAATGGGTAAGAAGGTTAAAAGCGGTATTGCAATGACTGGAGAGATGACCCTCAGAGGCAGAGTTCTTCCTGTTGGCGGAATTAAGGAGAAAATACTGGCTGCCAAGAGAGCCGGCATCCACACCATCATTCTCAGTGAAGATAACAGAAGAGACATAAAGGAGATACAGCCTATCTACATAAAAGGCCTTAAGTTCAAGTACGTTAAGAAGATAGATGAAGTCTTGAGTTTCATTTTTTCAGAATAGTCTATGGATGTTAAGATAGAAAGCAGTTGGAAAGAGGTCTTAAAGGATGAATTTAAGAAGGAGTACTTTGCACGTCTTGTTGAGTACCTTCACAAAGAGAAAGCATCCGGGCAGACCATCTATCCTCCGGGACCTCAGATCTTTAACGCCTTTGCACTCACTCCCTTTGACAAGGTAAAAGTTGTCATCATAGGACAGGATCCATACCATAATCCTCACCAGGCTCACGGGCTCAGTTTCTCTGTTCCGGACGGCGTAGCCCTTCCTCCCTCACTTAAGAACATCTACAAAGAGATTGAGAATGACCTGGGAATCTCCCTTTACGGAAAGAGCGGGAACCTTGAGGGTTGGGCAAAGCAGGGTGTATTCCTTTTAAATGCAATTCTTACAGTCAGAGCCAATGCGGCCGCCTCTCACAGCAAGATTGGATGGACAACTTTTACAGACAGTGTAATATCCGCCATATCAGAACGTAAGAGCGGTGTGGTATTTATGCTTTGGGGCAATTTTGCAAGGAGCAAAAAGGCTCTGATAGATACTTCAAAGCACACCGTTTTGGAGGCGGCACACCCTTCACCTCTTGCCGGAGGAGCCTTCTTTGGCTGCCGTCACTTCTCAAAATGCAACTCTATCCTTCAGGCGGAGGGAGAGAGTCCTATAGATTGGAGCCTTTAATCCCTACCCATATCTTCAATCTTTTTCTTAAATTTACGCTCTATAAGAAGTATAATTGAGAGAAGATATGCGAACTGCAATTTTTCCGGGATCTTTTGACCCCTTTACTCTGGGACATCTGGATGTTCTGGAATCTGCACTGAAACTCTTTGACAAAGTGATAGTTGCCGTTGGATACAACAGCAACAAGGCCACAAGCGGCTGGTTTCCTGTAGATATCAGATTAAAAATTATCAAAGACTCCGTAAAACCCTTTGGCAAGAGAGTGGACGTCTGCTGTTACAAGGAACTTACCATAGACCTCTGCCACCGCCTGGGCGTCAACTTCATAGTGAGAGGACTTAGAACCACCACAGACTTTGAGTTTGAGGGAGTTATAGCGCAGGCCAACAAGGTTATAGATCCTAACATAGTAACCGTTTACGTTCAGGCCAGCCACGAGTACTCTTTTATCTCATCTACAGTTGTCAGAGATATCCTCATACACAACGGAGATGCAACTGCATTCCTACCTAAAGGCGTGGATATCAAGAAGTATATTAAACTGAGAAAGGAAGTGAAAAAGTAGTGAAAAAACTATCTTACACGGTTAAGAGAGTTATTCTCACTCTGCTTCTTTTTGCACTGCTGATGCCCGCAAAAGTGAGCGGCCAGACCTCCCCTACCCTCATTCCATCAGGCAAATACAAGATTTCCATAGACCTGAGTTCATATAATGGGGATGATACTCTCTTTGGTGCAACCCTATATTTGAAAAAGAGATACTGGAATAGTGAAGAGGGAATTCTTTTAGACTCTGCAAGAGTGGACAAAAAAAACAAGGCTCTCTTTTTAGGCCCCCTCTACCCTCTTTGCCAATATCCCGATAAAGAACCAAATATCTTTACTGCAGGGCAGTATGACATTTACTTGAAGGGCAAAGTTCTATTCTCGTTTCTCTACTCATCTATGGATGGAAAGAACTTTAAGGAGAGTTTCCGCGCAATCCCCTCAGAAATAGGATTCCAGCAGTATGAAAGAGTAAAAGGGAGAAAGGAGAAAACTATATCTGAGAATGATATTTTTCTGAATGTTCAGTTCCACACAAAACTCAAATCACTTGAGGAGAGTGACAGCACTGCAAGGAAGCTTCTCAAAGGATATGACAAAGCATTTTTGGTTCAAGAGGCCTTCAAAGCCAGAAAAGATCTGCCCAACTCTCTTATATGCATGATGTTAAATGACCTATCCCTTTTGGGAACGGAGGAGAGAAGAGCTATCGCTTTGGCAGATGAGAGAATACTCTACACTCTCTTTGGCAGAAACGCTCTGGATAGCCGCCTGCTAGGGGCCTCTCTTTACCCTGAGAATGCAAAAATTATTGTTGATCAGATTCTTAAAAACAGATATCTGACTTACGCTCCTTTGAGAATGGCAACACTTAAAAGAGTGTTTGAATACTTTGCCGGCTCCAAGTATATGAACGACGCCTCAACGGGAGTGTACGTTGCCAAAAACTACATTCTGAAAGAGAAGGATTTAGATCCTACGCTCACTTCAGAAGCTGCATACTACGTTACCGTAAACGAGGCTACACTGGTAGGAAAGAAACTGCCGCAGCTCTCTCTGAAAGATACCTCAGGAGTCATCAGGAGTATAAGTGAACTGATGGGAGAGAATTCCATAATCTACTTCTACTCAGATGATTGCAACTACTGCAAAGAGGAGACTCCAAAACTCATTGAAATACTTGACAACTACAAATTCTCTCCGCTCAACCTCTTTACGGTTTATACCGGAACAGACAGAACAAAGTGGAAAGAGTATGTGATGGAGAACTTTTCCACTACCAATCCGTTTGTATTCTGGACGCATACCGCAGACATAGAAAGAGAGAGTGATTTTCCTGTCTCTTACGGAGTTACAAGCACTCCAAAAATGTTTCTGGCAGACCATAATCTGAGAATCAAGGGACGCAATCTCAAATCCTCATCCCTGAGACACCTTTTGGAAAGGGATGAAACTTTGGCAGATCTTCAGAAAACTCTCCTTACAGTTCTTTTCCCGGAAAAGGAGTCTTTCTCTAGTAGTGACATTGACTCCGCCCTCATATCTGTAGAAAATATATGCAAAGAAAATAAACTTATTCAGGATAAGGAGTTTATACGTACCGCTTATATCAATTTAGCCTCTTCTGATTACTATCCTAACCAGGAGGCGGCTGCATATCTGGGTGAAAAAGTGATATGCTCTCAGAAGGAAAAATGGGAAGACACAGTTTTTACCTCTAGAGTATGTGATGCCGTAAGAATCTTCAATATGAATAAGTTGGGAGAGAAGGCCGCAGAGGTTCAGCTCTATGATATAGCAGACCTTCCCGCATCACTGCTAGGCGGAGATGGAAAGCTGAAGGTGCTCTTCTTTTATAAAACCACCTGCGGAGTCTGCACCCGGATGTTGGAATCTATAAACAAAAGTTACTCCAAATTCGGTAAAAAAGTCTCATTCACAGGAGTATATGTTGGAAATGACAAGAGCACCTGGGTTCAGTACGTTGCAAAGAACAACATCAAGTTCCGCCAACTCTATGATAAGGAGCAGCTTGGCGGCCTAGCAGAAAAATATGACATCTCATCCGTTCCTCACATTTATATCCTGGACAAGGATAACAGGGTAATTGCCAAGGATATAAGCACGGAGGATATTGCTACAATTTTAGAAGAAATTATAAAATAGAAACGATATGCTAACCGGAAAGTATCAGGAATTTTACGAGAAAATAACAGAGTTTATCCCCAAAGAGAGAATCTTCCACGATCCACTCACAACACTGGCCTTTGGAACAGACGCATCATTCTACCGTCTTATTCCAAAGATGGTGGTAAGAGCCTACTCTTCCACAGAGGTAAGACAGATTATGATGGCGGCTAACCAGATGTCTATTCCACTGACTTTCAGAGCGGCCGGAACATCTCTCAGCGGCCAGTCAATTTCAGATTCCGTACTAGTAATCTGTACTCACGGATTCAGAAAGTACGCCATAGCACCTCACGGAGACCGTATCCGTCTTGAGCCGGGAATCAGAGGAGCAATGGCCAACCGCCTGTTGGCAAAATATGGAAAGAAGATAGGACCGGATCCCGCTTCAATAGACTCTGCAATGATTGGAGGTATTGCGGCCAACAACGCCAGCGGAATGTGCTGTGGTACAAGCCAAAACTCCTATAAAACCATCGCGGATATTAATATCATTCTCACAGACGGAACAGATCTGGATACTTCCAGAAATGAGTCTATCAATGTTTTCATGCGCCGCCACCCGGAAATTGTTGAGGGACTGGAGAATATCTCAAAGAGAATAATGGCGGACGAGACTCTCAAAGAGAGGATTGAACGCAAATACAAGATTAAAAACACAACCGGTTACTCCCTCAATGCATTTGTAGATTACTCTGACGGAATAGATATTCTCAAACACCTTATGATAGGCAGCGAGGGTACTCTGGCCTTCATTTCCAGCGTCACCTACAACACAGTAGATAATCTGAAATTCAAGGCATTGGCACTTGTCATATTCCCTACTATAAGAATTGCCTGTGACGCCGTTCAACAGCTTAAGAAGAACCCTGTTTCCGCCGTTGAGCTCATAGACCGTGCTTCAATAAGATCTGTTGAAAACGCAGCCGGCGTACCGGAGTTTTTGAAGACTCTTCCTGATGGAGCCTGCGGACTTCTGGTAGAGATAACGGAGGAGGATAAACCGTCATTACTGGGTAAGATTAAGAGACTTACAAACGTTCTCTCTCAGTATGAAACTGTTGTTCCTTTTGAGTTCACTATGGATGCACAGGAACAGGCAACGCTCTGGAAGGTTAGAAAAGAGACTCTTCCAACAGTTGCGGGAATGAGGAAGGTTGGAACCACAGCCATTATTGAAGATATCTGCTTCCCGGTACCTCGTCTGGCAGAGGCAGTTACGGATTTGCGTGAACTCTTTGACAAAGACGGTTACAGTGATGCCGTTATCTTTGGCCACGCCCTTGCAGGAAACCTTCACTTTATGTTCAACCAGGATTTCGGTAATGAAGAGGAGGTTAAAAAGTATGCAAAATTTATGGACGATGTTGCAGATCTAGTTGTCAAAAAGTATGACGGTTCGCTTAAGGCTGAACACGGAACCGGAAGAAACATGGCTCCGTTTGTGGAGAAGGAGTGGGGAAGACAGGCATACGAGTTGATGAAGGAGGTTAAGCAACTCTTTGACCCTAATGGAATTATGAACCCTGGAGTAATTCTGAACACAGACCCGCTGGCTCATATAAAGAATCTCAAACCTTGTCCTCAGACTACTGAGACAATTGACAAGTGTATGGAGTGCGGTTTCTGCGAGAAGAACTGTGTTTCAGAAGGTTTTACATTCTCTCCAAGACAGAGGGTTGCAGCTTTCAGAGAGATTACTCGTCTGCAAAGAAGCGGTACCAACGAGGCGGATCTGGCCATTATGCTCCAGAATTACAAATATTTGGGAGAGGTTACCTGCGCCACTGATTCACTCTGTGCGGTAGCCTGCCCTGTTAAAGTAGATAACGGAAAGTTAACCAAGGAGTTACGCCACCAGTCTCATACGGAGAAACAGGAAGAGAAAGCCACCAAGCTTGCAAAGCATTGGAACAACGTTGTTTGGTGGATGAGAGCAGCCTGGAACATCTCTTATACAATGAGACTTGTTTTGGGTAAGAAAATTATGGGCTCCTGTGCAAAATTTGCCAGAAAAGTTACCAACGCAATACCTAAATGGAACGCCTTCTTCCCTTCTGGAAACAGCAGAATATCAGCCTCTAAACTTAAGGGTAAAGAGAATTCTGGCAACAGGGAGAGAGTTGTATACTTCCCAAGCTGTCTTACCCGTTCAATGGGTAACAGCAAGGAGCAGAAGGATGCAAGAACTCTTACAAAACTTACAGATCAGCTCATCCGCAAAGCGGGTTATGATGTTGTTTATCCTAAGAACCTCAAACACCTCTGCTGCGGAATGGCATTCTCCAGCAAGGGTTACGTTAAGGCTGGAAAATTCCTTAGCAACAATCTGTTTGAGGCGCTAAACGAGGCTTCTGAAGGCGGCAAACTCCCTATAGTTTGTGATATGACTCCTTGCCTTTACACGGCAAAGAGCAACTTTGGTGATAAACTCACCCTCTATGAGCCGGCAGAGTTTACCAAAAAGTTCCTCATCCCTCGCCTGAACATCAATAAGTTGGATAGAACCATAGCGGTATTTGCAGTATGCACCTCTAAGAAACTTGGAGTAGATAAAGATATTGTAGACATTGCAAACCTCTGTGCAACAAAGGTTAAGGTAATGGATACCAACTGCTGCGGATTTGCAGGAGACAAGGGATTCTTCACTCCAGAACTTAATGATTGGGGACTGAGAGACTTAAAACGCCAGGTAGAGGGCTGCACAGAGGGTTATGCTACCAGTAGAACCTGCGAGGTAGGATTGAGCGAGCATAGCGGTATCAACTTCAAGAACCTGCTCTACCTTGTAGATGAGGCATCTACACCAAAGGAACAGTAGAGTGTTGAATGTTTGTTGCTTCACTTTGCAACTATTTGAGTATTTTTGCATCTAATTAATGCGACTGGTTAACAGCACACATTGGGGGTGTTCTGGTTTTGACATCAGATTAATTGGTCGGCAAGCGTGCAGAGCGTTGGAAGAAGAGCTCTTTAAACTTCAACTTTCAGCCATTAGTTGGCAACAACAATTATGCACTCGCTGCGTAATCTGCCAAGCAGACGCGCTTAATCCTTGAGGGTCAAGGACCTTCGGACGAGTATCCCGCCCTGCTTTCCGTTCTCTTGGGCAAGGCATACGGGGTATCATCTAAAGAGAAATGCCGGAGCCTACTCCTTTAAAGTTCCGAAAGATGAAAAGGATAAGCTGAAGCTTTGCCCGCTCCGGGGCGGAACTTCAGACGAAAACCAAACCGGAGATACGCACGTAGAAAACCGATTGGTGGTTTGATTGGACAGCGGTT
>JAGDBO010000017.1 GCA_017959005.1 Bacteroidales bacterium | reverse complement strand
TAGTGACATTCGAATATGTACCTATTGTTGTGACAACAGAACTGTGTGTGCAATTATCCGACTTATGTCTTTCTATCAAAAGAGACATGTTCACTTGAACAGGTCTGATGTTTTTATGCATGTGACCTATACCATCATACAGGTTAGCAGAAATGGGAGATGACATATTAATCGGAACCTCTACAAAGTAAGCATCACTGGTCTCGCTCTCAATGGCGGAATCCCAATCAATAATCATGTTCTCTGTTAAAGCAGATTTAGTTCCGGAAGGTTTATCTCCTCCAACTGAAAGAAACCTCAAACAGGTTGAGTTTTGTTCAAAATACTCTTTAGCCTCTTTGGATGTAAGGCGGTTAGGATCATCTCCTTTTCCGTTGCTATCTTTCTGACAGGAAGGCACTGAAACAAAGCAAACAGAAAGGAGAAGAATTGTAAATAACTTCTTCATAATCTGTTTTGTTTTGGTTTATTTGTGGATATAAAGATAGAGTTTCCTTTTCAGAATAGCAAATAACAATCAGTTTAATTGAAGTTAAAGCGTTTGGAGACAAATTTACTTCTGGCGGAAGTAGATGTTGATAGGGCAGCCGGTAAAGTTGAACTTCTCCCTCAGTCTGTTTTCCAGGAAACGCCTGTATGGTTCTTTGATGTACTGCGGAAGGTTGCAGAAGAAAGCAAAGGATGGAACAGAGGTGGAGAGTTGGGTTATGTATTTGATTTTAACCTCTTTGCCCTTGTACATTGGAGGCTGGTGCTCCTCAATAAGAGGCATAAGGGCATCATTGAGTTCCTTCCAATCTACTTTCTGAGAGTAGTTTGCATAGACCTCCATAGCCTTTTGGAGAACATCATGGATTCTCTGCTTGTTGATTACGGAGGTGAATACAATAGGGACATCTGTGAAAGGAGCAATCTTTTGAAGAATATCCTGAGTAAAGTTCTTCATAGTAAGAGTCTCTTTCTCAATGAGATCCCATTTATTTACAACAATGACGCAACCCTTTCCGTTCTTTTGGATTAGGTTGAAGATGTTCATATCCTGAGCCTGAACTCCCTCAGTTGCATCTATCATAAGTATGCAGACATCTGAACTCTCTATACTTCTGATAGCCCTCATAACGGAGTAGAACTCAAGGTTTTCTGAAACCTTGTTCTTCTTTCTCAAACCTGCGGTGTCTATGAGCAGGAAGTCATAACCAAACTTGTTGTAACGGGTGGAGATGGAGTCTCTGGTTGTTCCGGCAACCGGAGTTACAATGTTTCTCTCCTGGTCCAACAGGGCGTTGGTCATGGAGGACTTGCCCACGTTAGGACGTCCTACTATGGTGATTTTAGGGAGGTTAAGCTCCTCCTGGTTGGCTGTAAGGCGCTGGCACTTTTTCAGTTCCTCCACAATGCGGTCCATAAGGTCTCCGGTACCTCCGCCGCTTGCAGATGCAATGGAGATTGGGTCTCCCAAACCCAGGCGTGCAAACTCGTAGGTTCCATAAATTTTAGCTCCCGTATCTACCTTGTTAACAGCAAGAATGACCGGCTTGTCACATCTTCTGAGAATCTTTGCAATGCTCATGTCATAGTCTGTGATACCGGTTGCAACGTCACACATAAAGAGGATGACATCTACTTCATCTATGGCAGCCAGAACCTGTTTACGAATCTCATTTTCAAAGACATCATCTGAGTTGGTGGTGTATCCTCCGGTATCAATGACAGAGAAGATGTTGCCGCACCACTCGCACTTTCCGTAGTGGCGGTCTCTGGTTACTCCGGCAGTCTCATCTACAATGGCTTTTCTCTGTCCCACCATTCTGTTGAAGAGAGTGGACTTACCTACGTTTGGTCTTCCTACTATTGCTACAATACCCATATCTTCTTCATCTTTTATTTTAACAGCTCTTTGAGAGAACAGTTCTCAGTGCAGCCTATGCACTCCTCATCCGGTTGTCTCTTAACCCTTGAGCCTCTTTTTGTTACACGTATATGAGCAGACTTGCCCCATATCTTTTCATCCTCCTCTCTCATACAGATGATGCCCCTTTTGCGGAGCTCTTTGTTGCGCCCAATCTCACCGTCCGGGAACTTGCCGTCTTTTTTGAAGATTATGTTGAAGCATAACCCGAATATGCATACACCCAATATGATAACGGCTATGAGTACGGTGTAGAGAGTGCTCATCTGTTTTTACTGTTGGTTGTATTTACTTTTTAATCAGGCACTTCTGTTCATAAACCAGAGGAGCGTTGCTTATGTTGAGAATTGGCGGAATCTGATGAACCTTAAAGGAGGATTTACCAATAAGAGATGTGATTCTGCTTAATAACTCTCTGTCAACCCCCTCATGTTCAAGTTCCTCCGGAGTTTTTCCTCCCTCGTTGAGTGAGTAGAGGACAGGGTCCATATCTTCATAATCCGGCAGGGAATCTGAGTCCAACTGACCCGGATGAAGTTCTGCAGAAGGGGCCTTGGTAAGGGTGTTGATTGGTATGATTTCAGACTCTTTGTTTATGTCATATGCAAGCTCGTAAACATCTCCCTTATAGAGATCTGCAATCACCATCATTGCTCCCGCCAAATCTCCGTAGAGGGTTCCGTAACCGGTACAGAGTTCGCTCTTGTTGGAGGTGTTGAGCAGCAGTGCGTTAAACTTGTTGGAGTAGGCCATAAGAAGCGTTGCCCTTATTCTGGCCTGAATGTTCTCCTCTGCAACACTCCACTCTTTCTTATCTTTGAATACCTCTTCCAACCCCTTCATCATCTTGTTGTAGATCTCAGATATGGCAATGACGTGATAACCAATGCCTAGGTTATCTGCCAGATCTACAGCGTCTTGTATGGAGTGAAGAGTTGAGAATTCACTTGGAAGCATAAGTCCGTGGACATTCTCTTTGCCCAAAGCCTCAACTGCAAGGGCGGCAACTACGGCGGAATCTATACCGCCGCTCAGTCCCAGAACCGCCTTGGTCATGTGGCACTTGGAGAAGTAATCCTTAATGCCGTTGACCAGTTTGGCGTGAATCTCTTCTATTGTGAATTCCGTGTGTATAAGCATATTAGTAAAGAATTGAATTGCCAAAGGATTTATCCCTGTAAACCTTGTCAATTACATCTCCAAAGAGTTCTCCAACAGAGATAACCTTAATCTTGCTGGTATCTGCCCCCTCAGGTGCTCTGAGCGGAATGGTGTCTGTTACAACAAGTTCAGTAAGCGGAGATGCTGCAATGTTCTCATATGCACAGCCGGAGAGAACAGGGTGAGTTGCAACTGCTCTTACAGATGCTGCGCCCTTGTCCATAAGCATCTTGGCTGCTTTACAGAGAGTGCCGGCGGTATCTACCATATCATCTACGATGACGATGTTGCGTCCCTCAACATCTCCGATTGCGGTCATTGAGCCAACAACGTTAGCTCTCTCTCTGCTCTTGTGGCAGATAATCATAGGACATCCGATAATTCTGGAGTAGGCGTTCACTCTCTTTGCACTTCCCATATCCGGAGCGGCAATGGAGAGGTTGTCTATCTTTAATCCTCTCAGATAAGGGAGGAAGATGGAACTTGCATAGATGTGATCTACAGGGAAATCAAAGAATCCCTGAATCTGATCTGCGTGAAGGTCTGCGGTCATAACTCTGTCACATCCGGAAGCCTCCAGAAGGTTGGCAACCAGTTTTGCTCCAATGGATACTCTTGGACGGTCTTTGCGGTCCTGGCGTGCCCATCCAAAGTAAGGCATCACTGCAACTACCTTGTATGCAGAGGCTCTCTTTGCCGCATCTATCATAAGCATAAGTTCCATAAGGTTCTCCATAGGAGGGAAGGTAGAGCAGACAATGAAGACTGCCACGCCTCTTACGCTCTCCAGATAAATTGGTTGGAATTCTCCATCACTGAAGACGGTAACGTCACATTTTCCGAGCTCCATGTTGAGAGATTTTGCAATTTTCTCCGCCAGATATCTGGAGTTTCTTGTTGAGAAGATTTTAATAGGATGTTCCATATTGCTGTGTATGATTATCTGTTATTGTTCTTTTCCTTGTTTGTTTACGGTCTCTAAAACCTCTGAGATGTAGGCGGTTATCTCATCCTTGCCCCTTCTGTCTTCAGAGGAACTAACAAAAACGGGCGGGAGTGTCTCCCACCAGTTTAGAAGTGTCTTTTTGGTTGTGGAGATATTTTTCTCCAACACGCTCTTCTTGGATTTGTCTGCCTTGGTGAAGATGATTGCAAAGGGAATTCCTCCCTCTCCCAGTTGGAGTATGAAGTCCAAATCTATCTTTTGGAGTTCATGGCGGGAGTCCAGCAGTACGAAGAGTATGGCCAGTTCCTCAGATTTGCTTATGAACTCGTTGTTCATACGTGCCAGTTCATCTCTCTGTTTTTGAGAGAGTTTTGCATAGCCGTAACCTGGTAAATCTACTAGATACCAGGAGTCATTTATGAGGAAGTGATTGATTGCCACCGTTTTGCCCGGAGAGGCACTGGTGCGGGCCAACTCTTTGCCCTTTGTTTCTTTCTGAGCGTCAGAGCAGAGCATATTGATTAGGGAAGATTTTCCCACGTTGGAGCGCCCTATAAAGGCTATCTCCGGCCTTTTGAAGGCAGGTTTCCCCCTGAGTGTTGTGCAACTGGATACGAATGCCGCCTTCTTGATTTTCATATACTCTCTGCTTTGCGGGCAAATTTAAGAAAAAAACGGGATTTTGTTTGTACCTTGCACCCCGGATGAAAGAGAAATTATCATATATGGATGATGTGAGGGAGGGTTATATGAAACTTTCCGAGTATCTCGACGGAGTAAGAGAGGTACTTGAAGATGCTTTCGGAGCGCCTGAATGGGTTGTATGCGAGATTGCCTCCGTAAGCTGGAGCAAAGGGCACTGCTACCTTGAGTTGGTGGAAAACGACCAAATGGGGAGCATGGTGGCAAAGGCCCGGGGTACTATTTGGAGCAGCCGTGCCAGGGTTCTGGCACCGATGTTTGAGGAGAAGACCGGCGGGACGCTGAGGGCCGGTATTAAGGTGTTACTGAACGTTATGGTGAGTTACTCCACACTGTGGGGCTTCTCACTGAATGTGATAGGTATAGATCCTTCTTATACTCTGGGTGATATGGAGGCCCAGAGGTTGGCAACTTTACAGAGGCTTGAGAAAGAGGGGCTTATGGAGAGAAACAAGGAACTGGCCATTCCCGTTCTGCCTTGCAGGATTGCACTTGTCTCCGCAGAGGGGGCGGCCGGTTACGGAGATTTTCTCAAGCACCTGAAGGATTCCGGAATAGGTTTTAAGGTGGAACTCTTTGAGGCCCCTATGCAGGGAGCGGATGCTCCCGATGGGATTTCAGAAGCCTTTGAGAGGATAAACTTCTGCAGCCGCGAGTTTGACGTTGTGGTCTTTATAAGGGGCGGCGGCAGCAACCTGGATTTGGCCTGCTTTGACGATTACCTTGTCGCCAGAGCCATCGCGATGTGTAACCTGCCGGTTATAAGCGGAATAGGGCACGAGCGGGACAACCACATCTGCGATGATGTGGCGGCTGTAAGGGTGAAAACTCCTACCGGTGCGGCAGACTTTCTCATTGAGATGTTTGCAGATGCGGGGCAGGAGTTGGACTCTTTGACAGAGAGGCTGAGTGAGGCTGTTAGGGAGATTCTGGAGGAGACAAAGAGCAGGTTGGATGCACTCTCAATGAGAATCTCTTCAGTGATTGGGAACTATGTGGAGAGCCGCTTTGAGAAGCTGAGTGACATTAAGTTCCGGCTGTTGAGTGCAATGAAAGAGAGGCTCTCTTCAGATGAGAGGGAGCTGGAGATGCTATATCAGAGATTTTTAGGCGCAGACCCATCCAGAATACTGGAGAAAGGGTACGGCATCATTCTCATTGATGGGGAGAAAGTCTCTGAGATAGAGTCAATTAAAGAAGGGAGGAGAGTTAGGATTGTGATGAAGGACGGAGAGGCAGAGTTTACGGTTAATAATGTAGAAATTAAGAAAAAAGAGAAGTAATATGGCAGAGAAAAATGAAGAGCTTTCTTATGAGAAGGCAATGCAAGAGCTTCAGACGCTGGTAGATAGAGTGGAAGAAAAAGACGCTCCGTTTGACCGCATTGAGAAAGATATCAAAAGGGCAACCACCCTTATAGCCTTTTGCAAAGAGCAACTGAAGGGTTACAAGGAGAGGTTTGCGGCACTGCAAAAAGAGGTGGAAGAGAAGAAATGAGTGTAGCTGCTACAGGATTTTTTGACGGGGTTCACCGCGGACACCGCTCGGTTGTCAGTGAGGTGATTCGTCTGGCTAAGGAGAAAAATCTTAAGAGCCAGATAGTTACCTTTTGGCCGCATCCAAGGGGAGTGCTGCAGCAGGAGGCCTACAACCTCAGATTGCTAACCTCTTTGGAGGAGAAGAAGGAACTCTTTTACTCTATGGGAATATCAGAGGTTACAGTGCTGGAGTTTACAAAGGAGTTCAGCCGCCTTACTACTGAGGAGTTTGTAAAAGAGTATCTTGTAGGCAAATGCGGGGTTAAGGTTTTGGTTGTGGGGTATGACCACAAGATTGGGTGTGACGTTAACGAGACTCAGGATAAGATGATTGAAACCTGCCGCCGCTGCGGATTGGAGGTTTACAGAGTGGGAGAGTATGACTTTGACGGCGTTGTTGTAAGTTCCACAAAGATAAGACGTTGCCTGGAGAGGGGAGATATTTCTTCCGCCTCCTCTCTTCTGGGTTACAAATACTCTTTGAAGGGAGTTGTTGTAAGCGGAAACCATCTTGGAAGAACCATAGGTTTTCCTACCGCCAACCTCAAACTCTATGATCCGCTGAAACTTGTTCCCGGTGGAGGAGTCTATGCGGTTGAGGTTTCACTCAGGCATGAGAAGTACAAGGGTATCTGCAACATAGGAGTAAGACCTACCGTTTCTGAGGGGAAGGTTATGACCATAGAGACACATATCCTCAATTTTGATGAAGATATCTACGGCCTGGATTTGGGGCTCAGTTTTGTCTCCAGAATCAGAGACGAGATAAAATTCAACTCTCTTGAGGAACTTAAACTCCAGTTGGAAAAGGACAAAGAGAGCGCCAATAAGATTTTTTGATAAATTTGCAGTAATTTTTTTTATTATGGCAAAAGGACAATACGTAACACAAGAGGGACTCGAAAAACTAAGAGAGGAACTTAATCATATGATCTCCGTGGAGAGACCTGCTATCTCTAAGGCTATTGCAGAGGCAAGAGATAAGGGAGACCTTTCAGAGAATGCGGAGTACGATGCGGCAAGAGAGGCTCAGGGGCTTCTGGAGCTTAAGATTTCCAAGCTTCAGGATCTGATTGCCAATGCCAAAATCATAGATGAGAGTAAGATAAGCACGGAGCAGGTTGGTATGCTTAACAAGGTGACCGTTAAGAACTTGAAGACGGGCGCCAAGATGGTTTTCACCCTTGTGGGTGAGAGCGAGGCAAACCTTGCGGAGGGCAAACTGGCAGTCTCTACACCAATCGGTAAGGCGCTCTTTGGACGCAAGAAGGGAGAGGTTGTGGATGTTAACGCTCCGGCCGGCATCATCAAATTTGAGATTTTGGAGATCTCCATCTAGAAACTTTAAACATTTCATACAATGGCTTCAATTTTTTCCAGGATTATAGCGGGAGAGATTCCTTGCTATAAGATTGCAGAAGATGAGAACTACTTTGCCTTCTTGGATATCAATCCGGTTCAGAAGGGACACACTCTGGTAATCCCTAAGGATGAGAAGGATTATATCTTTGATTATGATCCGGAGTACTATGCAGGTCTCTGGAAGTTTGCCATGAAGATTGCAAAGGCTCAGAAGAAGGCTATCCCTTGCAAGAAGATAGGTATTGCGGTTATAGGTCTGGAAGTGCCTCACGCTCACATACATCTGGTACCTATGAACAGAGAGGGTGATTTGGATTTTGATGCGGCAAAGAAGCTCACACTTCCTGCTGAGGAGATGCAACAGATTGCAGACAAGATAGTTAAGGAACTCTAATATGAAAAAGATACTCTTTATATTGCTCTCCGTTTTGCTTATTGCAGGATGCGGAAAGAGCAAAAAGGCAACCCTGAAACTCAACGTAGATAATTTGCAGGAGGGAAAACTGGTTGTCAGTATCCTGGATATCAGTAAGATGAACGTAGTGGATACTCTTACTACCAATAAGAAGGGTGAAGCTTCAGTTAAGCTGGATCTTCCGGATGACTCTCCAAACTTCTTCTACGTTTCATACAACGGAGTTCAGATTGCCTCACTCATTCTCGCTCCAGGTGATAAGGTTAAGGTTTTTGTAGATACACTTGGTAAGAACCTTAAGATAAGCGGCTCAGAGGAGTCCGTTCTTTTGCAGCAGGTTAACTCTGAGATTGAGAAGGGACAGAAACAGTTTGATTCACTTACGGTTCAGCTTTTGGCTTGTGACCAGATAGGGGATACCGAGTCTTCAAAGCGTATCAGATACGAGTTGGGACGCCTCTATGTGAATCAGAAACAGGGTGCTGTTAAACATCTGGTTAACAACCCGTTCTCTTTTACAAACATTCCTAATCTCTACCGTCAGTTCAATGCAAACTTCCCGCTCTTTGCTCAGTTGGAAGACGGCGTTTACTACAAACAGCTCTCAGACTCTTTAAAGAGCAAGTATCCGGAGTCTGCATACGTTAAGGTATTGGATAAGGAGGTTGCAGAGTTCTACAATCAGATGGAACTTTCCGGCAGATTCTCTAATGTTAAGGAGAGCTCCTTCCCGGATATAGAACTTCCGGACAACAAGGCTCAGATGCAGAAACTCTCTCAGCTTGAGGGACGTCCCTTTATGCTTCTGTTCTGGGATCCTGCAGACAATGCACAGAAGATGCTCAACGCGGAGATTGAGACCATTTACAATCAGTACAAAGGAAAGGGATTTGAAATCTATTCAGTCTGCATCTCTACAGATAAGGCTTTCTGGAACTCCATCACCAACCGTTTCCCTTGGATTAACGTATGTGACGGAACAGGTGCAAACTGCGTAGCACTCAAGACTTACAACGTTACTGCACTTCCCGCTCTCTTCCTCTTTGACAAGAAGGGAACCATTGTAAGCAAGAACGTTTTTGAAACTGCAAGACTTTCTAAAGCAGTTTCTTCTGTTTGCCAGGAATAAAATCTTTTAGATACTCAGGCTGGAAGTAGGCAAGGTTTGCAAGATCTCCCGCTTCCAGCTTTTTTGTTGCCTCTACCCTGAGGCCGGCTGCCTTTGGAAGTTGATTCATAAAGAGAGAGTTGGAGATGTCAACCCCCTCGCTCTCAAGCAGATTCTTAAACTTCTCAACACCGTTGCCTGCAAAGAGAACTCTTTGGGTTGCTATCTCTTTTGAGAAACTCTCTTTGGTCAGAATCTTAGCCTCGGTTTTTGTGAGTTGCTCTCCGTTGGAGTTGAAGGTTGCGGTGTAGACCTCCATTCTTCCCGCATCTATCATTGGAATAATAAGGTCTGCATTAAATGAGGCAGTGTCCAGCGCACATCTTGCAATAGCAGCCAGAGTGCTGACTCCTATAATCTTACAGCCGCCGGCGTAGGCAATTCCCTTGGCCAGGGAGACGCCAATTCTTAGCCCCATATAACTGCCCGGCCCTTCACTTACTGCAACCGCTGCAAGGTCTGAAACCTTTATGTTATTCTCTTTTAGAATCTCATCAATGAAGGGAGCCATTAGGGTATCATGAGCCTTACCCACAAAGGAGCACTTCTCCGCTATCAGAGTTTTTCCCTCTGAAAGGGCAACGGAGCAACTATCCGTAGCAGATTCCAAAAGCAGTATGAGGCTTTTATCTCCCATTGAGGTTACTTGCTGATTTTAACCTTGGTACCCTCTCTGAGAGTCTTGGATATTGCAGTGAAAGGACCCGTTACAACAGTTGAGGAATCTGAAAGTCCCTCTGTAATCTCTATGTTGCTGAGGTCTTGAATTCCGGTCTTTATTGTTGCAGTCTTAACGCTCTGACTCTTCTTGTCATAAAGGAATACAAACTGCTTGCTCTCACCGGTTGCATCTTTCTGAAGGTCTGATCTTGTTGTGATTGCAGAGATAGGGAGAGTGAGCACGTTCTCCATCTTGCAGGTGTTTATCTGAACGGATGCACTCATTCCCGGGCGGAACGGATTGGTTCCCTCAGATCTCAAATCTGCGTAAGATTGAGGAAGGATTCTAACCTTAACTTCAAATGTAGTTGCCTGATCCAAAGAGGCGGAGGCGGAGTTCTTTGATGAGTTTGCAACCTCAGTTACAACTCCGTCAAATTTACGCCCAGGATATGCATCCACGCTTATCTGTGCGCTGTCAGATGCGTTGAGGCGGATAATATCATTCTCATTTACATCTACCAGTACCTCCATCTGATCAAAGTTGGCAACTCTAAGCATCTCTGTTCCTGCCATTTGGCTGGTACCAACAACTCTCTCTCCAAGTTCAACGCTCAGTTTGGAAACCACGCCGTCCATAGGGGAGTAGATAGTGGTCTTAAGGAGATTTTCTTTGGCCTCTTTAAGGCGTGCCTCTGCGCTGGAGATATTGTAGCGGGCTCCGTCCAACATCTGCTGAGCCACATCCCAATCTGCGCAGGCACTCTCGTACTCAGCCTTTGAGATAGTCTTCAGTTCATACAATTTTACTGCACGGTCATAGTTCTGCTTTGACTTAAGCGTCTGAGCCTGCTGCTGTTTGTATGAAGACTTAACTGCATTCAGAGAGGCCATTGCCTGGTCTACTGCAGAGAGGTAGATATCCTGTTTAATCTTAATAAGAAGATCACCCTTCTTTACAACGTCACCCTCTTTAACGTGGAGTTCTACAATCTCACCGGATACGTCCGGAGATATCTTAACCTCCGTAACAGGCTGAATCTTACCGTTTGCCGGAATTGTCTCCACAATGGTTTTCCTCTCCGGAGAGGAGACGGTTACAAAGATTCCCTTCTCTTTTCCGCACTTCTTGGCAGCAATCATAAGTACTACAATGAGTACGGCGCTCAGTATCCACCAAATCTTTCCGCTCTTTTTCTTGTTTGCAGTTGTTGTCATATTAAAGAGTTATTGCTTTTCCTTTATAAAAATCTAAAATCTTGAGTTCGAACAGATACTGGTATTTTGCCTGATAGTAGGAAGATACGGCCTTGAAGAGGTTGGACTTTGCAAGGTTGTAATCTGTTGCGTTCATCATTCCTACGTTGAACTTGTTCTCCGTATATGTGAATGATTCCTGTATGGATTTCATATTCTCCTCCGCCGCCCTCATTCTCTCAAGTGCAGAAAAGGCCTCGTTGTAGGCGCTCTGAATCTCCTTATATAGAGACTGTTTCTGCATCTGGAGGGTCAGACGGTTTCTCTCAATCTCATCCTTTGCATTGCGTGCGCTTACTCTGTAAGAGAGGGCGTTGAATATAGGTATGCTCAGTGAGAATCCCAGTGAAGGGTTTCTGTTGTGATCAAACTGAGAGAAGAAGGCGCCGCTCTGACTGTCTGAGTAGTAGGAGCCGTAACCCGCTTGTACTGAGATGGATGGGTATAGTCTTCCGCGGGCTGCCTTATAGTCATAACGGCTCTTCTGGAGACCATACTCAGCAATCTTTATCTGCGGCAGAGAGAGTGCTCTCTCATAAATGGAGTTCATTGTCTCAGTAGGGTAGACGTTTGCAGCAAGGTCTCTGTCCGGTGCCACAACGTCAAAACTCTCCCACATATCTGAAGGCAGATCAAGAAGTTGCATAAGGCTCAGGCGGTTGCTTCTAACATCGTTTCTTGCATTAACCAGTTGGCTCTTCTCATTTGCCAGCTGTGCCTTTACCTCAAGCAGAGTGCTGTATGCCTGACTTCCCGCATCTACAAGTTTTGCGGTGCGGTCCACCTGCTCCTCCATACTCTTGCAGCTCTCCTCTGCGGAGCGCTCAATCTCCTTGGAAAGAAGCAGTTGAAGATAGGCCTGAGTTATCTGAATTGTGATGTCGTTCTTTGTCTTCTCAACCTGTTCTGATGCAATCAGAAGAGAGGTTTTATTTGATTTAATTGAGTTCTGCTTTGAGAGTCCGCCAAAAAGCGTTGCGGAGGCGCTTAAACTTCCGCTGGTGGACATAGTTCTCTTATTCTTTATAATCTCCAGAGTCTGAAGGTTTACGGAACGTCCCCAACTCATATTGTGACTCATTCCCGCACTGAGTGAGGGAGCCATAGACCACTTGCTCTCGTTGAGCACCCTTTGAGACTGCTCAACGCCAATCTCCCCAATCTTTACCTGCAAATTGTTCTCTCTTGCATATGAGATACAATCTTCCAATCTCCATTGAGAACTTTTTTGTCCCCAAATGAGAGTGAAAGAGGATAAGAGAAACAATGATATTACCGCTATCTTTTTCATAGGTCGCAAATATATGAAATATTATACTATAATCTATTATTAAAAAGAAAGGTGGGGCGCACCCCACCCTTCAAAAATCTAAGGTTCAACAGAATATTAGTTCAGAATAAGTTGCAATGTCTGCTTTTTTCTGTTTTCTCTGAAATTTTTGATGGCTCTTACCAGGGCACCGATTCCGTATCCTATAAGTTCAACAACTCTTGCAACTTCAGAATCTTTTCCGCCTGTAACGTATGAGCACTCGCTCCTTGATATTTCAACAAATCCTTTCATATCAACCTCCTATCTTACAGTTGTTGGCATCAGTTGAAAAAATGGTTTGCCCTCAAGTCCTTTCTTGTAGCCTTTGTTGAAATCGGAACTGTAGGTGGAGATGAAATCCAAAACATATCCGACGATTCTGGCAATTCTCTTGATTGTCTCCGGTGAAATTCCTCCGGAGAGCTGAAGCTCTTCATCTTTAACACTAATAAAGCCCCTCAGCATTAACCTCTTGTCTTCCATATTATTAGCTTTTAGGTTCCGGCAGTGGTGGCGCGCCGGATTCCGCCTTTGTTAGTTGACCGGTCTTATTACAAAGTTCTATTGCACGGTCTGCGATGGAGAGAGTATCCCTGTTGTGGGAAATCAAGACAATACAACATCCCGTTTGTTTCAATTCTTTTAATGTATCATAAACTCTGTTTTTGCTCTCCTGATCCATAAAGGAGGTGGTCTCATCTAAGACGAGAATCTTTGGATTGCGGTACAATGCTCTGGCCAGCAGTACTTTCTGCACCTCTCCGCCTGAGAGTTGTACACCTCCCTTTCCCACCTGAGTCATTATTCCGTTCTGCAGTCTGTTTATCATTTTCTCCATCCCTATCTGTGAAGTGATGGTGGCTATCTTCTCTAAACACTTGTCATCTATCTCTTTAGGAGCGCTTCCCAGCTCCATGGTTATATTCTCCAGAATGGTGGCATTGAAAATATGAGACATTTGAGGGGCGGCAGAAATTATTTCCCTCCAGCAAATAGGATTGTAAGAAAAGATATCAATGCCACCATATAGGATCTTGCCCTCGTTAGGTTTCCAGTCTCTCATAAGTAGTGAAACCAATGTGCTCTTGCCGCAACCGCTGGCTCCGTAAATTGCTGTAATTGAGCCGGCGGGAAGAATGCAGCTGAAATTCTCTATCAGAGATTCCCTTCCGGGATATCTGAAACTTATATTCTTAAGTTCCAAACTTTTCTGCATCTGCTCGCTTTTAGAGGAGTCTCTCTTTATAATCCCTTCATATACCGGTTGGGAGGAGGTAATGTCATAAACTCGGTCAGATGCCGTAAGAGCCTCATTTAATGCTGAGTTTAAATGGAGAAGTTCATTCATCGGGGAGATGAAAAACGAACTGAGTGTGAAAAATGAAACTAGTTCGCCTACGCTCATCTTTCCGTAGAGTACGGCCGTACCCCCTCCAATCAGTATAACCGCCATTATCAGTTGAGAGATTCCGCTGCCCATAAGATCCAGAGCGCTGGAGATTTTTCCGGCTCTGTAACTTTCCAGTGCCAGCGTAGCATAACTTCCGTTATATCTGAGTGTTGACGGCTCAATGTTAAAGTGTCTTATCTGGTCCGCCCCCTCTATGGTATCTATCACGTCCGCTTCATAGGCGGAGGCGGAAGACATAACCCTCTTGCTTATCCTCTTGTTTGCTCTGTCTGAGAGAATGAGCATCACGATAAAGGCGGGGAGGGTGCACAGTAGAAGAAGTGCAAGTTTTTGGTAGAAAGTAAAGAGTAGAATGGTGACTATTGACAGGGTAGAGATACAGACCCCCGCCTGTACCGTGCCTTCACAGACCAAAGCTCTTATTTTGTAACTATCTGATAATCTGGATTCCAACTCCCCCTTGGGATAGTCTTTGAAAAAGCGCGCATCCATTGAGAGTATTCTTCTCATAAACCCGGAGTTCAATCTGGTATCCAGCGCCACTCCGCTGCTTATCAGGTAGAGGTTTCTCAAGTAACTCACTGCCAATGAAAGCGGCATCAATGTAAGTATGGCTGCAGATATTATTACCAGCAGTGACTTATCTCCCGATGGTATAACGTCATCTATAAGTAACTGAAGCAGAAGGGAGTTGCAGACTCCCACCGCGGAGAGGGCAACAGACCCTGCTAAAGAGAGGATAACCTCCCTTCTGTGGTATTTCAGGAGTTTTATAATTCTTCCAAATCTACCCTCTGCCTCATCTCTCTTTGCAAACCCCTCTCCCGGTGAACACAGAATTACATAACCGCTCCATTGCAATGCAAACTCACCAATCAATCTCTTCTCAATCCTCCCTTTAGCCGGATCCATAATATGTATGCGTTTTCCTACGCACCTGGTCATAACCACAAAATGAAGCATTCCGCTCTCTGTTGTAATGTGCAGAATAACAGGAGCCTTGAGAACATTCAAGGAACGGAGCCTCTCCCTCTTCTCCTCTGTTGAGAGTCTCTCTTTCTCTTCCACCTTCAATGCTTTGGCGCTTAACCCAACCGCTCTGGCTCCGTCTATGATTCCCTGAATTGTGACCCCCTCTTTGCTGCAACCGCACTCTCTTCTGAAACGGCTGAGGGGAAGGTATACTCCCCACCATCCCGCTACGCTTGCCAGAGATGCGGCTCCACAGTCATAAGAGTCTGTCTGCTTTATATTTAGAACACTTCTCATAAAATCCAACGGGTACCGGGAAAGCCCCAAATAATCCAAATTATCTCCCGATACCCTCCTATACTAAATTAGGATAGCAACAGACACAGAGTGCCTATGCATATTGCAAAGCAAAGGAGAATCATTAGAGAGTAGAGAAAGGTTACCCTCCCCCTCATAGGGGCAATTCCGTATGATTCAGGCGTGAACATTTGGAATGTCTTTTCTCTCTGATGTCTCTGTTTTCTCATTGCCTCTTTTTGTTGCAAAGTTGGGCGTAAAAGACTACCCCTCAAAGCATTCGCGTAAATACTTTGAGGGGTAAATCTTGTAATTATCCTAAATTTTGGGATAATAGCAGGATTATCCCAAAAGTGAGAAACTAAATGACGCTTGCGAACAAACTCTTGACGAACGGGAAGAATAATTCTGCCTGGTGAACCAGGATTGGATAAATCTTGCTCTCCTTAATGAACGCACACTTGCTAAGTCCCAATGACTCAGGAGACTGGTCAATAATTGAGGCAATAATCATAGCAATAATTACTGCTTTAAGCAGAGAAAGAACGGCTCCCAACACTTTGTTCAACCCTCCTAATATGGTGAGATTCATCACTTTCTCCAGGAGTCTGCCCAACCAGTTGAAGAGGATTATAAAGAGAACGGTCAGGATTATGTAGATGATAATTCTCACCGTACCCTCCGGTACGCTCGGCCCCAGCAGAGGCATAAGTTTAGTTGTGATTGGAACTGTAAGTTTAGAGGCGCCCCAAAGACCGAATATCAGTCCTATAAGGGACATAAGCTGTCCAACGAATCCCTTTCTGATTCCCCAGAGGAAGGAAATGACAGCGATAGCAATAATTATAAAATCCAATATTGACATAGCAGTGCAAATATAGGGGATTTATTGTAAATTTGCCCCCCTAAACAACTCAACGTATCAATTATGGGTTTTGAAGAGTATAAGAAATTTGACCTTGTAGAACTGGGACGTGAGGTCCTGAAGAAATGGAAGGAAGAAAAGTGCTTTGAGAATGTGAGCAAAGCAAGGGAGGGGGCACCTAAGTTTGTCTTCTTTGAGGGTCCGCCATCCGCTAACGGAATGCCTGGTATTCATCACGTTATGGCCAGATCCATTAAAGATGTTTACTGCCGTTACAAGACTCAGACCGGTTACAGGGTAGACCGTAAGGCCGGTTGGGACACCCACGGCCTTCCTGTGGAGTTGGGTGTGGAGAAGATGTTGGGTATCACCAAGGAGGATATCGGGAAGAAAATCTCTGTAGATGAGTACAATATGGCCTGCCGCAAGGAGGTTATGAAGTATACTAAAGAGTGGGTTAACCTTACCGAGCAGATTGGTTATTGGGTGGATATGGATAACCCGTACATCACTTATGACAACAGATATATTGAGACCCTGTGGTACCTTCTTAAAGATTTGTACAACAAGGGTTTGCTCTATAAGGGTTATACCATTCAGCCTTACTCTCCGGCAGCGGGAACAGGTCTGAGTTCTCACGAACTTAACCAGCCGGGCTGCTACAGAGACGTTAAGGATACTACGGCAACCGTTCAGTTTGAGGTTGTTAGAGATACTAAGAGTGAGTTTCTGTTCAACGATGTTGAGGAGGGGGAACTCTTCTTCATTGCCTGGACAACCACTCCTTGGACTCTTCCATCTAACGTTGCTCTCTGCGTAGGCCCTAATATTGAGTACGTTAAGGTACGTTCCTTCAATCCGTACAGCGGAAAGGCGGCAACTTACATAGCTGCCAAGGAACTTCTGGCCGCTAACTTCAACCCTAAGGCTGTAGATCTTCCTCTGGATAGTTACAAACCGGGAGACAAACTGGTTCCTTACCAGGTGCAGGAGTCTTTCAAAGGACGTGATCTTGAGGGTATTAGATACAAACAGCTTATCCCTTGGATTAAGCCTGAGGAGAACACTATGAGAGTTATTACCGGAGACTTTGTCTCTACTGAAGAGGGTACCGGTATAGTTCATATTGCTCCAACCTTTGGTGCGGATGATGACAAAGTGGGTAAGCAGAACAACATTGCTCCTTTCACACTCAAGGATAAAGAGGGTCTCTGGAGGCCTATGGTAGACCGTACGGGTAAATTTTACAGAGTTGAAGACCTGGATGAAGAGTTTGTAAGAGAGAGAGTTACAGAGGAGTATAACAAGTGGGCCGGCCGTTATGTAAAGAATGCATACGACTCCACTCTGGCTCCGGATGCAGAGACTCTGGATGTAGATATCTGTGTTCAGCTGAAGATGGAGGGCAAGGCCTTCAAGATTGAAAAACACGTTCACTCATATCCTCACTGCTGGAGGACAGACAAACCTGTACTTTACTATCCTCTGGACAGTTGGTTCATCCGTGCTACCGCAGTTAGGGATGAGATGATTGAACTCAACAAGCAGATTAACTGGAAACCGGAGAGCACCGGTACCGGCAGATTTGGCAAATGGCTTGAGAATCTGCAGGATTGGAACCTCTCCCGCAGCAGATATTGGGGAACTCCGCTTCCAATCTGGAGAACGGAAGATAAGAAAGAGGAGAAGTGCATAGGATCCATCGCGGAGCTTTACAGTGAGATAGATAAGGCTGTTGCAGCTGGTGTGATGGTTTCCAACCCTCTGAAAGAGAAGGGATTTGTTCCAAATGACTTCTCAGATGAGAACTACAACAAGATTGATATTCACAAGCCTTACATAGATGAGGTTGTGCTCGTTTCAGAGAGCGGCAAACCTATGAGAAGGGAGAGTGATTTGATTGACGTTTGGTTTGATTCCGGCGCTATGCCTTACGCTCAGGAGACCCTTGCCAAGTTGGGTAAGGAGGAGTTCGGACAGACTGCAGACTTTATTGCAGAGGGTGTGGATCAGACTCGCGGATGGTTCTATACGCTCCATGCAATTCACACTATGGTTTCTCATACTCCTGCATTCAAGACTGTGGTTTCCAACGGTTTGGTGCTGGATAAGAAGGGTGAGAAGATGAGTAAGAGATTGGGCAATGCGGTAGATCCGTTCGGCCAGATTAACACTTACGGTGCGGATGCTTTGAGATGGTATATGCTTACCAATGCTCAGCCTTGGGATAACCTTAAGTTTGATGATGCGGGTGTTGATGAGGTGAGAAGAAAGTTCTTTGGAACTCTCTACAACACTTACTCCTTCTTTGCGCTCTATGCAAATGTGGACAAGTTTACAAATGATGCTCCGCAAATTCCTGTAAAAGAGCGTCCTGAGATAGACCGTTGGATTATTTCATACCTCAACTCTCTGATTAGAGACGTTAAGGAGCGTTATGAAGATTATGACGTTACAACTGCCGGCCGTCTTATTCAGGAGTTTGTATGTGACCATCTGAGCAACTGGTATGTTCGTCTTAACAGAAAGAGATTCTGGGGTGGCACTATGAACAGTGATAAACTGGCTGCATATCAGACGCTTTACTCCTGCCTGGAGACCGTTGCAATTCTTGCCGCTCCAATTGCTCCGTTCTATATGGAGCGTCTCTTTTTGGATCTGAACGCAGTTTCCAAAATGCACAAGGAGCCTTCCGTTCACGTGACTATGATGCCTACTGCAGATGAGAGTCTCATAGACAAGGATTTGGAGGAGAGAATGGCTCTGGCTCAGAAGAGCACCTCCATGGTTCTGGCTCTCAGAAGAAAAGTCAACATTAAAGTGCGTCAGCCGCTTGCAAAGATTATGATTCCTGTCATTGACCCTAAGGTTAAGGAGCACCTGCAGAAGGTGGAGGGCATTGTCTTAAGCGAGGTTAACGTAAAACAGATAGAGTACATTACGGACACTGAAGGTTTGATTACCAAAAAGATAAAGCCAAACTTCAAATCTCTGGGTAAAAAATATGGCAAACAGATGAAGGAAATTTCTTCAGCTTTTGCTAACTTTACACAGAAAGAGATTTCCGCAATAGAGAGAAGTGAGGAGTACAAACTCTCTCTTCCGCTTGGAGAGGTAGTGCTGCAAAAGGGTGATTATGAGATTTCTTCAGAGGATATGCCGGGCTGGCTCGTTGCAACTGAGGGAACTTTGACACTTGCTCTGGACATTAAGATTACGGATGAGCTGAAGAGAGAAGGCATTGCACGTGAGCTGGTTAACCGCATTCAGAACCTGAGAAAAGATTCCGGTTTTGAGGTTACTGACAGAATCTCCATTACTTTGGAAAATCGCAAAGAAGTGGTAGATGCAATAGTAGGAGAGGAGAATAAGGCACTGTGTGATTATGTTTGCGCTCAGACACTTGCAAACAGCATCCAGCTGGTGGAGGCTAACTCTCCTAAGCTGCAGGGAGCCGCAGAGGTTGAGTGGGAAGAGGGCTCCGTTATTAAGATAAAAGTTGAGAGATAAATTAGTATAACTTAAACAAACACTGTTATGGCAACAAAAGTTAAGAAAGCGGCTAAGACCGTGAAGAAAGTTGCTTCCCCCGTTAAGAAAAGTGTTGCAAAGAAGCCTGCTGCTAAGGCTCCTGCAAAGAAGGCGGTAGCAAAGAAAGCACCTGCTAAGAAAGTAGTTGCAAAGAAACCTGTAGCAAAGAAGCCTGTAGCAAAGAAGCCTGTAGCAAAGAAAGCTCCTGCTAAGAAGGTAGTTGCAAAGAAGCCTGTAGCAAAGAAAGCTCCTGCTAAGAAGGTAGTTGTTAAGAAGGCTGCCCCAAAGAAGGCGGTAGTTAAGAAGGCTCCCGTTAAAAAGGCGGTTGCTAAAAAGCCGGTAGCAAAGAAACCTGTAGCAAAGAAGGCTCCGGTTAAGAAAGTTGTAGCTAAGAAACCTGCTGTAAAGAAGCCAGTTGCAAAGGCTCCTGTAAAGAAGGCGGTTGCACCAAAGCCAGCACCGGCACCAAAGCCTGCACCTAAACCAACTCCTGCTCCTGCTCCAAAACCTGTTGTTAAGAAACAGGAGACTCCGGAACCTCCGGCTGTTCGTTACAGTGATGATGATCTTCAGATGTTCAAGAAGGTTATCCTTGAGAAACTTGCAAAGGCAAAGGACGAGTACGAGATGCTCCGCAGCGCTATAACTCACAGCACAAGCAACGGCGTTGAGGATACTTCTCCTACATTCACCGTTATTGAGGAGGGTGCCTTCGCACTTTCAAAGGAGGAGAGCAGCCAGTTGGCAAGCAGACAGTACAAGTTTATCCAAAGCCTTGAGGCAGCGCTTGTTAGAATAGAGAACAAGACCTACGGAATCAGCCGTAAGACCGGCAAACTCATTCCAAAGGCAAGACTCCTTCTGGTGCCTCATGCAACTTTGAACGTTGAGGATAAGGAGAGCAGATAGCATTAGATGAGTATTAAAGGCAAGAAGTGGACGGTAGTTCTCCTGTTCCTGGTATTGTTATTTGCAGATCAGTTTATCAAGATATTTGTTAAACTGCATTATGCTTACGGCCAGGGATTTGAGATGTTCGGCAACGGAAAGTGGGCCCAGTTCCTGTTCATTGAGAACAACGGAATGGCCTTTGGTATGCAACTTGGGGGAGTTGCAGGAAAGATATTGCTGAGCTCACTCCGTCTGGTTCTTATTGCCGCACTCATCTGGTACATACACCGTTTGATAAAGAGGGGGAAGGTCCCTGTGGGAGTCCTTGTAGGTATGACAATGATTCTTGTAGGAGCGGTTGGAAATATGGTAGACAGCGCCTTTTACGGCCTCATATTCAGCGAGTCCACACATGAAACCGTTGCAACCCTGGTTCCGTTCGGGCAGGGCTATGCACCCTTTATGTGCGGCAAAGTTGTGGATATGTTCTACTTCCCAATCATTCACGGCACCCTCCCTTCCTGGTTCCCATTCCACGGAGGTGAGCCTTTTGAATTCTTCCGTCCCATCTTCAACTTTGCAGACTCCTGCATTACCTGCGGAGTCATTTATTTGATACTTTTCCACTGGAAAGATTTCGGTAAAAAGTAACTTTTTTTGCAAATGATGCAAATCTCACTATCTTTGCAACCCCAATTGGAGAGATGGCAGAGTGGTCGATTGCGGCAGTCTTGAAAACTGTTGAGGTGAATAGCCTCCCGGGGTTCGAATCCCTGTCTCTCCGCATAATTGAAAAGCATCGCAGAGTCTCTGCGATGCTTTTTTTTCATTATATTTGTCTAGAGATAAAATTATAGAGGGATGAAATACACACTTTTAGCAGCACTGGCGTTTTGTCTGATTGCCGGCTGCGGCCAAAACAAAAAACATAACGATATGAAAACCAATCAGGAAAAGGCAGTTGTCTACTTTACACGCAACCTCTCAGCAGAGGGATTAATCAGAGCTTATGAGAAAGTTAACGGCAATATTGAGGGAAAGGTGGGAGTAAAACTCCATACCGGAGAGCAGAACGGACCGAACATCATCCCAAGAGAGTGGGTAAAGGCTCTGCTGGAGAAAGATCTTCCAGATGCAACTATCGTTGAGACAAATACTTACTACGAGGGAGACAGATATACAACTGAGCTGCACCGCAAAACACTGGAGGTAAACGGCTGGACTTTCTGCCCTGTAGATATTATGGATGAGGAAGATACAATTACTCTGCCTGTCAAAGGGGGTAAATGGTTTGATAAGATGTCTATGGGCTCTCACCTTACCAACTACAACTCTCTGGTGGTTCTCACTCACTTTAAAGGACATACAAAGGGAGGATTTGGAGGAAGCAATAAGAACATAGGCATAGGCTGTGCAGACGGCCGCATTGGAAAGGCCTGGATTCATACAACTCCGGGGCAGGATGACCAGTGGGATATAAGTGAAGAGGAGTTTATGGAACGTATGACCGAGTCCACCAAAGCAACCGTTGATTTCTTTGGAAAGCACATTACCTACGTTAATGTAATGCGCAATATGTCAGTCTCATGTGACTGTGAAGGCATTGCTGCAGAACCTGTTGTAACCCCTAATGTAGGTATCCTCTCTTCTACTGACATACTTGCATTGGACCAGGCCTGCATTGATATTGTCTATGCTATGACAGAGGAGGAGCATCACGATTTGGTTGAGAGAATAGAGTCCCGCCACGGTCTCAGACAACTCTCCTACATGAAGGAGCTGGGAATGGGGAATAACAACTATGTCATCATAGATCTGGATAACGGAGGAAAAGAGATTACCGCCGCCCAGGCCGCCCAGAACCTCAAGCCGTTTGTAAAAGAGTAATAGACGTGATAGTATGAGAAAGGTTTCTTCAATTTTTGCGCTTGTTTTATTCTCCGTAGTTCTTTTTTCCTGTGGCGGAAAAGGGGATAATGCCGGTTTGGAGAGGGTTCGGGTAGGTGTGTTAAACGGCATAGGAAGCGGAGATATCAATATGCCGGAGGTTTATGCCGCCTGCTTTTTGGATTCCAGGATAGATGCAAAGTATATAACTACAGCAGATATAGCATCCGGAGTACTTGATTCTCTGGATGTTATTGTATTCCCCGGAGGGGCCGGCTCTGCGCATACCTTTTCCCTGGGAGAGACAAACACTGAGAAAGTAAAGGAGTTTGCTCGTAATGGAGGCGGCATACTTGCCATCTGCGCAGGAGGTTACGCACTCTCTCATACACCGGGATATGCCTGCATAAGTATGAACGGAGCCTCAGTCTATGATCTGGATCACTCATCCAGAGGACAGGGACTTTGCGCGGTTAAACTTACAGAGGAGGGGAAGAGAGTTTTTCCTGAGTTGAAAGAGGCGGACACTTTGTATCTTCTCTTTGAGAACGGTCCGCTGCTGGAACCGGCAGAGAGTTCACGTCTTGGAGATGCAACCCCATATACCGTTTTTGTGGAGATGATTAGCGATGTTTACGGAATGGGAGGCGGAGAGAAGGGGGCCTCTGTTGGCAAGCCGTTTATACTAGGCAACAACTACGGAAAGGGTAGAATCTGCACCTCTATTGGCCATCCGGAGAGCACGGCCGGTATGATGTGGATGATTCCAAGGCTTATAAGATGGTGTGCCGGAAAGAGTTACACATCATTCCCGGAAACGCTGTGTGATCCTTCACTATCTGTGGGTGAGAAGATCTTAACGGTGGAGGATCTGAACAAGGAGGCATCACTCTATCATACATTTGTTTACGGTACAACAGAAGAGAAGCTTGAGGGGGTTGAGTGGATGAAGGAACATCCATCGTGGAGTATGAAAAAATGGGTAGAGAGCCTTCTGTTTGACAAAGATGCAAAGGTGAGAGTGGCTGCGGCTGAGTTTATTGCTGAAAATCAGATAATTAGATGGAGGGATTATGTGAAGGGGGCGCTAAAGGTTGAAAAAGATTCGCTGGCAAAGAGAGAAATTGAGGCAGCAGATGAGTATTTAGACGGACTCTTTTATTAAATTTGTGTAAGAATAGCTTTGGCGGGAAATGAAAAGGATATATAAAATAATACTGGCCGTTTTGGCGGTAATTATTGTTACTCTGGCAGTTACATGTCCTGGAAGAAGGGCTCACAGGGAGGCTATTACAAACAAGTTTCAGAGCGGCATCATTAAGGATTTAGGAATTGATGCCAATGATCCCCAAAATCAGAAGAACCTCAAGATAGGCGAGGAGTTTATGGAGAGGGTTATTAACCCTAATCTCAAGGTCTTAGGATACGGAGTCTGCAGTATAGGCTATCTGGAGACAGTTAAGGGAAGAAAGAGAGTCTCTTTCGGTATTCTTGGACACGTCTATCTGTTGGATGCGGAACATCTTCACGCAAGGCTCTTTGAGATGGGAAAACCAGTAGAAAACCAAAAAAACAAACTATGAAAAAGCTGCTTTTACTCAGTTTATTTTGTTTTCTTGCTCTATCAATGAAAGCGCCATCTGCAGAAATGGCTGCTGCTGTTGGTTTTGTGAACCTGGGACTTCATTCCGGAACTCTCTGGAAAGCCAAAAACGAGGCGGGTTATTTTACTTACGACCAGGCGGTTGCGCGCTATGGAAAATCACTCCCAACCAAGGCTCAGTTGGAGGAACTTACTACCCGCTGTACCTGGACTTGGACCGGAAAGGGATACCGTGTAAAGGGACCTAACGGAAACTCCATAGAACTCCAGGCACAAGGCTATTCCCATAATGATTCCCTTATGAGAGTGGGGGCCTTGGGTTACTATTGGTCATCTACGCCGGATGATTCCGACGGCGGCTGGGGCCTCTATTTCAATGCCAAGAACCACGCAGTTTACGGATTCGTACGCAACTTTGGCCGTTCCGTACGCCTGGTTGCAAAATAATAGTTGAAAGATATAGTATTAGATATGAAAAGAGTTGTTACACTGTCACTTATACTGCTCCTGGCTGTTGGAGCATACTCACAGAAATCCAAGAACGCAGCAGACCGCTCAGGCTTTGTAGTTGTTTCTGAGGTAGTTCCGGATGTTATTCTGGAGATCAGATACTATTCCACATACAACTTTGTGGGCACCCGCATAGACGGTTACAAAGAGCCCGTTGCCCTTATGACAAGGGAGGCTGCAGCCGCACTCAAGAAGGTGAGTGACTATGTAAAGAGCAAAGGTTACCGTCTTAAAATCTATGACGCTTACCGTCCGCAATGCGCTGTTTCTCACTTCTGCAGATGGGCTAAGGATGCAGATACTTCAATGAAGAGATTCTTCTATCCTAACCTGGAGAAAGACCGCCTCTTTAAGGAGGATTATATTGCAACAAAGTCCGGTCACAGCCGCGGAAGTACTGTGGATCTCACCCTCTTTGATATGAAGACGGGAAAGGAGGTTGATATGGGAGGAACCTTTGATATGCTGGATCCTTCCGCACATCCTGATTACGTTGGAAACCTTACCAAAGAGCAGATAGCCAACCGTATGATGCTCAGAGAGGCTATGCTTAAATTTGGTTTTAAGCCGCTTTACTCCGAGTGGTGGCACTTCACTTTAAGGAACGAGCCTTACCCAACTACCTACTTTACCTTCCCGGTAACTTTTAAATAGACCCTCTTTCTACTCCGCGACGGTTACTCTTACAGAGGTTGTATGTGCTGAGAACTCAGGTGCATAGGCGCACTGTAGCGTTGCCAGACCTATCTCATACTCTCCTGCGCGGGAGACTCTGTAGTTGACCTCCATTACGTATGTTCCCTTGGTGAGGTTGTAGAAGAAGAAGTTGGTTGAGGCATCCTTAATCTCCTCATAGTACCAGGTACCGCCGCCCCACTTGTAACCGGAGAGCTGCTTGAGAGGTTCCAGACAACTGCCTCTCATCTCCTTAAGCTGCATAAACTGCATCTCTCTATCCACCTTAATAATCATCCTTGCGGTAACTATATCTCCAACCTTAATCTGATCTCTGTCCTTGATAGGGATGAGTCTGTCATCCTTCTTGATATAGAGCTCTTTGGAGATGCTCAGTTCCTTAGTTCCGTTTTGCTGAACGTTGGCGAGTTTTTCACTGAAGGTGGCGTAAACAGCACCCCATCCAATGCCGGCATCTTTCTTCTCCACCTTAATGGAAGTGGCGTTAACGGTGTTGTCATCTGTGTAGCAGCTCTTAATGTAACCAAGTCCTGTAACAGGAGCCTTACCGCTCTCATCTCTTTCAGTGGTGCTGAGGGTTCTATCTGCAAATGTGAGAATTACCTCACCCTTGTTGTTGAGCAAATTGGTTCCTCTTGCAAGGAGAGCATAGATGGCCTCTGCAGTAAAGGTGTTGCTCTTCCACATCTGAGTCTGTTTCTGCTTTAGCAGCCATATCTTCATCTCCTCCACAGCGGAAGAGTCTTTAGCCACCTTGTCAAATGCCTCCATAGCAGCAATTTGTGCGCTCAGATGACTTGAAGACCAGCGGTATGGATTGTCATCAAAGTCAAAGAACATACCAAGTTCATCCGTGTAGGTAAGGTACTCTTTAATGGATTGTATATATTCGCCGGCATCCTTGCTCTTTCCGTTGGCGTTGAGAACAACAGCTGTAATTGCCTTCTCCTGAATGTCCTGATGGCGCGGAACCTCTTTCACCTTCTTAAGGAAATAGTTGTATGCCTTGCGGTGTTTCTGAGGAACAATATCCAGCGGGCTCTTTCCCTCTGCTTCCGCCTCCAGTGTAACCAGATACAAGTACCTTAGAATGAAGTAACTTACACCCTTGCTCTTAATCTTATTCTTAATGATAAAATCATAATCCTCCTGCATCTCTGAGTGCATGAAATCCAATCCCTTTGAGTGCATTGCCTTAAGTGAGGCATCCATCTTCTCTCCGGTAAGAACCATTGCCCTGATGTTTTGAATAAGAACATATTCAGTCATCCAAGGAGAACTATCCATTCCCTTAAACCAACTCCATCCGCCGTCCGGTTTCTGGAGTTCCTGCAACTTCTTAATAGCCTTCTCGTTAGAGACCTTGATGTTGTTAAGGTCAAAGAGAGTTGCAATTCTCTCTCTTGTCTGCTCCTCATTCCTTGCCTCCAGAACCCAAGGGGCCTCGCTGATGAGTATGTTCTTGAGTTCCTGATTCTTGGAAAGGTTGCTAAGCATACTCTCCTTGTTCTCTCCGCTCTTCTTCCAACTCTCAAATACCTCCTTAATTTTTGGAGTTGAGTTGGCTATAAAGGATGAGAAAGTATTGGTGTAAAGAACGTTAGACCAGCAGATAGCGTTATCTGATTCAGGCTGTTGCAAAGAAGGAAGTGCCTGAACTGCATACCAGGCAGGGTTGCCGGTAAACTCAACCGTCAAACTCTTCTTGGTTGCGGTAGGTGAGTGGTGATTGAAGAGATTCTCAAGAGAGAACTTACGGGTCTGATTGCCTCTGATTGGCATAGGCACGCTCTCAATAAGCGGAGTTCTGTCTGAAAGAACTGCCAAAAGATGCTGCTCTCCGTCTGAGAACTTACCTCCGTCTGCCACAACTCTTACTCCAACAACATCCCACTCGCTGCTTACGTCAAAACCGAAGGAAACCTTTTGGCTTCTCTCTCCGGCTACTTTAACGCTCTTGCTCTGAGTCTGATAGATCTTCTCCGTTGCAGGGTCAAAGAGTTCAAACGTAACGTTTGCCTCAACCTCCTTATCCGTAAGGTTAGTAATGGTTGATGCAATAACCGTATGGTCTCCAACTCTTAAGAAACGAGGCATATACGGAGCAATCATAAAGTCTTTCTGTGCCACAATCTCATCCTCCAAGATACCCACATCCATACTCTTTGTATGAGCCAAAGCCTGGAACTTCCACCTTGTAAGGCTCTCAGGCAGAGTGAAACTGAGCGTTACCATTCCATCCTTGTCTGTTCTGAGTTGAGGATAGAAGAATGCAGTCTCATCAAAGTTGCTCCTTATCTGAACCTGCTTTGGCTGTATATCCGGCTGATTCTCTTCCGGTGTACTGACATCCTTCTTAACTGCCGTTTCTTCCACTAACATCTCATCCATTCCGTCATTGCTTACGCCTGCTACTGCACTGGCGGTTTTATAAACAGCACTTCCAACTCCTCTGATTCTCCCGCCGTATTCGGACGTCATTATATAGGCAAAGCGGTCATATTCCAGAGGTATGGAAAGATAACCCTGGCTGGTTCTGATAGGAATGCCTAACCGCCTATATGACTGAATGTCAATCATTCTCCAGCAAGGATCAAATATCCATCTGCTAAAGTTTACGCTTCCTTTAATTCTGTGAGGAACAATCATATCTAAAGAGGCGTCATACATATAGGCCAGAAGTTCTGAGTTGGCCGGTTTGCCATCTTTATCCAAAATTGAGAGTTTCCACTCCTCCTTCTGCCCAGGGTAGAGTTTGTTTCTGAATACGCTCCATTTGAGACTTAAGTTCTTGTTAGGCAGAGGTTTTACAACGGTTGCAGTCTTAATGTAGAATTCGTCATCTCTTACCATACAGATGGAGAGAAAGGCTCCGTCTCCGTATGAAGGAAGATACTCAAACTTTATCTTGTTTATTGAATTTGAAACAGGTACCACCTTTGAGGAGACCTTCTTTTCTCCTGCAAAAATATCTACGTAAATGGTAGCATCTTTATATGATGTGCCATAATAGATATACTCTTTGTCTCTGTAGAACCAGAGTTTGGTATCCGGTATAGGACTCTTGTCCAGCGTTGAGAACAGTGTAAAATCACTCTTTGCAGTGCACTCTCTGCCCTTGTCATCCAATGTACTCATTTCCAGAGTATAATTGCCGGAAGGAATACTCTTCCAACTCTCCATAAATGTCTTGGTATTGGAGGTAACCGTTCCGCTGTCAACTGCAATCTTTTTTCCCTCCCCCTTTGTGAAGAGCTTATATGAAATCTCCTTGCTTACCGGAACAGCTTTAAGGTTATAGGCCTTGAATGTTACGGAGAGGTCTCCGTTCTTATCCAGTAGTTTGTTTCCGGAATATGAGAGTACAACTCCTTTGTTTGAAGCGTAGATAGCAGTGCTTGTGCTCTGGGTCTCTCCGGAAATACTTGTAACAGAAGCCTCTACAATGAAGCAGTATGGATAGTCTCCGTAATAACGAGGTCCGTTCTCCGGCTTCTTGAGTATAACCGGAATGGTGAATTCTCCCTTCTCATCTGTCTGAGCCTCACCGGAAGAGACATTGTTTGTTGAAGAGTTTACTCCCCAGAATCTTGATATGGAGGAAGTTACCTTGTACTGTACTTTGGCCTCTGCGGTTGCCGCTCCGGAGAAGGCCTTTGCAAATCCCTTAATATCTACAGTGTCATTCAAAGAGAAGGTCCCCGTAGGTTCCTGAAGTTCAACCTCAAAAGAAGGTCTCTTATACTCTTCAACTCTTATCTCTGTAGAGGTACTTTTACCCATGCATTTGGCCGTAATGAAATATCTGCCGTTAAGAGCAGAGGTTGGAAGAGTGAATGAGGTAGTGACTGAACCAAATTCATTGGTCTTTAATTTACAGGTGTAAACTGTTTTGTTGTTGCCTCTTACAGTAATATCAAACTCTCTCTCCTCCTTAGTTTGAGGCTCATCTTTATGCTGGTAGTAAAAAATACCTTTCAGATGGACGGTCTGTCCCGGACGGTAGATGGAACGGTCTGTAAAGAGCCAGATGTTATTGCTCCAGGAGTCTGAACGGTAACTGTCCTGCAGATAGATAGAGTGTTCTCCGTAATTGGAATCGTCACCCTTTGTGGCCGTAATTTCATAGTAGTAATTCTGATCATATTTGAGAAAGACCTTTCCGTTTTTGTCTGTTAATCCGCTCGCCTCCACAGTATCCGTACTGTTTCTACTGCCATTTATGGTAACCTTGGCTCCGCTTATTGGGTTTCCGGAGAGTCTGTCTACCACAATGGCTTCCAGAGTCTCCTTATAACGGTTTACAAGAACCGCCATCTTTCCTGCGGTTATAACATTCTTACAGGTATCTGTTCTGTTGTTATAGTTGATGGCAATAAGGTACTGCCCACAGGTTGGAAACTCTATCTTCTCTTTTATGTAATCTCTCTGATAATTCTTTGGTTTATTCAGTTTCATCTGATACCGCCTTGCAACCTCAAACTCTTTCTTCTCCTGGTTTTTAATACGGTACAGAAGAAGTTCATACTCATCTACATTTACATGATTTACAGATATTTCTGTCTCTACTCCCGGATAGACGTAACCCGGGCAGGAGATATTTACTGAAGGTGTAAGAATATACTCTATCTGATCTTTAAAATACTTTTTGCCGCGTTTATAATTAGGATACTCCTTCAATCCCTTTCTGCACAGAGCAAGAGCCTCAACTTTATCTCCTCTGCTGTAGACGCTCTGTGCCAGACGGGCAAGAATCTCCCCGCAGAGTTCATTGGAAGGATTGGACTGGGAGAGAAGAGTGCGCAGTTTCTCCTCCTTGTTATCAAGTTGTTCTATCTGAAAGAGAGAGGCAAGAATTATTGCATCCTCCATCTGAGCCTCTTTATAGAACTGAATTTCAGAGTCAATTATTCCATTCTTCTTTGCTTTCATCTCTTCCGGAGAGAGGAACTCAACTACGTTTAAGGCTTTAACTGAGTTGTTTACAATGACGTGGAGCAGATCATGATTGAAATAATGACTATTGTCATTTCTAAGAACAAACGGTATGAAATCTTTTGAAGAGGTGTTGTGAAGCAGGAAGTAATCCTTTAAAGACTCGTCTATGTGGTTCAGTATCACTACTTTGAACTTCTCTTTGTCCCACTCTTTAATATCCTTGCTATCATTTCCCTCCAGAACGGTTCTATTGTTCAGCGCCCAGGAGTTGTTTCTGGCATAACTTGCATAGATGCTGGCAAGCAGTGAGTGAATCACCATCTTCTCTGCCGGATTGGTACTCTCTTCCGCCATCATTTCAATCTCTTGAATATCCCTGTAGAGTGAATCTGAAGATATGGCTCTTCTGTATTCACTTTTGGTGAGATAGGCCTTGAGAAGTTGGCCCGAGTTGTTCTCAGATTTGGCCAGGAAGATAATCCTATCACAGAGTTCAATTACCGTTTTAGGAAGGTCCTTCTCCTGAGCCTTCTTTATTTCATGCCAAAGGCCGCTGTAAGATTGAGCTAAAGCGTTGCAGGATAAGAGTATAGCTGCCAGGAAAACAGCAAAGAGAGTAAAAAGTCTTTTCATACCAAATTGTTTGAGTCTATACAAAGTTAATCAGATAACAATAATTATGCTAAATTTTCTAAATTTGCCCCGCTTGTGATTTACCTGGGGTAATATGGTGGGATTTAGGAGAATCATAGTTATTGGGTGTTTATTATCACTTTTTAGCTCCGCGATGGTTTCTGCGCAGAGCCGGGACTCCCTTTATACCCTGGATACCAACCGTTATAACACCCTTTCTACCGTGAAAGTGGTGGCGGAGAGGATGGTAAAGGAGGTTATGCCCACTCAGGTTTTAAGTGGGGCGCAGTTGCAGAAACTGAGCGCCTACTCCGTTGCGGATGCCGTAAGGTATTTTGCCGGTGTGCAGATTAAGGACTACGGCGGAATAGGGGGGCTCAAGACTGTTAATATCAGAAGCCTGGGAAGCCAGCACGTAGGAGTCTTCTATGACGGTGTAGAACTGGGCAACGCTCAGAACGGAGTTGTGGATTTGGGACGCTTCTCTCTGGACAATATGGAGGCCATCTCCCTATACAACGGACAAAAGAGCGCCATCTTCCAGCCGGCCAAGGACTTTGCCAGTGCCAACGCCGTCTATATGCAGACAAAGGTTCCTCTTTTTGCCCCCGGAAAGAGGAGTAACTTTAACTTTGGGCTTAAGGGTGGCTCATTTGGAACTATAAACCCATCCCTGCTTTGGGAGCAGAAACTCAGTGAAAGGGTCTCTATTTCCGCCAGCACGGAGTATATGTACACCAACGGCCGCTTCAAATTTACCTACCAGACCAAGGGGGGCTATGATACAACACAGAGGCGTCATAACGGAGATGTAAGGATGGAGAGGGCGGAAGTGGCTCTCTTTGGAGTAACCAATGAGGGCGAATGGAGGGTAAAGGGCTACTTCTATGACTCCGAGAGGGGTTATCCTGGAGCATCCGTAAGGGAGGAGCCGGGCAAGTTCCGCCACCAGGACCGCCAATGGGATGACAACTTCTTCCTGCAGGCCTCCTGGAGAGAGAAAATCTCTGATTTCTACTCCATTATGCTGAACGGAAAGTATGCATACGACTATCTTCACTATAAATCGGATCCGCGAGAGGATGTCTCCACAATGTATGTAAACAACCACTACCGCCAGCAGGAGGGTTACTTCTCTCTGGCCAATCTCTTCAATTTTACCAAGTGGTGGAGCGCCTCACTTTCAAATGATTTCCAGTGGAATAAACTCAATGCAGATTTGGCGGATTTTGTCTACCCAAACAGATACTCTCTCTACTCTGCAGCCTCAACTTCTATCTCTTTAGAGAGGGTTAAACTTCAGGCGAGTCTGCTTCACACATTTATAAAGGATAAGACAAACCTGGAATCATCTCACAGAAGCAGGTTTACCCCTTCCGCAGTTCTCTCCTACAGACCGTTAAAGGGTTTGGATCTGGAGTTTAGGAGCTTCTTTAAGAGGGTGTTCCGTATGCCGACTTTCAATGATTTGTACTACACAACCATAGGAAACAAGAGTCTTAAACCGGAGAAGGCAACCCAGTATGACATAGGAGTCATTTACCGTAAATCTTTCAAAGAGGGATGGTTCAGAGGTTTTGAGGCACAGCTGGACGGCTACTACAATATTGTGGAGGATAAAATTGTAGCGCTGCCAACCTCCAACCAGTTCCGTTGGACCATGCTCAACTTTGGAAAGGTGAAGATAAAGGGATTGGATGCACTGCTTAGTACTATGGTTAAGACGGGTGAGGTGGATTGGACTCTCAGAGCCTCTTATACCTTCCAGAGGGCTGAGGATGTGACGGATAAGACCAGCCAGTGGTATAAGGGACAGATACCTTACATTCCGCGTCACAGCGGAACCGCCGTTGTCTCTGCAGATTACAGAGGCTGGAGTTTTAACTACAGTTTCATCTACACCGGAGAGAGGTATGACTCCGTGGCCAATATACCTGAGAATTACCAGCTTCCGTGGTATACTTCAGATATTGGAATAACCAAGAGTTTCTACTTTGGTACAAAAGGTGTAGAGAGTAAGGTGCTGAGGGTAACATTGGAGATTAACAACATATTCAACCAGCAGTATGAGGTGGTTCAATGTTATCCTATGCCGGGAACAAACTTTAAGGTAAAATTGAATTTTATTCTTTGATATGAGGAGAGGGAAAAGTTGCAGTAGCGTCAATTTTATTCTGATGACGGGAGTAGTATTACTTCTCTTCTCCTGCCGTCATCTGCCGGATATTCAAAAGGCAACGGACATTCCCGTTACCGGCGGAGAGGCGGGAGAGATAAAGGGCTTCTTCCTTCTGAATGAGGGAAATATGGGAAGCAACAAGGCAACGCTGGATTACTTTGACTACGGCAGCGGAATCTATATGAGAAATATCTTTGCCACCCTTAACCCGGGAGTAACACGTGAGTTGGGAGATGTGGGAAATGATATAAAGGTTTACGGCGGCAAACTCTATGCAGTGATTAACTGCTCCAATCTGGTTGAGGTTATGGATCTTGGAAGCGGCAAACATATTGCCCAGATCTCCATTCCAAACTGCCGTTACATAACCTTTGACAAAGGTTACGCATACGTCTCCTCATACGCCGGACCAGTGGAGTTTGACCCAACATCCCGCAAAGGTTATGTTGCAAAGATAGATACCCTGTCTCTCACTGAGGTTGCAAGTTGCGTGGTTGGCTACCAGCCTGAGGAGATGGCAATTAGCAAGGGTAAACTCTATGTTGCAAACTCCGGCGGATACCGTGTTCCAAACTATGACAGAACTGTAAGCGTTATAGATCTCTCAACATTCCAGGTAACTAAAACAATAGATGTTGCAATCAATCTTCACAGAATGGAGATAGACAGATACGGCTACATCTATGTCTCCTCCAGAGGAGATTACTATGATATTCCCTCTACGGTTTCCGTCATAAATTCCGCAACTGATGAGGTAGTGGATTATTTGGAACTTCTTCCTTGTACGGATATGACAATATGCGGAGATTCTCTCTATGTTTACAGTGCTGCCTGGAACAACGTTACTCAGTCTAACACAGTCTCTTATGCCATCTATGACGTTAAACGGAGAATGGTTGTTTCACGTAACTTCATAACGGACGGAACTGATAAGGAGATCACTGTTCCTTCAGGCATTGCTGTAAATCCGGAGAACGGAGAGATTCTGATTGCAGACGCAAAAGATTATGTAACACCGGGAATGCTCTACTGTTTTACCAAAGAGGGTAGAAAGAAGTGGCAGGTCTCTACCGGAGACATACCGTCCCATATAGCATTTACAACTAAAGAACTTAAGTAGAGATGAAGCATCTTTTTAGAATATTACCTTTGATAGCAGCGTTGGTTATTGCTTCTTGTTCAGGCTCTTCCAAAGAGGTGGTGCCAGAAAAGACAGACCCGCCTACAATCTCTTTTGACAAGGTTTCATATACGGTTAAGTTAGGAAAGAGCATAACCATTACTCCAACCTGCAAAAACGTTGAAGGGGCAACTTACTCCTGGGTGATGAACGGAAGTGTAATCTCTACCTCTCAGAGTCTAACCTTTCAGGGTACTGAGATAAGTGAGAACTACATCACTCTTACCGTCACCACAAAGTTTGGCTCTGCCAGCAAGGAGATAAAGGTAACCGTGGCGGCCCAACTCCTTCCAAAGGTTCTTGTGGCAGTTCCCGATGGTGGTTTTACCATTTTGAAGGACAGTGAGTTAAAACTTACTCCTACCGTAGAGAATGAGACTGGTGCAACATACATCTGGTATGTAGACAATACCCAGGTTGCAACCACAAAAGATTACACATACAAGTCATCTGCTACCGGAACTCACACCCTTAAAGTTGTGATGACAAATGAAGACGGAAGCGCAGAGTTCTCCTTTACAGTTAAGGTGTGTGCGGAGAGCGATATGCCGTTTAGTTGGAACTTTGAGAGTGACACCTATAACTACTCCACGGGACGTACCATAAGAATTTTAATACGCAAGGTTGAGAACGCCTTTGACGCCACCTACAAATGGGTGCTTGACGGAGTGGAAAAACAGAACTCCAACCAGAACTATTTCCTCTGCAATGAGACTGCAGTAGGTGCTCATACTCTTGTAGTTACAATGACAAACAAATACGGGAGCCTCACTAAAACCCTTACGGTAAACGTATGCCCTGCAGAGGGAACATACAAGAGGACAGGCGGCAGCGCTCCTTGCAACAAAGTGTATGAATTTACACCGGCTCCTGGGCAGTTCATTAACGAGGGTTACACCGCAACTACTCAGCAGGAGGCCTGCAAGTTTGCAGAGGATAAATTCAAGACTCAGGGTATTGTATCACTCGGAGCCTGGGGAGGTTACATAGTTGTGGGCTTTGATCACAGCATTGTAAATGACGGCGGTTACAACATTGCAGTTACCGGAAACTCCTTTACCAACTCCTCAGAGCCGGGTATAGTCTGGGTTATGCAGGATGAAAACGGCAACGGACTGCCGGATGATACCTGGTATGAGCTTAAGGGCAGCGACTACAGCACGGAGACTAGAGACTACTCTATAACCTACTACAAGCCAACCTCTTCCAAGAGTCCGGTTCTCTGGACCTCATCTGACGGAAAGAGCGGCAGCATAGATTACCTCTCCGCTTATCACACTCAGGATAGTTACTTCCCGGCCTGGGTATCCGGTACATATACACTCTACGGTTCTTCACTTATTTCCAAGACTGTTGAGGTATCCAAGGATGTCTGGTACAACAGAGATTTTGAGTGGGGCTATGCAGATAACTTCAGCAATACGGACCGCCTCTCTTCAGACAGCAACTCCTCCGGCGGAGCCAATGACAACCACTTTAAGATCTCAGACGCAGTGCGTTGGGACGGAAGTGCCGCAAATCTGCAGTATGTAGATTTTGTGAAGGTTCAGACAGGATTAAGTGCAAAGGCGGGCTGGATAGGGGAACTCTCCACTGAGGTTCTTGGAGTAAAAGATTATAATCTGCTGAAATAATTGGCTACATTTGCCCTCCAATTTGATAAGATATGAAAAAGAGTACCATTTCACTTTTGTTTTTTTCTGCCGCTCTCTTCCTTATTTCCAAGAGCGGTTTCAGTTATTCCGGGTACCTGAAAGATTCCCTACGCAATGAGCTTCCTGCCGTTACAGAAGATACTATAAGAGAATATTCTATTGAGAGTCTGTGGGTTGTGGGAGATACCAAGGAGAGCAGATCTTTGAAGGATCAGCCGCTCTCATCATCTATTGTTGCTAATGATAAGATGGTAAGGGAGGGGATAATCTCAATGAAGAACCTTACCGGAGTTGTTCCAAATCTCTATATTCCAAACTACGGAACAAAACTTACCTCATCTATCTATGTAAGAGGTGTGGGTTCCCGTATAAACAACTCAGCGGTAGGAATGTACGTAGACGGCATTCCTTACTGGGACAAATCTGCCTTTGACTTTGATTATGCGGATATTGAGCATGTTGAGGTATTGAGAGGACCTCAGGGAACCCTATACGGAAGAAACACAATGGGAGGTCTTATAAACATAAGTACCAAATCTCCGTTTGATTACAGCGGTACGGACTTTATGATGAGTGCCGCAACCAAGAACGGTTACCGTTTCTCACTGGCTCACTATCACAGAATCAGTGAGAAGTTTGCCTTCTCCGCCTCCGGTTTTGGAACCTACAACGGAGGCTTCTACAGAAACACATTTAACGGAAAGAAGATAGACAAGGGAATGAGCGGCGGCGGAAGAATGCACGGCATTCTGCGTCCGAACAAAAACCTCAGTTTTGATCTTAACGTAAGTTACGAGTACTGTGATGACGGAGGTTATCCTTACGGAGAGTACAACAAAACAACTAAAGAGTATACAAATCCAAACTATAACTTCAAAAGTTCTTACTACCGTAACCTGCTGAATACAGGACTTATAACAAAGTATTCTCCGGAGAACTCAGGCATAACCATTACCTCCGTAAGCGGCTGGCAATATCTCAGAGACCGTATGAGTATGGACCAGGATTACACACCGGAAGACAGATACACAATGGTGCAGATGCAGAAACAGAACACCATAAGCCAGGAGGTTATTGTTAAGGGAACTTGGGATGAGATATGGGGAGGAATGGACTTCTCTACAGGCGTTTCCGGCTTCTATAACTGGAACCGCAACCAGACTCCGCTAACCTTTGGTCATGATTTTATCTCAGACCTTCAGGCAACTATGGATGCAGCAATGAGCCGCTCTCCAATAAAGGTTACTCTGTTGGATGAGTATATGGCGGTGCCGGGTCTTTTCCACCTTCCAACATCCGGTGCAGCAATCTTCCACCAGAGTGTCTTCAAAGATATATTCGGAGCAAAAGGTCTCTCTGCAACATTGGCCTTAAGATTTGATTACGAGAAGGTTAAAATTAAGTATGATACCGGTGCAGAGATGAACTACCAGACCTCTATGAGGGGAAAGGTTACCGGTGAGGGTACATATAAAGTGAACTACATTGGCAAGCAGTATGACGAGTCTATGCCTCTGCTTCCTCGTCTTGCTCTTAAGTATGACTTCAATCCAAGAAACAACATATATGTTCTTGCAAGTAAAGGTTACCGCGGAGGAGGATTCAATATTCAGATGCTGAGTGACTATATGCAGACAGACCTTACAAAGAACGTGGGAACGCTGGAGAATGACGAAACTATAAATGCTGCATTAAGATACCGTCCGGAATACTCCTGGAACTATGAACTTGGTTCTCACCTTACTTTTGCAGAGAGATGTATAAGCTTGGATATGAGCCTCTTCTGGATGAACATAAAAGACCAGCAGGTTTCCCGTTTTGTTGAGAGCGGATTGGGAAGATACACCTCCAATGCCGGAAAGAGCCGCAGCCGCGGAGCGGAGATTTCATTGATTGCTATCCCCGTAAATGGTCTTAGATTCTCTGTAGATTACGGCTTTACAGATGCAAAGTTTGTAAAGAACCTAACTCAGGTTGTAGTAAACGAGGGAGGCAAGAGAACGCTGGAAGAGAGAGACTTCAAAGACAAGAGGGTTCCGTTTGCTCCAAAGCACACCCTCCATCTTGCAACCTGCTACAAGGCGGATCTTTCTGGCGGTCACGCACTTACCTTCTATGTAGATTACACCGGAATGGGAAGAATCTACTTTACTGAGGCTAATGATGTTTACCAGAATTTCTACGGACTTTTGGACGGCAGAGTCTCCTACTCTTTTGGCAAGAGCAGCTCAATGAAGAGGGGCTATACAAATATGGAAGTAGCCCTTTGGTGCAGAAATATTCTCAACAAGGGCTACTCTCTATTCTACTTTGATACCACCTCCTCTGGCTTTATGCAGAAGGGCAGAGGTATCCAGGCCGGCGTAGATCTAAGAATCAAATTCTAGCTTATTTTACAATATGCTCTGTTAAGCAGCGGCGGCCGCTGTAGTTAATCTGTTTCTTTTCAGTAAGGAACTTGATAAGCAGGTCTGAACTGATGGAACCGAACTCGCGTCCCTCGTCCTCTCTTGGTGAATCTGAGACGGTTACGGCGTATGCATTTCCTGCAACCTTGTACTTTTTGTTAGGGTCTAAAGGTTTGCCGTCATCTGTGGTGAGGGTGAGTTTTACAACCTTTTCAGGCTCGTTCTTAGCATTGGCGGTGTACTCAACGTCACACTTTATTCCGGAGGTGTAAGGGAAGCGGTTGCGGTCTGCATAGAAGCAGGCAATTAACATATCCTCAATCTCTTTTGGAGTGAGTTCCATAATTACAACTCCGTTTCCGAAAGGATCCAGACGCAGAACGTCATCTACGGTAAAGTCTCCTTTAGGATGGGTGTCATATCTTACACCTCCCATATTGGTGAAACCAATCTCACTGTGTGTCATCTCTTTAAGAGCGTCACACATAAGGAGGCCAAGCTCTTCATATGTGGAGAAAGGAGCTGTGGCAACGGCCAGAACTCTTTTAAGTTCAGGGTTATCACTGAACTTTTCAACTATCTGTGCAACAAACGGATTTTTATTTTTGGAAGAGGAAATCTCAATGTTCTCCGCTCTCTTTCCGGTAACCTTTCCGTTCTCTACGGTGAGGATGGTGTGGGTTACTCTCTGGAGTTTGTTTACGTTCTGAGTGATAAGCACTCCGTTGTGGAGTTCTCCCCCTTCAATCTGAGTATGGGTGTGACCACCCACAATGAGGTCAAACTGAGGGAATTTCTCCGCCATGGCGCAGTCATCTTCATAACCTATGTGAGAGAGAAGAATAAAGACGTCACACTGATCTCTGAGGTAGAGATATTTGTTGATGGTCTCCTCTACGCCTTCAAAGCGGATGCCCTTCAGATGATCCGGGTTGCTATCTGGAATTCCCTGAATACCAAGCTGTATCACGCCAAGAATACAAACCTTTACTCCCTTTACGTCAAAGAATTTGTAAGGGATGTTCTGAATTCCAAGTTCCGTATCGGGAAATACATTGGCACAGATGTAAGGGAAGTTGGAGAGGTTTATCAGTTTTGAAAGCAGAGGCTGCTCAGAGTCAAACTCGTGGTTGCCAAAGGTAGAGGCGTCAAAGCCAATATAGTTCATAAGTGCAACCATCGGGAAAGCGGGGATGGTATAGAGGTCATTCAGAGGGTTGCCGGTACGGTTGTCTCCTGCAGAGAGTACCAAAAGGGATTTGTCTATGGCTCTGAGGGAGTCTACGGCCGCAGCGAGCATAGGCATATTCTCAATGGCACCGTGAATATCGTTGCCGGAAACAATGTGGATATCAGTTTTGTATGACGCTCTGATGTAGTTGTTTCCCTTTTTCTGAGAGCATCCTGCAGCAATAAAAGAGAGGATTACAAATAGATATAAGAGCCTTTTCATTGTTTACAATTTTACGGTTATTGAATCTCCCTCCTTAAGCGGGGCATCCTGGTCTATCTGGTGCCCTTTGCAATCCTTTACCTGCAGTTTCTCAATATTGGAGACATCTGCCTTAATTCTAAGGATATACCTTAAAAGGGCGTGCTTTACGCTGGCACCCTTGAATATCCTTACCTCTTCATTGTTGACTTTTACAATCATATTATCAATGTTTAGAATATTCTTTATAAACCGAGACCGAATTTAGTCAAAATCCTATCAATTCTCGCCTATTTTTGTTAAATTCGTACCTCTAAATCTTTTTTTATGCAACAGACAAAAGGCAGAATAGCTCAGATAGTGGGGCCTGTAGTGGACGTCTCTTTTCAGCTTGGTGAGAACGAAACTCTCCCTTCAATTCACGATGCGCTCAAAGTAACCCGCCCTAACGGCAGGGAACTTACTTTGGAGGTGCAGCAGCATATTGGAGAGGATACCGTAAGATGTGTGGCAATGGACTCTACGGACGGCCTTAGAAGAGGGCTGGATGCGCTGGCTACGGGAGCACCTATCTCTATGCCTATAGGAGAGCAGATTAAGGGGCGTTTGATGAACGTGGTGGGAGAGACTATAGACGGAATGGCACCTCTTAAAGTTAAGGAGTCTTATCCTATTCACCGCCAGCCGCCTAAATTTGAGGATCTTACAACGGTTCAGGAGATACTTCCTACAGGAATCAAAGTCATTGACCTTATTGAGCCTTACAGTAAAGGAGGTAAGATTGGTCTCTTTGGAGGTGCGGGAGTTGGAAAGACCGTGCTCATTATGGAGCTGATCAACAACATTGCAAAGAAACATAACGGCTTCTCCGTCTTTACAGGAGTAGGTGAGCGTACCCGTGAGGGTAACGACCTTCTGCGTGAGATGATAGAGAGCGGAGTTATAAAATACGGAGAGGAGTTCCGCAAGGGGATGGAAGAGGGGAAGTGGGACCTTTCAAAGGTTGATTACGAGGAGGTTAAAAAGAGTCAGGCAACGCTTATCTTTGGTCAGATGAACGAGCCGCCGGGAGCAAGAAGTTCAGTTGCTCTCTCCGGTCTTACAGTTGCGGAGTCTTTCAGAGACGCCGGCAAAGAGAGCGGACAGAAGAATGATATACTTCTCTTTGTAGATAACATCTTCCGTTTCACTCAGGCGGGAAGTGAGGTGAGCGCCCTCTTGGGACGTATGCCTTCCGCAGTGGGATATCAGCCTACGCTGGCCAGTGAAATGGGAACCATGCAGGAGAGAATTACCTCCACTAAGTATGGTTCAATTACCTCCGTACAAGCGGTTTACGTGCCTGCAGACGACTTCACTGACCCTGCACCTGCAACAACCTTCTCACATCTGGATGCAACCACGGAGCTGAGCCGTAAGATTGCTTCACTTGGTATTTACCCTGCAGTGGATCCTCTTACATCTACCTCCAGAATTCTGGATCCGAGAATTGTGGGACAGGAGCATTATGATGTGGCTCAGAGAGTTAAACAGATTCTGCAGAGAAACAAAGAGCTCCAGGATATCATCTCCATCCTTGGTATGGAGGAACTTTCAGAGGAGGATAAACTGGTTGTTAACCGTGCACGTAGAGTGCAGAGGTTTATGTCTCAGCCGTTTACTGTTGCCGAGCAGTTTACCGGAATGCCGGGCGTGATGGTAGATCTGAAAGATACCGTTAAGGGATTCAAGATGATTCTGGACGGAGAGTGTGACTACCTTCCGGAGCAGGCATTTATGAGTGTGGGAACAATTGAGGAGGCAATAGAGAAGGGTAAGAAACTTTTGGCTGAGGCTAACGCTTAAACTATGAAACTACTTCATCTTAATATTATATCTCCGGAAAGCTCTCTCTTTAAGGGAGATGTAAGGGAGGTTACCCTTCCGGGAACACTGGGACCTTTTACCATTCTGCCAACTCACGCACCTATAATCTCATCTTTGGAGAAGGGAGCAATAACATATGTAACGGAGAGTGGAAAGGAAGAGAGCGTGGAGATTGGAGGAGGCTTTGTTGAGATGAGTGACGATAACGTAACTGTTTGTATCTGCTAGATGGGTTCAGTTAGAAAATATATAACGGGAAACTTCATTGCAATGGCGGTTACATTGCTCCTCTGCCTGGTGCTATCTTATTGGTTTAAGCCGGCTTGGAGCAATATGAGAATTGTATGCGCCGTTCTCTTCTTTGTTGTCTCAGTGCTGACATTTTTATGGCTTCAGAGATATGCAAAGGGGAGTCAGAGAAAGTATGTCTCCGGTTATATGTTGGTAAAGAGCAGCCGTCTGCTGCTGTTGATTGTTTTTGCAATCATAGTGTGCGCCTGCAAATGGGAGAATCCAAAGTGGTTCCTGATCTTCTTCGGACTCTTCTATCTGGTTCTTTTAGTGTATGATACAACATTCTTTTATAACTTGGAGAAGCGAGTAAAATGAGACGTTTCAGATACATACTCCTGCTTTTGGCTCTTGTGCTCTCCCCGCAAATCAGTTTTGCTGAGGAGGAGAAGCATGAGGAACTCAACGTGCAGGAGATAATATTTGAACACATGCTGGACTCCTACTCCTGGCACATAACAAAGATTGGAGAGAAGGATATTGTAATATATCTGCCTGTTATACTCTACAGTAAGACAAGCGGTTGGCACGTTTTCTCAAGCCGTCGTCTGCATGAGAACGGAGGAAGTTACCAGGGGTTCTACCCTGCAGACAGCGAGAGCCCTCACGCAGGAAAACTTATGGAGAAGATGGCAGACGGAACTATGGTCCGTCCTATAGACCTCTCTCTGACCAAGATGGCGCTTGCCCTTCTTATAAACGGAGCGCTGGTGCTGCTTCTCTTCCTTCCTGCCGCAAGATGGTACCGCCGTCATCAAAACGATGTGAACGCAGTACCGGGCAAGTATGTAAGTTTTGTGGAGATGATTGTCACAGCGGTAGAAGAGAGCATTATAAAACCTTGTGTGGGAAAGAATTACAAGAGGTTCTCTCCTTATCTTCTTACCGTCTTCTTCTTTATATTCATCTGCAATCTTATGAGCCTGATTCCATTCTTCCCCGGCGGAGTGGGAGTTACGGCAAATATGAGTATAACACTCTTCCTTGCTCTCTGTACATTTATAGCTGTAAATGTCTTTGGTTCAAGGGAGTATTGGAAGGAGATAATTTGGCCTGATGTTCCTACCTGGCTCAAGGTTCCTATACCTATTATGCCTTTAATTGAGTTCATAGGTATTTTCACAAAACCTATTGCTTTGATGATAAGGCTCTTTGCAAACATGTTGGGAGGCCACTTGGCAATGCTGGTGCTTACCGTTTTGATTTTCATAGGATTCGGAGCGGGAAAGGCTTTGGGAGGTTCAATGACCTTTATCTCCGTAGTGTTCAACATTTTTATGAATGCGTTGGAGGTTTTGGTGGCCTTCATCCAGGCTTATGTATTCACTCTGCTCAGTTCAGTATTCATAGGATCTGCACAGGTGGAGCATCACAAAAAGGAGTTGAAAACAGATAAAGAATAATATAAACAATTAAAAATTAATAGATTATGTTAACAGTTCTTTCAGCTATTTTGGAGTACACAATGGCTCTGGCAGTTAGCAAGGCAGCAGCTGCTCTGGGAGCGGGTATTGTTGTAATTGGTGCCGCTATGGGTATCGGCAAGATAGGTTCCAACGCTATGGATGCCATTGCACGTCAGCCTCAGGCAGCCGGTGATGTAAGAAGCTCTATGATTCTTTCCGCAGCACTCATTGAGGGAGTTGCTCTTATTGCGGTAATCGTTTGTATGCTTTCTTACTTTGTACAGCAGGGCTAAAAAGATTAAAAGTCAGTAGATTATGTCATTACTTGTTCCCGACAGCGGATTGTTGTTCTGGATGCTGATTTCATTTGGCGTGGTATTTTTCATACTGGCCAAGTTCGGCTTTCCGGTTATAACCAAATCTGTCGAGAAGAGAAGAGGATATATTGAGGACTCGCTGGAAGATGCCCGCAAAGCCAAGATTCAGCTTGCAAAGGTGGAGGAGGATTCCAAAGCCATTGTGGCAGAGGCTAATAAAGAGCAGGGGCGTCTTCTGAACGAGGCTGCCGAGCAGAGAGATAAGATTCTTGCCAACGCCAAGGAGGAGGCCTCAAAAATATCTCAAAAAGAGTTGGATACGGCAAAGGCGCAGATTCAGAAAGAGAAGGATGAGGCAATGCTCTCAATAAGAAGAGAGGTTGCTACGCTCTCTTGTGATATTGCAGAAAAGATTATCCGTCAGAAACTTTCCACTGAGGAGGCGCAGATGGATATGATTGAAAAGATGCTGGATGAGGTATCCACTCTTACAAAGGCGGAAAAAACGGCATAAAGAATGGACGTAGGAGTATTGGCGGTAAGGTATGCTAAGGCATTGTTAGACTACGCTTTAGAGAAAGGCGTAGAGGAAGAGGTTTATTCACAGATGGGCCTTCTTCTGGAGTGTCTTAAGCAGAATCCGGCACTTACGCGTACATTGGAAGACCCTCTTCTCTCCCGGCAGGATAAATTGTCTCTGCTCTCCTCTACACTTACCGGCACTGCCGCTGCAAACGACGCGGTGCAAAGGTTTTACAACATCATTATTGAGAATCGCAGAGAAAATTATTTGAGAGCTTCCGCGCTCAACTATCAGACTCTCTACAGGGAGAAGAAGAACATTGCCGTGGTAAAGATTACTACGGCCATACCTTTAAGCAAGGAGATGGAGGAGAAGATTATCTCCAAAACATCCTCCGTGCTGGGTAAGAAAATAGAGCTGTATAAGTGTGTAAACCCTTCTATAGAAGGAGGTTTCATAATTGACGTAGATGATTTCAGAATGGATGCTAGCATTGCAAACAAACTGCGTCAGATACGCCAGCAGCTACTGGATAAAAACAGAAGAATAGTTTAATTATGGCAGTTAATATTAAAGCAAGTGAAGTTTCCGAGGTTCTGCGCAAACAGTTGGAGGGGATTGAGGGAAGGGTTCAGCTGGACGAGGTTGGAACCGTTCTTCAGGTAAGTGACGGAGTTGTACGTATTTATGGGTTGCGCAATGCGGAAGCGAGTGAACTTCTGGAGTTTGAAAACGGAGAGATGGCCGTTGTGATGAACCTTGAGGAGGATAACGTTGGAGCGGTGCTCCTTGGTCCTACAGATAACATCAAGGAGGGATTCTCCGTTAAGAGAACCAAGAGAATTGCATCTATAAGAGTAGGTGAGAGTATGCTGGGCAGAGTTATCAACCCGCTAGGTCAACCCCTTGACGGTAAGGGAAGTATAGAGGGTGAGCTCTTTGAGATGCCTCTGGAGAGAAAGGCTCCTGGAGTTGTTTTCCGTCAGCCGGTGAACCAGCCTCTGCAGACAGGTATCAAGGCTATTGACTCTATGATTCCTATTGGAAGAGGACAGAGAGAGCTCATTATCGGAGACCGTCAGACTGGAAAGACTGCAATTGCAATTGATACCATCATTAACCAGCAGAACGCTCATAAAGAGGGCAAGCCGGTCTACTGCATCTATGTTGCCATAGGTCAGAAGGGTTCTACGGTAGCCTCTCTGGTTGAGACACTTAGAGAGAAGGGCGCTATGGATTACACCATCGTTGTCTGCGCCACCGCTGCAGATCCTGCTGCTCTCCAGTACTTTGCACCGTTCGCCGGAGCTGCCATAGGCGAATACTTCAGAGATACCGGAAGAGATGCGTTGGTTGTTTATGACGACCTCTCAAAACAGGCGGTTTCATACAGAGAGGTTTCACTTATTCTGCGCCGTCCTTCAGGACGTGAGGCATACCCGGGAGATATCTTCTACCTCCACTCAAGACTTTTGGAAAGAGCTGCAAAAATAATTGACCAACAGGAGGTTGCAGAGAAGATGAATGACCTGCCGGATTCACTTAAGGGTAAAGTTAAAGGAGGCGGTTCGCTTACTGCGCTTCCTATTATTGAGACTCAGGAGGGAGACGTTTCCGCCTAGATTCCTACCAACGTAATTTCCATTACGGACGGACAGATCTTCCTGGATACTGACCTCTTCAACCAGGGTAACCGTCCTGCAATCAACGTGGGTATCTCGGTATCCCGTGTGGGCGGTAATGCTCAGATAAAATCCATGAAGAAGGTTGCCGGTACTCTTAAGATTGACCAGGCTCAGTACCAGGAACTTGAGGCCTTTACAAAGTTCGGAGGAGAGATGGACAAGGTTACCGCTCAGGCCATAGATAAGGGTAGAAAGAACACCCGTCTGCTTATTCAGCCTCAGTACTCGCCGATGCCGGTGGAGGAGCAGGTTGCAATACTTTACTGCGGAACCCACGGACTCTTTAAGGATATAGATATAAACGATATACAGAAGTTTGAGAAGACCTTCATTGAACATCTGCGCCTTAACAACCAGCAGGATGTTTTGGACGAACTCAGAAAGGGTGTTATTAATGACGATATCACCCAGAAGATTGAGAAGGTTGCACAAATGACGGTAAATCAGTTTGTTCAGTAATAGTAGAGTATGGCTTCACTCAAGGAGATAAAGACAAGAATTGGTTCTGTTCAGGGAACACGTAAGGTGACCTCTGCAATGAAGATGGTATCATCTGCCAAGCTTCATAAGGCGCAGTCCATCATTACCGCTATGGTTCCTTATCAGCAGAATCTGGATAAGATTGTCTCCAACTTTTTAGCCGGTAAGACAGTTTTCTCATCTCCGTATGTTCTTAAGGATGAGGAGGAGACAAAGAAGGCTTTGAGCAAAGTTGCTGTTGTGGCCTTCTCTTCCAACTCCTCACTCTGCGGTGCTTTCAACTACAACGTTATAAAAGAGTTCACCTCCCTAATTCTGGATCTTCATATAGATGACAAGTTTGTAACCGTATATCCTATCGGGAAAAAGATAGAGGAGGCGGCAAAAAAGATGGGCTTCAACTGCACCACTTCCATTAAGAGTGAGGGGGAGGAGTTTACTCTTCAGTCTCTTGCCGCAAAGCCGGATTACAAAAAGATTTTTGCTCTTGCACGAGAGCTGATGGATAAGTATAAGGCGGGAGAGTTTGATAAGGTTTACGTTGTTTATCAGCACTTCAAATCTCCTGCTGTTCAGAAGGTTTCAAGGATTACATATCTGCCGGTGGATCTCTCTTCATACAAGGCGGAGGAGTCTCTTTCTCCGGAAGGATTCTTCCACAACTACATTGTTGAGCCTTCCGTTTCTGATGTGATTACCTCTTTGATTCCGCAGGTTCTGAAGCAAAAACTCTACACCTGCCTGGCGGATTCCTACGCAAGTGAACATGCTGCAAGAACCGTGGCTATGCAGGTTGCTACGGATAACGCAGAGGATTTGATTCAGGAACTCACCATCCTATACAACAAATCACGCCAGCAGGCAATCACCGCCGAGCTTCTGGATATTGTTGCCGGAAGCGTGCAATAATCTGGTAGTATGGCACATGCAGTTTTCAAATATAGAAAAGGAGAGGCCTACCCCTGGGTTTACAAATATCCTCAGACCGCTCTTACGGCAGACTGCATTGTCTTCTCTTTCTGCCCGGACTCAAAGCAAAAGCCTGCTGCTGCAAGTAACGAGTTTGCTGCTTGCAAGAAAGACAGTTGTGAACAAGGCTCCAAGTCTGTAAGTTGCGGAAAAGAAAGCCCGTTAAAAGTTCTGCTGATTAAGAGAGGAGCAGATCCGTATAAAGATTACTGGGCTTTCCCCGGCGGTTTTGTAAATCCGGAAGAGACTGCCCAGCAGGGCGCACTCCGAGAACTGCAGGAAGAGACGGGCCTGAAAGCCCCTTATCTTGAGCAGTTTGAAGTCTTTTCCACTCCAAACAGAGATCCCCGCCAAAGAGTTGTTACGGTCCCTTTCTTTGTTCTTACAACTGAAATGAATGCAGTTGCAGCGGATGATGCCACTGAGGCACAATGGTTCCCGGTGGATGATCTTCCGTCACTGGCCTTTGACCATAAGGAGATATTTGAAAAGGCAATGGCGGCTCTACGTAAATCTTTAGTCTTTAATCCGTTGTGGCGTTATCTTCTACCGCGTGAGTTTACAATGTCTCAACTCCAGGCTCTCTATGAAGCCATCTATTGCAAGAAGTATGACCGCCGCAACTTTGCCCGCAAGATGCTCTCCACCGGTCACCTGAATGACGGCGGCCTCAACCGCCAGGGCCTCCCATCCCGCAAGGCAACCATCTATACATTCAAAGAGAATAGCGGAGGCTGTACCCTCCGAACAAATAATAGTAAATTTATATTAGCAGATTTTGAACAGATTACAAACAGCCTATGATAACCTTTATTATATGCCTTACGGCACTGGTAGTTGCATACTTCACCTATGGTAGATTCCTGGAGAAAATGTGCGGTATTAAACAGGACAAACAGGTACCGTCAAAAAATCTCTATGACGGCGTGGACTACATTCCAATGCCGCGCTGGAAAACCTTTCTGATTCAGCTACTTAACATTGCCGGTCTAGGCCCTATCTTTGGAGCCGTATTGGGTGCAACCTACGGACCTGCCGCCTTCTTGTGGATAACCCTGGGCGGAATCTTTATGGGCGCGATGCATGACTTTATTGCGGGAGTAATCTCACTTAACCACAACGGAATGAGCCTGCCGGAGATCATAGGTAAATACCTGGGCCTGACCACAAAACAGGTGATGAGACTCTTTACGGTAGTAATTATGATGATGGCTGGTGCCGTCCTTATGCTGGGCCCTGCCGGCATCCTCTCCACTATGACTGGATGGGACAAGAGTATCTGGCTCTACATTGTCTTTGCATACTTTATTGTAGCTACTCTTCTCCCGATAGATAAAATCATTGGAAACGTCTATCCTGTCTTTGGAATTGCTCTGATTTTCATGGCGTTGGGAATACTGGTAGTTCTCTTTACCGGCAATCTTCAGATACCGGAAATAAACGGTTGGGACTCCCTTGCAAACTTCAAAACCAATGCTAAAGAATTCCCAATAATTCCAACAATGTTTATCACCATTGCCTGCGGAGCAATCTCCGGATTCCATGCAACTCAGTCACCTATGATGGCTCGCTGCCTTAAGGACAAAAAGGAGAGCCGCTCCGTTTTCTATGGCGCAATGATCAGTGAGAGTATAATTGCACTTATCTGGGCAGCTGCAGCAATGGCATTCTTCAAAGGCTATAACGGTCTGGAAAACAGTCTTGCAGGACTGAACGCAGCATTGGCGGATCACGGACAGGATGCATCCTGGGTTGTGAATGAAATCACCAACACAACACTCGGGAAATTTGGTGCAATACTGGCACTGCTCGGCGTTGTTGCAGCACCTATAACATCCGGAGATACAGCCTTCAGAAGTTCAAGACTTATCATTGCAGACTTCCTGCATTTGGAACAGAAGAGCATACTCAAGCGTCTCTATATCTGTATCCCTATGTTCATAATTGGCTATGCCATAACGCTTATGAAGTATGACATACTCTGGAGATACTTTGCCTGGGCAAATCAGACTCTTTCAGTATTTACACTCTGGACTATAACTGTTTACCTCTATTTAAGAGGACGCAAAGTTCAGAAATGGGGAGTTCCGTTCTACTTTGTATCTATGATTCCTGCAATCTTTATGACCTTCATCTGTATAGACTTTTTGTTCTTCTCAAAGCAGATGATAGGCTTTGACTACACAGCCGGAGCAATCTGTGCAGCAGGCCTTACCGTGCTCATTACTACGGCGGTATGCATTCACATGAAACTCTACGCAAAGAAACACTTAGAGGATTTTGAGATTTAGATAGCCTTTTGTCAGCATCTTATAAAACGTTCTTGAGATATAAAAAAGGAAGCAGAGTGGGTTATCCTCGGCAGGCAGAGGAGAGCCCCTCAATAGCTCCCCGCAGGCCTGCCGGGAGATAACCCGGGCGGTTGTTGGTGGTTGATGGGATAGGGCGTTTCAAATGTAATTGGCTGGACAAAATAAACTTAGATGTAAAACCTCAAGTACGTTGTATTCACTATTTGCAAAAAAGTGAGTATATTTGAAACCTGTAGAAAACGTTTAACATTTAATGCTAAAAATGAATGGGAGAATTTTTGAAAGATAACTGGAGAGAAACAGACTTAAATGTTGATAGTTTGTGGATTATAAGTGAGAGGGGAAAATCCGGAAAGCATACAAATGTTTACCATGGTAATTTTATTCCTCAAATACCTAATCAATTAATTCGTCGTTATTCAAAAGAAAAAGATACAGTTCTTGAATTGTTTTCAGGAAGTGGGACTACTTTATTCGAATGTGAGAGTTTAAATAGAAATTACATTGGTTGCGATATTAATAAACAGATACTCGAGTTTGTAGAGGACAAAATGAACCAGTGTAAGAGAGTTGAATACTGTCTTTGTGACTGTGATGTTACTGATTCAGTGTCTTTTAGGAAAAAAGTATCTTCTGCCTGTGCTAAAATCGGCGTAGAAAAGGTAGACTTTATGATTGCTCATCCGCCATATTTAGACATTATTAAGTTCACAAATGACAAAAGAGATTTGTCTAATATCTCTAGAATAGACATCTTTTTAGAGCAATTTGTGAAGGCGATAGGTAATGGCCTCGACTTTCTGAAAAAAGACTGTTATTTTGCAATAGTTGCAGGTGATGTATATAAACAAAGTGAAGTCGTTCCATTGGCTTTTTATATGATGAATGCTATTAAAACAAACTTTTCTGTAAAAATGAAAGGTATTGTAATAAAAAATATAGAAGGCAATCGTGGAAAATTGGGATCTCATGATATTTGGAAATACAGGGCACTTCAAAGTGATTATTTCCTCTTTAAGCATGAATACATTTTTGTTTTCAAAAAGATAAACTAGTATGACTAAAACGGAATTGTTTTTAAGATTAGCAAAACCTAATAAGAATGGAGAGAGCCGTTGGGTTTCTGTGAAAGAATTTATTGGTGATTATTCAGATCTTCAGCTGGGGAATGGCGGTAGTTGGTGTAGAGCGAGTTCCTCACTATCAAAGAAATATGTCGTGGAGTTTGATAAGTCTAAGAGTGCTGGCAATTCTATAGATGCGATACGTCTTAACGGTTTTAGAAAAGAAAGTTCTTTTAACCAAGCAATCAAAAAAGAGATAAAGGACTATTATAAAGATCAACGATGTGTGATGTTAGGAGTTAAGGGCTTTTCCGAGAATACCAAAATAGAAATAGACCATAAAGATGGAAGAAAGGATGATTGGAGGGTGTCAAATATTAACACGCAAAGATTAGAAGATTTTCAACCTCTGTGCAAAGCCGCAAATGATGTTAAAAGGCAGATTTGCAAAGAATGTAAACTGTCCAATATTCGCTGGAATGCCACTAACATAAAGGGGAATCCCTATCCTTTCTATGAAGGAGATGAGATATATACAGAAGAATTAGGCTGTAAGGGATGTTATCAGTATGATCCAGTGGAATATAGAAAGACTTGTGTAAGACGTATCACAAAGGAAGCATCTGAAAACACCTCAGATTTCATAATGAAGAAACTTTATCCGGAAGAATAAATGACAACGCATATTTTTATAGTTGATGAAACTACATTCAAGGTCCACCTTAAATATTTGTTCGCTGGAACAGGTGCTGGGGAAAAAGATGTGGATTTTAATAAGTGTTCAAATTCATCATTGTATCCATCCAAGATGCACGCATCAGAGAGCGGACTCGTATCTATGATGGCGGACTGTTGCAGAATTCGGAAAGGAGATCTGATTTTTTTCTATCTTCAAGCTACATCTAAACAAGAGGGAAAGTTTTTTGGTGTTTTCAAAGCAGCCGGGAATGCTTTTTTAGATAAAAAGACGAATCCTCAATATCTACGAAGAGAATTGGGTAAGAATCTCACTTTCAGAGTAAAAATTCTTCCTTTTAAGGTTTATAAAGAAGGTGTTACTGAATGGAAGGCCTTAGATGAGATTCGAAATATATCTTCACCATTTCAAATGTTATGGAGTTTGATATATAGAAAATTAAAGGGGAACAGGGGAAACACAATGATTACTATCTATGAATCTGAAAGATTGCTTAATCTTATTCAAAAAGAGAATAATCATAAGGCACTCCCAGTTTCAAAAGGATATTCTTATGACAATGGGACGATAGTTCCAACCTGTCTAAGAACCAAATATAATGGTATCACGGAGACATTTGATATTTTACCTAGATTGTTAAAGAAGTCTCAGATTGGAAAATCCTTTGAAGCACATCTGCAAATGTTTATTTTACAGAAACTTGGGCGGTGCTCAAACATTGACCAAGCTTTGGGAATATCCAATAAAATAATAGAATGGATAGGCAATGAGGTTTCTTGTGGAGTTGGGATGCAGAGAATCGATATAATGCTTTCTATTATAGCGGAAGACGACCAGCGTATTGTTGCTCCAATAGAATTAAAAATAGGTCAGGCAAAAGAGGATAATATTTTACAGATTAGTCGCTATATTGACTGGATTGAACAGTACTACATTCCCAATAGGATAAGTATAATACAGCCTATTCTCGTTTGTTGTAAAGGGGGACTCAATACTGATTTGTCAAATAAGTTTAAAGCATTCAATAAATCTTCTACAGGTCGATTCCTTCCATTAAGATATGTAGAGTACACAATTAAAAACAATAGACTTCATTTTTCTAATGTGGTATACTAATTATGAATTATATAGGATCTAAATATTCACTTTTGCCATTTATCGAGGAGACTATTTCAAGTTTAGTAGGAACAGACTTGTCAGGGATAGTTTTTTGTGACCTTTTTGCTGGGACAGGAATAGTTGGACGGGCTTTCAAGCCAAGGGTTAAGAAGGTCATATCAAATGATTGGGAATATTATAGTTATGTCCTTAATCGCAATTATATAGGCAATCATCAAGATATTGCAGATAAAGACCTTTATATTGATAGCCTTAATTCTTTAGAAGGTGTAGCTAATGGCTTTATTTACAACAACTATTGCAAAGGAAGTGGTAGCGGACGCCAATACTTTTCAGATGAAAATGGAAAGAAGATAGATGCGATACGTATACAAATAGAAAACTGGTACACATCTGGAAAAATCTCAGAAAACCTTTATTTCTTTTTGCTGAGTAGTTTAATCGAAAGTGCTGATAAATTGGCTAATACGGCCTCAGTATACGGAGCTTATCTAAAAACGTTAAAGTCATCAGCGAAGAAAGCACTTGTAATAGAACCAGCTGTTTTTTCTTTAAATGATAATAATCACGAAGTTTATTGCGAAGATGCAAACGTCCTAATTAAAAGAATATCTGGTGATATACTATATTTGGATCCACCTTATAATTCAAGACAATACGGATCAAATTATCACTTGCTAAATACTATTGCTGAATATAAGCCATTCGAACCGAAAGGAAAAACAGGATTAAGAGAGTATAAAAAATCATCTTATTGTGGAAAACGTTGTGTGTTAGATTCTTTCAATGAGTTGGTTAGAGATTCCGATTTCAAGTATATTATCTTATCTTATAATAACGAGGGGTTAATGTCTCTTCCTGATATAAAAAAGGTACTTTCAAATTATGGTGAGTATCATATGGTATCTAAAGAATATCATAGGTTTAGAGCTGATAAAGAAGAGAATAGAAATCATTTGGCTTCTAAAACGACAGAGTATCTACATATTCTTGAAAAAGGGTAGGACTATAGGAGAAGTGTCCCATTTTAAGAGTTCTATAGTTCTCTTCTATCTTCAGAAGGGATTGTGCTCGCTGCGTTGCGCATTCCCTGCATGCTCTCTGCATCCACCAAGAGGCCGTGCAACGTATATAGCTGGTAGTGTGTATTTTATGCAATTGCCTCTCCGCAAAAACGCTACCAGGCAAGTCGTTAAATAAGTGGTTATCAGGAATTTCCGTTGCCGGGTATATGTGGCAAGGGATGGTGCTCGGCTTCGCCTGCGCATTCCCTTTCAGGGATTGTGCTCGCTGCGCTGTGCATTCCCTTTCTGCTTGCCGCAGGGGCCTTTGCAAAAATGGGAAGATGTAAGCCACAAGCATGCTTGTGGCTTACATCTTCTTTATTTTTGCGGAGAGATAGGGATTCGAACCCTAGTGACGGTTACCCGCCAACCCGCCCTCCAAACGGGCGCTTTAGACCACTCAGCCATCTCTCCAAATGCATGTAACGGGATACGAATATAGCAATTTTTTCTTTAGTTGATATCATATGTGAATAAATTATTTTGTAACAACCTAACTGTTGATTTTACAGGCAATTAACTAAATTGTTAGCAACTTGTTCATTTCTTTATATTCATCTTTTGAACCTCTCTTTTCTTAATTCTTATTTTTGTACAGCGCAATTCTTTTTTAATTGCGAAACGAGACAAACCTAAAAATTAAATATAAGAAAGAGTTCACACTATGTCAGCTAGTCAGATTAATATTGTTAAGAGGGACGGAAAACAAGAGCTGTTTTCAATTGAGAAGATTAAGAATGCAATCAGAAAAGCTTTCCTGGCAACAGGTAGTTTTGCATCCGATGAAGATTTAACAATCATTCTATCTCACGTGGGAATTCGCAACGGTATGAGCGTTGAAGATATTCAGAACCAGGTTGAGGTAGCATTGATGAAAGAGAAATACTATCAGATTGCAAAATCATACATGCTTTATCGTCAAAAGCATACGGAGGATCGTGATGTTAGGGACAGATTGGATTTCCTTGTAAATTACTGCAAGGCAGACAATGCAGCAACCGGAAGTAAATATGATGCCAACGCAAACGTTGAGCATAAGAATATAGCTACCCTTATTGGTGAGATTCCAAAGGCGGGCTTTATCCGTCTGAACCGTCGTCTGCTCACGGACCGTCTGAAGGATATGTACGGTAAAGACTTTGCAGACAAGTACTTAAAGCTTCTCTCACAGCACTTCATTTACAAGAATGATGAGACATCTCTTGCAAACTACTGTGCAAGTATCACAATGTATCCTTGGCTTCTGAACGGAACTTTGAGCATCGGCGGTAACTCTACAAAACCAACCAACCTCAAATCATTCTGCGGAGGTTTTGTTAACCTGGTGTTCATTGTATCATCTATGCTTAGCGGTGCATGCGCAACTCCTGAGTTCTTGATGTATATGAACTACTTCCTCCAGAAGGAGTACGGTGAGGATTACTACAAGAGAGGTGACGAGGTTGTAGATCTCTCCATAAAGAAGAGAACTATTGAGAAGGTAATTACAGATTGCTTTGAGCAGGTAGTTTACTCTATCAACCAGCCAACCGGTGCAAGAAACTTCCAGGCAGTGTTCTGGAATGTAGCATATTACGACAAGTACTACTTTGAGAGTCTCTTTGGAGAATTCCGCTTCCCGGACGGAACGGCACCTCATTGGCCTTCACTCTCTTGGTTGCAGAAACTCTTTATGAAGTGGTTCAACGCAGAGCGTCTGAAGACTCCTCTTACATTCCCTGTTGAGACTATGGCTCTCCTTTCAGAGAACGGAGATATAAAAGATAAGGAGTGGGGAGATTTTACAGCTGAGATGTACAGTGAAGGTCACTCATTCTTCACTTACCTTTCAGACAATGCAGACTCACTCTCAAGCTGCTGCCGTCTGCGTAACGAGATACAGGACAACGGTTTCAGCTATACACTGGGAGCCGGCGGAGTATCTACGGGATCTAAGAGCGTTCTTACAATCAACCTCAACCGTTGCATTCAGTATGCGGTTAAACACAAGATGGATTACATGGAGTTCCTGGGTGAGGTTATAGATCTCGTACACAAAGTGCAACTTGCTTACAACGAGAATCTTAAAGACCTCCAGGCAAAGGGAATGCTTCCTCTGTTTGACGCAGGTTACATCAACATTGGCCGTCAGTATCTGACAGTAGGTATCAACGGTTTGGTTGAAGCTGCTGAGTTCCTGGGTATTAAGATTGATGACAACCCTGAGTATGCTAAATATGTTCAGGATGTTCTGGGTCTGGTTGAGAAGTACAACAAGAAGTACCGTACAAAAGAGACAATGTTCAACTGCGAGATGATACCTGCAGAAAACGTTGGTGTTAAGCATGCTAAGTGGGATAGAGAGGACGGTTACTATGTACCTAGAGATTGCTACAACAGTTACTTCTACATTGTAGAGGATAAGACTCTGAATATAGTAGATAAGTTCAAACTCCACGGAAGCAAATACATAGAGCATCTTACCGGCGGAAGCGCACTCCACATGAATCTGGAGGAGCACCTCTCAAAGACTCAGTACCGCCAGCTGCTAAAGGTTGCTGCTAAGGAGGGATGTAACTACTTCACATTCAATATTCCAAACACAATCTGCAACGATTGCGGTCACATAGACAAACGTTATCTGAAGGAGTGTCCTCACTGCCACAGCAAGAACGTTGACTACCTCACCCGTATCATAGGATACATGAAGAGAGTAAGCAACTTCTCCGCTCCTCGTCAGAAAGAGGCAGAGAGACGTTTCTATGCAAAAGACCACGGTGAGATTGCACAGGCTCTTACGGATACAGACGTTGACGCGATTGCTAAAGCGGCTGAGGCCGAGAGAGTTTACGTGGAGGAAAAGGCCAAAGTAGAGGCTTAATTTACAGTGATCAAGTGTTATAATTTTGATGTGGTTTGTCAGGAAATTCCTGACGAGGTAACTCTTGCACTCAACATCTCCGGTTGTCCTAACCATTGCAAGGGGTGCCATAGCCCTTGGCTTTGGAAGGACGAAGGAGTTTTGTTGGATGAGAAGTTTCTAACCCTTTTGGTGGAGAGGTACAAATCAGATATAACCTGCATCTGTTTTATGGGAGGGGACCAGGAGCCCGCTACCGTAAATTCACTTGCCTCTTTTCTAAAGAGCAATTATCCCGATATAAAAACCGCCTGGTATTCAGGGCTTGAAGAGATTCATCCCTCCATATCGCTGAGCAATTTTGATTTTATAAAGATAGGGCCTTACATAGAAGAGAGAGGTTCTCTGCGCTCCCCGAATACCAACCAGAAGTTCTTTTTCGTAGGGGAGGGGGGGGAACTCACAGAATACCATTTTCCAGCTAAAAACGGCTGATTTTAGCCTTTAGCATAATTTTTGCTCATATCCTCTTCAGAACTAAAACTTATGGTTATGAAGAGATTGTTTTTACTTGCAGCAACTATACTTCTGACGCTCTCCTTCGGATACTCTCAGAAGGATACCTCATGCGCCGGAATCTATTACTACAACGCATCTTCATACGGTGTAATGAGCAGAGACTCTGCAAATTACTACAGGGTAGTGGAGAAGAACAACTCCTTTAACGATTACTATGCATCTGATAATACGCTGAGAGCCAGCGGAACCGTTACATACGTAGATCCTTCAGATGACGGAAATACCATCTTTGACGGCTCATTTATAGCCTATTATCCGAGCGGAAGAGTATGGATAAAGCAATTCTTCAAAGAGGGGCAGAATGATGGAGAATTCACGGAATATTACGAGAACGGACTTATGAAACAGCATGAGTTTTATAAGAACGGAGTTCTCAACGGAGTGAAGACAACCTTTGACGAGAAGGGGGAGACCTGTACTCAGTGGGAGTATAAAGATGGCGTTCTTGTAAACGATTACTACACAAAATCCGGTAACGGCTACTCTGTAGATTACGATACAACATCCAACGCTCCTAAGTGGAGAGACGTTACAACATCAGATTTGAAGGTGGTTGTAGATAAGAACGGAAAGGCGTGGAAGACATACGCTATCAACGGATTGTACGTCTCCATAGATCTCAAGTACAGAAAGTTTTACGGACGTTACTACGTGTTGGAACTCTTCATACAGAACAACTCGCAGGAGAGTGCTTTCTTCAATTTCTCACAGAGCACAATAAACACCAACAGGGGAGACGAGAAGTTCTTTACTGAGAAAGAATTCTACCGCAGAGTAAGAAACAGACAGGGCTGGGCAAACTTTGGTATACAGGCGGCCGGAGTTGCAACGGCCATAACTTTGGAAGTGGCTCTAAACAGCAACGTTCATTACAGTCACAATCCGCACCACCGTCACCACTGGGAGAGAGACCTCGTTTACGATATGTCCTCCTTCTTAATCCACCAGTCTGCAATTGTTGGAAGTATCTTGGTATCCGGCTTTTACGCAGACCAGAGGGAGAAGATTCTAAACACAGACATAGGTTATCTGCGCAACTATTCAATTGAGCCTAAGAGTTCAATTACCGGTTATGCTTACGCAAAGTATTCACCTAATGCTAAAAGCGTACTGGTAAACCTCTTCATTAACGGAAAGGTTTACCAGTTCCCTATGGATGTGTCTCACCTTGAGGTTGTTGACTAACCTAAAGGTTACTCCATTATCTTGTTGATAGAGCTCATCAGATCTGGAATTGCCAGATGCTGAGGGCATTTGCTGAGACATTCTCCGCACGCTACGCACTGAGAAGGAGCGCCGCCTGCTGAGAATTTTTCTCTGAAGGCTTTGGTGAATTCCGCCTTTCTCTTCTTGTAATCCTCCTCTCTCTGATCCTCCTTGCTTGGGATGTTGCTCTCCATAACCATCTTATTATAAGTGGCAAAGACGGACGGAATCTCAACTTCAAACGGACAAGGCATGCAGTAACGGCAAGCGGTGCAGTTGATTCTCTTAAATTTCTGATACTCTATGATTGCCTTTTGAAGAGTAGCCTGCTCATCTGCACTAAGAGGTTTGAAGTTGGTGAAGGTCTTAACGTTATCCTCCAGGTGCTCCATATAGGTCATACCGCTCAGAGAAACGAGAACTCCAGGAAGAGTTCCCAAGTATCTGAAGGCCCAGGATGCAATGGTTTTGTCTGGATTTTTCTCCAGGAGCATATTGTTTGCCGCTTTGGAGAGAGTTGCCAGTCTTCCGCCAAGCAGAGGCTCCATAACTATGCAAGGTATTTTACGTTCTACCAGTGAGTTATAGAGGTACTCTCCGTCTATTGCCCAATCAATGTAGTTGAGCTGAATCTGAACAAAGTCCCAATCATGTTTATCTATGAAGTAGTCCCAACCATTTCTGTCTCCGTGGAATGAGAAACCGAGGTTTTTAATGCGGCCCTTTTTCTTCTGTTCCAACAGATAGTTGTAACCGCCAAACTCTTCATAGACTCTGTCATAATCACTCACTTTACCGAGTGTGTGAAGCAGGTAGTAATCAAAGTAATCCACGCCGCAGCGTTGAAGCTGCTCCTCAAAGATTCTTGGAATATCCTCTTTCTGTTTTACATAGTAACCAGGCATTTTGTCTGCCAGGTAGTAACTGTTTCTTGGATATTTTTTCAGAGCGTTTCCAATTACTCCCTCGCTCTTTCCGCCGTGATAAACGTATGCAGTATCGTAGTAGTTGATACCGTGAGCGTAGGCGTAATCTACCAGTTTCTGAGCCTGTTCCACATCAATAGGGGCGTTTCTTCCCTTACCGTTGACAGGGAATCTCATACAGCCGAATCCAATCATAGAGATCATCTCTCCGTTTTTGATGTTGCGGCGTTTGTCTACAGGAGTAATTTCTCCGTTAAGTGCTTTTGCCTGGAGGTTGTTCACAAAGGGATTGTTTTTGAAACTCATAGCGGAAACGGTAGCTACAGCTCCCAGCCCCAATAGTTTAAGCGCTTTGCGGCGGCTGATGTTTTTATCTTCCATAATGTATTACATTTGAACAGGTTCCGGAGCCTGTCCCTTTCTAGGACCTCTTCCAAAACCTCTGGATAATCCTTTCTTAAATTCACTCTCCTCATAGATTTTGTATTGTTCTTCTGTGAGAGTCTTCTTCAGTTTCTTCTCTCTCTTCTCCTGTATCTCTTTGATTTTCTCCGGGAAACTCTTCATCTGGCCGTTCATAGGAGGTCTGCCTCCGCCGTAACCGCCCATAGATCCGCCCATTCCGCCGCCACCGTTGTAGCCGCCCATAGGTGCTCTTCCACCGCCGCCGCTAAATCCGCCGGGTCTGCCGCCTCCCATAGGAGGTCTGCCTCCGCCACTTCTATTTGGGAACAGATCGTAAATGGAGTTTGCCTCCTCAAGGAAAATCTTGTAGACTTTCTTGTACTGTTTCTCATCCAGCTGAACTAAAGCGTTCAGGGTGTCTGCATTTGCCCTTGCTCTGTCCTTAGGTTTAACCCTTTGAGGCTGAGGTCTTTCACCCTTTACTTCCTTAGGGTTAGGATCTTGTGCGTTCACTGCTGCAAATGAAAACAGCAGTGCGGCTGCAAACAACATTAACTTTTTCATACAATTTATTTTTAACGTTTCGTAAGTCCCAGCTCCGCTCCCTTCTGCTTCATAAGTTCAAAGGCCTGCTCATAGTTGTTCTCAATCTGCCCGTCCAAAATGGCGTTCTTTACATATTCCTTAATCTCTCCAATCTCCCTTGATGGCTCAATACCAAAGTATTCCATAACCATCTCTCCGGTAACCGGATTCTTGAAGTTGCGGATAGCATCCTTTGCCTCCACCTCAACCAGTTTCTCTCTTACCAGCAGAAAGTTCTGTTTGTGACGGCGCACTTTTGCCTCGTTCTTTGAGGTGATATCCGCCTCGCAGAGCGTCATCAAATCATCAATATCATCTCCCGCATCAAAGAGTAAACGTCTTACGGCAGAGTCAGTTACGGTATCCTCCACCAGAGCGATAGGCCTAAGATGAAGCGCCACAAGTTTCTGAACATACTTCATTTTTTCATTCAGCGGCATCTTCATCTTCTTAAAAATTCCGGGCACCATCTTGGCACCTACAATCTCGTGTCCGTGGAAGGTCCAACCAGTCCCGGGCTCATACTTTTTTGTAAGCGGTTTGCCAATATCGTGAAGCAGTGCGGCCCATCTAAGCCACAGATTATCTGTCTTTTGAGAGATATTGTCTACAACCTGCAGGGTATGTGCAAAGTTGTCTTTGTGCCCCTTACCCTCCAGAGTCTCAACGCCTTGCAACGCACTTATCTGCGGCAGAAACTCGTTCATCAACCCCGTCTCCTGCAAAAGGGAGAGTCCTATAGAAGGTTTTTCAGACATCAGAATCTTATGCATCTCCTCTGCAATCCTCTCCCTGCTAAGGATTTCCAGCCTCTTGACGTTTCTCTTTATACTCTCGATGGATTCCTGTACAATTGTAAAATTGAGCTGGCTTGCAAACCTTACGGCGCGAATCATTCTCAAAGGGTCATCACTGTATGTAACGTCAGGATCCAGAGGTGTTCTCAGCAATCCTTTCTGGAGGTCTGCAACACCGCCGAACGGATCTACCAGATTGCCGTAATCTTCTCTCTGCAAGGAGAAAGCAAGGGCGTTAACTGTAAAGTCTCTGCGCTTTTGATCATCTTCCAGCGTGCCGTCTTCTACAATAGGCTTACGTGAATTTCTGTTGTATGACTCCCTTCTTGCTCCAACAAACTCAATCTCCACCCCCTTGAATTTGAGCATTGCGGTTCCAAAATTCCTGAAGACGGATACCTTACTCTTTACCTTCACTCCCACAGCCTTGGCCAAATCAATACCGCTTCCCTCAACCACAACGTCAATATCATTACGCTCTCTCTGAAGGAAACAATCTCTAACGTAACCGCCAATTACAAAGCATCTTACACCCTGTTCCTCTGCAGTCTCCGATATGATGTGAAAGATTTCATCATTAAGGAAAGGATTATCCGGAAACTCTTTTTTCTGATTGAAGTGCGGGATATCCTCTATGAAATCATACTTCTGCTCGTTTTTGTTGTAACGGCAGCAGTAACTCTTCTTTCCGTTGGTTGCAACAATGTAATCCACCTTGAGAATGAGGGCGTAGTTCCAGAGCTGCTCAAATGTCTTTGAGGTGATTTTCACAGTAGGTCTCTTGCACTCAACAATCATCTTTGGCTTAAGATCCTTGTCATAGCAGACAATGTCACACCTAAGCTTGACCTCTCCAATCTTAATCTCCGTCTCACTCATCATCAGATGCAGCGGCCAACCCCTCTTTTCATTAAGATAGGTAATCATCTGCCTACGCACATTCTCCTCCGGCGTCAGCGCCACATATTTCTTCCTCAACGGGTCAAAGACTTCTTCCATATCACAAAGATATCAAATTTTTTATCTAATTTTGAAGAGCAAAACCGGTTGAGTTTTTTATGGCACAAAAGGCAGATAAAGAGGGGAGTCAGAGGAAATTCCAGCAGATAATGGAGGATATCCGGCAACGCAGATTTGCAAAAATCTACGTCCTTGCCGGCGAGGAGCCTTACTATGCGGACGTTGTCATTGAGGCCCTCTCTTCTTCTGTGCTTTCAGAGAGCCAGAAAGACTTCAACTTCAGCGTGGTATATGGCAATGACACGGACGCGGGGCAGATTGTCTGCCTCTGCAGAAGATACCCGGTGGAGTCAGATTATCAGCTGATTATTGTGAAGGAGGCACAGCAACTCTCTTCTCTGCAGCCTTTTGAGTATTATCTGGCCTCTCCTGCTCCCGATACGATTCTGGTTCTCTCCTTTACCGGCAAAGCGCTTGACAAACGTACCGGCTTTTATAAGAAGTTGAAAGATAAGGCGGAGGTGCTGGAATCTTTTGCGCTTGACGAGTGGAAGGTGCCGCAGTGGATAACAGATTATGTAGCTGAAAAGGGGTACAGGATTGAGCAGGATGCCGCCCAGCTGCTGAGCCAGAGTACCGGCTCCTCTTTAAGGAAGATAGTTCTGGAGATAGATAAACTCTTCAAAGGAATAGACGGAAAGGTTATCACCGCAAAGGATGTGGAGGTAAACGTTGGTATCTCAAGAGATTACAACCCGTTTGAACTATGCAAGGCAATAGGGGAGAAGAACCGCCTGAGGTGCTTTGAGATTGCAGAGGTCTTTGCAAACAACTCCAAGAAGTATCCAATCCAGGCAACCCTGGGTGCAATGTTCTTCTACTTCAACCAGCTTCTGGTAATTCAGGCAACCATAATGGGTGGAGAGAGAGATTTCTTCCAGGCCTGCATGAAGGCGGGAGTCTTTGGAACTATGAGAGTTAGGGAGTACCAGACCGCAGCCAGGAACTATCCTCTCTTTAAGACAATGAATGTAATATCCCTTATAAAGGATTGTGACTTAAGGAGTAAGAGCAATTACGGAGGGAGCTCCGATGACGGAGCCCTCCTCAATGAATTGTTGTCTAAAATTCTGATTTAATTACTTAACAACCACTCTCTTTACCCTCTTTGCAATTGAGGTGTAAATCTCGTAAGGTATGGTATCCAGCACCTTAGCCTGGTCTATTGCGGTTGGCTTATCTCCGAATACGGTAACAATATCTCCTACTTTGACATCCTTAACTCCGGTAACGTCTATCATACACATATCCATACAGATGTTGCCTATGGTAGGAACCAGTTTGCCGTTAACGCAGAACTTAGCCGCACCTCTTCCCATGTGGCGGTTGATACCGTCTGCATATCCCAGCGGAAGGGTTGCGATCTTGGAAGGTTTGTCAATCTTTCCGTGGCGTCCGTAACCGACGGTTCCGTCTGCAGGAGAGAGTTCTTTAATCTGAAGTATTCTGCATTTGAGTGATGCAACAGGCTTTACAAGAGACTGGTCTACAGCGCTTACGCCGTAGATGCCAATACCCAGACGTACCATATCCTTCTGGAACTGAGTAAAACGCTCAATACCTGCGGAGTTGAGTATGTGGTGGATAGGGTGGTATCCTATAGCCTTGTCAATCTGCGGAGCCATCTTATCATAGAGGGCTACCTGAGAGAGGGTGAACTTATCCCACTTCTTCTCATCAGATGCAGCCAGGTGAGAGTAGATACTCTGAACGTGAATCTCTTTATGGAACTTTAAGAACTCCAGAAGTTCCGGCAGTTCCTTTTCCATAAAGCCGAGGCGGTGCATACCGGTATCCAGCTTGATATGAACCGGATAACTCTTAACGCCCATCTTCTTAACCACTTGGTCAAACTTCTTGAGTGAGTACATATTCGGAATACCAGGCTCCAACTTATTCTCTATGATCTCCTTGTAGTAATCTGTTCCGGTAGTGAGAACAATGATAGGGTTCTTTATTCCTCCCTTACGGAGCTCAATTCCCTCAATAGGATGAGCCACAGCAAAATAGTCCGCTCCGGCCTTTTCCATAAGCTTTGCAAAATCTACAGCGCCGTGGCCGTATGAGTTTGCTTTGATGAGGATGAGAAGTTTAGTGCTCTTATTGAGTTTGCTTCTGAAATACTTGTAGTTATGGAGAGCGTTGCGAGTGCTGATCTCCATTTGAGCAAAAGTCTCTTTTTCCATTTTAAATTATTTTATAAAATGCTTTGTACCAGTTATAAAACTCATCTATACCCCTCTGAAGCGGAGTGTTGGGAGCAAAGCCGTAATCCTCTTTCAGATGGGAAACGGATGCAAATGTAGTATAAACATCTCCCCGTTGCATTGCAACCATCCGTTTTTTTGCCTTTTTGCCCGTGCTCTTCTCTATACACCCTATAAAATCCATCAGAGCCACAGGAGAACTGTTCCCTATGTTGTATACCTCTCTCTTTGAGCGGTTAGGCCCCTCAATGACCTTGACAACCCCCTTAACAATGTCATCTATGTAACTGAAATCTCTGCTGAGGTTTCCGTGGTTGTAAACCTGGATTGTCTCTCCCTCAATAATCATCCTCATAAACTTGAAAGGAGCCATATCCGGTCTTCCCCAGGGACCGTAAACGGTAAAGAAGCGCAGTCCGGTGGTGTTGAGGTTGTACTGATGAGAGTAGACGTGAGCCATAAGCTCGTTGGATTTCTTGGTGGCTGCATAGAGGCTCTGAGGATCGTCCGTGCGGTCATCCTCAGAGAAAGGAACCTTTGCGTTGTTGCCGTAAACGCTGGATGAACTAGCATATACAAGATGCTTAACCTTGTATGTTACGCAGAGTTCCAGTATGTTGAAGAATCCAATCAGATTGCTTTTTATGTATGAAACGGGGTTCTCAAAGGAGTATCTGACACCCGCCTGGGCCGCCAGGTTGCACACCTTGTCAAACTTCTCCTTGCGGAAAATCTTCTCAAGGCCCTCTCCGTCTTCAATATCTTTTACGGTGAAGGAGAAGTTGCCCTTAATCTCCTTTGCAACTTTGCGTATGTGGCTCACTCTGGCCTTTTTAAGGTTGACGTCATAGTAGTCGTTCATGTTGTCCAGACCAACTACGGTGTGCCCTTTTTTTAGAAGTTCCACGCAGGTGTGAGAACCTATAAAGCCTGCCGCTCCTGTTACAAGTATCTTCATATCAGTCATCTATGATTACAAAGCAGATTCCGTCTCCAGTGCTTACCTTCTCCCGGCCCTCTGCAAAATTCTTAATATCAGTATCTTTCATTGCCCTCTTCTCTCTTAAAAAGAGTATGGTATGCTTTAACGGGAATACCTCCTCCTTCTCCAACCTCTTAATACTCAGCCCGTCATTCTTAAAGTAGTAATCCATATTTGAAGCAACGCTGAGGTCGTATGAAGCCAATTCATAACCCTTCTCCAGTGCAAGATTCAGAGCGGTAACGCAACCCTCTTTTGGAGTAAGCGTTTTGTTCAGACTCTTCATTGAGAGCGAGCCCAAAAAGATTGTGACAAAGAGAGATGCGGAAATAACACTTATAGCGCAAGGAGTCCTTTTTGCCTTGAGGAAAAGAAGGGATGCAACACCTCCTATCGCGATAGGTATAAGTATAACCCAATAAGGAGCCCATAGCTTTGGAAGGGCGGCGGAAGGGGCAAACTTTGCCACCAGAATGGAGGTGAAAATGGATGATACAAAGAGAATTATAAAGATGACGGCAACCATCCCGATTAGGAATTTTACCGTCCTGTCCTCTTCAAAGTTAGGGAGCATCTGAGCCGCACTGTATACAACAAACGGCAGTGCAGGAAGCAGATATATGGCAATCTTGGAGCTTACCAGTGAGAGCATTACAAAGATTGTAATGAAGGAGCATACCATAAGTTTTGCACGGTTGCCTCCAAGATATCTGTGAGTGAATCCCTTAATTATCAGGACAATATTGAGCAGACACCAAGGGGCGGCAATCCACCAGTAGGAGATTAGGTAGTAAGCAATGCTCTTTTTGTGGTGGAAGGAGTTCACTCCGCGGTCTATTGTCTGATGGAAGAGGAGATTGTTGAGGTACTCCTTTCCGCCATCCAGATATACCATGCTCCACCAGGCGGCGCAAAGCAGAATGAGTATGGTCCAAAAGCGCCAGCCGAGGTATTTCCAGATCCTGAAATCACGGTCGGAAATCAGGAAGACTATGATGCATAAAACAGGTGCCAGAAATCCCACCGCACCTTTGGAAAAGATTGCAAGAAAGACAAATAGAGGAAGCAGCAGACGGTCTCTTTTAAACTCGCGCGCCTCATGGGTTCTCTCTCTCATCTTAGCCTCTCTTGCTCCCTTCTTGTTTCTGTACATCTTGGCAAAGGTGTAGAGTGAGAGGAGAATGAACATTGTCATCAGCATATCCATCCTCATAAAGACGGCACCAATCAGAAAGAGCATGGAACTCAGCAGCATAAAGGTGGCGGCTGTATTGTATGCACATCCGTGAATGGCACATTTGAGTTTCTCCTCCGTCCAACGGTCCATAATCCAGCAGATTACAAAGGCCGGCAGAAAGGAGAGAACAAATGAGAGAAGGAACATGCAGTGGCTTCCGGCAACACTCTTAAGCAGCATTGCAACCCAGAAATAGAGAGGCGGTTTGTCTGCGTAAGGGATGCCGTGGTCATAGAAGGCAAAGAGGTGACCGTTCTCCAGAGCATTGTCTACAATGTTCAGATATCTCAGCTCGTTAGCTGCAGTGAACTCTCTCATTATCATCAGAGGGAGCAGCATTGCAAATACAAAGAGAAATATGAGCGCTCTTCTTTTCATCTGACTGTAAGCGGTTTATGCGTTTGAACTCTCCTGCTCCTGATGCTTTTTGTGGCGGGCTATCAGCATCAGGTTTCTGCTGTAGGAGACAAAACCTATGCTCTGGCCCAACGCCAGTACAGGGTCCTTCCTAATGATTGCGTATGAGACAATTACAGCGCATCCCACAAGGCTTATTATCCAGAATCCTGCAGGCAGATGGCTCTCATTGCGGCTCTTGGAGTAGAAGAACTGGTAGATGAATCTAAGGGTAAAGATTATCTGCCCCAATGAGCCGTAAATTACAAGCAGAATTGGTATGTCATCGTTCTGCAGGCACTGTCTTTTAAACTCCCCAAAATCTGAAAGTATATAGCCCACGCCCAAAACGGGTGTGATGAGCAGTATCACCTGCAGAATATTCTTCCAGAGAGGGTTTGGCAGTTTGGAACCATCGGGAGCTAGAGTAGTCCATACTCCCTTGATTCTCAGGTTCCACATATAGATGTAGTAGGAGATGACCTGCCCCAGCATTATGGCAAAGTCATTCCTTAAAAATCCGTAAACAAAGAAGAGGTAGGAACCTGCAATTGAGAAGACCCAGAAGAGTACTGGAGAGACAACTCTCTTTTCTCTCTCTGAGATTATCCACTGCACAATAATTCTGGCGGAGAAGAATCCCTGAGCAAGAAAACCCAGAGCAAAAATGATCCATTTAGCCAGAGAGTGTTCCATTGAAAAGGTTTAATTCAGGTTGTTCTCACCAACTTCGTAGTTAAGGTAACGCTTTTTCATCCAGCGATATGCAAAGCAATCCTTCATTGGGCCGAGCATACGGTTGAGTGCGTTGTATTTGGAGACGCCGGCGGTTCTTGGGAAGTGTCTTACGGGTACCTGCATCATCTTTCCTCCCTTCTGAAGTTGAATGAGGGCAGGGAAGAAGCGGTGCATTCCGGTGAACATAGGAACTCGCTTGGCGTAAGGGGTCTGGAGTATCTTCAGAGGGCAGCCGGTATCCAGTGCACCATCGTGAGTAAACATCTTGCGGAAACCGTTTCCAAACTTGGATTGGAACCTCTTCCAAGGGGTGTCTTTGCGGTTTGCACGGATGCCCATAACAAGCGGATACTCATCTGCGTATGGGAGCAGAAGGTCAAAGTCTTCCGGTGTGGTCTGAAGGTCTGCATCTATGTAGCCCACAAGAGGAGAGAAGGTGTTGTCAAAGCCCGCCTTAATGGCTCCGCTGAGTCCGGTGCGCTCCTTAAGGGATATGAAGAAAAAACGCTCCCTGGCGGCACACTCTTTCTCAATGAGTTCCAGCGAGCGGTCAGATGAGCCGTCGTTCACAAAGAGAACGCAGATGGATTTCTCTGACGCTTTCTCCAAATATTCACCCAGCGTCTTTGCAAGGCGCTCAATATTACCCTCTTCGTTATATACCGGAGAGATGATTGTAAATCTGTATTCTGAAGTCTTATTCATACCCCGCAAATGTAATGAAAATATCAAAAAAACGGGAAGGCCGTTTGGACCTCCCCGTTCACCTAACTAAGTCTCTGGTTAATTATTTTTTTGGAGCCTTAGCAGCCTCAACTGAAGCTTTTCTGAACTCTTTCATCAGTTTGCTAATCTCAAGAGCAGCCTTTCTAGCGCGTGTTCCAGCAGCTTTGTTACCCTTTACTACCTGAGCCTCAGCGTCTTTTGCAAAAGCCTCAACCTGAGCCTGAATTTTTGCAAGTAATGCTTTCATTTTAAATCTGTTTTTTAAAGTTAGTTGTTATTGTGTTTATTACAGTTTCGTATCATAAAAATAGGAAGTTTTATTCCTAAATCCAAATAAAACGCCCTAAAAGAGCACTTTTTTCAAAATTTACTTCAAAATATATGCTCCCGGCCTCTTCTCCTCAGGCAATCTCAGAGGAATTCCGGCGCTGCTCTTGGTTGCGGAAGAGGCGGTGTAAAGGTCGTTCTCCAGAGGATAACTGCCCGTTGCAATGTACTGAAGGCAGGCTGCAATCATTCCCTCCTTTGCAGAGAAATCCTTGTAAACGTCATCATATCTTACGTTCTCCGGTGTAATACCGTTGTCGTAATCCGCTTTGCCGTTGCAGTTTAGAGTGTAGAAGCAGATAGGAAGGAAACCGTAGAGAACCTTATGGTACTCGGATGATGAGTTGACGTTAATTGTAGGGTAGGCGAACAGATACATTCCATTAGGCTTTCCGTAAGATGTGCGGCCAACTGTATGAACATCCATATATGGGCTCAGGCAGTTGATAACCACCTCGCTGGCAGACGCAGTACCCTTGGTCATAATCACAAAGAGACGGTTGAGGTTCAGAGACTTGGAGTCTCTCTTAATCTTGTAGGTCTCATCCAGCGCTCTGTTTGCAGAGGAGTGAGAAAGTGTGCAGAGTTTCTTTCCGTCTGCAGAGCCGGGTGCAATTCGTGAGCAGATATCCTCGCAGAGTTCCAGATCTCCGCCTCCGTTATATCTGAGGTCCAGAATAAGGTCTGTAACTCCCTGCTGCTTCATCTCTTGGAGAGCGTTCATAATCTCATCCTTAAGTGAGGCGGTAAAGTCAGTATAATGGATGTAACCAACTTTGTCCGTACTCTTCAGAGCAGCAAAGTCTGACTTTGTAAATATGGCCGTCTTGTTTACGGTCTTAGCCTTGAATGAGGACTGAGTAAGAGTAACTTCTTTAGATACGTTTTCAGGAGAGAGGAATGTAAACTTGTTGCTCATCTTTCCAATCTCATCATAAAAGGTGTTGTTCTTAATACAATCTGCTGTAGCAACGCCGTTTATGTGAGTCAGGCGCCATCCTCTTCCAATACCCTCTTTTCCTACCGGAGAAGCAGGATCTGAGTATGAGATATATACACCGTAGTCACCAAAGTGGTCTATCGGCTGTACAAAGTGGAATCCGTAAGAGGAGGTTGAGACTCCGGTCATAAGTTCACGGAAGGTATCTCCGTCCATCATCCAGCTCCAGTGATCTTTTGCAACTAATTTAGATTCAAAGTAATCTTCTACTTTAGTGGCACTTGCATTACCGGAAGGCATCTCATCCGCCCAGTAGTAGTACTCCTTCATCATGTCATTCACAAAGTTCTTGAGAGTCTTGATATCATCCTCGCCGTCTGAATAGTTTTCCAGAGGATCACAAGAAGTAAGAGTGAACATTGCGGCAACACTCGCAATCAGCAGAGTATAAGCCTTTGATAAATAATTTCTCTTCATAACCAAAAATTTTCTCTCATTACCTTTTTTGTATCACAAAATTGGTAACTTTGGGTATTCAATACAAGAACTATGCAAAACTTGGGCGAGATTGTTTCAAAAGTGAGTTCTTTTCTCTGGGGATGGCCAATGATCATTCTCCTTCTTGGAACTCATATCTTCCTGACTATCAGGTTAAGATTCCCTCAAAAATCCATCTTTAAAGCCATCGGGATTTCCTTTAAGAAAGATAAGGGCGCTTCCGGAGATGTGAGCCAGTTTGGGGCGCTTACAACCTCACTGGCCGCCACAATTGGAACCGGCAATATTATAGGAGTGGCAACGGCCATCTCTCTGGGAGGTCCGGGCGCCGTGCTATGGTGCTGGCTTACAGGCCTTTTAGGCATTGCTACCAAATACAGCGAGGGGCTTTTGGCAATCAAATACCGCGTAAAGACAGAGAAGGGAACCATGCTCGGAGGCCCTATGTACGCCCTTGAAAGGGGAGTGAAGAGCAAGTTTCTGGCAGTTCTGTTTTGCGTTTTTGCCGCCCTGGCAGCCTTTGGAATAGGGGATACGGTGCAGTCTAACGCCATTTCTACCCTTTTGGACCAGGAGGGGCTCTTTGGAGCCGGCTTCCAGGGCATTCCAAAGTACATAACCGGCCTTGTTCTGGCCTTTCTGGTAACTCTGGTAACCTTCTTTGGCATTAAGGGAATTGCAAAAGTTTGCACCTTTTTAGTGCCTTTTATGGCCATTTTCTATGTGCTGGGCTGCTTTATCATACTCGCGATGAACTGGGACGTACTTGGCCAGACCATCTCTCTTATTGTCAACTCTGCCTTCTCCGCCAAAGCCGGATTGGGTGGTCTTGCCGGCACAACTATCATGATGACTTGCCGTTACGGTATCGCAAGAGGTCTCTTCTCCAACGAATCCGGTATGGGTAGCGCACCTATTGCCGCCGCTGCCGCACAGACCAAAAACCCTGTACGCCAGGCTCTTGTATCATCTACCGGAACCTTCTGGGACACCGTGGTTGTATGTGCCCTCACCGGTATTGTGGTGGTTTCCAGCATTATATCCAACCCAAATATTGATTATCACGATGGTGCAAAACTTACCCAGCTGGCCTTTGGACAGATTCCATACGTAGGCTCTATAGTGCTTACCTTCAGCCTTGTAACCTTTGCATTCTCAACCATTTTGGGCTGGAGCTACTACGGAGAGCGCTCCATTGAATACCTGGCAGGAAGACGCACGGTATTCCTCTACAGAATTGCCTGGATAGTCCTTGTTTATGTAGGTGCAGTTGCAAACCTTGCTATTGTATGGGACTTTGCAGATATACTCAACGCTCTGATGGTTATCCCTAACGTAATCTCACTTCTGGTTCTTAGTGGAGTGATTGTTGCAGAGACCCGTAAATACCTGTGGAGCAAACAGCTTGATATGGCCTCCAATGAGGAGATTCCAACCATCCACGGCTCCCGCTCCAAAGACGCAGAAATGACGGAAATAGTTTAATTAGATATGAAAAAGATTTTTGTAACACTTTCATTGTTAGTTGCATTCAGCGTTGTAGCTGTGGCACAGAACAACACACAGGCAGCGCAAAACGCAGACTCAGTAATCATAAAGATTACCCAGGACAATATCTTTTCTCAATGCTTTAAAGGGGTAGACGCAAACCAGGACGGCAACGTAACGGTTGCAGAAGCGGCTGCTGCAGAGGAACTTGTACTGGGAAGAGGCGGCAGAAAGAACATCATTGCAAATTATGATTTCCTCAAGTTCTTCCCTAACCTCAAACGCCTTGAGATTGGAAACACACCAAATGAGGAGGTGGATTTAAGAAAGAACTGGAAGCTAGAAATCTTGGACTTAAGGGTTGGCATCTTTCTTAAGAAGATAACCCTTTCCGTGGGCTGCTATCCAAAAATCATCTATCCAAAAGGTACCGGAGACTTCATTGTAAACCGTGTATCCAACCCGGATGATCCAAACTCCATCTGGCTGGAATAGAATGAGAAGAGTATTGTTCCTTTTAACACTTTGTGGGGCGTTCTTTACAGGTTGTACAAAGGAAGATAAATTAGTAGAAGATATTGTAAAGGCGGGAGATAAACTCCCTGCCTTTACGGTAGTTATGGAGGACGGCTCTTCTTTCAACTCCGCAAACCTTGGCGGTAAACCACTGGTTTTAACCTTCTTTACAACAACCTGCACAGACTGCCAGAGAACTCTTCCTGTTATTCAGCAGGCGTATGAATCCTTTTCAGATGTAAACTTCATATCAATTTCCAGAGCAGAAGAGAAGGGGACAATACGTAATTATTGGAATACCAACGGTTTAACGTTGCCCTTTTCTGCCCAGAAAGACAGAAAAGTCTATAACCTCTTTGCTACCAGCAGAATACCACGTATCTATATTGTCACATCTGACGGCATAGTCTCCTCATTCTTTACGGACAATCCCACTCCGGACTACCAAACTCTCTCTTCCGCCATCTCCAAAGTAAAATAGCGACCCCGCTCAGAAGGGGCTGAGAGGCCGATTTTGAAAAAAAGTTAAAAATATTTACAAAATAATTTGGTTTATAAAATAAACTAATTTATCTTTGCATCGGATTTGAGGGAGAACGAGTGCGCAATCGCAATTCCGCAGATTCAAAATGGCCATTAAAAAATTCTGCAATAAGCAGAGAAAAAGAGAGCCAAAAGACAACTTCAAAAGCAACTGTTGGAACAAGGCTCAAAAGTTAAACTAAAAGGTTAACAAGATTAAAGTATTAGACAATGGAAACTATCGAGAAAAAAGAGAATCTCTCAACAGAGAACTCACTGCGTATTATTACAGAAACAATGGAGCGTAGCAGAATGGCTATTGCAAAGAACTCCGGCAAAACCATCCTTATGTGGGGTGTGCTGGTTGCTGTTACTTCCATAGTAGTTTATTTCTTATGGAGCAAGACCGGAAGTCCGGTATGGAATCTTCTTTGGTTTGCAATGGGTGCAATAGGTGGTATAGGAACTGCCATTAATTCACGTAACAGGGAGAAAGTCCCTGTAAATGAGATTAGCAGAGTTGTTGGTAAAACATGGATGTGGTATGGTATAATGACCACCGCTTTTTACGCTCTGATTTGGGTTGCCGCTTATATTAAGAGCAAGTGCTGTGGCGGTGGCATAATTAACGTTAATATCACTTTGATTATCGTGATGATGATGGGTATTGCGGGTGTTGTATCCGGTGTTGTGATGAAGATGAAATCTATTGTTGCCTGCTGTGTAGTAGCAACATTGCTTTCAGTGTTGGTAGCACTTCTGGTAAACGGCCCTGAGCAGATTCTTGTATTTACAATCCTTGGTGTTGTTGCCCTCGTTATCCCTGGTCTCATTCTTCAGAATAAAGGTAAAAGCTTAAACAAGTAAGTTATGGCAGAGAATGTTAAACAATTCAAACCGTTGGATCCGCTGCTCCATTCGGAATTGCGATTGGCGGTGATGTCTATACTGGTTGGAGTGGAAGATGCAGACTTTGTGTACATTAAAGCACAGACAGGCTCTACCTCCGGTAACCTCAGCGTCCAGATAGACAAGCTTTCCTCTGCCGGCTACATTGAGGTTGAAAAGACCTTTAAGGGAAAGAAACCTTGTACAATTTGCCGTATAACTGAAAAGGGCAGAGAGGCCTTTGCAGAGTACGTAGATACGCTCAAGCAGTACCTGGCTCTGTAAAGATGTAGTGCGGGAAGTCCTGAGTCCGAGATCCGAGGTCCGAGATCCGAGGTGAAAGATCAGAAGTCCGAGATCCGATAAGGATTTCAGTGTAAGTGATTAAGTATTAAAATAATATGTCCGTATGTCTTGGTCTGACGTACGGACATGTTATTTTGCTGATTCTTCTTGCCACTGCTCAAGGTGTCCGGTTTTTTGGGACACTGGGAACATTTTTGCCCCTTTTTCATTCCCGGTGTCCGTGTTTTGGGGACACTGGGAACACTTTTGCCCCTTTTTCGTTCCCGGTGTCCGGAATTTAGGGACGCTGGGAACACTTTTGCCCCTTTTTCGTTCCCGGTGTCCGGTTTTTTGGGACACCTTAAGCACTTCCCCTTAGTCTTCCCCTCTGAGTTCTTCAATCTGAGCAAGGGTCTCGTCAGACTTGTTGAGCAGGGATCTCCTCATAATAAGACCTATTGCACCGCCAACCACAATTCCTACTCCCAATCCCAAAAGCATTGTGGTTCTGGCTGCTGCAGGGAAGAAATCATTGTGCATAATCTCATAGCACATACCTGCTACCCAGATAATAACCAGCGGTATACCAATCCAGAGCCAGTCTCTGTATCCCTTCTTGAATTTTCTCACTCCCTCTGCAGCAGTTATAAGGTCTGTGTCCATCTTTGGTAACCTGCTGTTTATCACAATGGTTGCAGCAAGGCAGAAGGCCAGCATAACCTCAGTGGCAACTACAAAGATTGTAGAGAAGCCAACGTTGAGAAGGGTGAGGCAGAGAACCATCGCGATAATGCCAATTATGGTCTGGCGTAAGGCTCTTATCTGCAGGCCGTTGAGGGTCTTGCGGTATGCGTTGCGGAGAAGGCGGTCATTGACAATCTTCTCGCCGTCCAGTTTCTCTTTGAGCTGAGAGAGCTGCATCTGCATCTCTTTGAGGATGTTATCATTGTTTTCCATAATCACTTCATGTTTTTAAGTTGTTCTTTAATTCTGACAAGACGGACTGAGACGTTCTTGGAACTGATTCCGATGATTTGTCCAATCTCCTCGTAGCTAAGGTTTTCCAGCCATAGCAGTACGATTGCTCTGTCAAACGGTCCAAGCTTGCTGATTCTCTCTTTGAGCATTGTGGCCTGAATGGTTGCCGGATCTTTGTCCTCAAACAGGTTGATGTTCATTGAGAGAGGCTCGGTCTTTGGTCTGACTCTCTTTTTGCGGTCAGATGAGATGCAGGTGTTTAAAGACACCCTCCAGATCCAGGAGTTCAGAGAGCTCTCCCCGCGGAAAGTTCCGGATCCTTTCCACAGATTTATCAGAATCTCCTGGAAGAGGTCTGCCACCTCATCTTTGTCCTGCGAGAACATATAGCAGACAGTGTAAATTGTCCCCTTATGCTCTCTAATCATCTTTTCAAATTCTCTTTCTGTCATTGTCTGTCTTGTTTGTTTCTGCCCATTAGACGCAGAACAACTCTAAAAACTACACAAAGTTCCACTTTTTTTTGAAAACCCCCTTAAGTTTTGGAGAAGGGCATTAGACGGGCTAAGTTCCCGTGCAACGGATGTGTTTGGAAATCAGCGAATTGTTGGTTTGCCTGGTGCGGTTTTTGAGGAGAGGCGGTTGCGTATATGACTGACTATGAGCGCTTAGCGTTGCATGGGTTTTGGGGGCATGCCAGGTGATGTCTTCTCATTATATGATTTTTACTTTGACCGTTCCCGGTGTCCGTGATTTAGGGACGCTGGGAACACTTTTGCCCCTTTTTCGTTCCCGGTGTCCGTGTTTTTGGGACGCTGGGAACACTTTACCTATGGAAGTGTGTAAGGTGGTGCTGGAAGTGGGACACCTTGCACGTTTTGCCTATGACGTTTATCTTTGTTGTATGAAAAATGTTTTGCTCACAAGGATGATGGCTCAGAGAGATGAGAACCAGGTGGAAGGGCTTATGCGCTTCTTTAAGACAGGGAAAGGGGAGTATGGCTATGGAGATAAGTTCCTGGGAATCAAAGTGCCAGTGACGCGCTCCGTTGTAAAGGAGTGCTGGCAGGAGGTCACATGGGAAAACCTTGAGGAGTGCATAACCTCTGAGTACCATGAAGTTAGGCTGGCGGCGCTGCTCTGCCTGGTGGAAATTTTTTCCCACGCCAAAGTAGATTCAGCTTTTGCCAAGGATTGCTCCTTAGTAACTTCTCAAAAAGGATGCACTTCAATATCAAAAGATTCAACAACAAAGAGGACTAATGACGGAAGAGCAACTGTGGTTCAGAAGGAAACGGTGGCGTTCTATCTCTCACACACAAAGTACATTAACAACTGGGACCTTGTGGACCTCTCCTGCTACAAACTTCTTGGTGAGTACCTCAAAAACAAAGACCGCAAACTCCTCTATGATCTTGCAAAGAATGGTAAAACCCTGTGGGAACAGAGAATAGGGATGGTCTCCACAATGGCCTTCATCAGAGGCGGAGAAACCCAGGACACTTTCAACATTGCCCTCATACTTCTCGACCATCCTCATGACCTGATTCACAAGGCGGTAGGGTGGCTGCTCAGAGAAGCCGGCAAGAAAGACGAGAAGGCACTCCTTGCCTTTTTGGACCTCCACGGCTCCTCCATGCCCCGTACCATGCTCCGTTACGCCATCGAGAAACTCACCCCCGCCCAACGCCAGCATTACATGGAAGTTACGTAAAGCGTAAGTGCCATATTAACTTGCAGTTCCGTAAATGAACTAGGAGTTGCAATTAAGACGATGAAATGAAAAATTTTGCTGCAATAGACTTTGAAACTGCTAATAATGAGCGCTCTTCAGTGTGCTCTGTTGGTGTTGTTATAGTACGTGATGGAGAGATTGTAGATTCTTTCTACTCTCTAATTCAGCCAGAACCAAACTATTACAACTTTTGGTGCTCACAAGTTCATGGTCTTTGCTGTGAGGATACTGATGATGCACCTGTATTCCCGCATGTTTGGGCAAAGATAGAGCCTATGATTGAAGGGCTGCCGTTAGTGGCTCATAATAAGATGTTTGATGAGGGATGTCTTAAAGCAGTTTTTAGAGTCTATCAGATGGATTACCCGGATTATGAGTTTTTTGACACTCTTGCAGCCGCAAGAAAAATGCTTCCTCATTTGTCAAACCATCAACTTCACACTGTAGCCTCTGCCTGCGGTTACAACCTTAATAATCACCATCATGCACTGGCAGATGCTGAAGCCTGTGCATACATTGCCTTGGAGCTTCTCTAGCCAGGGGGCTAGAAGAGCGGGCAAGGGGTGGCGTGGGTGGCGAGGAGGAGGTGCTGTGGGGTGATGCGGAATTGAAGGCCGCGGATGCCGGCGCTGACGTAGATAAACTCTTTGGTTAGGCAGGTGGAGTGGATGAAAGTGGGGAACTGTTTCTTCATGCCGATAGGGGAGCAACCGCCTCTGATGTAGCCGGTTGTGGGGAGCAACTCTTTCATGTGGATAAGGTTGCAGCTCTTGTTGCCGGAGGCTTTGGCGGCCATCTTGAGGTCTATCTCTTTATCTGCAGGCACAACGCAAACGAAGAATCCTGTGCGGTCTCCCTTGAGTACCAGGGTTTTGAATACGGTACTGCAATCTTCACCCAACTGCTCTGATACGTGGATTGCATCCAGATGTTCCTCATCCACCTGATAGGGTATCAGTGTGTAGGGGATCTTCTCTCTGTCCAGGATTCTCGCTGCGTTTGTTTTTTGAATCTTCACTATTCAAATGAATACTTTTTGCCGTACTCAAGCATCTGCTTGAGGTAATCGTTGTTGTAAACAACCTTGTAGTCAACAACTTTACCCTTCTCTACAACCGGAACAATATCCGGGTTGATGAAGCCCTTGTAAGGTTTGAGATTGAGGGCGGCGTAGCGCTCAAGCACCTCTTTGTGGAGGGTAGGGTCTATGTCAACTGCGTAAGTTTCAATGAGTTTCTTACCGGCTTTGTAATCTCCCTCAGACTTGATTCTCTGAATCTCTTTAAGAAGTTCTCCAAAGAGAGAGCGGAGTTTTTCAAAGTCATTGATTACAAAGTAGGTCTTGCCATCTCTGGTTCTCTTCTCAATGACGTTATCCTTTGCACCCTTCTCAAACACCCACTCAGCTATGAGTTTACGATCCTGCATGTGGGCCTCGGTGTTCTTTTTGCCAAGTTCAATTCTGGTGAACTGTGTGAAGAGACCGTTGCGGATATAACTCATATACTCAGCCTTGTAGGCATCCTTGTCAGGCACCAGACCCATCTCAAAAAGCTTAGGATCTGCAAGATAGTAGAGAGCAAAGAGGTCTGCTCTAGCCTCCTCAAGAGCGGAGTTGAACTCCTTTAATGCGTTCTCCTTCACGCCCTTAAGCAGCTGACCTGAAGCGTGTCCGAGGCACTCGTGAAGGTCTGTGTGAAGGTTGTCTGTGATTACGCCGTACTTTTTGCACATGTCAATCTCATCCTGATCCCAGGCGAACTCTGTAAGTATGCTCTTAGGCATCTCATCTGCAGCCTTATCGTAAGCCTCTGTGATGTTGTTGATGGTCACAGACTTGGAGCCGTACTCCTTTCTAATCCAGTTGGCGTTAGGGAGGTTGATTCCGATAGGGGTGGAAGGGTAGCAGGCTCCGCCCAGTGCGGTAACGTTGATAACCTTTGCACTTACACCCTTAACGTTCTCCTTCTTAAAGCGCTTGTCTACCGGAGAGTTATCTTCAAACCACTGAGCCTCAGAACTTATAGCCTCTGTACGGCGGCTGGCTGCAAGGTCCTTGAAGTTGGCAATTCCCTCCCAGGTAGCCTTTCTTCCCAGCGGGTCATCATAATCCTCAATGAAGCCGTTGGTGAAATCCACAACCTTAGCACCATCATTCACCCACTGAATGTTGTATGCATCCCAATCTCTGAGATCACCTGTGGTATAGTACTTTACAAGCAGCTCAATGGTCTTTTTCTGCCCCTCTGTCTCTGCAAACTCCTTTGCCTTCTCCAGATTCTCTATAATCTTCTCGATAGATTTGGAGTAAAGACCTCCCACTTTCCAAACCTGCTCCTCAATGGTGCCGTCTTCCTTCATAACCAGCTTGCTGTTAAGGCCATAGGAGATTGGATGAGGATCTTTAGGGTCTTCCATCTTCTCATAAAAATCATTAACAAGAGCATCTGTAAGGTTGCCCTCATAGAAGTTTACAGCGGAGTTGCTGACAAGGTCCAAGCGGGTATCATTGCATCTTCTAAAAGGCAGAATATTAGGATCAAAGATTACTCCAAGCAACTCTTTGCAAAGCTCTCCCTGGCCGCTCTTTTCCATCAGAGATTTGAAGTAGTCAAACGAGCACTCAGGAATGAATTTCTCCTCTGCATAGTGGTGGTAGATACCGTTGGAGAAGAAGACTCTCTTGGCGTAAACCAGGAACTTCTCCCACTCCTCTCCCTTCTGCTCAATCTTCTTACACTCAATGATTTTCTCCAACATCTTGCGGATCTGAAGGTTGTATTTTCCCATCTGGTCAAACATAATGTCTCTTCCGCATTTTGCCGCCTCAGATGTGTAGTAGAGGAAGGCTTTGTTGTTGAAACTCAGAGAGTCCCAATCCGGAATCTGATATCTTAAAATCTGCAAGTCTGCAAACTCGTCTACAATGTAGGTGAACTTCTCGTCTGCATTCTCTTTTTTATCGTTAGAGCAACCTGCCATTGCCAGAGCTGCCATTGAAATCATAATCATTACTTTAAAACTTTTCATATTGTTCTTTTTTACCATTGATTTTCCTGATAGTTTTCGCCCTTTTTGTGAGATGAGCTTTCACTCTTTTTTGTTGAATGGGCGGCTGTTTTTGCCTCTGTATGAGCGGTGTGAGCGGTGTGCTCTTGTTCTTCCTCCTTTGCTGCTCTCTTTCCTGTGAAGTGCTCCTTTATTGAGTTTATCCAGTTCTTTGGATTGATCATTCCCTTAAAGGCGTGGTATTCAGCCACAATTACCTCCTCCTTGCTCTCAATCCTTGCCTCAATAATCTGCTCTTTAACCTTGAGTTCATCCATATTTTTTACTCCCTCATCTCCAAGCAACAGCTTGGTGTACATCCTGGCCATCTGGTTGGCAAATAGCTTCTTGCGCAGAAGGAAGACAATCAATATGACTATCAGGACAATACCGGCGGTACAGAGAAAGCCCAAAGCGGTGCTGCCCAGCAATTCTCCAAAGAAGTAGGAGAGGGCAAAACAGAGCAAAAGGAATAGAACCATGGCGGAGACAATGAAAATCAACGTGACAATCACTTTGTTGGTGAACCAGGACATCTTTTCCGCTCCTTTGAGCGCAAAGCGGTCTATCTGCATATTGACGTATTGTCTTACTGATGAGCCTATTGACTCTTCCGGGGATGGGGTCGTTTTTTTATTTTCCATAATTATAAGGTTTGCAGGTTATGCCTTTGGGGCTATCTGAGACAAATTTAATAAATAAGTAGCAGATGCGGTCCGTATTTTGTTAAACCAAAAAATTGTAATTTTGTCTCTGGTTATGAGGAAGATTTTTTTTAACACGGCTGCTGCGCTCTGCATTCTTTCACTCTTTGCACTGCTCTCCTGCTCAAAAGTTACCCCTAAAGAGCCCGTCTTTCCTACAAAGGCAAAGACCATACTCTTCTATTTTGCAAGCAATAACAACCTTTTTGCAGATGCCGCTTTAAACATTAAGAAGATAGTTAACGGATATGTTCCATCTGACGGAAATCTTCTTCTCTACTGCAACAATTTCAATCTGGAAACTTACGCAATGAAGGATACCCTTCCGCTGCTTGTAAACGTTTACAAGGATGAGGGCGGAAAGGTCTGCACGGATACCATTTACCGGTTCGGTTATATGAACTCCTGCACCAAGAATGCTTTGACTTCCGTGCTTAAGATTGCAAAGACCATGACTCCTGCCAACGAGTGGGCGTTGGTAATGTGGTCTCACGGAACAGGTTGGCTTCCTGTTGGTTACTACAATACGGTAGAATCATCTGCTCCAAAAGAGGGAGAGACCTTCAGACGTTATCCTTGGGCACCTGCTCCGGGGGGCGTAGATCCTTATAAGCATATGGTCAAGTCTTTTGGTGAGGAGAAGGGTGTGGAGATGAGCATCTTTGATATTGAGGAGGCAATTAAGGCGGCGGAAATGCACTTTAACTTCATAGCCTTTGATGCCTGCCTTATGGGTGACATTGAGGTGGCTTATCAGCTCAGGAATTACTGTGATTACTTCATAGCCTCTGCGGCTGAGATACTTACGGACGGATACCCTTACTCAACGGTTGTTGAGAAGATGTGCGCGTTTGACTATAACGGCATTGCAAAGAATATCTTTGATTACTACAACTCTAAAACAGGAGATTTTCACTCAGTTACGATTGCAACGGTCAAAACATCTGAACTGACGGAAGTTGCAGCGGAGGCCAAAAAACTCTTTGCAGCACACAGAGATGCTATTCCTTCAGTAGATTTGAACAATATTCAGCGCTACTTCCGTTATGACAGGCACTGGTTCTGGGATTTGAATGATTTTATGGTAAACCTTTGCGGTGCTACTGAGACGGCTCCATTTACCGCAGCGTTGGAGAAGGCGGTAACCGCCAAGTATACAACCGGCAAAATAATAGATCTGGTAATAGATCCGGCCAAGTTTTCAGGTCTGGGAACTTACATTCCAAAGCCTGCAAACACTACGCTGGACAGCTATTACCAGAAATACGATTGGAATCAAGCTGTGCAGATGATTCTACCTGCAGCAGAATAACTATTTCTTAAAGAGTCTGTTGTACAGACCCTCAAAGCCCTGTCCGTGACGTGCCTCGTCTTTGCACATCTCGTGAACGGTGTCATGAATGGCGTCCAGATTGAGCTGCTTTGCTTTGGTGGCAATTCTCTTCTTGCCCTCGCAAGCGCCTCTTTCAGCCTCAATTCTCTTCTCAAGGTTGGTCTTGGTATCCCATACCATCTCGCCAATGAGTTCGCAGAATCTTGCAGCGTGATCTGCCTCTTCAAAGGCATATCTGCGGAAAGCGTCTGCAACCTCCGGGTAACCCTCGCGGTCTGCCTGGCGGCTCATAGCCAGATACATACCAACCTCTGTACATTCACCCATAAAGTTAGCCTTAAGGCCCTCCCAGATTTCAGGATCGCAACCCTTTGCTACGCCAATAACGTGCTCGTCTGCCCATCCTTTGTTAGCCTCTGCAGCTACCTCTACGAATTTCTCCCTAGGAGCTTTGCACTGAGGGCATCTCTCTGGAGCCTCATTGCCTTCGTGGATATATCCACATACTGTACATCTGAATTTCTTAACCATAATTGTCTGTTTTGGTGCTTAACAAAGATAAGCTAATTTTTTGTAATCCCAATTTAATTTCTATATTTGCGCCGCTAAAAGTCCAACGGGTTTGGACTCGGTGCAATGGGGTCCGGAAAGTCCGGACTGAGTAACACTTAAAAAGTATTAAAATGCAGACAATTACACTTAAGGCCGAGGCTAGAACAATCGGCACAAAGCAGGATCTTAAGAAGATTCGCAGAGCAGGAAACGTTCCTTGCATCATTTACGGAAACGGTACCCAGCATCTGGATATCGCAATTCCACTTTCAGATATCAAAAAGATAACTGACACCCCTAAGTCTTATATCATTCACATTGAGCTTAATGGTGAGGTTCATCCTTGCATTCTTCACGATGCTCAGTATGACCCAATTACAGACAACGCAATCCACATTGACTTCCTTGCAATTTCTGAGAGCAAGCCAGTTGAGATAGCAGTTCCTGTAAACATTTTTGGTAATGCTGAGGGTGTTAAGCAGGGTGGACGTCTTAGAATAGGCGTTAGAAAGGTTAAGATTTGCGGTCCTATGGATAAGCTTCCGGATCAGATAGATGTAGACATTACCAATCTTTCAGTAGGTAAAGCCATCTACGCCGGCGAACTTAACGTTGAGGGTTGCAAGATTGCTTCTCCTAAGAAGCTTATGGTTTGCGAGATTAAACACACTCGCGCCGTTGCAGCAGCTGCTGCAGCCACTACTGAGGCAGCTCCTTCCGCAGCAGAGAAACCTGCAGAGGAGAAGAAGTAACATTCTAACATCCACATTATGGCGGGCAAATATCTCATAGTAGGCCTTGGAAACATAGGCGCTGAGTATAAAGGAACTCGCCATAATATCGGCTTTATGGTGCTGGACTCACTCGCTGAGGGGTCCGGCACCGTTTTTTCTTCAGATAGGTTGGGAAGCACCGCGGAGATAACCTACCGTGGCAGCCATCTTCTTCTGCTAAAGCCTTCAACCTATATGAATCTCAGCGGAAAGGCCGTAAACTACTGGATGCAGGCGGAGAACATCCCTCTGGACCATGTGGTTATCATCTGTGATGACCTCGCACTCCCTGTGGGTACCGTCCGTATGCGTAAGAAGGGGAGCGACGGTGGTCACAATGGTCTGGCCAATATCAATGAAACTCTCGGCACCTCAGACTATTGCCGTATTAGGGTGGGCATTGGGAACAACTTCCCTAAGGGTGCCCAGATAGATTATGTCTTGAGCGAGTTTGATAAGGAGGAGCTTGAGGTGCTCCAGGAAGTTCTTAAGAGGACCGCTCAAGGCGTTAAGGACTTCACCTTTATGGGTGCAGACCGTGCAATGAACATCTGCAACACGGATCCAAAGAAGGCTGCCGCCGCCGCTGAAGCCGAGGCCGCCAAGAAGGCCGCCGCCGAGGCTGCTCAAAAAGCCGTCGATTAGAAGCCGTCCATCAGACGGTCTATTTCTCTGCGTTCACGTTTGGTTGGGCGTCCGCTTCCACGTTCTCTTTTGAGGAAGATTGTCTCCACCGGAGCAACAAGTTTGTCTAGTTCGCTCTGCGGAGTGACATTTGTGGCGTATTGCTCTACCATCTTGGCTCCCTGGCGTTTGTCTATAGGCTCAACAACCAGATACTTGTAGTGGACGGCCCCTTTGCGCACCTCTATGGAGTCAGATTTCTTAACGTCTCTGGAGGATTTTGCCTGAGCGCCGTTAACATAGACTTTGCCGCTGCGGCAAGCTTCCGCAGCTTCGCTTCTTGTCTTGAAGACCCTTATGGCCCATAGATATTTATCTATTCTGACGCTCTCCATAATGCTCTAATTCAAGAAGTCATCGTGATGGTGGTGGTGGCCGCAATCACAGTTTTCATCGTGGTCATCTTCTTCCTCTTCCTTTGGAGGGGCGGGGATGTTGCTCATATAGATTCTTAAGAATGAGCTGGTTGGGTTCTCTCCCTCCTGTGCAGGAGCAATAACCAGTTCTGAAATATCGTGAGGAATAAGAGCAACATCGTTATTCTCCAAAAGCAGCCAGTTCTCCGGAGTGTTCTCCTTAGGACTCTGTAACTCTTTGGTCTTAAGAGATGTCTGGTTGTCCAGGTTTACAACTATCATGAAACTCTCCGTCTGGTCCGGAGCAATGGTCTGCGGTTTTGTGATGGCAACTCTCTCCATTCTGAAGAGGCACTCCTCCGGTGCAATATACTCAGGAACAGAGGCTTCCAGTTTGATAAAATCTAACGCCTCTACCATCTGCTCCATATTCTCTATGTTGAATTCAACCGGTGAGTTCTGAGAGAGTTCCAGGTATTTGATTCCGGGGCCAATGGAGAAGGGAACGCCCGGACGGATGTAGAAGGTCTCACCCTCCTCAGGCTCAATCTCGTTCATTGCACCAAGTATGATTCCCTTCTGGCACTTCTCATATAACTCAGTAGCGGTGAGACTTTTCTGAAAGCCTATGTACATGGAGGAATCCTTCTTGGCGGAGATGATGTAAATCATTCTCTCCTTTCCCCAGCACTCGTATCTCTGGAGAGAGAGATCGTTGTTGGGAGAGACCTTTATTGGGGTTCTCTGCATCTCTCTCTTTATCTCCACGGAGATAGGGAAGTTGCCCTGGAAGAAGGTGAATACATTGTCTCCCAGCAGGTTGCCAAGGTAGGTCTCTATGATTTCATCCAGGGTGTTCTCCTGTAGAAATCCGTTGAGCGCTACGCTGTTTTCCGTGCAGCTCTCCTTAAAGAGAAGAGGGTATATCTTTTTCATGCTATCAAACGGTTTTCAAATTTGAAACTCTGAGGCTCCTTAGGAAGGTTCTTGTTTAGTATGTAAATGCAAATGGCGCTTATGATTCCGCCGGCAATCATCAATATCCAGTAATAGATGTCACTGCCGAACATTGCAGCGTAGTTCTCTCTGGAAGTGAGTTCCAAATCCACTGAAGGAAAGAGTTTTACGGTTATTACAGAGTAGAAGTTGTTTACAAAGTGGATGAATATTACCGCCCAGATACTGTGAGTTCTGTAGTATATCCAACCCAGCAGAATTCCAATCAAAAATGCATTGAAGAACTGCCAGGGATTCAAGTGAATAAGCCCGAATATGAATGCAGACCAGAGGATTGCTTTCTGTGGCTTATAATGGGCAAGCATTCCTCTTTCCATAGTTCCGCGGAGTATGAACTCTTCACACAAAGGGGCCATAACTGCGGCAGAAATTAATGTGTCCCAATAATCTCCCTTCATCTTTGCAAACATCTCCTTGAATGTGTCCGGCATAGTGAACAAATCGGAAACAGGATCCAGGAAATATCCCATACCAAGAGTCAGAAACAGAAGTATAAGGCCCAAAGTGAGGAAGTTAAACTTTCCTATGTGAGGCTTGTCTATCTTGATAGGCTGCACCATAGGGTCTTTACTCTTATTGTATCCCATAAGCCAGATGAAGAAAATGGGGAATATCATCTGAACAATATAAGTCAATGAGAGCGAGTATGTTGTTGCGTTTTTAATGGTCATTCCAGGAATGAACAGTGAAATTGCAACCAGAAAGAAATATCCCAGAAGAGTTGCGCCTATAACAAACACCAGGGTAATCAGCCAAGATTGACCCAGATTTGGAACGTAGTATTTTGGCTTACTGAAAATGTTTATCATATATGTCTGAATTATTGCCGTTTAAGCGGCAGTAAATTACCTGAACAAAGGGGAAGGATAGATACCCTCATTGGTCATCTCCTTCAGTTTCTCAACAACCTTTTCTCTATCCTCGTGATAAGTTACTCCAAACCAGGTAGATGGTGTTGGGATAACCTTAACGTTTGCCTTTCCTTCATCTATCATGTGGCTTACTGCAGAAGGAACATAGAACTCCTTCTTAGGATCCTCCAGGTTGTGGCGGAGGAACTCTTTAAACTGCTTCTCTGAATCCTGCATGTAATCCAGGGTAAAGCCCCACATATTCATTGAGGTACAGCTATTTAGAGGAAGTTCCTTCTCCACGCCGTCCATACCCTCTCCCAGGATTTTATCTCCCTCTCTGCGGATGTTGGAATGCTCCTCAACCTTTGTCAGATTGCCGTAATTATCTGTAGAGCAGATTCCTCTGGAAACGCTTCCGGAATCTGAAAGGGTGTTGTTAAGGTAAAATCCTATCATACAGAAGTTTCCCTTATCCTTTGGAGTGAGATGGCTCAGGTGGTCTGCAAGGCACTTAAAGGCATCTCTGCCGTAGAAGTCATCTGAGTTGATTACAGCAAAAGGTTTTGTAATCACATCTTTAGCAGCCAGAACCGCCTGACCTGTTCCCCACGGTTTCTCTCTCTTCTGCTTAGGCATGAAGACTACCGGAAGATCATCCGGCTCCTGAGTAACTATTGTGTATTTGATTTTTCCGTCGTACTTGGAGGCTACCTTCTCCTCAAACTCCTGCTGGAATTTCTTTCTGACTACAAAGACAACATCTTCAAACCCGCTCTCAATTGCATCATAGATTGAATAATCCATAATTGTCTCACCTTTAGGGCCTACTCCGTCAAGTTGTTTGAGTCCACCATACCTGCTACCCATTCCGGCAGCCATAATAAGAAGTGTTGGTTTCATTTTAATTATTAAATTTGTGCAGTTGAACGCGCAAAATTAAGAAAAAAATCACGCAGTGAGCATATTTAAAACATATCTGAAAAGCCTGTTTTCAAACAAATCTTCAAAGTGGTAAAGAATAAGTACTTTCTTGTTACCGTGGCTTTTCTTGTGTGGATATTCTTTCTGGATACCAACAACCTGATTGTCTGGTACAGAGACCTGCGTCAGCTGGCGGATCAGAACCGTCAGAAGGTTTACTTCCAGAATGAGATTAAGCAGACGGAAGAGAAGCTTAAAGAGCTCACTTCCAACAAAGACTCACTGGAGAAGTTTGCACGTGAAGAGTACCTCTTCCATGAAGCGGGAGAGGATATCTATGTTATTGAGGATTCTAAATAGTTACCGCCCGGTATAATTCTGCGGGGTGATCTTAAGAAGCTCTTTCTTAATCTTTTCCGGAACGTTGAGGCCCTTTATGAACTCCGCGATGGATTCCTTTGTAACCTTTGTGTTCACTCTTGTAAGCTCCTTAAGTGCCTCATACGGATGAGGATAGCCCTCTCTGCGGAGGATGGTCTGGATACCCTCTGCAACAACTGCCCAGTTCTCTTCCAAGTCTTTCTCCAACTTTTCCCTGTTGAGAATCAGTTTGCCAAGACCCTTCTTAAGTGAGGCTAACGCTATGATTGAGTGGGCAATAGGAACACCTACGTTTCTCAGCACGGTGGAGTCCGTAAGGTCTCTCTGCATTCTGGAGATAGGGAGCTTTCCGCTCAGGTGGTTAAAGATTGCATTTGCAACTCCCAGGTTGCCCTCTGCGTTCTCAAAGTCTATTGGGTTCACCTTGTGAGGCATAGCAGATGAGCCAACCTCTCCCGCCTTAATCTTCTGTTTGAAGTACTCCATTGAGATGTAAGTCCATACATCGCGAGAGAAATCAATAAGTATAGTGTTGATTCTCTTGAGGTTGTCAAAGAGAGCGGCAAGGTTGTCATAGTGCTCTATCTGGGTGGTAGGGTAGGACCTCTTAAGCCCAAAGCTCTTCATCTGGAAATCCTTGGCAAACCTGTTCCAATCTATGCCCGGGTAGGCAACTGTGTGGGCGTTGAAGTTGCCGGTAGCGCCTCCGAACTTGGATGAGTATGGCACTGTGGCCAAGAGTCTTAGCTGCTCCTTCAGACGGGCTGTGAATACCTTTATCTCCTTGCCCAGACGGGTAGGGGAGGCAGGCTGTCCGTGAGTGTGAGCCAGCATCGGGACATCTTTCCACTCTTTGGCATAGCCCTCCATAATCTCTATAACATCCAAAAGTTGAGGCATATAGACCTGCTCTACACCCTCTTTAAGGGAGAGCGGAGTTGCGGTGTTGTTTATGTCCTGAGAGGTGAGGCCAAAGTGTACAAACTCACTGAATTTGCTGATTTTCAGCTTCTCAAACTCCTCCTTTATGAAGTACTCAACGGCTTTAACATCGTGATTTGTAATCTTCTCAATATCCTTAATACGTGCTGCCTGCTCTACGGTAAGTTCCTGGTAAATCTTGCGCAGCTTTGGGAAATTGCTCTTACTGAAGCCTTTAAGCTGAGGAAGCGGGATATTGCAAAGTGCTATGAAATACTCAATCTCAACCCTGACGCGGTATTTTATAAGCGCATACTCGGAAAAGTAATCTGAAAGTTGGGCTACCTTGCTGCGGTAACGGCCGTCTATAGGTGATACTGCGGTTAGTGCAGAATAGTTCTCTCTGGTTGAATCTGTCTTTGAGTTTTTCATAACGTGGATTTTAATTGCCGCCGCAAATTTAGCAAATCTGATTATACATTTTAACGCATTGGATAGCCTCTTTTACATCGTGAACGCGGAGTATGTCCGCTCCCTTTGTAAGGGCCATAAAGTTGAGGGCGCAGGTTGCCGGCAGAGCCTCCTCAGGAGTGATGTTCAGTAGTTTGTAAATCATAGACTTACGGGAGATTCCCACAAGAATCTTTTTGCCCAGAGGCTTGAACTTCTCCAGGGAGGAGAGCAACTGATAGTTCTGCTCAATGGTTTTTGCAAAGCCGAACCCGGGGTCCAGAATCCACTCCTTAACACCTGCCTTCTCCGCCTTTTTTGAGAAGGCCTTAAAATAGTCAACCACCTCATTTACAACGCCGTTAGGGTACTCTGTGAGTGAACCCATCGTGGAAGGGGTGCCCCTTTTGTGCATCGCGATATAAGGCAGGTTGAGCTCAGAGACAGTCTTAAGCATCTGAGAATCATCCTCTCCGGCGGAGATGTCGTTCACCGTAAAGGGGCCTATAATGGAGTAGGCCATCTTTACCACCTCGCTCCTGAAGGTATCTATGGAGATCTGCGGCAGCTTCTCTCTCCCTCTCTCTTCCATCAGCTCCGCGATCTGTTTCAGCGGTTTTTGAAGGTACTCAATCTCCTGAGCCTCAGAGACGGGAGTGCTGCCCGGCTTGGTAGAACAGGCTCCAAAATCTACATAATCCGCACCCTCCTCTGCCATCTGCAAAAAGCGCTCTGCCACCTTTTTTGGGGAGAGAACCCTGCTTTTAGAGAAGAAGGATTCGTTATTTATGTTGATGATCCCCATCACTTGGGGCCGTTGTTGTTCCATAATTTGTTAAATTTGCCTTGTGAGGCAAATATAAGGATTGTCTCTTTTAGTTGTATTTTTATGCTGATTGTTATAGAAGGACTGGACGGTGCCGGAAAGAGCACCCAGGTTAAGATGCTTAAAGAGTTCATTCTTAAGAGTGGACATTCTCTTGAATATCTTCATTTTCCACGCTATGAGGCTCCCGTTTACGGAGATCTGATTGCAAGTTTCTTAAGGGGAGACTTCGGAGACCTCAACCAGGTTCACCCTCAACTTGTAGCGCTTCTCTATGCCCTTGACCGTAAGGATGCTGCAGAGGAGATACGCCGTAAAATGGAGAGCGGTGCTGTGGTTCTTTTGGACCGTTACGTCTACTCCAACATAGCATATCAGTGTTCAAAGGTGGAGGATGAAAAGAAGAGGGAGGAGCTCAGAGACTGGATACTTAACCTGGAGTTTGAGTTTTATAAGATTCCTAAACCGGATGTAAACATCTTCCTGGATGTCCCTATAGATTTTGTGGCTCAGCGTCTTGCCTCTTCCCGCTCTGAAGACAGCGGCAGAGATTATCTGGAGGGCAAAAGAGATATTCACGAGGAGAAGATCTCCTTCCAGGAGGGCGTAAGAAACGTCTATCTCTCAGAGTGTAAGAGAGACGCCAGCTTTAAGAGGGTGGATTGCAGAGGAGCAGATGGCAAGATGCTCTCTCCGGATGAAATCTTTGAGCTCATAAAAAGAGAAATTAATTATTTAAAGTGAAAGCTCTTAGGTTCATAGCAAGGTACATTGTAGGAATCGTCTTCATAGTTTCCGGATTCCTAAAGGCTGTGGACCCTATAGGTACCGCTCTGAAAGTCAATGAGTACGCTCAGGCCTATCTGGGAACCGGCTTTGGGACCTATGCCACCTGGATTGCCGTAGCGCTCTGTGCCGTAGAGTTTTTGACCGGTGTCTGCGTTCTTAAGGTTATCAAGTTCCGCTTCTTCTCCCTCGTTGCACTTTTGCTCTCTCTCTTCTTTTTGGTTGTAACCTTTGTCTCCGCTCTTACGGGAAAGGTATCAGACTGCGGCTGCTTTGGAGAGGTCATTAAACTGGAGCCTTGGCCTTCATTCATTAAGAACGTGGTGCTCAGTGCATTGGCACTCTTCCTATATCTCAACAGAAAGAAGGCCCGTCCTATTGCCAACTGGTTCTGGGAGTTGGCATACATCTTTGCCTATACCGCCGCAATTGTTGCGCTCTCCGTTTACGCTCTTAAGAGACTTCCACCGGCAGACCTTACAGATTTCCGTCCGGGAAGAGATCTTATGGTGTCAGATACAACAGCACTGGTAAAGTACAAAACGGAGATTCTCTACTCCAAAGAGGGTAAGATGCAAAAGTTTGATTTAAAGCATCTTCCAGACTCCACTTGGAAGTATGAAAAGACCATCTCCACAGTAATTGAGGGAAGCGAGAAGTATGCAAAACGGATGAGTTTCCTTCTTAAGGATGCTTCCGGAGAGGATGTGACACAGAGTGTTCTCTCAACCCCCGGTCCTATTATAATGGTCTCTGTTTATGACGCTTCTACAATTACGGAAGAGGATCTTAGCAAATTGAAAAACCTTGCGGATTCTTTAGATACGGACCTTCACAAAGCTGAGGTATTCCTTGTAAGTGCACTTACGGAAGAACAGACTCTGGCTCTTGTTAAACCGATTGCAGATGCCGTTGAAAAAGAGAAACTTTCAGACATCTATGAAACTCATTATGATGAGAGCAAAGTGCTTCCGTTTGATATAGTTTATTCAGATTACAAAACCGTTATCACCTTTAACCGTTCAAACGGAGGAGCAACCTACATTAGGAGTGCTCAGATACTGCGTAAATGGAGTGCTTCCGCCTATAATAACAAGAAGATAATTAAGGCTCTTTCAGAGGATTACACTCTTGTTGCCGTTCGCAGTGCTGCTGCCTCCAGAATTTTTTTGATAGTCTCTTTGATTGTAATTATCCTTTTGGTAATCATATTGCGTGTTATCTCCAAACTGCTTTACAAAGCCGTTGTCAACCTTGAGGAGATTACAGAGTAGGGCTCTGAAGGAGAGATAATTAAGTTAAAACAATGAGTATAAAAAGATTTCGTTTTCTGTTAATGGGGATGGTGGGGCTGCTGCTTGTATCATGCGGAGTGGCTTCACACACTGCAAGTTACTACACATCTTCCAACAAGGCAACAAGAGAGGTTCTCTCGGAGGGCATGGTTTGTTACACCATAAAGGACTCTATCTTTGGGGCTCCTCAGAGTATCTCAATCCTGGAGTTTGATCCTTCAAAGTACACCTTTAAGGTGCTGAGCCATAACGGAATGGCAAAGACAGACAAGTTAGCTGAGGAACTGGGCGCAGTTGCTGCAATTAACGGAACCTTCTACAATATGAGGAAGGGGAACTCAGTTTGCTATATGCAGATAGATGGTGTGGTTGCAGATACAACCGTTGGAAAGGATATGCAGAGAAGGGCCACGGGAGCGGTTCTCATTAGGAAGGGCAAGCTCTCTACCATCCCTTGGAACAAGGAGTTAGAGAACCAGTACAAAGAGGCTGCCGCCCAGAAGGGGCTTATGCAGGTAGGAGTTTTTCAGCCGGCAAATGCAACTGACGTTAATTCAAACGGCATCTCAGTTATGGCCGCAATGCCAGTACTTATAGATAACGGAAAGGCAGTTGAGATGGAGATTTACAAGGGCTTCTCTAATAAACGTCACCCAAGAAGCGTAATCTTTGTAACCCGTGAAGGGCTTGTAGGTCTGATGGTTATAGATGGCCGCCACAAGGGCAACGCTGAGGGTATGACCCTGGATGAAGTACAGCAGTTCCTGCTCTCAATGGATGGCGGCAAGGGTTGCCGTTCTGCAGTCAATCTGGACGGCGGCGGCTCTTCAACGCTCTGGACCGCCAAGGAGGGCGTCATCAACTATCCGTCAGACAATAATAAGTTCGATCACAAAGGCACCAGAAGAGTTGCAAACAGTATTATCGTGATGGCTAGAGACCGTTAGAGGGTGCGCTTTATTTCCTCTATCTTGTAAGCCTCAATAACGTCACCCTCTTTGATATCATTGAAGTTCTCAATGCCAACACCGCAATCGTAGCCGGCGGAGACATCCTTAACGTCATCCTTACCTCTCTTAAGTGAGGCAAGCACGCCTTCCTTAACAACGATACCATCTCTGATGACTCTGATCTTGGAGGTTCTGGTAATCTTACCCTCCTTAACCATACATCCTGCAATGGTTCCAACCTTGGATATCTTGAAGGTCTGTCTAACCTCCAGAGTTGAGGTAACAACCTCCTTCTCCACCGGTGCAAGCATACCTTCAATACCGCTCTTGACCTCGTTGATGGCATCGTAGATGACTGAGTACAAGCGGATTTCTATCTCCTCCTTCTCTGCCATCTTGCGGGCGTTCATAGAAGGTCTTACCTGGAATCCAATGATGATGGCCTCTGAAGCCTCTGCAAGCAGAACGTCAGACTCTGAAATCTCTCCAACAGCCTTGTGGATGACATTCACTCTAACCTCTTCTGTAGAGAGTTTGATGAGTGAATCTGAGAGAGCCTCTATTGAGCCGTCTACGTCTCCCTTTACAATAATGTTGAGTTCCTTGAAGTTGCCAATTGCAATACGTCTTCCCAATTCCTCCAGAGTGATGTGTTTCTGGGTTCTGAGTCCCTGAATTCTAAGGAGTTGCTCTCTCTTGTTAGCAAGCTCGCGGGCATCTCTCTCATTCTCAAAGATGTTGAAGGTATCACCTGCCTGAGGTGCACCGTTAAGTCCCAGAACTGAAACAGGAACTGAAGGGCCTGCGCTCTGAATCTTCTGACCTCTCTCATTGAACATTGCCTTAACCTTACCGGTGTACATTCCGGAGAGCATAATATCTCCGGTGTGGAGAGTACCTCCCTGAACCAGCAGGGTAGCAAGGTAACCTCTACCTTTATCCAGTGAAGACTCAATTACGGTACCAACGGCCTTCTTGTTAGGGTTGGCCTTAAGATCCAGCATATCAGCCTCAAGGAGCACTTTGTCCAGAAGGTCTGATACTCCAATTCCCTTCTTTGCGGAGATCTCCTGGCACTGGTATTTTCCACCCCAGTCCTCAACCAGAATGTTCATCTGGCTGAGCTGCTCACGGATCTTGTCCGGCATAGCGCCAGGCTTATCTATCTTGTTGATTGCAAAGATCATAGGAACGCCTGCTGCCTGTGCGTGGTTGATAGCCTCAACGGTCTGCGGCATCACTGCGTCATCCGCTGCAACTATAATTATTGCAAGGTCTGTCATCTTGGCACCGCGGGCACGCATTGCGGTAAAAGCCTCGTGGCCAGGAGTATCCAGGAACGTAATCTGTCTTCCGTTAGGAAGTTTTACGTTGTATGCACCAATGTGCTGGGTAATTCCTCCGGCCTCACCTGCAATGACGTTAGACTGACGGATGTAGTCCAAAAGGGAAGTCTTACCGTGGTCTACGTGTCCCATTACGGTAACGATAGGGGCTCTTGGAACCAGATCCTCAGGCTTGTCCTCCTCAGTCTCCTCCTTTATAGCCTCCTGAATCTCAGCGCTTACAAACTCAATCTTGTAACCAAAGTCCTCTGCAACCAGTGAAAGTGCATCTGCATCCAGTCTCTGGTTTATGGATACCATAAGACCCAGATTCATGCAGGCACCAATCACCTTGGTAACCGGCTGGTCTATCATCACAGCCAGGTCATTAACGGTAACGAACTCGGTCACCTTAAGGATGTTGCTGCTTGCCTCTCTCTTCTGAATCTCCTCCTCCTGTCTCTCTGCAGCAATCTCTCTCTTTTCTCTTCTGTACTTGGAGCCCTTGGTCTTTCCCTTACCCTCAACCATTCTCTGGTAGGTCTCCTTTATCTGCTTCTGAACCTCGTCCTCATCTACCTCATTTCTAATAGGTTTGAAGCCCTTCTTGCCTTTCTTCTTCTCCTGTTTTTCCTTAGCACGGTTGTTCTGAGTCTCCTTGTTAATATCTACCTTCTCTTTGGTGTGCTTGCCAATTCTCTCTCTCTTTCCTCTCTCCGGACTCTTCTTCTTGCCGCTCTCCAGCTTGGAGATGTCTATTCTAAGTCCCGTATCCTTAGGACCTTGGAGCTGCTCAACCTTTGTCTCAATAAAGTTGCTCTCTTCCGGTTTTTTCTCGATAGGTTTCTCTTCAACCCTCTTCTCCTCTCTCTTTGGAGCCTCTTTTTTCTCCTCTGCCTTCTTAACCTCTTTCTTCTCCTCCTTCTTAGGAGTCTCCTCTTTAACGCTCTCTTTCTTAGGCTCTTCTACAACCGGCTCCGGTTTCTTCTCCACAGGTTTCTCTTCAACTTTCTCCTCCTTCTCTTTTTCTGCCTTTGGCTTCTTCTCAAACTTGGAGAGGTCTATCTTACCTACAACAGTAGGGTTCTTCTCTTCTACGGAGGTCTTTATAAAGTTCTCACCTGCAGATGTCTCCTTCTTGAGCTCGTATGATTTGTTATTGCTCTCTGATATCTTCTTCTCATTCTGCTTAGCCACCTTTTTGGCATCCTCCTTTACCTGCTGCTGAGTCTGGAACTCTTTGCTCACCAGCGCATAGACCTCGTCAGACAACTTTGCATTAGGGTTGGCATCTACCTCAACTCCCTTCTTTTCCAGGAAGTTGACCAGGGTGCTCAATCCAATGTTGAAGTCTGTGAGTACTTTTTTAATTCTGATTCCTGCCATATAAATTCTTTACCTCCGTTTTTTTCTTGTTAATTTTCCATAGGGTCCTCAAACTCAGCCTGAAGGATCTTCTTAACATCCTCCACGGTCTCCTGGTCTAAGTCCGCTCTCTCCATAATCTCCTCAGTAGGACGTGAAAGCACATCCTTTGCTGTGTCAAAGCCAACGTTTCTCAGAGCGTCAATAACCCACTGGTCTATCTCGTCATTGAATGCGCTCAGAAGAACGTCCTCGTCATCATTGCTCTGAACATCTCTGAAGATTTCAATGTCCATACCTACCAGCATTCCTGCAAGGCGGATGTTGCTTCCGTTCTTTCCAACTGCAAGAGAAACCTGTGAAGAGTCCATGGTGATGAGCACCTTGCCCTCCTCCTCGTTAATTTTAATTGTGGTAATCTTTGCAGGGGAAAGAGCTCTCTGAATGAGCAGCTGAGTATTTGAAGTCCAGCTGATTACATCAATATTCTCATTTCTGAGCTCTCTTACTATGCCGTGGATTCTGCTGCCCTTTACTCCAACGCATGCTCCTACCGGATCAATTCTGTCATCGTAAGATTCAACGGCAACCTTAGCTCTCTCACCAGGCATTCTGACAATCTTCTTAATGGTGATAAGACCGTCAAAAATCTCAGGAACCTCCTGCTCAAAGAGTCTCTCAAGGAAGACGCTTGCAGTTCTGGAGAGGATGATAGAAGGGGTGTTGTTTTTCATCTCAACCTTTGCAACCACCGCCTTAACGGAATCTCCCTTGCGGAAGTAGTCTGACGGAATCTGCTCACTCTTAGGGAGAATGAGTTCGTTATCAGCCTCATCTCTAACCAATACCTCCTTCTTCCAAACCTGGTAAACTTCTCCAACTACAATCTCACCAATCTTATCCTTGTAACGGTTAAAGAGGTTGGCCTTGTCTATATCCATAATTCTGCCGGAGAGGTTCTGACGCAGATTCAAAACCGCTCTTCTGCCAAAGCTCTTTAGCGGAACCTCCTCTGAATAATCCTCACCAATCTCAAAATCGTTATCCGGCTCAATCTGATCTACCTCCTTCTTTGAAATCTCCAACATAGGATCTTCTACCTCCTCCACAATCTTGCGGTTACGCCAGATCTGAAGGTCTCCCTTGTCTATGTTGATGATAATGTCAAAGTTATCTGCAGTGCCGTATGTCTTGGCAAGCTGGGTTCTGAAGATATCCTCCAGAACGCTCATAAGTGTTGCCCTGTCAATTCCTTTACCCTCTTTGAATTCGGTAAAGAACTGTGCTAAATTTAAACCTTCCATATTGTAACTTTTTTAACTTTCAATTGAACTTTGAGCACAAAAGAAGGGGCCTTGTGGGTCCCCTTTCTCTCTCTCTTATCTGCGTGCAAAAGTATGTAAAGTATCTCTTAAATCCAAATTTGGCTATTATTTATTAAATTTGCGCTTACATAAATCACGAGTTATGGAAGTATCAGCAGAAGTTATTGCACAGCATTTTAACGGCGAAATTATAGGAGACCCTTCAGTAAAGGTCTCATCAGTGCAGAAAATAGAGTATGGTAAACCACACAATATCTGTTTTTTGGCCAATCCAAAGTATACACATTATCTTCTTCAGTCAAACGCCGGAGTGGTAATAGTGAGCCGCAACCTTGTTCCTGAACAGCCTGTTAAGCCAACTATTATTGTTGTAGAAAACGCATACGAGACAGTGCCTGTTCTTTTGGATTTGCTCAACTCACTTAAGAAAAGTAAGAAGAGCGGCCGTGCATTTCTTTCATACAGAGCGCTTTCCTGCAAAATAGGGAAGGGGGTTTATGTTGGACGCTTCAGTTATGTGGGCGCCAAGACAAAGATAGGAAACGGTACTCAGATTTATCCGCAAGTCTATATAGGTAAGGATGTTACCATTGGAGAGAACGTTATTCTCTACCCGGGTGTAAAAATTTATGACGGCTGTATTGTAGGTAACAACTGCATACTCCATGCAAACGTGGTTATTGGTTCAGACGGATTCGGCTTTGCTCCGCAGCCCGATGGCTCCTACAAGAAGATTCCTCAGACCGGAAACGTTGTTATTGAGGACAATGTGGAGATAGGCTCCAATACAACGGTAGACCGTGCCACTATGGGTTCAACCATCGTGAAGAAGGGTGTGAAACTGGATAACCTCATCCAAATTGCTCACAATGTTGAGGTTGGAGAGAATACGGTTATTGCCGCACAGACCGGTATTGCAGGCAGTACAAAGATTGGAAAGAACTGTAAGTTTGGCGGTCAGGTGGGCATAAGCGGCCACGTTACAATAGGTGACGGAACTATGATTAATGCAAAGAGCGGCATCTTTGGCAACATCTCTTCTGCTGAGGGCCAAAAAGGAATCCAGGGTATTCCTGCTTTCAACATGCACAGCTTCCTCCGTTGCCACGTTATGTTCAAACATCTTGCAGACCCACCTAAAAAGTAGTATATTTGTACGATTACTAAAACCACTACGCTAATGTATACCAACCAGCACACGCTTAAACATAAATATGAGTTTGAGGGGAAGGGGCTCCATACGGGGCTCAAGGTTCACATGATGGTTGAACCTGCTCCTGCAAACTTTGGTATAAAGTTCAGAAGATCAGACCTTGGTGAGAGTGCACCATTGGTTGAAGCCTGTGTGGATTACGTAAGTGCAACTTCCAGAGGAACAACGTTGGATAAGGACGGAGTAAAGGTTCTTACTCTGGAGCATCTTATGGGGGCACTCTACGGAATGGGAATAGATAACGCACTCATTACTCTGGACGCGCCGGAGGTTCCTATTTTGGACGGCAGTGCAAAGTATTATGCAGAAGCCTTTTCCAAGGACGGGCTGGTTGAGGAGAACGCTCCAAGAAAGTATCTGGTATTGGACCGCAAGGTTGTCTGCCGCAACGAGAAGGGGAGCGAGATGGTTGTTCTGCCGGATGACCATTTCTCCATAGACGTAATGATAGATTTTAACTCCAAAGTGCTTGGAAATCAATATGCAAGGTTTGAGCAGGATACAGACTTCGTAACTGAGATTGCTCCTTGCAGAACCTTCGTTTTCTTCCATGAACTGGAACCGCTCTTTAAGAACAACCTCATTAAGGGCGGCGACTTGGATAACGCCCTTGTGATTGTGGAGAATCCGGTTCCTCAGGAGGAGTTGGACCGTCTGGCGGGAGTCTTCAACGTAAAGAGGTTGGAGAGAGTTCCGGAAGGGTATCTCAGCCACACATCTATCCGTTTCCAGAACGAGTGTGCAAGACACAAACTGCTAGATGTACTGGGAGATTTCTCACTGGTGGGTTATCCAATTAAGGGAAAAGTTATAGCATATAAGAGCGGCCACTCAATTAACTCAACCATTGCACGTGAACTAAGAACACTGGCAATCAAGCAGTTTGGTCGTAGATAGTTGTGCCTTTTTTGATTTGAATTTAGATTTGAATTATGGATATAGAAAAGATTAAGGAAGTTAAGCAGAGATTGTCTGTTGCTCCAAAGTATGATCCGGATGCAGAGCCGGTTTATGATGTTCTCGGTATTCAGAAACTTCTTCCTCACCGTCCTCCGTTCCTTATGGTGGACAGAATTATTGGTGTTGAGGATGATTCAATTACCGGAATTAAGACAATTGGTGTGAATGAGAACTATTTTAGAGGCCACTTCCCAACGGAGCCTGTTGTTCCGGGAGTCCTTCTGGTGGAGGCCATGGCACAAGTAGGTGGAATTCTGGTGCTTAGAAATGTAGACGAACCTGAAAGATACTCAACATATTTTGCAAAGATTGACGGATTCAAGTTCCGCCGCAAGGTTGTTCCCGGAGATGTTGTGGTATTTAAACTAGTTATCACACAGCCTTTGGAACACTCTTTGGTATGTATGAGAGGAAAGGCCTGGGTTGGTAATCAGGTTGCCTGCGAGGGAGACATGGTGGCTCAGGTCATTAAGAACAAGTAAAATTCAAAAACAAAAACAATGGAAAACGCATTTGTCCACCCTAATGCAAAGATAGGTAAGAACGTGGTTATTAGCCCGTTTGCAACTATTGCGGAGCACGTGGAGATTGGAGATAACTGCTGGATTGGTCCGTATGCCTGCATCAACGATTTTGTAAAAATAGGCAACAACTGCAAAATTTTTAACGGAGCCGTAATTGGTGCTATTCCTCAAGACCTCAAGTTTAAGGGAGAAGAGTCTTACGTTGAGATAGGTGACAACGTAATGATTAGAGAGTACTGCACAGTAAGCCGCGGTACCGCTGCCAGCGGAAAGAACAAGACCATTATTGGAAACAACTGTCTCTTAATGGCATACGTTCATCTTGCCCATGACTGCAAGGTTGGAAACAACGTTATTCTTGTAAGTTACACCGGTCTGGCCGGAGAGGCTGAGGTTGATGACTTTGCAATTATTGGCGGTGCTACCGTAGTGCATCAGTTTACTCACATAGGATGCCATGCTATGATTGCCGGAGCTTCTGCATTCAGCAAGGATATACCTCCATTTGCAATGGCCGGCAAACGCCCAACCTCTTTCTATGGAATCAACATTGTAGGATTGCGCAGAAGGGGCTTTACAATTGAGCAGATTGAGCGTATAAGAGACGTCTACAGAGTGATTTATCAGAGTGGACTGAACGTTTCAGATGCTTGCAAAAAAGCAGAGGAGACCCTTCCGGACAGCCCTGAGAAGAGAATCATTCTGGACTTCATCACTTCCAGCAAGAGAGGTATTGTAAGAGCCGGATCCGGTAACGCTGAGGAGTAATGCAGTGTCTTCTTAGTTCCGCATATCTGCCTCCGGTTGAGTATTTTGCGGCAATTGCAAAATTTGGGAAGGCTTTTATTGAGGCTTGCGAGAACTATCAGAAGCAGTCATACAGAAACCGTTGCACTATACTTACAGCCAACGGAAAAATGAATCTTAATATCCCCGTCAGCAGAGGCGGGGATAACTTTACCCATAAGGTTCCAATTTCAGAGATTGAGATAGACTATTCAGAAGATTGGGTTTTAAAGCATACCCGTGCTCTGGAGGCGGCTTATATGAACTCTCCGTTCTTTGTCTATTACAAGGATGATCTCTATAAGATTCTATGCTCCGGGGAGCGTTCACTCTTAAAGTTTAACACCCTGCTGACAAGGCAGTTGCTGCAGTTCTGCGGAGTAAAGGCGGAGGTTTATTTAACAGAAGATTTTATTCTTCCATCCGCTCTTCCTTCAGATATTGATATTGTTGATCTAAGAGAGAGGATTCATCCTAAGTGGAAGGGGGAGAGTTTTATAAAGGAAAAGCCCCACTGGCAGGTATTTTCTGCAGGGGGCTTTATCTCAGGTTTGTCCGTTGTTGATCTACTCTTTAACGAGGGGCCGGACTCTGTATCTTTCTTACTTTAATTGCTTAGATATTTAGAATCTCCATCCAAAGGTTGCAAGAACCTGGAAACCATTTCTCTTTATAGAAGTATATCCCTGGTTTAGGATATATTTTGAAGCAGGCTCATCATCAAAGACATTCACATTGTACTTCTTAATGTTTGCAGCAAATGCAAAGTCTGCAAAGAAGCCGCTAGGAGTATTGATTCCTATACCAGCTGAGGCAATATATTTCTCTGTAGAATTTAAGAAATAGTCTGATTTAAGACCGGCCCTTGTGTACTGGAAACCTCCCCTCAGAGAGAGCAGATTAATTGGGTTAATCTCCACACCTGCTCTGAAGTTGTGGCTGGTTTTAAAGCTATTCTTTAAATCCCAATTGTCATAGTAGAAATCTGATTTTTCAAAAGAGTGTAAATCCTCACTGTTGCGCAGACGTGTCTGTGCCAGGTTATTTGCTTCATAATCAAGGCTTATTGTTCCCTTAGGAAGAACAAATGCCATACCTACATTGTACTGGAACGGAGTGTTTACGCGGTAATCATATTCTCCCTCCGGAGAGTTGAGGACTACGTTGTAACCGTCATTGTAGCCAACTCCCATATCCCAGTAATACTTATCTTTGAGTTGATACCAGGTAGGGGTTGAAACGGCTCCTCCCAATCTGAAGAAAGGAGTAGGGGTCCATATAAATCCAACCTTGAAGTTGATACCTGCTCCCGTAGTTCTCAGATTATAAATCTGATCTACGTATGCAAAGGCATCTGTAGAGCCTACAATCTCATTATCCTCAGTGTATGTCTCCTCCACCTTGTTCCATACGGTGAAGAGGCCCATATTCATACCTACATAGAGTTTGTCACTTATGTTGAGACCAAAGTTGAGATCATACTCACCAACTGAGCCGTAAGATTTTCTTCTGATGCTCTGAGTAGATCTGTAACTTCCCATTCCGGCACTTTTGTTAGGAATAAACTTACAAGGATCTGTAGCCAAAGTGTCAAACAGAGAGGCGTTCCATCCTAATATTGAAGGCCATAGAGCGGAGCCCAGTGAGTAAGGGTCTGTATGGTCATTCTTGTCCAGATCATAACCGGAAAGTGCCGGAGAGTAGTAAGATCCCAAAGCGTTTGTAAGGTTTGCAAGATACTTTGAGTAACTGTGATCCACTCCGCTAGCGGCTGCCTTGTATCCGTAGTTGAAGTTGTTCTGCTTGTTGTAAGATACTCCAATTGAGATACTTTTAACGCCGTAATTTGCACCGGTATTGATAACTGAGACGCCTCCTATGTTTGCTATTCCAAATGTATTGCGCTTGTCTTTAGCAGGTGCTCCCAGGTAGTTGCAATAAGTATTTACGCTGGTTACAGCAGGTGTCATGGATACCTCATTATACTTGTAAACAGCTGTTGCAGCAGGGTTTATGACAATGGCTCCAAGGTCTCCGCCAAGAGCTGTCATGGCGTTACCCATAGCCACGCTTCTTGCCGTTCCCTGCCTTTGGTAGTCTCCCAACAGATATGCTCCGTAAGTGCCCTGTGCAAAGGATGGTGTAATTGCAAAGATGCAAATCACCATTGCGATGAAAGAAAATTTCCTTTTCATAATTATTTATTTTTTGTTTTATCTTCTTGTAGATGAGCCACCGCTGCGTGAGCCGCCACCTGATGAATGGCTGCTTCCTCCGCTGCTGCCGCCGCCAGAGTAACCGCCTCCGCTGCTTCTGCCGCTGCTAGAAGAGGATGAGTAACCACCTCCGCTGTTACCGCCTGAGTATCCGCTGTTTCCGCTTGAGTAACCGGTATTTCTGGATGAGGTGCTGTAAGATCTGCTGCCGCCGTAAGTTGCTCTGGAACCACCTCCGGATGAGTAGGTTGCACGGGATGAAGCAGGACGGTAAACGCCTCCGCCTGAAGACGAACGGTTAGCTGAACCAGGTCTTGAAACTGAAGAGCCAGGTCTTGTAACGGTTGTCCTGTTACCGGAATTTGATCTTGAAGAAGGAGTGTAAGAGCCTTTGCCTGAGGCAGATGAACCGTATGATACGTTGCCTCTGCTCATTGTTGCAGGGCGTACGTTATTGGATCTTCCTCTGCCGGTGGAAACTCCGCTGCCGCTTCTTACGCCGCCGTTATTTCTTCCGCCGTTGTTTCTGTTGTTGTCATACTGAGGTCTTCCATTAGGTCTTCCAACGGATGTTCCTCTAACCTGGTTCATAGTGTTTCTTCTATATGAACTTCCGTTTGCACGGGTCTGAGCAGCAGTTGGTCTCGGATTTACGTTACCCTTTGAAGCAACGCCAACGTTAGGTCTGCCCGGTCTGGAAGAACCTATGCCGTTTCTTCTGGTGTAATATCTGCCAGGACTTGTTCTGTGTCCGCCCGGATGAATGTCTCTTCTGTAGCCCGGTCTGTGGTTATTATGATATCCCCCACCGTATCCGCGGCCATGGTCATAACGCCATGGATCTCTGTCTCTCCAATACCAATGGTCATACCAGCCGTAATACCAAGGTGAATACCAGTTCCAGCTGTAGTACCAAGGGTCATACCAGGAAGCCCATCCCAAATACCAAGGGTCATACCATCTCCAGTTCCATCTCCAGTAGCCTCTCCAGTAGAGAGAGCTGTGCCAGCCGTATCTTGAACCGTAAACTGAAGGCCATCCCCAATAGAGGGAAGATGCACCGTACCAGGCGTAATCCCAAGGGTCTATGTTAACGTTCACTACGTAAGTAGGGGAGTCAAATTTCTTGAGAAGAACCTCATAACTCTCATCTCCGTCTACAACTACGTACTGAGTGCCGGGTTGGTAATCTACCTCAACAACGTTATCGTCACCCATGTATATGGTGTCTACCTTAACCGTTTCAACGGGTGTTTTTACGGGGTTATAGGTAGATGTGGTTTTCTGTTTTAGGTTCGTAACATTCTGGGCAATATATGGTTGCTCAGATGTAGAAGTCTCCGCATCGGAGGAGGTGTAGTAGATGCTGTTAACATATCCTCCGTTGCCGTTTGCAGCGTAATTACTTGGACCACAAGAAACTAGGGCCCCACAAGCTACAACTAAGATAGATAAAGTAATGTTTTTCATTGTTACCTCCTGCGTTTTTTGTATTTTTGTGCGCTTTAAATTTGAAAAAGTTACATCAAAAATTATTCCAAATAAGTAGATAAGATGTCAAAACAGATAACATCAAGGCAGGAGAACTATTCTCAGTGGTATAATGACCTGGTAGTGAAGGCCGGTCTGGCGGAGAATTCCGCAGTTAGGGGTTGTATGGTTATTAAGCCTTACGGCTATGCCATCTGGGAGAAGATGCAGCGTCAGCTGGATAAGATGTTCAAAGATACAGGGCATGAGAACGCCTACTTCCCACTCTTTATTCCAAAGTCTTTTTTAAGCCGTGAGGCTGAGCATGTTGAGGGGTTTGCTAAGGAGTGTGCGGTTGTAACCCACCATCGTCTGATGACAAACCCTAACGGGCCGGGTGTGGTTGTAGATCCGGAGGCAAAGTTGGAGGAGGAGTTGGTTGTTAGGCCTACATCTGAGACAATTATATGGAACACATATAAGAATTGGATCAGTTCATACAGAGACCTTCCAATCCTGGTTAACCAGTGGGCCAACGTGGTAAGGTGGGAGATGAGAACCCGTCTTTTCCTGCGTACTGCAGAGTTTTTGTGGCAGGAGGGGCATACAGCTCACGCTACCATGCAGGAAGCCATCGCGGAGGCAGAGAAGATGATTGGAGTTTATGCAGATTTTGCAAGAAACTACATGGCCATTCCGGTTGTAGTGGGTAAAAAGACAGAGAGCGAGCGTTTTGCCGGTGCTTTAGATACCCTCTGCATTGAGGCTATGATGCAGGACGGTAAGGCACTGCAGGCAGGAACTTCTCACTTCCTGGGTCAGAATTTTGCCAAGGCCTTTGACGTGAAGTATCAATCCAAAGAGTGTGCTCTGGAGTATGTTTGGGCTACCTCCTGGGGCGTTTCTACCCGTCTGATGGGCGCTCTGATTATGGCTCACGGAGATGATAACGGTTTGGTTCTTCCTCCAAATCTGGCTCCTATTCAGGTTGTTATGGTTCCTATCTTCAACAAGCCTGAGCAGTTGGGTGCTATTCTGGAGAAGATGAATCAGATTAAGGCAGAACTGGACAAGAGAGGTTACAGCGTTAAGATAGATGACAGAGAGAATGTGCGCAGCGGCTTCAAATTTGCGGAGTGGGAACTGAAGGGTGTGCCTGTAAGACTGGCTATAGGTCCTAGAGATTTGGAGAACAACACCGTTGAGGTTGCACGCAGAGATACTCTCACAAAGGAGAGCGTTGACTGTGATGCTGTAGTTGAGACTGTAGCAAATCTATTGGTGGAGATAGAGAGCAATATCTATCGTAAGGCACTGGAATTCAGAGATGCACACACTTATAAAGTAGATACATGGGATGAGTTTAAGGAGCAGATTGAGAAGGGCGGATTCCTGCTTTGCCACTGGGACGGAACAGCAGAGACAGAGGCTAAGATTCAGGAGGAGACAAAGGCTACAATCCGCTGTATCCCTTCAGACTCATTCGTTTGCGAGGAGGAGGGACGTTGCATTTACAGCGGCAAACCTTCAAAGCGCAGAGTAATTTTTGCAAGAGCATACTAATAAAGATAGAATATGGAAACCGATCAGCCATTGTCGCCGAACAAAAAGATTGTAGAGGCGCTTAGCGGAAAATCAAACGTTAAATCTCTGGTCTTTGACAGGACCCTGGATATGTTCAACGAACTCAAGGAGTTGCTTGCAGAGATAAGCAATGATTTGGATGAGGCGTTGGATGAGATCAAAGAGAGCGGAGTTCAACTGAGCAGACGCGTAAAACTGGAGTACAGAGATAAGGGTAGATTGGAGGCGGAACTCAGATTTGCAGATGACGTCTTGGTCTTCAGTATGTTACCGGATATCTATCAGTTTGATCAGAATCATCCTGTTTGGAAAGTTCCGTATGCTACGGAGAATCAGTTCAATACCTATTGCGGCATTATTACGGTATATAACTTCTTGTACGAGTCCGTAAAACTCAACAGAGACTGTGACCCCGGCTATCTTGTTGCACGTCTGTTTATTAACAGAGAGGGGGCTTTCTTTGTGGAGGGAAAGGATCAGCCAAGAAAGAAGATTGGGGAGTTTGGAAAAGTTAAGTTGAACAAGAAGGAACTGAGAGATTTTGTGGAGAGCGCAATGCTCTACGCCCTCTCATTTGATCTTTTTGTTCCGCCGTTTGAGAAGGTTAAGAGCATTACCGTAGGAGACAAGGACTCAGACGATTACAAGATTGAAACAAGCAAACGTAACGGATACGACTATAACACGGATGATGTTCTTGAATAATGAGATCTTTTAAGACCATACTTCTTGCACTTTCCTTCCTGCTAAGCTCAACGCTGGCTTATTCACAGGTTAAGATTGGCTTCTGGGGAGATACCATCCGCCAGAAGAAAGCTGTGCCTGCAACCAGCGGACTGAACAAGGAGCAGGAGGTTGCAAGACTCATTGGTCTTAACTATTCAGTTCCTGATGTAGACTACGGCCAGGGCAAGCCAAAGTTCTGGACCTTAGGCCTTTTGGATGAGTTCATCTTCTCTCAGGTACACCTGGAGAACTGGGCTGCCGGAGGAAGCGGTTCCGTAGCGCTGAGCGTTTACGCCAATGCAATGGCCAACTACCAGAAGGGGAAAATCTACTGGGAGAACAGGGCACAGTTGGGCTACGGTTTTGTGCGTCAGTTTGATGTGGGCTACCGTAAGAGCGAGGATAAGATAATTCTGGACAGCAAATGGGGATACCAGGCCTTCCGCAAGGTCTATGTCTCTGCCTTTATGAACTTTAGAAGCCAGTTCTCTCCGGGATTTGATTACAACAGCAAGAACGAGGCTACCATGAAGTCCAAGTTCTTTGCACCGGCCTACCTCAACATAGGTCTCGGTTTGGATTGGAAGCCTGGTAACGGTAAAGTCTTCTCTCTCAACTTCTCCCCGCTAACCGGAAGAATTGTGATGGTTAATGCGGACAGTGCAATCAGAGTCAGATACGGTAACGATTATGACAAGTTTGTGCGTTGGGAGTTGGGTGCTCAGTTCAAAGCCACTTTTTCCAAGAGTTTTACCAAAAACTTTAAGGTTGCCACCCAGTTCTCCGCATTCTCAGATTATATGGGTACTCCTTCCAATATAGTGATTTACTGGGACGTACAGGCAGATTATACATTCAACAAATACTTCAAAGCCTCCTTCAGAACCAACCTTATCTATGATGATAAGATTAAGATTACCAGCAAATCCGGCAAGGAACGTACTATGGTTCAGTTTAAGGAGTTGTTTGGTATAAACTTCGCCTACATCATAGGTACCTACAAGAAGTAGTCTCTTTATTTCTAAGATGTTACAACGGCAAGGAATAGTGGCAACCGTGGAGTCCTTTTTAAAAGGGCCTCTTAACTCTGACGGAAAAATTCTGGTTGGAGTAAGCGGCGGAGTAGACTCTTCCGTGCTGCTGCATATCCTTTTAACCCTCTGTAACTCTTCTACTTCTCCCGATGGTTATAAAGGCAGATTTGCCGTTGCTCACATGAACTTCTCTTTGAGAGGTACGGAAAGTGATGAGGATGAAGCTTTTGTGAAGGGACTCTGCAAAACATACGGCTTTGCTCTTTTTACAAAGCGCGTAGATACTCTCACCTTTGCCAAAGAGAAAGGGCTCTCAGTTGAGATGGCGGCAAGAGAACTCCGCTATGAGTGGTTTAAGGAGTTGGCAGAGAAGGAGGCTTTTGCATATCTGCTTACTGCTCACAATGCAAATGACAATGCAGAGACTTTGATTCTCAACCTGGTACGCGGAACGGGCCGTCACGGTCTTAATGGCATACGCCCTATGAGAGCAAACCACAGCCTTGTAGTTTTAAGACCGCTTCTATCTGTAGAACGCTCGGAGATTGAGAGTTATGCAAAGGAGCACAACTTGTCTTTCCGTTATGACAGCACCAACTCGGATAACGTATATGCCCGTAACCTTGTGCGTAATAAAGTGTTACCGCTGCTTAAGGAGATAAATCCAAGTGTTGTTGCAACGCTCAATGATGACATTGAGAGATTCCGCTCAGAGAATGAAGAGATAGACTCCATAGTTGCAAGGGAACTAAATTATGATGAGTCTGACTGTAATAACGGAGCAGATCCTTTGGGCCTTAGGAAACGTTATCTCAAAGCAGTTGTTTCAGTAGACTTTTTAAAGGTAAAGAGAAATGTAAAATTCTGGGTAGCAGAGATTTTACACAGGCATAACGTCTCATTTGCCCAAGCAGATGTAAATGACATTGCAGATGCGGTAATTGCCTGTGAGGGTACTACAAAGTTCTTCATTTTAAAAGATAATACTGTAACAGTAGAACGCGGAGAGCTCCGCATTTATGACAACTCTTTTTTGAATTCCTCTTCAGAGATTGTTGAGATTTCTGATGAGGGAGTCTTTGAGTTCCCTCCTTACAGACTGAGCATTAAGAGATTGAAAGAGGCTCCTATGAAGATAGAGAGAGAGAAGGGGGTACTTCTGTTGGATGAATCAAAGGTGAAGTTTCCTCTGCATCTTCGTTTTGCAAAGGAGGGAGACCGCTTCTCTCCCTTTGGTCTAAAGGGAAGCAAGAGTGTTGCAGACTTCCTCAATTCCAAGAAGATAGATACGCTCTTCAAATCCGTTGTTCCGGTTCTTGAAGATGCAGAAGGGAAGCTTGTCTGCCTCCCTTCCATCGAGATAAATGATTACTGCAGATTGAGTGAAACGAGCCGCTCCGCCCTCTCTGTTTCCTGCAGTATCAATAGTTAAATACAAACGTGTAAGGCATACGGGCATAGGTCTTTACGCCTTTGGCATCTTTGAACTCGGTGAGGATCTTCTTGAGGATTGCCTCAGAGTCTGAGGAATTACCACTTAACATCTCCATTAAGCTCTCATACTGGCTCTTCACCTTTGGATACTCAACTACTTTGTAGCCCTCCGTATTCATTGCATTTACTATCTCTTCTCCCTCGTAATCCTTTGAATATGCAAGGAGTGCAGCGTACTCAATTGCATCGTTGAGAGTTCCTGTCTCATCTACAATGCCAACTTTAACACCCTGCTCTCCGGTCCAGATTCTTCCCTGGCCAATTGAGTCAACCTGTGCAACGCTCATATTTCTGCCATCTGCAACTATGCCTACAAACTGAGTGTATACCTGCTCTACAAACTTCTGCATATAAGCAATTTCTGCCTCGTCCAGAGGTTTAACTCCGGTACCCATGGTGGAGTGTTTGTGAGTTCCCAGTGAGACAGGGTTTATCTTCAGATGCTTCTTAAGTCCTTTGCCATAGTTGAATGCAAGTGAGAAGACTCCGATTGAACCTGTGAGGGTTGTCTCGTCTGAGAAGATGTGGTTGCCACCAGCACTGATCCAGTATCCGCCGCTGGCTGCATACTCTCCAAAGCTTACAACTATAGGTTTCTCTTTTGCAAGGAGTTCCAACTGCTCTCTGATAAGTTCGGCAGCCTGTGCATCTCCTCCCGGAGAGTCTACTCTAAGAACAACTGCATCTATAGTCTTGTCTTTTCTAACCTTCTTAATGATAGGTACATACTTGGATGAAGTGAGGCCTTCTCCCTCTGTACTAATCTCTCCGTTTGCATAAATAACCGCAATCTTCTTCTTGCCCTTGTAAGAGAGCGGTGTTGTCTTGGCATATTTTGCAAGTGAGATGTACTTGAGTTGATTCTCGTTTTCAACTCCTGCAAGTTGGCAGAGTTCCTCTGTAATCTCCTCGCTTGTAACGGCTTTATCAATAAGGTGAGCTTCAACCAAAGAGGCAGGGTCTACGAGTTTGAGGTTGTCTACAGCATCATTGAACACCTTTGGATCAATCTCTCTGCTCTTGCAAATTGCAAAGGCCATTGTATTCCACATTGAGGAGAGCATCTCCATATTCTGCTGACGGTTCTCAGGGCTGATGTCATTTTTGATAAACTGCTCTGCCGCAGCTTTAAACTTTCCGTGGCGGATAAGCTGTGCCTCAACGCCCAGCATATCTCCCAAGTCCTTAAAGAAGAGCATGTCCGCTCCAATTCCGGTAAACTGAATCAGACCGTCTTTGTGCATGTAAACCTTATCTGCCATGCTGGCAACATAGTAGTCTGCCTGGCTGTAGTTCATTGAGTATGAGATGACTGGTTTGCCACTGTCATGGAACTCCTCCAGTGCCTCTCTGAGTTCCTCAAGAAGTGGGATTGAGGTGGTAGAGATCATTCCTCCCTTAATGAGGACCATTTTTATGTTATTGTCATTTGCAGCCTTCTTTAAGGCTCTGGTTGCATCATAAATACCCAGGCCGCCTTTAGGCATACTGATAAGGCCGGTCAAAGCGCCCATATCCATATTCATTCCCTCCTGAGTTCTCTCTCCAAGGCTGCCGGTGAGATCTATGGTAAGAATGGTGTTAGGTGATACCTGAACAACTTCAGAATCTGAAGAGGAGAATGCGGAAGCCAATCCTATCAGCAGGAAGAAAACTAAAAATACGTTTACGATTAACGCAAGGATACAGCCTAGAAAAGCCGCCCAAAAGGTTTTCCAAAATGTTTTCATATTGTTCTCTATTTGCCTCAAAGGTAGGAATAAATTGTCTAAGTGTGGAGATTTTAATAAATTTGTAGGTATGAAAAGGATTATATCTATCATCTGTATGACCCTCTTTTGCGCCGCTCTCTTTGGCCAAAAACATATAAGGGTCAATTATGTTGGCTATCTTCCTAAGAGTATGAAGGTAGCGGTTTATTTCCAGGAAAAGCCGGTAACGGAACCTCTTAACGAGGCGGAAAAGCAGCAGCTGAGCGTTGCACCATCCGGGCAGACCGCCTGGGTAAAGCGCCCTGCAGAGGCAACTTACAACCTTATCTACTCTAATTACAACGGAGACGGAGACGAGTTTGTAGTTTATGACGCCGTTACCAAAGAGGCCGTTTACAGCGGTGTAGGAAGCCAGGCAGATCCTTCAAAGTGGGTGATGCAGGAGGCTTACCGTCTGGACTTTTCAAAGTTGGAAAAGCCGGGCGGATATTACATTGAATTTAAGGGGGCTGTAAGTCCCGTATTCAAGATAGGTGCAGACGTATATGACGGAGCGGCAGACGTCCTGCTTAAGTATATGCGCCAGCAACAGTGTGGATATAACCCATTTACAGACACCTTGTGCCACCAGAAGGACGGTTACATTGTAGACCATCCAACCCGCAACGGAGAGATGATAGATGTGCGCGGAGGCTGGCATGATGCCTCAGATTACCTTCAGTATCAGACTACAAGCGCTACCGCCACTTACGATATGATGTTTGCCTATATGATGACGGAAGATAAGTCCATATTTGCAGACAACTATAAGGCAGACGGCAGGCCGGGTTCCAACGGAATTCCGGATATTCTGGACCAGGCCCGCTGGGGATTGGACTGGCTGGTTAAGATGAACCCGGAAGAGCGCGTAATGTTCACTCAGATAGCGGATGACAGAGACCACATTGGTTTCAAACCTCCGCAGTATGACACAGCTGATTATGGTTGGGGAGAGGGGAACGGCCGTCCCGTTTACTATCTGACAGGCAAGCCTCAGGGAATGGGAAAGTTTGGCAAGAACCGCACAACCGGTGTTTCTTCCGCAGCTGCTAAGTTTGCCTCTTCTTTTGCCCTTGGTTCTGAGGTCTTTAAGAAGATTGCTCCTAAGTTTGCAAAGGAGATCGGAGGTAAGGCGGTTCTGGCTTACGAGTATGCAAAGGAGGTTCCGGGCAACACTCAGACTGCCTGCTACGTTTCACGTTATTTCTATGAGGAGGATTCTTGGGTAGATGACGTAGAGCGCGCTGCAGCAACCCTTTACAAGGTTCTGAAAGATCATGCATACGAGCAGGAGGCAGATTACTACGGCGAGCAGGAACCAATTTCTCCGTGGATGGAACTAGGACGCGGACGTCACTATCAGTTCTATCCCTTCCTGAACGTTGGTCACTATCTCCTGGCAACATCTGATGATGAACAACTTGCGCTCAAGTACAAAGAGTTTATGAAGGAGGGGTTGGTAGACCTCAGAATGCGTGCTGCGGGAGATCCTTTTATGCACGGCGTTCCATACCTCTGGTGCTCCAATAACCTCACTTCTGCGGCAGTTACACAGGCTCAACTATACCGCAGAGCAACAAATGACTCCACCTTCATTGAGATGGAGGCTGCCTTAAGAGACTGGCTCTTTGGCTGCAACCCGTGGGGAGTTTCAATGATAATCGGTTACCCTAAGGGAGGCAACCTTCCTACCCTTCCTCACTCCGCTTTCACCCAGCTGAACAGAGAGGTAACGGGCGGTCTTATAGACGGTCCAGTCTACAAATTTATCTTCAAGTCACGTGCGGGAATGGGTATGAGAAAGCCGGATCAGACTCCTGCTCTCAACCGCGGCATTGCTGTATATCACAATGACATAGGAGATTACGCAACCAATGAGCCAACAATGGACGGTACGGCCTCTCTGACCTACTACTTTGCTTCACTGGAGCAGGAGGGTAACAAGCAGAAGAGAGAGTATGAGCCATCTATTGCTAACGTAACCAAAGATGATTACGGAACCATTCGCCGTATGGACAGATCCAAGAAGGAGATCTATCTGATTTTCTCTGCAGACTCTATGTTCAACGGCGGCGAAAAGATATTCCAGACTCTTAAGAAGGAGAAGATTAAAGGTTCATTCTTCTTTACCGGAAATGCTCTCCGTCTTCCTGAGCATGAGGAGATTATAAAGAAGATAATTGAGGAAGGGCACTATGTAAGCGGCCACTCGGACAAGCACCTTCTCTATGCTCCTTGGGGCGGAAACAGAGACTCCATGCTTATCTCAAAGGATAGTATACTTGCAGATATCCGTCTGAACGCCAAGGAACTGGAGCGCTTTGGAGTTTCACAATCAGATTCCAAATGGTTCCTTCCTCCATACGAGCATTACAACACGGAGGCTGTAAACATCCTCTCCAGAGCGGGTTACATTCCTATCAACTACACCCAGGGTACTGCAACTCCTGCAGATTATACCATCCCTTCAATGAAGAGTTATGTGGATGCTCAGACTCTGATTAACCGTCTCTATGACTTTGAACTGAAGAACTCTCTCAACGGAGCAATCATACTCATTCATCCGGGCATTGAGCCAACCCGTCCGGAGAGCGAGCGTCTATACAACCGCCTGAGAGAGATAATCCAATATCTTAAGAAGAAGGGCTATACCTTTAAGAGTTTCAAGGACTTGCAGTAGTTTTATATGTATAAGATTTTAAAGAAAGAGCAACTCACTCCTCTCATTTTTTCAATGGAGGTGGAGGCTCCCAGAATTGCTCAGAGCGCAAAACCGGGTCAGTTTCTGATTGTCAGATGCGGAGAGATGGGGGAGCGTGTGCCCCTAACCATCTGTGACTTTGACCCTAAGAGGGGAACGGTGCGCATTGTGATTCAGATTGCCGGCGTCTCTTCAAACAAAGTTTGCTCTCTTAATGAGGGAGACTCCCTTACAGATATTACCGGCCCGCTTGGGAAACCCTCAGATTTTATGGAGTTTACTCCCGATGAGATAAAAAGCAAACACTACCTTTTTGTTGCGGGCGGAGTGGGTGCCGCACCTGTTTACCCGCAGGCAAAATACCTCCACTCTCTTGGAGCAACGGTGGACGTGATTATTGGAGCGCGCAATAAAGATCTGATAATCATGGAGGAGGAGATGCGAAAGGTTTGCACCAACCTCTTCATCTGCACGGATGACGGCTCAAAAGGGGAGAAGGGTAATGTTACTGTCCTTATGGAACGCCTTGTAAACGAGGGAAATAAGTATGATATGTGCGTAGCAATAGGTCCTATGATTATGATGAAGTTTGCTACGCTTATGGCAAAGAAGTGTAACCTTCCAATCATAGTAAGCCTTAATACTCTGATGGTTGACGGAACCGGTATGTGCGGAGCCTGCAGAGTGAGAGTTGGCGGAAAGACAATGTTCGCCTGCGTGGACGGTCCTGAGTTCAACGGTTATGATGTAGATTTTGATGAGGCGCTCCGCCGTCAGACACTTTACAGAAAAGAGGAGCAGCAGGCGGCTGCGGCTGCAGGGCTGGACTTTTTGGTACGTAAATAAGAAGATTATGGCAAACAAGATAGAGAGAGTTCCGGTAAGAGAACAGGATCCAAAGGTACGTGCAACCAACTTTGAGGAGGTTTGTTACGGATACAACAAAGAGGAGGCAATGCTGGAGGCTTCACGCTGCCTAAACTGCAAGAAGCCAAGGTGCATGGATGCCTGCCCTGTTGGGATTAAGATTCCTGATTTCATCTCTGAAGTCCTAAAGGGAGAGTTTAATAAAGCATACGAGGTTATCTCTGAGGATAGTTCACTTCCTGCAATATGCGGAAGAGTATGCCCGCAAGAGACTCAGTGTGAGGGTTCCTGCATACTGGGTGTTAAGGGCCAGCCGGTTTCAATAGGCAAACTGGAGCGCTTTGTTGCAGACTGCCACAGAGAGAATTCAAAGGATGAACCTACTCCAAAAGCACCTGAGAGTAACGGTATAAAGGTTGCCGTAATTGGCAGCGGACCAAGCGGTTTGGCCTGTGCAAGCGATCTTGCAAAGATGGGCTACAGCATCACCATATTTGAGAGCCTGCACAAGGCGGGCGGTGTTTTAACTTACGGCATTCCGGAGTTCCGTCTCCCTAAGAAGAGAGTGGTGGAGAAGGAGTTACAATCTCTCTTTGATTTGGGTGTTAAGATTGAGACCAACGTCTTTGTGGGACGCACAGTCACCATAGATGATCTTATGGAGAAGGAGGGATTCAAGGCCGTCTTTGTTGGAACGGGTGCAGGGCTCCCTCTCTTTTTGAACATTCCGGGTGAGAACCTCAACGGCGTATTCTCTGCAAATGAGTACCTTACACGTAATAACCTTATGCAGGCTTTTGATGAGAAAGCAGACACTCCTATCTTCCATGCAAAGAGAGTCTGTGTGGTTGGCGGTGGCAATGTTGCAATGGATGCGGCAAGAACAGCGCTGCGTTTAGGTGCGGATGTGACTATAATCTATCGCAGAAGCGAAAAGGAACTTCCTGCCAGGGCAGAGGAGGTGCATCACGCTAAGGAAGAGGGAGTTAAGTTCCAACTGCTTACCAACCCTACAAAGGTTATCGGGGATGAGAACGGTTGGGTTAAGGGAGTTGAGTGCATACGTATGGAGTTGGGTGAGCCTGATGAAAGCGGCAGACGTTCTCCTCAGCCGGTTGCCGGTTCAGAGTTTATCATTGAGACTGACGCTCTGATAGTTGCATTGGGTACCAAGATCAACCGTCTGATTGCAGATACCACTCCTAACTTGGATACAGATAAGAAGGGAAGGCTTGTAACAAGCAGTGAAACAGCTACTTCCCGTGCCGGTGTGTTTGCCGGAGGTGATGTTGTAACGGGAGCTGCAACCGTTATTCTTGCAATGGGGGAGGGGAGAAGAGCCGCCAAAGCCATTGACCGCTACATTAAAGAAAGATATTAACTTTGCAGGCAAAATTATTGAGATGGCACAAGTACAGAAACCGAGTATTCCCAAGGGCACAAGAGACTTCTCTCCGGAGCAGATGGCCGGAAGAAATTACATATTCGACGTTGTTAAAGGCGTCTTTAAGAAGTTCGGCTACAAGCCAATAGAGACTCCTTCCATGGAGAACCTCTCCACCTTGTTGGGCAAGTACGGCGAGGAGGGAGACAAACTTCTCTTTAAGGTTCTTAACAGCGGTGACGCCTTTTCATCCCTTTCAGAGGGTGATTTTCAGCAGCTTAACAGCAACGCTCTCAGCCTTAAGGTTTGTGAGAAGGGGCTCCGTTATGACCTTACCGTTCCTTTTGCACGCTTTGTGGTGCAGCACCGCAACGAGATAACCTTCCCTTTCAAACGCTATCAGATTCAGCCGGTTTGGAGGGCAGACCGCCCGCAGAAGGGACGTTACAGAGAGTTCTATCAGTGTGATGTGGATGTGATTGGCAGCACCTCCCTGATGAACGAACTGGAACTGGTACAGATTGTAAATGAGGTATTTAACACCTTCAACATAAATGTCTGCATAAAAATCAACAACCGTAAGATCCTTGCCGCTTTGGCTGAGGTGATGGGCTTCCCTGAGAAAATGGTGGAGATAACCATCGCGATGGATAAGATAGATAAGATTGGCCTTGAGGCGGTTAAGGAGGAGATGCTCTCTGCAGGCATTGATGAGAAGGGCTTTGACATTCTCTCTCCGGTGCTCACTTCTACCGGCACTACGGAGGAGAAACTCGCCCTTATCAGCAGCATTGTATCCTCCTCAGAGATAGGGCGTAAGGGAGTTGAGGAACTCACCGTTCTCTTTGACCTCATCTCCAAGGCGGGCATACGTCAGAAGGTGGAGATAGACCTCTCTCTGGCACGCGGGCTCAACTACTACACCGGCGCTATCTTTGAGGTTAAGGCTCTGGACTTTGCCATTGGAAGTATCTGCGGCGGAGGCCGTTATGACAACCTCACAGGCATATTCGGACTTCCGGATGTCTCCGGAGTTGGCATCTCATTCGGTGCAGACCGTATCTACGATGTGCTTTCAGGATTGGATAAGTTCCCTAAGGAGGCCATTGGCGGAACCAAAGTTCTTCTCTCCAATATGGACAGTCACTCTGTCACTTACCTGCTTCCTCTTGCCAATGAACTCAGGGAGAAAGGCATCAACTGTGAGATCTATCCGGATAACTCAAAACTCCGCAAACAGTTTGAATACGGTGAAAAGAACTCCATACCGTTCTTTGTGATTGCCGGAGAGACAGAGGCAGCCTCCAAGACGGTTAATATCAAGAACCTCCAGACAGGTGAGCAGGTAACCCTCCCAATTGAGGAGGCCGCAGAGTACTTACTGACAAACAAGTAGAACAGAGGATTTGCAAAAGTCAGAACTTTTGCTTTCCTTTGCAGTCCAATACCGCGGGGTAGAGCAGTTGGTAGCTCGTCGGGCTCATAACCCGGAGGTCGTAGGTTCAAGTCCTGCCCCCGCTACTAATAAAAAAGTCAGCCAAAAGGCTGACTTTTCTGCTTTTTATCTCTTAGCCCAGGTATTTGCAAAGATGATTACGATTAATGCAAGGAGAGTAGTCACTGCTGCAAATTCAAATCCTGCATACTTGGTTTGTTTAAATGCCAGAAAAAGAACCATAAGCGGAGCCAGAAGGATTATAAAACTTCCAATTAAGCCCCTGAGTTTCTTAATGTTGTACTTTGACCGTTCTTCTTCTGAAGCGGTGTTGTAACCTGCAATCAGATTATCTCCTTTGCCAACTAGGATTACGATTCCCATAAGGAGAAGTAAGGCTGCAATGATGAAAATGACAATCATAAATTTGTTTTAAAAAAAGTCCGCAATTACAGGAACTTCACGGCCACAAGATCTTTGGCAAAAGACTCAATACCTTTTTGAATCTTGGAGATTGTTCTCTTTGTGGGCTTGCTGTGGCCGTTCAGATAGTGTCCCAACTGTTTCTGATTAACGCCTGTGATCCTTTGTAACCCGGCAAGACTGAAGGTTTTAGAATACTCCTTTAGGAATGAAGCCATATCATAGTGGAATTCAAACTCTACCTCTTCAAAGAACTTTTTCTGTTCTCTGTAATACTCTTTCATCTCATTATACGCTGATTTGAAGTCATTTATGGCTTTATCTACTGTTGATCCCTCACCCATGCAACTGTAATCCACAACAGCATCCTCCATATATGCGGAATACCCGTTCTCCGCTTTCTCTATAAAAACTTTTACCTTAATCATAATCAATCATTTATCAATACCAGCATCTTTTAAAATCTTTCTCAATGTTCCAGTTGCTACTTCATGACTTCCATGATATACCATATAGGATGATTCCCGTTCCGCACTAAATAACATCCTGCTTCCTTTAGCTTTCTTTCAAGCTCACTGTACTTCATCTACTGTTTCAGTTACAAAGTTAATATAAAAATTTCTACATAATGCAATTTTAGTAGTAAAATTACTATTGGTTTGCATTTAATGAACTGTAACGTTCATTCACAAATTTATGCGAGAATGAAAAAATGAGGTTACTCAATGGTACAATTTTACTCTGATGCAAGGGTTTAGTCCTTGGAGTTGAGGGATCTGGCGTAACGGAAGAGCTCCGGGTTAAGGTGGCAGTAGCCTCCAGGGTTCTTATCCAGGTAGTCCTGGTGGTACTCGCTTGCAGGGAAGAATCGCTCAAGCGGCTGCAGTTCAACCGGCATGGAATTTACGTTCAGCTCTTTCTTTACCTGCTCAAACACCTCTTTGAGAACGGCCAAGTCCTCATCTTCAGTGTGAGACGGAAGAATCTTAGATTCAGTCTTTGGATCAGATTTATAGTAAACCCCTGTGCGGTAACGGGTTCCCACATCCTCTCCCTGCTTGTTAAGACTCAGAGGATCAATGATTTTGAAATAAAGTTCCGTTAGTTTTTTCAGAGAAATCTTCTCCGGGTTGTAACGTACATAAACGCACTCAGCATATCCTGTGGTATCCGTGTAAACCTCCTCATAGGTAGGATTATCCGTGTGACCGTTAGCAAAACCCACCTCCGTAGACTCAACTCCGTTAACTAGTTTGAAGAACTTTTGGGCACCCCAAAAGCACCCTGCTGCATACCATATTTCTTTTAACTCACTCATAATCAATTTCTATTAAGCCGTTACATCCCTTCCGTAGCGGACAGGGCGTTCTTTACATATTCTTTGTATTTACGGGAAATTGGAAGCTGAACCCGTGCCGGGCCTACTGAAACGCTCTCCTGTGAAGAGAGGGTTGCCAGAGAGGTATTCACCAGGTACGAGCGGTGAATACGGAGGAAATCATCACCTAAAAGGTTGCCCCACTGGCCAATACCCGTCTTGTTGCGGTAAGACTCGTTAGCGGTTGTAACAATACGGACCTCGGTATCATTAGATTCCACGTATGCTATATCTGCCAGTCTCAGAGTCACTTTCCTGCGTTCTGAGAAGAAGGTAACGGTTCTCTCTTTTGCCTTAAAACGCTTGTCAATCCACTTGGCCCAGAAGTAATCTCCAATGGCTAAGGCTGTTAGAATGAGACCTAAAAATACGGGATTGATGAGCATTGGTGCAACTTGCTTACTTCTATCCACATACCCGGTGTCCGTTAACTTTGTCCATACACAAAAATGGATGAACAGTATCAGTAATATAATGGAAATCAGCACCGCCAGAGAGAGATACACCTTGTCCCTCGTCTTCTTGGCCTTAGGCATCAGGTACTCCAGCAGAATGGCAAACGGACAGAAACCCAGGCTGATAAGCAATGCCTGAGCCGTAGAATAATCCAGGCTCACAAGTATTGCAGTAAGCATAGCAATGGCTAAAATCCAATATGAAATCCTTCCAACTGTTCTCATTGCATCACAAAAGTAGGGAAATTGTAGAGCTATACAAAGAAATCCCGCTTGCAGTGGGTTTTGACAAGGGTGGAGAGGGTTTTAACTTTGGAAGAACCTTTGTCCGCACCCTACCTTTGCAGTGTAAAAAACAACTAAAAACTTTTGTTATGAACGAAGAACTTATGTACGTAGCTGATTCTACCTGTTCAGTTCAGTCTGAGTGTGTAGAATGTGCAGGACAGCCTGCAACCCTCTTTTTTGAAGGCGGTCTGCCGGGAATGATTCTCATCACCCTTCTCCTCATTGCCCTTCTCTTTGCAGCCTGGAAAGCTCCGAGATGGGTCAAAGAAATTGGCCTTGCAGCATTGGTCGTATCTGCATTCTGGACTCTTTACGGCCTCTATCAGATCTTCAGCATTGTCAGCCTCACCGGAGATGTTCCATTCTCTGTTGTATGCTCAGGATTCAAAGTATCCCTTATAGGCTTCCTCTATGGCCTGATTGTCTACTTTGTCTCACTCATCATCAGAGTAGTCCAGAAGCCGAGAATTTAGCGGCAACAACTTGCCGATAACGGGGTCAAAGTTAAGTATTGATACACAAAAAGAAAACCAGTCTAAGTGACTGGTTTTCTGTATGGTATGTGGTGGAAGCACTGCCGCCACGCAATTGTAAGACATTAGTTTACAGCCAATTCAACTGTATACATCTTTCCTCTTTCGTAGGTCTTATCTGCTGTAAATGTCTTTGTTATAACAGGTCTGTCAGCCCCAGCAACCTGAACAGTAATATTCCAATAATCTGTTGCTACATTATCATCCTTGAATAATACAGGCATATACAATGTTGCTTCACCGGATTCAGGAACTACAAAATCTGCGTAAAGAGTTTTTTCTTTTGAAGCCGCGGCACCCCTTAACTCGAAAGGTTGAGCAAAAATATTTGCGTACTCCCAAGATGGTAATGTTGATTGGAATACTTCTTTATCATTATCTGAAGCATCATAAGATTCAATTTGTATACTGTTTATTGTCTTTCCTTTAAGAGAATTATCAAATGTGCATTTAAATTTAATTATTGATAATTGATTAGAAAGGGTAGTTGTAAGAGTTTTTGGAGTATCACCTTCAAGAGTAGCTGCGCCAACCATTAGCAAGGCGTTCTGTAAATGACTGGTGTTGTTATCTGCCGTCTGCTTAAACAAATAAAGTCGTGAAGTGAAATATTCATCCGTTCCATCAACTGACATGTTATATAGTAACCTGTCTGTATAACCATTATAACTCATATACTCTTTTGTTCCCCAGTTACCTGCTGAGTATTCTTCCAGGGCAGGATAGATAACAATAACAGTTGGGTTATCACCTCCGGTAAATGTGCCGGTAAAAGTTGCTTCAGTACGTCCGGCAACTCCGGTAGATACAAAATCGTCAATAGCAACGGTATATCCTGAACCATTCAAAGTAACTACGGAAATATGTTCGGTTGCCTCCCAATCTACTTTCAGACCGGAAGTTGCTCCCGGAGTGTAAGTTACCTTAGTTCCATCATTATTAATGGAAGCTTTGAGAGTCATTGGAACTCCTTTTTTCTCAGGAGTCGGGTTTTCGTTTTTCTGACAAGAAACGAGCGTAGCAGCAATAGCTACAATTGCTAATAAATACTTTTTCATAATCTATTCCTCCTCCTTTAATTAAAAAATAGGAAATTCAAACAGATCCTCCTCTTGGTAATCAGGAGCACTGGCTGCTATTATGCCTTCCAGTTTTAATTCTGTCACCTCTGTTTCCGGCGACATGTAAAATCGTTTTTCTTTCATAGTAATGTTTGATTTATTGTGTTTTGTTTAGATGATTGCAAAGGGTTGATATGGCTGGAGGGCACAGCAAAGCGGATGATGTTGTTTGACACCATCGTGAGAAAAAGGTAATTTGCTGATTATAAGTTTGTTAGCACCCCCCCCCAGATTTTCTGGAGAGCGTGTCAGAAATTGAGTTATTTAGAATCTTTGTAACCATTTCTGACGGAATGACCTAGCGAAGGTAATAATTTTCCGGTCAAGGTGTTCCCGGCGTCCGGATTTTACGGACACTGGGAACGAAAAAGGGGGTAAAGTGTTCCTGGTGTCCGGATTTTACGGACACTGGGAACACTAGGCGTTTGCTGAGGTTGAGGTAAAAGGGTTAAAATGCTCAAGGTGTCCGTAAAATAGGGACACCTTAAGCAGTAGGGGTGATTTTGGCGGGGAGAAGGTTACTTGAGGGTGAAGACGTAGGTGATGTAGCCTACCTGGGCGGAGGCTGGGGTGGAGATGCCGGAGCCTGTGCCGGAGGAGCCGGAGCCAGCGTTGCCGGAGGAGATGGAACTGCCTGCACTGGAGGTAGGGGAGAAGCGGGCTTTGAGGGCGGCGGTTTTGGCGGCCTGCCAGAGTGTTGGGTCATTGACGGTGGTGCCGCTCTGGCCAGGGATGGCGTTGGTGACCTTGCCCGTCTCATCTACAACTATCTTAACCACAACAACTCCGCTCTTGTTGACCTCGTATTTTGGCTTTGGAAGTGAGCCTACTACTGAGCGTCCCTCCAGCCTTACTGAAGGCTGGCCGGTTACGGGACCGCTGTCTGTGTTGCCCTGTGAATGCCCGGCTTTGAGGTCATTCTCTATCTTCTCTGAAGTCTGTGCCTGCTTTGTATCCTTCTTGTTGTCTGCAGAAGGGAAGAGAGCTCTCTTGTCCACCTCTCTCTTTGGCTCGGTAACAGGGACATCTCCTTTACCCTGAGCCGTAGTGGCTTTGCCGGCGTTGCTCTTTTCCGCCTGGAGCGGAGCCTTGGCCTTCTTAACAATGTTCACCTCTTTATCAGGGTCTGCCTTTGGAGCTCTTGGTTCTCTGGAGAGTTGTTTGATGACGGGTTTTGGTACCTCTTCAAGGGGTATCTCCAGCAGTATACCCTGCTCAGGAGGCGGCGGATATATGAGTTTGAAGCCGCTGATACCCAAGACTAAAAGCAACACGGCGTGAAAGGCAACAGTAAGAACCGTGCCTATTTTCTTACCCTCGCGGGCCTGCCTCTGTTGCTTTGTCATTGAGTACATTATTCCGGGGAGGTAGCTAGGATTACCTTGTATTGGTTGCGCTTTGCAATGTTCATCAGTTCCACAACCTTCTCAATTGGGACGCTCTGGTCTGCCAGGATGGTGAAGGTTGGTTCCTCCGTGTTCTGGAGGAGGGCTTGTATGGAGACCTCAACCTGCTCATATGGAGTGGCTTGCTGGTGGCCGTTGATGTGGTATGAGAAGGTGTTGCTTTCCGGGTAATGCTTTATGGAAACGCTCACCTGCGGCTTTGCGGAGATCTGGTTGGTACTCTTTGGAAGCAGCAACTTGAGAGCGTTAGGGTTTATGAGTGTGGAGGTTACAAGGAAGAAGATGAGGAGTAGAAAGACAATGTCCGTCATTGAGGACATGCTGAACTTTGCATCTACCTTGTTTCTCTGTTGAATAGCCATACTTTTATTACTTTGCTGGTTTGTCTGCAGGTTCGTGGAGCAGGTCCATAAACTCTATAGTGTTGCTCTGGAGTGTAAATACCAGGTCTGAGACCTTGGATGTCAGGTAGTTGTATCCAAAGTAAGCCAGGATACCTACAATAAGACCTGCAACGGTGGTAATCATTGCGGTATAGATACCGCTGCTGAGCAGGGTGATATCTATGTTGTTACCAGCCTGGCTCATATTGAAGAAGGCCTGCACCATACCGAGAACGGTTCCCAAAAATCCGAGCATTGGGGCGCCTCCTGCAATGGAAGCAAGTGAAGGGAGGCCCTTCTCAAGCCTTGCAATCTCAATGTTTCCCATATTCTCCACGGCGGTCTGGATATCCGTAAGAGGTCTTCCCATTCTCTCAATGCCCTTCTCAATCAGGTGAGAGACAGGGGTATCCTGCTGGCGGCAGAGGTTAAGTGCTGCCGAGATTTTACCATCGTGAATAAAATCCCTGATATCCCTCATAAAATTAGGGTCAATCTTTGAGGCACGGCTGATTGTCCACCACTTCATTCCGAAGATGTAAATGGTTAGTACGGAGAGAATTACAAGAGGAATCATCAGCCATCCGCCCTTAACTGCCATGTCTATCATGGAGAGGGAGACCTTCTGGCTTGAGGCGAGTGTGCCGGCTGCCTGGTTTACGGCTTCTACGGCGTCTGCCTGGAGAAAAATAGTGATCAAACTCATATCTGTATTGTTTATTTATTTCAAAATGTACGCTTACAATAAGCAAAAAGTGTGCAAGAGCTACTTAATTGGGTATGGATAGGTTATTCTGGTCAAAAAGAGGGCGTTACCCGGGACGCTCTGGGCCGCTGAGGAGCGGTTTTTCTTTTTGAGCATCTCCTTAATCCACTCCGGATCCCTCTTTCCGAGCCCCACTTCCAGAAGGGAACCCACCATAGCCCTGACCATATTTCTTAGGAACCTGTTGGCGGTAACGGTGAAGACATACCTCTTTCCTCTGCAGCCCGCATTGAATGGGGCGGGGAGGGGTGCTCTCTTCCAAACCGCCTCTGTTACAGTGCATACGGAGGTCTTGTTGTCACTTCCAACCTTCTGCAGGGAGGCGAAATCTTTTGTCCCGATGAAGTACTTGGCCGCCCTGTTCATGGCCTCTATGTTGAGAGTTTTGCACTTAACATAGAAGGTAAACCGGTTGTCAAACGGGGAGGGTTCCGTGGAGATGAAATAGTTGTATGTGCGGCAGGTTGCATCAAAGCGGGCGTGTGCCTCAGGATGCATTTTATATATGCCCTCAACCTTGATTTGAGGAGGCAGAATGGCATTTAATTTGTATAGAAATTGCTTTTGAGATTTTCCACTGAGAGCTGTCTGGGATTGGATATCTGTGTGGGCAATGTAGTTGACGGCATTAACGCCGCTATCTGTTCTACCGGCACCTGTAATCTCAATCTTCTCCTTCAGCAAAAGTGAAAAAGCTTTTTGAAGTTCCTCTTGAACGCCGGTTGCGTTCTTTTGAATTTGCCAGCCGCTAAAGGGGGCTCCGTTATATGACAGACGAATAAAGTATCTCATATAGCGCAAAGGTAAGAAATTGAAAGTAAAAAGAATAACAAAGTAATTTAAACAATTATGGAGAACGTTAACATAAAGGAACTGAATGATAGGATTCAGAAAGAGAGCGCCTTTGTAGACATCATCTCTATGGAGATGAACAAGGTGATTGTAGGGCAAAAACATCTGGTTGAGGATCTGCTCATTGGATTGCTTGCAGACGGACATCTGTTGCTGGAGGGAATGCCTGGTTTGGCAAAGACTTTGGCTATAAGCACATTGGCAGATATCATTGATGCAAAGTTCAACAGGATTCAGTTTACTCCGGATTTGCTTCCGTCTGATATTGTGGGAACAATGATCTACAGTCAGAAGAACGAGCAGTTCCAGGTAAAGCAGGGACCTGTGTTTGCAAACTTTGTATTGGCGGATGAGATCAACCGTTCACCTGCAAAGGTTCAGAGTGCTCTGTTGGAGGCAATGCAGGAGAGAGCGGTAACCATTGGAGACAACACCTACGCTCTTCCTAAACCGTTCCTTGTAATGGCAACACAAAACCCTATAGAACAGGAGGGTACATATCCGCTGCCTGAAGCACAGATGGACCGTTTCATGCTTAAGGTGATTGTAAACTACCCTAAGAAGGATGAAGAGAAACAGATTATTAAGATGCACAACGCACAGGAGTTCCCTAAGGCAAGCACAGTTCTTAAGCCTGAGGATATTGTCCGTGCAAGAAGCGTTGTAAAAGACGTTTACATGGATGAGAAGATTGAGCGTTACATTGTAGATATAGTTTACGCAACCAGAACTCCTGAGGAGTACGGACTTGGAAAGATTAAGAATCTGATTCAGTACGGTGCTTCTCCAAGAGCAAGTATTTCACTTGCAAAGGCTGCCAAGGCTTACGCATTCATAAAGAGAAGAGGCTATGTAATCCCGGAGGATGTAAGAGCCGTATGCTACGAGGTGTTGCGTCATCGTATTGGTCTTACATACGAGGCTGAGGCAGAGAATATTACAACAGAGAATCTGATTACCGAGATAGTAAATATTGTACCGGTTCCATAAGGAGTTATTTGTATGGACAACGAACTTTTAAAGAAAGTACGTAAGATTGAGATAAAGACAAAGTCTCTCTCTCACCAGATCTTTGCAGGAGAGTACCACTCCGCCTTCAAGGGCAGAGGTATGGCTTTCAGCGAGGTACGTGAGTATCAGTTTGGAGACGATGTCCGCAATATGGACTGGAATGTTACGGCCCGTTTGCGCTCTCCTTACATAAAAGTATATGAGGAGGAGAGAGAACTTACGGTTGTTCTGCTTGTAGACGTTAGCCAATCCAGTATATTCGGAACCGTGGAGAAGACTAAGCGTGAGCTGGTTGCAGAAATTGCAGCAGTGCTCTCCTTCTCCGCATCAATCAACAACGATAAGGTTGGAGCACTCTTCTTCTCCTCCAAGGTTGAGAAGTTCATTCCTCCAAAGAAGGGAAGAAGCCATCTGCTGAGAATTCTCTCTGAACTGTTGGAGTTCAAACCTACAGGGCAGGGAACGGATATCTCTGAAGCGTTGCGTTTTCTCTCAAACGCCATTAAGAAAAAGTGTACCGCATTTTTGCTCAGCGATTTGCTGGACGTTGATTCTGAGGGACATCCGCGTTACGAGGAGGCGCTTAAGATTGCCGCCAACCGCCATGAAATCTCCGCAATCAATGTCTATGATCCAAGGGAGAGAGAGATTCCGAACATTGGATTTGTAAGAGTAAGAGATGCCGAGAACGGAAAAGAGGGATGGATAGATACCTCTTCCAGAGCGGTGAGAGATCACTACAGAGATTGGTCTAACAGAGTTCAGCAGAGCGCACAGCAACTGTTTAAGAGATACAGAGTGGACAGCGTAAGCGTATCCACTCAAGATGATTACGTTAAGAGTCTTATAGCCTTCTTTAAGAAGAAATAGGAATTATGTTTAGAAAAAGTATAACGGCGTTGGCCTTTTTGGTGCTTTTGTCCACCACGGTTTTTGCTCAGAAAGTTCCCAGGTCTTACCTTACAAAAGACTCTGTTCTGATTGGAGACCAAGTGGCTTGGATTACCGAGTTCACATTCCCGGAAGGAGTTGACCTTAAAGCCGTTCCTTATAAGAGAACCCTTGCCGCAGATACCACTTTAAGGGGTGCGGCCATTGAGGTTGTAAAGGATCTTCAGATAGACTCCGTCTCTCTTAAAAACGGAAAGAGAGAACTTAGAGCCAAGATGATGCTCTCCGTTTTTGACAGCGGTTCATTTCATCTGCCTGCTCCGGTTATCCTCTACTCCATTGAGGGTAGGGCGGATACTTTGAGCATAGATCCGCAGGACCTCTATGTGAATACTGTTCAGATAGATACGGCCTCCTTCAAACCTTATGATATTAAGGCACAGGAGAAATATCCGATTACGGTAGGTGAAGTTCTGCCGTGGGTTCTTCTGGTTCTTGCGGTTGCTCTGATTATCTGGGCTATCTGCAGATATATCTCAATGAAGAGGAAGAACAAGAACTTCTTTGGCAAGTCCGTTCAGGTGGAACCGCCTCATATAACGGCGCTTAAGAAGTTGGAGAAACTCCGTCTTGAGAAGGTTTGGAAGGTTGGAAAGGAGAAGCAGTACTACACCGGAATTACGGACGCTCTGCGTAACTACATTGAGAGCCGTTACGGATTCGGTGCAATGGAGAAGACCTCTACGGAGATTATGGAATCTCTGAAGGACAAGAAGTTGGACGAGAAGATATTTAATGATTTGGATGAAATGTTTGCAAGGGCGGATTTGGTGAAGTTTGCCAAATATACTCCTAGCGAACAGGATAATGAGAATGCAATTCCGGTTGCAGTGAACTTTGTGAACTTTGCTTATATGCAGCAACTGGAAGAGGCTAAGAAAGAGGAGGTTAAATAATGTTTTTCGAATACCCTAAATTATTATACCTGGCACTGATCATCCCTTTGATGATTCTCCTTTACGTTTGGAGGGAGATAAAGGGACGTCAGCCATATCTTACCGTCTCAAACATCTCTCCGTGGAACTATAAAAAGGAGAATCTTTTAAAGCGTATACTGCGTCATATTCCATTTGCACTCAGATGTTTAGCGGTGCTCTTTCTGGTGCTTGCAATTGCACGTCCGCGCTCCGCTTCTAAGTTGGAGAAGGTTAGCACTGAGGGTATAGACATTGTTCTTGGAATTGATGTCTCCACCTCTATGCTGGCGATGGATTTCAAACCGGACAGAATTAACGCCGCAAAGCAGATAGCTACGGAGTTCGTGGCTCAGAGACCTGCAGACAGAATGGGCGTAGTTGTCTTTGCCGGTGAGAGTTACACACAGTGTCCTCTTACAACGGACCGCCAGTCTCTGATTAATATGTTAAAGGAGATTCAGTGCGGAATCATTGAGGACGGAACGGCTATTGGTAACGGATTGGCAACCGCCGTTGCAAGACTTAAAGACTCGGATGCAAAGAGCAAGGTTGTCATTCTGCTTACGGACGGTGTGAACAACACCGGAGAAATTTCTCCGCAGATGGCAATTGAGATTGCAAAAACCTACGGTATAAGAGTTTACACCATAGGCATTGGTGCAATGGGAGAGGCTCCTTATCCTACACCTTATGGCGTTCAGACCATGAAGGTGGAGATAGACGAGCCGCTTCTGAAAGAGATTGCCAAAGAGACCGGAGGAAAATATTTCAGGGCTACGGACAACACCAAACTGGCTGCCATCTATACGGAGATTAACAAGATGGAGAAGAGCAAGACAATTGTGGATTCCTTCCCTCAGTACAAGGAACTCTTTATGAACTTTGCACTGGTTGCCTTCCTGGCTGTTGTTCTGGAACTTATTATGAGACTGTTTGTTACCAAACATTTACCGGATTAAAGGAGGAGGGGATATGATACAATTTGCAAAACCTGTATTTCTATTATTCATACTGGCTATTCCTCTGTTTTACATCCTCTATGCATTTTACAGAAGGGGAAGAAACAAGAGGCTTAAGAAGTTTGGAGATCCTCAGCTGGTTGATTCTCTTATGCCTGAGAGGTCTAAGGGAAAGGGTTGGCTTAAGCTTACCTGCTTCTCTCTGGCCTGGTTCTTTCTGATGGTGGGACTTGCCCGTCCTCAGATTGGTGCAAGACTGAAGGAGAGCAACAACACTGGCAGTGAGATTATGATTGCGTTGGATGTCTCCAACTCAATGCTTGCAAAGGATTACTCTCCTAACCGTCTGGAAAGAGCCAAGATGGACCTCTCCAGACTTATGGACCGCCTTCACAATGACCGTGTGGGACTGGTGCTCTTTGCAGGAGAGTCATTTGTTCAGCTTCCGGTTACGGCAGACTACGTCTCTGCCAAGATGTTCCTGTCCGGAATAAGTACATCTTCAATTCCGGTACAGGGTACGGCAATAGGTAATGCCATAATGACCTGTGCCTCAAGCTTCTCTCAGGAAGGTATGGAGGGAGAGGGGAACAAAGCAATCATAGTTATAAGTGACGGTGAGAACCATGAGGATGATGCGGTTGCCGCTGCTGCCGCTGCAAAAGAGGCGGGTATTAACGTCTACTGTATAGGCGTGGGATCTGCTCAGGGTGAGCCTATTCCGGCGGAGGGCGGAGGACTGATGAAGGACCGCCAGGGCAACATTGTTGTGACCAAGCTGGATGAGGAGATGCTCAAACAGATAGCTACCGCAGGCGGCGGCATCTATGTAAGAGCCTCAGATACAAACTTTGGCGTGGGTGAGATTGTTGAGAAGGTTAGAGAACTTAAGAAGAACGCATATAAGGAGATTGCCTTTGAGGAGTACAACGAGCAGTTTATGTACTTCTTGGCCATTGCTTTGGCGTTCCTCATTCTGGAGTTTTTGATTGGAAACAGAAAGATGAAAAGACTCTTTACAGTAGTTTTGGTTATGCTTCTTACTCTCAGCCAGGGCTTTGCACAGGCTGACAAGAAAGAGGTGAGAAAGGGTAACCGCTACTTCAATAAGAACGAACTCAAAAAATCAGAGGTGGAGTACCGTAAGGGCCTCCTTAAGGATTCGCTCTCACTTGCAGGTAATTACAACCTTGCAAACAACCTCTACAAGTTGAATGATTCTGATAATGCTCTCAAAATATTTGAGAGTCAGGCAGATACTATGAGCAAAATTCCTTTTGGGGTTAACTGGAAGGGAGTGGTTTCCAAGAAAGATTATATAAGAGAGCCGGTAACAGCACTGGGAGCTGGAGCAAAGGAGGATCCTTTCTTAAAAGAGCAGGGGAAGTCTACCCTTACCTCAAAATACTTCTTCAACCTGGGCAATACCTATCTTGCCAAACAGCAGTATGATAAGGCATTGGAGGCTTATAAGCAGTCTCTTATGAGGAATCCTGCAGATATGACTGCAAAGGCTAACTACGCATACGCTAAGAAGATGCTGGAGAATCAGCAGCAACAACAGCAGCAGAATCAGCAGAACCAGCAGAATCAGGATCAGAATCAGGATCAGAATCAGGATCAAAACAAAGATCAAAACAAAGATCAGAATAAAGATCAGGACCAGAACAAGGACCAGAATCAGGACCAAAACAAAGATCAAAACAAAGACCAGAACAAGGACCAGAATAAAGATCAGAACAAAGATCAGGATCAGAACAAGGATGACAGAAACCCTCAGGGTCAGCAGCCTCAACAGCAGCAGATGAGCCAACAGGCGGCAGCTCAGATGCTTCAGGCTATCCAGGATAAGGAGAATCAGACTCAGGAGAAGGTAAAAAAGGCAAAAGCCGCCGCAAAGAATAAACAGAAAGAGAAGAATTGGTAAATTTGCATTCAGCAAGATGGGTATGAAAAGAGGTTATTCAATACTGTTATTGTTTTTTACGCTCGTAGTATCGCTCTCCGCGGCAATGGGGCAGAACACCTTTACGGTAGATGCTCCAAATATTGTGGGAAGCGGGGAGAGGTTCCTGGTTAAGTTTGTCTCTAACGGAGACGTTACCAATTTTGTCCGTCCAACCATTACGGGAGCGGATGTGATTGCGGGTCCTTCCACTTCCACATCCAGCTATACCTCCTGGGTAAACGGCAAGAGGACAGATTCTTACACGGTTACCTACACTTACGTGCTGGAGGCTGCGGAGCAGGGTCAGATAAACATCTCTCCGGCAACTGCAACTATTGGAGGCAATACTTACTCCACACGCTCCGTAACAATAGATATTGTAAAGGGTTCCTCTTCTCAGGGCAGTGCGCAGAGTTCCGCAAGTCAGAACGGCGGAGGTCAGCAAAGCGGTAGTAACCAGAACGGTAACCAGGATCCTTTTGCCTCTGTGGATGACGATGACCCGGGAATAACCTACGGCAAGGCGGACCTCTTCTTAAGACTCTCCTTCAACAAAACAAAGGTTGTTAAGGGGGAGCCTATTATTGCAACTCTGAAACTCTATACCCGCTCCAACATTGTGGGGCTGGAGGATGTAAAAATGCCTGTTTTTAACGGTTTCTGGAGCCAGGAGATAGAGGTGCCTCAGAATATAAACTTCTCCCGTGAAAAGGTTGGAAATCAGATTTACAGCAGCGCTCTCATAAGACGTTATATGATAATGCCTCAGAAGAGCGGAGCCCTTACCGTGGATCCTTGCGAGATGGTCTGCCAGGTGCAGGTTGTTACCAAGAGGGCTCGCAGCCGCAGCATCTTTGATGACTTCTTTGACAATGATACTTACGATGTTGTAAAGAAGAAACTCAGCACCGGAAAGCATGTGATTCACGTGAGTGAACTCCCGGGCGGAGCACCTGAAAGTTTTGGCGGCGGAGTTGGAAAACTCTCAATGACAGCCCGTCTTACCAAGGACAGCCTTAAGTCTAACGAGGCGGCCTCTCTCATTGTAGAACTCTCAGGTTCAGGCAACTTGAATCTGATTGAGGCTCCAAAGGTTGAACTCCCTCAGGACTTTGAAAAGTATGATGCCAAGAGTACCAACAACTTCAACAACACTGCAGAGGGTGCGGTTGGCAAGAAGGTTTACGAGTACCCGTTCATTCCAAGAGCGGACGGCACCTATACAATTCCTTCTATTGAGTACTCATACTTTGATCTGAATCAGAGAAGATATGTCACTCTCCATACGGAACCTATTGAGGTTAAGGTTGCCAAGGGCAGTGCAAACCCTAACGGAGCAACCTTCATTCCGGCCGCTCAGAAGAGCGTGGGCAACCTGGGAGAGGATATCAGATATATAAAGACGGCTATGCCTTCATTCAAGAAGGCAGGACGTTTCACCGTTCTTAACTGGCCGTTCTATCTTATTGCAGCACTGCTCGTTGCAGGCTTCTTTGGAATTAAGAAACTTGCAAACAGCCGCATTGCTCTGGCAAAGGATGTGATGCGTACCCGTAACCGCAAGGCCAACAAGGTGGCCCGCACACGTCTGAAGAAGGCTCAGAATTATCTAACTCAGAACAAGGTACAGGAGTTCTATGAGGAACTCCACAAGGCTCTGCTGGGTTACACTTCAGACAAACTCTCCATTCAAAGGTCAGAACTCCAGAGAGATGTAATTGAGGAGACGCTGATTGGAAGGAACGTTCCAACGGAGCAGGTAGCCTTGCTCATCTCACTGCTGGATGACTGCGAGATGGTGCGCTATTCCCCTGAGGGAGCGGCTGGTGCAATGGATGCACAGTACAAAAAGGCTGTAGCTCTTATCTCCGATTTGGAAAACAAACTGTAATGAAAACTATCGCGATGAAAAAGACTCTATATACGCTTTTGGTTCTGCTTGTTTCCCTCTCCGCCTTTGCGCAAAGTGCTGAGTGGAACAGCGCTGTGGCTGCTTATTCTGAGGGGAGATATGATGAGGCGGCAGAGGCTTATCTCTCAATAGAGAAGAGCGGACAGGTCTCTCCCGAGTTGTTCTACAACCTTGGAAATACTTATTACAGAGCCAATAAGATAGGTAAGGCGGTTCTCTATTATGAGAGGGCTTTGAAGTTGGACCCGTCTAACAAGGATGCACAGAACAACCTTCAACTGGCACGCCTTAAGACCCTGGACAAGATAGATGCGGTTCCTGAGTTTGTGCTTTTGACCTGGATTAAAAACATACGCTCCGCCATCTCTTCAGACGGCTGGGCCGTGCTTTCATTAGTTCTTCTGGCTCTGGCACTTATGCTGATGCTGCTATACCTCTTCTCCAGGAGAAGCCGTATCAGAAAACTCTTCTTCATACTCTCTCTGGTCTGCTTCTTTGTAACCGCGGTAAGTTTCCTCTTCTCTCTGGCTCTGGCATCCAATGCAAGGGAGAGTTCATCTGCGGTTGTGACTGAGAGTCTGGGAAGTGTAAAGAGTGCTCCGCAAACCGGTGGTAACTCTATCTTCATCCTGCATGAGGGGACAAAAGTTAAGGTGCTGGAGAATGTGGGTGAGTGGTACAAGATAGAAATTGAGGACGGAAGGCAAGGTTGGATAAAGGCTAATGATGTAGAAATAATCTGATACTTAAATAGATAGAATGAAAAGAGTAAGATTTAGCGTGTTACTGGTGGCAGTTGTCTTTATGGCATCTGCCATCTCTGTTTATGCACAGAAGGTAGAAAACGGAACTTTCAGCGGAACCTATATTCCTCAGAAGGCGGACGGCTCACTTAAGTTTGCGGTCCTGAGTGACGTACACATTTCTCTTGGAAGCGCAAGCGTAAAGGGGACTGAGGCCTGCGTGGAGGATATAAATAAGAACCCTGAGATTCAGTTTGTTATGATAACCGGAGATATAGCAAACTTTGGTTCTGATGATGAGATTGCCTGTGCAAAGAGGATATTTGACGCTCTCAGAGTTCCTTGGTTTATAATTCCTGGAAACCATGACGCCACCTGGAGTGAGAGCGGAACCAACTCATTTACAAAGATATTCGGATATGAGAGGTTTGAGTTTGAGGCGGGCAACTTCAAGTTCCTGGGAGTTCCGTGCGGTCCAAACATAAGGATGGCTCCTGCACTGGTTCCAAGGGAGAGCATGCTCTGGCTCAAGGAGGAGGTGAAAAGCCTTCCGGAAGATAAGCCTTTCTTCTTTGTAACTCACTATCCGTTAGACTCTTCTCTTATAAAATATGATGACGTTCTAAACACCATAAAGAGTAAGAACATACAACTTGTCTTTTCCGGCCACTGGCATCAGGACCGCGCAATGGTCTATGACGGAGTTCCGGGTGTGATTGTCCGTTCCACCCTGGCAACATCTAAGGGAGATATAGGTTATGTGATTGCTACAATCAAGGGCTCAGTAATCACTTTCCAGGATAAGATTGTAGGAAAGAAGGAACCTGGAAAGATCTGGTACACAGTACGTATGAGCCAGGGCGCCGCCTATCCGGACAACGTGGAGTACCCTCAGATGGTCAATGACTACAACGTCCGTTTCCCTCAGGTTAAAGAGGTGTGGAGATATGAAAACAATGCAGATGTGGGCTCCGGTGCAGCCATCTGGAGAAGGGGAAAGATGGTTATACCTAAGGAGGGCGTGAACGCTATACCGTCTGTAGCCAACGCTGTGCAAAAGGGTGATATTGTGATTTTTGCAGATGAGGCGGGGATGATTTACGGACTGGAAGCCACCACCGGAAATAAACTCTGGAGTTTTAAGACAGAGGGCAAAACCTTCTCAACTCCTGCAGTTAGCGGAGATTACGCAATCATAGGAAGCTCAGACAACAACATCTACTGCCTTAACCCTAAAGATGGTTCTTTAAGATGGAAATACACCTGCAACAAATCAGTATTGGGTACTGCAAACATCTATAACGGAGTGGTTTACATTGGTACTTCAGACAACATCTTCCTTGCTTTGGATCTTAAGACGGGTAAGCTCAAATGGAGTTATGACAAAATCAAGAGCTTTGTTGTAAGCCGTCCGTATGTAGATAAGCAGCAGGTGGTTATTGGAGACTGGGGCAACACTCTTTACTCCTTCAATCCAAAAGACGGCAAACTCCAGTGGGAGTGGATGACTAAAGTTAAGGTGCGCAACTACTCCCCGGCTCAGGTATGGCCCGTTAAATCCAAGGGCTACATAATGATCTCTATCCCGGATAGATGCAGCTATGTGTTGGATGCCAAAACAGGCAAGCAGATTGCAAAGGTTTACGGCGGAAGGGAGGCAATAGGTCTCTCACCAAACGGAGAAGAGTACTACATAAAGAATATGAAGGATACCGTAAGAGCATACTCGTTGGATAAGATTCTGAGCAAGGCAGACGGCGGAGCACAGCTCAACGCTCAGGAGGTTAAGACCTGGCAGACCATAACCGAGTATGGCTACGAGATAGGCCCAACCCCTATAATTGCCACACCTACAGGCGGTAAGGACGGTAAAGGACTGGTATTCATTGCTACCAGCCGCGGCTGCATCTTTGCTCTCAGAGTATCTGACGGAGTGGTTGAGTGGCAGCATGAGGTATCAAAGGCTCTGGTAAACTATATTCTCCCTGTGGGTGAACATCAGCTTCTTGTAAGCACAATGGACGGAGTCATTACCCTTCTTTCCTACTGACAATGAAAAAGATAACACTCATAGCCTTACTGCTGCTTCTCTCTTTTTCCGCTTTTGCCCAGAGTAAAAAGGAGAAGGAAAGAGAGGAGAGGATAGAGCAGTTGATGAACCAACTCTCTATGAGAGAGAAGGTTGCGCAGCTCTTCATTTTTGATACCTATCCGAAGCCGGATGAAAAACGTACCTCTTTTGAAGACTCTCTTGTAACTGAATATGGGGCGGGAGGCATAATTGTTATGGACGGCTCCGTCTATGATATTGTTGGAAGGATTAACGCTCTTCAGAGCAAATCCAAGGTTCCTTTGCTTGTTACCATAGATGCGGAGTGGGGTGCGGCTATGCGTTTTGAGGAGTACTTACGTTATCCCAAACAGGAGCAGCTCTCCAAGCTTCCCAATGCGGAGAAGTTTGTTTACAAGATGGGCCGCAACATTGGCAAAGAGCTTAAGGATCTGGGCATTGCAGTGAACTTTGCTCCGGTTGTGGATGTAAGTCCGGATAACGATATCGTAAGGCAAAACAAGCAGAAGACAGCCATTGCTCCCCGTTCTTTTGGCAGTAATCCTAAGTGGGTTGCAACTTTGGCCTCCGCCTACCTCAGAGGTATGAAGGAGGAGGGGACATTCGGCTGCGGCAAACACTACCCCGGAATAGGGGATACTTACATAGATACTCACGATGAGATGCCTACCATCCACCACTCCAAAGCGGTGCTGGACAGCGTAGATCTCTACCCTTACAAAAGGCTTATAAATGAGGGGCTTGAGATGGTTATGGTGGGGCACATAGCGAGCCCGGAGATAGACCCTTCTCTTCTCCCGATGTCTCTCTCAAAGCCTTGCATTGAGAACCTTCTGAGGGGAGAGCAGAACTACAAGGGGATTGTTATAACGGACGCCATCGTGATGAAGGGAATATCAGAGGGGAGAGATCCGGTTGAGGTGACGGTAGAGGCTTACAAAGCGGGCTCGGACATTCTGCTTATGCCTATAGAGATAATGGGCTCCATTGAGGCTATTGCAGACTCCGTTCAAAGGGGAGTTTTCTCACTGGATGAGTTGAATGCCAAGGTGAGAAGAGTGCTCACCCTCAAGGCAAAAGCGGGCCTTTTAGATAAGGATTACAACCCTGTGGTAACAGATATTGAGCGCAAGGTAAAGCGGGCCTTTAAAAGAGACAACCGCCTCATTAAGCAGATGAAAAAGGCAAAGGATAAGGCGGAGAGAATCAACCTTGTGGAGCGTCCATATTTTGCAGGGGCTCAGGCAGGTATAAACTTTTAATGAATAAATACACTCAATATGAAGAGCAAAATCATATCACTTCTAATCATTATGGTATTATCTCCAATAGCACTCTTTTCCCAGAGCAAAGCGGATATCAGACATCAGAAACAGGTAGATGAACTAATGGGTAAACTCTCTGTTAAACAGAAAGTTGCACAACTCTTTATCATCACCATCAGCCGCAACCCGTCTGAGAAGACAAAGGCCTTCCAGGACTCTTTGGTCAGAGAGTACGGTGTTGGCAGCATAATCATTATGAGAGGTCCTATTGCCCAGTTCATAGAGAGAGTGAATCATCTGCAGTCTATAAGTGAGATTCCTCTTTTGGAGATGACGGATGCCGAGTGGGGTGCCAACATGCGTTTTGCGGAGTATCCCGCTTATCCGCGTCAGGCTCTGCTTGCCAGAATTGAAGACAACCCGGAAAAGTTCCTTTACAAGATGGGAAAGAACGTTGCTAAAGAGTTGAAAGACTTGAATATATACGTTAACCTGGCTCCTGTTGCAGATGTCTGCCCGGACCCTTACAACAAGGCGGACGGCCAGCGTTCCTTCTGCGGAGATCCTGAGGTTGTTGCCAACCTTTCAACCGCTTATATGAAGGGAATGCAGGATAACGGCATCTACGCCTGCGGCAAACACTACCCAGGCCACGGAGATACTTACGTAGATTCCCATTATGAAAAACCTATCATAAATCACACAGTGGAGCAACTTTACAGCCAGGATCTCTATCCTTATGACAAGATGTTCGCCAACAATCTGGCGATGGTTATGGTTGGCCATTTCTCCTATCCTGTAATAGATTCCACCGGTACTCCTATGTCTATCTCCGAGAACTGTGTAAAGGGACTCTTAAGAGGCAAGCAGGGCTTTAAGGGGGTGATTATGACAGATGCGGTCACTATGGACGGTCTTGCCAAGGGCAAGGATCCAATAGACATCAACACAGCCGTTTACAAGGCCGGTTCAGATATGATTCTTATGCCGGATGAGCCAATGAAGGCAATAGAGGCCATTGCAGATTCCGTTTCCAGAGGAATCTACTCCATGGAGGAGTTGGATGCAAAGGTACGTAAAGTGCTAACCGTTAAGGCAAATGCCGGCTTTTTTGATAAGGGCTACAGCCCAATTGTTAAAGACCTTGACAAAAAGATTGCAAGGGCAACAAGAAGAGACAACCGCCTCATCCGCAAGATGCAGAAGGCCATGGCCAAATCCTCCAAGCCTGAAATCACCCCGCTCGGCCAGGACCGCACCCTCATCCTTGATAACCAGGGAAATAAAAAGTAGGCAAATGCCTATTTAATTAAACCACGTGCTTTTAGCATGGCGTCCGGGTTTGGCTGGGCACCGGTAAACATCTCAAAGAGTACCATAGGTTCCTCACTGCCACCCTTTTCCAGGAGAGTCTTGCGGAATTTGTCTGCAACCTCTCTGTTGTAGATGCCGTGCTTTTTGAAGTAATCAAAGGCGTCTTTTTCCAACACCTCACTCCAGAGATAGCTGTAGTAACCGGCACTGTAACCGGAGTTGAAGATGTGGTTGAAGTAGGTTGTGCGGTATCTTGGAATGATCTCGTCTATGAGTCCCATATCCTTGCATACCTTATCTTCAAAGGCCTTGATATCAATGCCGTCCAACTGATCCTCATCAAGCTCGTGCCACTTCATATCAAGTATAGAGGCGGCTGCAAGTTCTGTGGTTGCAAAACCCTGGTTGAACTTGGAGGAGTTGTTAATCTTGGCAACAAGAGAATCCGGAATGATCTCGCCTGTCTTGTAGTGCTTCGCATATAGAGCCAGAATCTCCGGCTGGAATGCCCAGTTCTCATTGAACTGTGAGAAGGTCTCAACAAAGTCTCTTGCAACGTTGGTTCCGCTGACAATAGGGTAGTGGCACTTGGTGAGAAGTCCGTGGAGTGCATGGCCGAACTCGTGGAATACGGTCTCCACCTGGTCTATGGTGAAAAGCGCAGGGAGAGAGTCTGTTGCAGGAGTCATGTTGCCTACGTTAATGATGATAGGTCTTATGTCGTTGCCATCCTTGTCTACATACTGCTCTCTGAAGTTGGTCATCCAGGCACCGCCTCTCTTGGTGCTTCTTGGGAAGTAGTCCGTCATAAAGATGCCAAGCAGAGATGAGTCTGCATCCATTACTTTAAAGACTTCAACCTCAGGGTTGTAAAGAGGAACGTTGCTGATCGGTTCAATGATGATGCCGTATATCTTGTTGGCAGTCTTAAAGATACCCTCCCTTACGTTCTCCATCTTGAAGTATGGGCGGGTGAGGTTCTCATCCAGATCATACTTCTGCTTGCGGACTCTCTCAGCATAGTAGAACCAGTCCCAAGGTTCAATCTTGCTTCCTTTTGGAAGTTTACCCTCCTTAATATCCTGGTTCATAACCTTCTGCATATCATAGACCTCCTCCTTGGCTCTGGAGACTGCAGGAGCAATCACCTTATCTAAGAACTCATCTACAATCTTAGGATCTTTGGCCATCTTGTTGTCCAGCTGATATGCCGCATAGTTCTCAAAGCCCAAAAGTTTAGCCTTCTTTGCCTTGAGTTTGAGGATGGTAAGGCAGAGAGCCTTGTTGTCAAACTCGTCATTGTTGTTTGCACGGTTTGAGTAGGCAAGGAACATCTCCTTTCTTCTTTCACGGTCACTGCATTTTGTCATCTCATCTTCGTATGATGAAACCGGAATACCGAACTTCTCCTTAAAGCGGTTGCTCTCAGCCAGGAGGTTGTTTCCAAATTTCTGCTGAGCCTCAGTAAGTTGCAGGTTTATCTCCTTGAGCTTTGCCTGAGCCTCTTCTGTGAGGTTGACACCGTTACGTGTAAAGTTCTCATAGTACTTTTTAAGAACCATCTGCTGCTCACGGTTGAGATGAATCTGCGGAGCATCATAGACGGCCTTAACTCTTTCAAAGAACTTCTTGTTCATATAAACCTCGTCAGAGAAGGCGGTTACAAGCTTTGCAGCCTCTTCTCTGATTGCGTTGAAGGTGCTGTCTCCCTCTGTCTCCGCAAGGTTGAAGAGAACGGCGGTAACTCTCTCCAGAAGTTGTCCGGAGAGAGCCGCAGCCTCTATAGTGTTCTTAAAATCAGGAGCCTCAGGGTTGTTGATAATGGCCTCAAGTTCAGCTTTATGCTGCTTGATTCCCTCCTTAACGGCAGGGATGTAATCAGAAGGTTTTATCTGCTCAAAGGGAGGAATACCATAAGGGGTGTCCCACTCTGTGAGTAGGGGATTCTTTGAAGTACAGGAGATTACGGCCATAGCAGCAACAACTGTGATAAATAGTTTTCTCATTATTCTTTGTTTAATTAATCTACCGGAACTTCTACCTTAATGCAGGATTCATCCAGAATTACAAACTGAGGTGCTCCTCTGTAGTTGGTGAGAATACCGGTCAGACTGTAAGTAGCCTTCTTGGCCAGAACATCCTCATCCAATTTATAATCTGCAAATTTGGAGTATCCGCTGGTACGAACCTGAACCTGAACGGTTCCCATTGTAAAGTAATGGGAAACATAGTTTGCAGATATGGAGAGAGCGTTCTGTTCTCTCATTTCTGCAACGGTCATGGTCTTGTCTGAGGTAACTGCGGCATCCCAAATTCCGGAATCAAGGTACTTCTGCATCTGGTTGGCGCTCATTGCCCAGGTGTTGATACCCCAGGTCTTGTCTGAGAGGTAAACTCTCTTTCCGTTACCTGCGTTTTCATCTGCAGGATAGAGGATTGCAAAGACCTCGTTGGCGTAGGTAAGGCCGTTCAGAGTTACAAGAGTCTGGAATTTTTCCGGTTTTGTAAGATCTTCCGGACCAATTACTGCAGGAGTAACAGGGTCTGCCACTTTGCCCTTGAATACGTGAAGGTCTATGATTCTCTGAGCATCCAGATAGGTGGTCTCATACTCACCTGTAGGATCCTCAAGACCAATCTGAAGCATGCCTTCGTATGCACCCAGAGTAAGTCCGTCCAACTTCACATATACCCATCTGCCCGGGCGGTAGTCATTGTAAAGACTTGTCTTACCCATCTTTATCTCGATGGCGCCAGTAGCATCCTGAATATACATGGAGCGGTAAACGTTACCTCCCTGGTCTGAAGAGATCACCTGGCCGCCAATGATAAGGTTCTTCTCAATGTGAACAGGTTTGTCTACATAGAGAGCCTTAACGGCTGCTATTGTGGTGTTTGCCTTAATGTCATCTACCTCGTCACTTTGTGGTTCATCATACTTTTTCAGAACCGGATCCCACTCGTGGCATGAAGATGCAACAAAGAGTGCAACAGCAAAAATGAATATAATAGTGTATAACTTTTTCATAGTCTTTGCGTTTTAGAATCTGAAATAGAGATTAACCATATAGTTGAGTCCAGGCATATAGAAATACTTGTTGTCAAACTTGTAGTAGCGCTCCTTGCTTACGGTGTTCTCCACAAGGCGGCTCTGCTCAAATCCTCCCGTCTTTACACCCTTGTTGTTGAGAAGGTTGTTGACGTTTACATTGAAGCCCAACTGATATTTACGCTTGATGTAGAAGGACTTTCCAAGGCTCAGATTTACTATCCAGGCCTTCTTGAACTTCTCCTGAGCAGCCATGTACTCAACCTCTGCAGGGGTGATAATCTTATCCGGTCCTGCGGTTGGAAGGTCTGTTCTCAGGAACGGGTTCATGCTCAGATATGATTTGTCAAAGAAGTTTGCATTGACATCTATGAACCAGTAGTCATAGGTGTAAGAAAGGCCCACAGAGGCAGCAAATTGCGGAGTTCCCGGAACATAGTGCTTCTGGAATTTCTCAACTACGTATCTGCCCTTCTCGTCCCTAACATAGTTGCCGTTGCCGTCCTTCTGGAAAATAGGATGGCTCTTCCAGTAAGGCACAACCTCATCATTTACAATGTATTCGGTTGTGTTGTCAAAGGTCTGGGTCATTCTTGGATTGGATGTGTAAACATACTCTCCGTAACTGAGTGCTCCAACAATTGAGAGATCCGGAACAAAGGTAGGAACCTTGAATCCCATCTCAATACCCATGTGGCGCTCGTCCATTCCTCTAAGTGCAAAGTTGGTCATTGAGTTCTGAACATCGTCATACATACTCATAAGGTCCGTCTGATCCTTAATGGTTGTGAAGAATCCTGTGAGTCTGAAGTTTACGCTGTTGGTGTTGAAAGAGTAGGTTGCATCTGCAGATACAATCTTGGTTTTGTCCAGGTTAGGAATCAGAGTGTTTCTGGTTCTTGGAGAGACAAATGCCTTGTTGAACTTAGGAGGATCTGTAAAGATACCGCCGCTTACGCTCAGGCGGTGGCTTCCTCCGAATGTGTAACTCAGCATACCCTTTGCACTCCAGGTGGTAAACTCAGGTTTCTCACTGCAGCCGTAAGATGTTATAGGCTTGCCGTTTACGTCATACCTGGTAATGAGTTCTCCCTTGTAGAAAATCTCACTGCCGTCTTCATTCAGACCTGCAAAGAGACCTTTACGGTATTTACCGTCTCTCCATAATTTGGTTCTCTCAACCTTGCCGGCCAAGTCTGCTTGGAAACCTCCTGCCTTGAAGGTCCAGTTCATCCATCCGGTGAAGTTACGGATATTGGCAATGTAGCTGTATCCGTATCTGTCTCCCTTATAGAGGATTTCTGCGTTGCCGTTCTTAAAGAAGTAGTTGAGGTCATTCTGAATGAAAGCCTCGTTGGAAGCGTAGTCTCTCTCTGCAAACTGGTCAATGTTAACATAGTACTCACCGCCCAGCAGATCCTTTATCTTCTTGTAGTTGTCACTTCTGTTCCACTTGTAGGTGAATCCGCCGGTGAGAGTGAGCCAGTTTTTAATCTTCCACTTGAAGTTGCCTCCAAAGTTGAAGTCCTTCTGGTCTACTCTTCTCTCCTCAATTATATACTTTGAACGGAGGCCGTGAGTGGTTCTGTTGTTTTTGTTTACGTTGTAGAAACGGTCAAAGTTTACGTGTGCAATGTTATCCAGATTAGACATCCAGGCATCTTTTGTCCAGAGGTATTTCTGCATATTGTTGCGGTTATAATCCGGATTCTCATTCCAGAAGTAACTTGGAAGGTTTCTGTAATAATCCGGCTTTGCTTCGTATGCGTCATACCAGTCCAGAGCGGAGTAACCGTTCATACCAAATCTGTAGAGAGCGGTGAGGGTTCCTCTGAATTTGTCTGAAGGCTCATAGTCATACTTGAGAATGGTGATAGGCTCGTGAGTCCTTCTAACTCTGGCGTTTCTCAGCTTGCCGTTCTGGTAGCCCCAGTTAGGGTTGTACATGTTGTCTCCCATAAGGTCATAAACCTCCTGGGTGGCAGCCATCTGCACGCCTCTCTGGCCCGGAGTTCCGAGTACCATTGCTCCAATCTTACTTCCCTTACCAAAAGTCTTTTCAATACCAAAGTAGTAACCGAAAGACTTGTAGTAAACGCCGTGAATCCAGTCATTCCCACCCAGACGGGCAGATACGCTGAATGCGTAAGACCAGCCGCTGTCCATAACGCCTGATGCGTAGGTGAGCATAAAGCGGGTTCTGTAGAGAGCGCTGTTTGTCATTACGCTGGCTCTCCAGCCTTTACGAACGTTGGAAGCGTTAACGGGGATGTTGGTAAGACCGTTGTAACCGCCAAATCCGTAGCTTGAAATTTCAGAGCCGTTAACGGTGAACTTGGTTCTTGTTGCCTCGTTAAGACCGCTCCACAGAGAGAACGGAGAGCTGCCGGTAGTTGCATCGTTGAGTTTGATGCCGGCCAGTTCAACTTCCTGAGACTCACTGGTATAACCGCGAGCCTTAAATCTGATGGAGGAGAAGTTGTAAGAGAGGTTGTTGAAGACGTCATTCTGTCCGTAGAGAACGGTAGGGTTATCTGAATAACCGTCATCATCCAACTCAAACTCCGCCTGATCCTCCTCAGATCCTGTGTCTGAAATTGCAACTACAGGAGATAGGGAGACGGTAAACAGATCCTTAATCTTTCCCTCTGCAATGGTAACGCCCACCCTTGTCTGCACGTAATTGTCCGCTGCAAAGACAAGGGAGTAAACTCCATCTGCAATGTTGGAAATCAAGAAATTACCGTCGGAATCAGTGGTGCCTTTTGCAACAGCCTCACCGCCCTTTGTAAGGGTAAGCGAGACGTTGTAGACCGGAGTACGGTCTGCACGGTTGATTACCGTTCCCTTTACGCCACCCGTATTACTCTGAGCCTGAAGGCTTAGTGATGTAAAGAGGATGGCAATTACCAAGGAAATTTTCTTTAACATATTATTATCATTTATTTATTTGTTACAACTATGTAAGTAGGGAAGTGATCGCTATAGCCTCCAATGAAGGCACCGCCCTGGAAAGTCCTGAAAGGCGTACCTTTATACTGTCCCTCCTGCACCTCCATGTAAGGTTTGTGGAAAACTCTTCCGTAATATTTTTTCTTCACGATAGGTACAATTTTCAGAGTACCCTCTTTTGCCTGTGCGAGGCTCTTGTTCACCATGATGATATCAAAGATATTCCAGGCGCCTCTGTAAGCCAGTGAGCCATAGCCGTTTTTGTACATAGCGATAAACGGGTTGAAGAAGTCGTCATCTTTCAACTCATCTATCTTCTCTCTTCCGTGAAGGTATTTGGTCATACTTCTGTCCGTTGGGTTGTCATTCATATCTCCCATCACAACAATCTTAATCCCAGGGAACTCCTTCATCAGTTCAACGGCGTGATCGTGAATAATTTCCGCACCGCGGCATCTCCTTTCGTCCGTCTTGGCTCTGGACGGAAGGTGAGCCACATAGAAAGCGAACATCTCTCCTCCCAACATACCGCGGGCCATAAGGATATCTCTTGTAAGAAATCTCTTCATATCCACGGTGTCCGTAAAAGTTATCCTCTTGCTCTCAAAGTTGTAAGGAATTGCAACCTCTTCCAACAGTTGGAACTTGGTTGGGTCATAGAGCAGAGCAACGTCTACACCTCTGTAATCCGGTCCTTCAAAGTGGACAATCTGATAGTTGGCCTCTGCAATTTCCGGCTGACTTACAAGGTCTTCCAAAGCGTGGCGGTTCTCCACCTCACTCAGTCCCAGCACAGCGTGCCAGGCCTTGTTGTCCTCCTTCATATCTCTTATGACGGTAGCCATGTTGTGGAGCTTCTTGTTGTATTTAGCAGCAGTCCACTCGTTTGCACCGTCCGGCAGATATTCAAAGTCTCCTTTGCCAATATCGTGAAACGTATCAAAGAGGTTCTCTACATTATAAAATCCGATGACATAACTCTTACTCTTCTGTGACATTCCCTGTTTGAGGAAGACAAAGAGCAGCAGAGCCGCCAGGATCATTATCTTATATGTAATATTCTTCTTCATCTGTCATAGAGTTTACCACCAGTAAGAATTCTTTGTAGGGTCCTCAGCCTCAACCTGATTTGAAACAGTCTGGCCCATCTTGGTAGCAAGGTTAGGGAAGAGGTCTATGCCAATTTTTGCCTCAAGAGCGTCTATACTCATCACAATGGATGTAGATGAACTTGTGATGGAGTTCTGACTGTAACCCTTGTGCTCAAAGTACATAGCCAATCCCATATAACCGCTGTATCCCAGAGTGCTTCCGTTGCTGTATCTGAGAACTGCCTTCCAGTAAGCTACCGGAACGGTAACAGCCTTATTGTTATTATCATACGCCTTCTGAGTACTTCCCTTTACAACACATCCCGTAACAACGTAGAGTGTGTCACACTTGGAAGCCCAGTTTCTCACCAGAGTCTCCGCATTTGCCCAAATACCTCCGTTAAAGGCATTTAGCTGAGGAGTCATATTGGTAAAGTAGAAGGTCATAACGTTGTCCTGATAACTGAGGCGGTCTGCGCTTGGAAGCTGGTGACCTCTGTCATAACTGTAACTGCCTGAACCCTTGTATGCTGAGAAGAGGGTAGGCTGGTCTGCAGTTACAATATCCGGGTCATAACCCCAGGCGTCTGTTCTGTTGCCGCTTCCCTTGAGGGAGTTGTTCAGAGGATAGGCTACCCACATAGCAACCAAATCACTCGGACTCCAGTCAAAAGAGAAACATCTGCCCGTCTTACCTGAAGATGTAAACTGGTGATAGACAAACTTATGTCCGCTTGCCAGTTTGAGTTCAGGAAGTTCCAGCCACCCCGGTGAAGTAACCGTTGTGGTTGCAGGGCCGGCTCCCTTCTGAGTGAGAGTTGCCGTAGCAGAAGAACCGCCGCAGGTAAGGGTGAGTGTGGCGGTGCGGGCATCATTTGAGGTGTTCGCCTCGTATGAGACGGAAACCGTAGATGTGTTGCCGCTTCCGGAACTCTGACTCACCTTCAGCCAGCTCTGTGAAGAGGTAAGGGTCCATGCTCCGCTTGCCGTAATGACAATGAACTGGCTTCCCTTAGCCGCCTCAACGCTAGGCTGTTTGAAGGTTACAGAGGCCGGAGTTGTAGGGTTAACGGGGTCCGGTTTAGGGGACGGTGTAGTTCCGTTACTGCCTCCTCCGCCACCGCCGCAGGCGGCCACCAGCAACAGTGTTGTTGCCAGGGCCGTAAACAGCAGTATGTATCTTATCTGTTTCACCTTATTCTATTGTTACTTTTAAAGTCTTAACTCTTACCTGTCCGGCTGTAGCGTGTGCTACAAAAGGAGTTACGGACGTTCCCTCCCAAGTGATTGTGGTACCGCTCTTTGTAGCGGTTCCGCTGCCCGGTGCAAGAATAACCATATCGTATGTATAGCTTGCACCTGTAGTCTCAATCTCTACCTTCTTTACCTTCTTTCCGCCGGTAGGGGTAATTACAAGTACTGAGTTCTTGTAAACTCTTATGTGGTCTGAACTTGGAGCAACTGCAGCACTTGAACCGGTATGCTTGTAGTAACCAACTTTCATATCGTTGTCAGAAGCTGAGAAACCTGCGCCGTAAGTTGCGTCTGTCTCTGCACTCCAGGTCTGGTTTCCGGAACCTATTGCCCAGGTAACAACTCCGCCGGCTCCGCCGCCACCGCCGCCACTTGTCTGTCTCTCATAGAGATATGGCATTAAGCCGTCGCTCTGAGCGGAAGCGTATGAACCCCAGGATGTGTGTCCGGTTGAGTACTGCCACCACTTGTTAACAGAGGTGTTCTTAATCTCAAATGTTCCGTCATTCTGCGGAGTGATTGTCCAGTACTGACCTGAAGATACCTCAGCTGCAACGTTCATGGAGTTGTAAGTACCTGATTGATAATGGTATCTACCATCTTTCTGCTTCAATGTATAAGTAACAGTGGTATTTCCGGGAACCTCCTCAATTAAGAATTCGTTCTCATCTGAAGTGAGGGTAATAACACCGTTCTCCTCAGTAACGTCTACCTTTCCAGGGTAGCCGTAATTCTTGTTTGCAGGAATTGGAGCGGCTGCATACATAACGCCCTGAGCATCCTTTGCAACAATCAGATAAGACTTACCGGATGTAACTGTAGTTACTTTCTTATACTTGAATTCGTCTCCGCCAGGAGTAGGATCATCCGGATCCAGTTTCTTGCCCTGTGAGAAGTCTATTGATGTGCCTGCTTCCTCAGATACTGTAACCTTAAAGTCATCTAATCTGTAAGCACTTGCAACATCTGCGGTAATCCAGAAGAAGAGTTCAGAAACTCCTGCAGGGATGGTGATGGTAACAGATGCCTCATCCCATCTTCCGGTCTTGTATTCTCCGCCTGCAAATGTGTATGAAAGTTCTGTCCAGAGAAGAGTATCCTTACCAACGTATACATGGAATTCCTTAGGGTCAAATACGGAAGAACCGGATGAGAGATACTTCTCCGCACCGAATGAAATTCTGTAGTTGAGATATTCTGCCTTTGTCTTTATCTTCTTAATCTTGAGTCTGTTATTAGAAGCAAAGAAGAGGTTGTTTACACCTGAACCAGGATAGTCTGAGTAAGAACCGTCTGATGCGCTGTTTGCTCTTACGCTTATTCCTGCGTTGTAGTATGAAACTTCAGATACGCCCTCACCGGTCTCGTTTCTCCAGCAGTCAGACTGGTCTGTAAACGGCCAGCTGTTGCCCTTTGAACCGTAAGTCTGGGTTGCGGTCTCCTTGTCAAAGTTGTTAAAGTACATTACAGTTCCAATTACAGGATCAACATCCGGATCTACACCGTTGGTGAAGTCTACAGGAGTTCCTGCAGTTATTGAGCGGCTGAGGTTTACGTCATCCAGTCTGTATGCGCTGGCAACATCAGGTTTAAAGTAAACGCAGAGTTTGGTAGTTCCCTCAGGTACTGTGAATGTGGTAGTTGCAAGATCCCATCTTCCGTCTTTATATCCGTTAGGGAAGGTGTATGCAAGGTCAATCATGTGCTGAGGATCCGGTCCCAACCATACGTGGAATTCGGTTGGATCAAAGACTGAAGAACCCTGTGCCAGATATTTCTCACTTCCGAATGTGAGTGTGAAATCTCTGCCCACTACGTTAATGTTTTCTACTTTGAATCCTGCCTTCTGACCAAAGAACAGGTTGTTCACTCCGCTACCCTCATAATCTGAGTAGTTACCGTTGGAGTTGCTGTTGTTACGAACCGTTACAGCGTTGATAGTGTAGGTTATGGCATCCTTTGAAGAACCTGTTTCATTATTCCAGCAGTCTGACTGGTCCGTGAATGGCCAGCTCTTTCCGCCGGTTCCATAGGTCTGGGTAGCCGGAGCCTTATCAAAGTTATTCTTGTAGATAATCAGATCTTCAGGAATTCCCCATTCACCCTTTTGGTTAACGGTTACAGTTCTGTAATCATAATCCATAGAGACCTTTACGCTTGCAGTTCTGTTGAAAAGGTCATTGCCCAAAACAGAAACCTTAATTGTCTGCGGCTCGTCAGAAGCGCTTCCGCTTGTTGGCTCAACAGAAATCCAAGGTTCGTTGCAAGTGACTTTCCAAGACCTGTTTGCGGTAATTGTGAAAGTCTGAGAAGAGGCAGCCTCGGAAAAATCCAACTGGAGATTTGCCAGGTTTACATCCATAAAAGGCATTTGGATGTCGTCCTCCTCAGTACAGCCTGCTGCCAAAAAGGCGGTGGCCATAAGTGATAGAAGTAATGCTTTGAATCTCATAATGTGTGTGTATATATTTAATTTATTATCCTTTAAGTCTTTCCAACAGTTTCTGCATACCCACGGTAGCCTTCTCTTTAATGTGTTCGCACCTGTAATGGGTCTGAACATCCGCAGGGTCTACAAGGTAAATTTCCGCACTGCTTCTGGCGTAACCCAACAGTCCCGCCGCAGGGTATACGGCCAGAGAGGTGCCCACAACTATCATGATATCCGCCTCTTGCACAGCCCTTGCCGCTCTCTCCAGCTCCGGAACCTGCTCCCCGAACCAAACAATGTGAGGGCGCAGCTGCTCTCCCCGCGGGCTCTTATCCCCCAGGTGAATATCATTATATCCTATCTCGATAGTGTTGTAATAGTCTGAATCCTCGCCCCTTGCCTTGGTCAGCTCTCCGTGCAGGTGGATAATGTTGGTGCTGCCGCCTCTCTCATGCAGATTGTCAATGTTCTGGGTGGCAACGGTAACGTCATACCACTTCTCCAGCTCCGCCACAATCTTGTGGGCAAGGTTAGGCTCCTTTGTCTTAAGGTCTCTTCTTCTGGCATTGTAGAAGTTGAGCATCAACTCCTTACGGCCGTAGTAGTACCAACTTTCAGCAGTAGCCACCTCCTCAACCTTGTAGTTCTCCCAGAGGCCGTTGCTGTCTCTGAAGGTGCTTATGCCGCTCTCTGCGCTTATGCCCGCACCGCTTAATACCGCTATTTTCTTTCTCTCTGCCATAACAATCTGTTAATCATCATTAAAGAAGTAGTTCTCAAACCAGAGTTTGAGCAGGGTATCGTTAAATTCTATTGTATTTTTTGAGACGAATGTCACAATCTCCTTCTTGGTAAGAGCCTCCTTGAGCCTGTTTACGTTGGCTGAGGAGTTGAGGTGATACTTCTCCAAAACCTCTGTCTTACTGAACTTTCTCTCACCGTTGAGTATAGCCCTGATAAGTTGAAGCTGGTGAGTGCTCAAATCATAAATGGTATTGTGAAGTTCGTAGTCATGAATGTTCAGCAGGTGTGAGATGCCCTCGTTTACAATCTCCGGCGTAAGCTCCTCTTTTGTCATCAGATAACAGATCTCCGCCAGGTGCTGAACGTACCACGGGTCTCCTCCCACGGCGTCATAGATGGTGCAAGCCTCTTTGGCTGAGGCCTTTTTGCCGCTCTTTTCAAAGCGGTTGCAGATATACTCGGCAAAGACCTTCCTGTTTACAGGCTTTAAAGGTATCTCAGTCACCAGGTTGCGGAAGAAGTTCATCTGGTTGAAGATGGAATCCATTGCGTTGCGCTTGTCTCCCACAATTATGCAGGAAACCTGTTTAGACTCAGAGAAGGCGGTCTCCAAAAGTGAGAGCACCTTCATTGGCTTGTCAAAGAGCAGAAGATCCTGGAACTGCTGGAAATAGATATAGAGGTGCACCTTCTTAAGCTGTGCCACAGCCTGAGGGTAGTTCAGAAGCGTCTTTATCTGCCTTTCCGTAAGGTCATTGCGGGTATCCATCGTGAGAGGAATACCCTTTAAATAGGTAGATACGGTGCGGTTTTTCTCCTCCTCCGTCTCAAAAAGGGTGTTGGTGACGTGCTTGGCAAGGCGCTTTAAGAGCTTGTCTATATGCCTGATATTGAAGATATCTATATCACAGATGGCAATGTTCTCCCCTCTAAGGTCCATCTGAGAGAGGGCGTTAAAGACCAGAGATCTCTTGCCTATCTTTGGCGGACCGTAGATTACAACACTTTTGTGCCTGGAAATCAAATCCTTTAGGCGTGAGACTTCCTTCTCACGCCCTATGAACTGATCCCCCGTCACAATGTTGTTGAACTCAAAAGGTGAAATTGAATCCATACTTTTTGGGGCATTGGCTAGCAAATTTACTGAAAAATTTTGCATTTTTCAATAAATGCGTTACTTTTGCACTCCTAACATGAAAAAGATAGTGGAGCTTTTTATAAGAGTCTGTAAATCAGGCCGCTTGCTATCAAAACTTAAAAGTTTTTGCTAATATGTACGCAATTGTAGACATTGCAGGTCAGCAGTTTAAGGTTGAGGCCGGTAAGAAAATCTATGTTCACCGTCTTTCAGACGAGGTAGGTTCTACCGTTACCTTTGATAAGGTTCTGTTGACAGACAACGACGGAGCGGTTACAGTCGGGACTCCGTATGTTGCAGGTGCAGCCGTAAAGGCAAAGGTACTTGAGCACCTGAAAGGAAACAAGGTTATCGTATTCAAGAAGATTGCCCACAAGGGTTTTGACAAGAAGAACGGTCACCGTCAGTATTTAACCAGACTGGAAATTGAATCAATAGCTTAAAGTAAAAAGTTATGGCACACAAAAAAGGTGTAGGTAGTTCTAAGAACGGCCGTGAATCACAGAGCAAAAGACTTGGCCTCAAGATTTTTGGCGGCCAGGAGTGCAAAGCCGGTAACATTCTGGTTCGCCAGAGGGGTACCGTTCACTATCCGGGCAAGAACGTAGGCATGGGTAAAGACCATACTCTTTTTGCTTTGACGGATGGAATCGTTACCTTCAAGGTTAAGGCTGAAGGTAAGTCCTATGTATCGGTACTCCCTAAGGAAGAGGCAAAGAGCTAATCTCAAGGCTTACCGTTACGTTGATTATTGAGTTTGAGAGGCGTCCTTTGCTTGATCGGGGGCGCCTTTTACTTTGAATTAAACAATTTACTATATGCTAGAACTGAAATTATTGCGCGAGAATCCCCAGTTTGTGATTGAGCGCCTGGCCGTTAAAAACTTTGATGCCAAGGAGATAGTTGAGGATATCCTTAAGGTGGATCAGCAGCGCCGCTCCGTTCAGACGGAGTTGGACAGCAACCTTGCGGAGCAGAACAAGACCGCCAAGAGTATCGGGATGCTGATGAAAGAGGGGAAAAAGGATGAGGCAGAGCAGGCAAAGAAGAGCGTATCTTCCCTTAAGAGCCGTTCCGCAGAGTTGCAGCAGACTCTGGATCAGTTGCAGAAGGAGCAGTTGGACTAGCTGGTGCTTCTGCCAAACCTTCCTTGCAGCCAGGTTCCGCTGGGCAAAACCGCTGAGGATAACGTAGTTGTTAAAGAGGGTGGTCATAAGGCTGTTCTTCCTCCAAATGCAAAGCCTCACTGGGAACTTGCCAAAGATTTGAATATCATAGATTTTGACCTTGGAGTAAAACTTACCGGAGCAGGTTTCCCAGTCTATCTGGGCAAGGGTGCAAAGATTCAGAGAGCCCTTATTTCATACTTTTTGGACCGCAACACCAAGGCGGGATACCTTGAAGTTCAGCCGCCTCTGGTTGTCAATGAGGATTCCGCATTCGGTACCGGTCAGCTGCCGGACAAGGGGGAGCAGATGTACTATGTAGGTCTGGACAAGTTCTATATGATTCCAACTGCAGAGGTTCCTGTTACCAATATCTATAGGGATTGCATTGTCAATAAGAAGGACTTCCCAATCAAGATGACGGCCTACACTCAGTGCTTCCGCCGTGAGGCAGGCTCTTACGGAAAGGATGTGAGAGGCTTGAACCGTCTCCATCAGTTTGACAAGGTTGAGATAGTACAACTGGCTCTGCCTGAGGAGTCTTACAAGGCTCTGGACGGAATGGTAGCTCACGTGGAGTCTCTGGTTCTGGAGTTGGGTCTTCCTTACCGTATTCTCCGTCTGTGCGGAGGAGATATGAGTTTCACCTCTGCAATCACTTATGACTTTGAGGTTTATAGCCAGGCTCAAGGCCGCTGGCTGGAGGTAAGTTCAGTCTCCAACTTTGAAACATATCAGGCTAACCGTCTGAAACTGAGATATAAGGATGATGACGGCAAGATGCGTCTTGCTCATACTCTTAACGGCAGTTCTTTGGCTCTGCCTAGAATTCTTGCAGCAATTCTGGAGGACAACCAGATGGAGGACGGCAGAATAAGAGTTCCTGATTGCTTGAGACCGTTTACCGGATTTGACTATATAGATTAACGGTAAGGCAGATGGCATCCAGGAGAGTTATATTGGGAATTGACCCCGGAACCAGAATTTTAGGTTTTGGGGTTATTTCCGTTATTGGCAATAAGCCCTCTCTTAAAGAACTGGGTGTCATCAATCTTAAAAAGGAGGAGACCCATTTCCTTGTGCTTCAGAGGATTCTGCTGGAGGTCTCCAAACTTGTGAGAAAATACAGACCGGATGAGATGGCTGTTGAGGCACCTTTCTACGGAAAGAATCCTCAGACCATGCTTAAACTGGGAAGGGCTCAGGGAGCGGCTATCTCCGCAGCGCTGCTTAAGGATATTCCAATCTTTGAGTATGCTCCAAGGAGCGTAAAGCTCTCAGTTACAGGCAAAGGTGCGGCCTCCAAGGAGCAGGTGGCCTCTATGGTTCAGGCAATTCTTGGCTTCAGTTGTGATGTAAAATATCTGGATGCCACAGATGCCGTAGCCATTGCGCTATGCCACTTTTACAGCAGCAACACCCTCTCCTCAAAGGTTGCCACGGTAGATATCAAACTCTCTCTCTCCGCCACTTCTGTAAAGAAGGGGGCAGCCCTTAGCAGAAGAGTAGGAAAGGGGGGCGTTTCAAACATAAAGAGTTCCGGTCACAAATCGGGATGGGAGGATTTTATAAAGGCAAATCCATCCAGAACAATAACAGGCATTAACAGAAGAAAAAAAACTGCTGATTAATTTTACATTGAACACTTAATTCAGTCTAACGGCTGTAATTTTTAAAGATATGAAGAAAGGTTTTTTATTCCTTACAATAACATTACTTTTTTCCCTTCTCTCTTTTAAGGGCTATTCTCAGAATCCGTTGAAAGTAATTGTGTTGGACAGTTTGTCAAAGAGTCCTGTAGAGTTTGCCACAATGTCTATCAAATACATTGGAGAGCAACAGGTAAAGCGTTACGCACTTACAGACAGTACCGGTTTTGCGGTTATCAAGAACGCTCCGGTAGGAAGAGCTACCGTAACCATTGAATGTGTGGGATACCGCCAGCACAAGCAGGTGTTTGACGTTCACAAGGGAGAGAATGATATGGGAACCATCTATCTCAACGGTCAGAATAGGCTGAATGCCATTGTAGTTTCTGCTGCCGGAAACCAGATGATGGTTAAGCAGGATACAATTGAGTACAACGCCAACGCATTCAAAGTGAATGATACAGATATGCTTGAGGAACTCCTTAAGAAACTTCCGGGCGTTGAGATTGGAGAAGACGGAAGCATAACAGCAAACGGAAAGACCATCTCAAAGATTATGATAGATGGTAAGACCTTCTTCATGGATGACCCTCAACTTGCTTCCAAGAACCTGCCAGCCAAGATTATAGAGAAACTCAAGGTGGTTGAGAGAAAGAGTGACGAGGCCCGCTTTACAGGAATTGATGACGGTGAGGAGGAGACGGTTTTGGACCTCAGCCTTAAGAAGGGTATGAGTGACGGTTGGATTGGCAATATGGGCGGAGGTTATGGTACCCAGAAGAGATATGAAGGTTCAGCCATGATTGGAAGATTTACCAAGAACCTCAATCTCAGCTTTATAGGTAATGCCAACAATACCAACAACCGTGGATTCAATGATATGGCAGGCTCTATGATGAGCGTTATGATGAGTTCCGGTACCGGTGGAATGGGTATGGGAAGAGGACCGGGAGGAGGATTCTCCTGGACCGGAAACGGAGTAACCAGATCCAAGATGGGAGGTTTCAACGGCAACTATGAGTCTAATGACAAGAAACTCAAGGCAAATAGCAGTTACCTGGTCTCCACTTCAAACAAGATTGTTGAGGAGGAGAAGAACCGTACAACCATGCTTTCAGAAAATCTCAATCAGTACAGCTGGTCTATGGGTGAGCAGAGAACTGCAACAACCGGACACCGTGCAGATGCTGAGATAGAGTACTCACCATCTGATGCAACCTCCATAATATTCCGTCCTTATGTAAGATTTGGAAACGGAGATTTCAGCCAGTTAAGCAAGTACAACACTCTCAGAGGTTTGGATTCAACCAACCGTGGATACAGCACCTCATACGGAGACAATCACTCCCAGCAGATTGGCGGACGTCTGGTATTCCGTCAGAGACTCTGGAAGCCGGGCAGAACCCTTACACTCCGTATCAATTACAGCTTCTCAAACAACTCTTCAGACGGTTTTAATATCTCTGAGACAAACTACTTTACCAACAACCATGTTACTCAGACATCTGTTGTAGACCAGTCATATCATCAGAATCAGAGATCCAATCAGATTGGAATTAACGGAACTTATACCGAGCCACTGGGAAAGAACTACTTCATCCAGGCATCTTACAGATACTCTATAAACCACTCAAATACTGTCAAGAATACCTATGATTTTGATCCTGAAACCAATAGATATGATATCTATGATGAGGATTATTCAAGCAAGTATATGGGTAACTTCAGAACTCAGAGATTTGAGCTGGCTCTCAGAAAACAGGAGGAGAAATACAACTTTATGTTCGGATTCTCCGCTTCTCCGGCCAAGACAACAAGTGAGGGAAGAGGAAGAGATACCTCTTATACTGTAACCAACTTCTCTCCATCTGCAAGACTGGATTACAGAATTTCAGAGTCTAAGTTCTTCCGTTTCTCCTACTGGGGCAGAACACAGCAACCTTCTTTGAACCAGTTGCTTCCTATTCCGGATAATTCCAACCCGCTCTACGTTCAGGAGGGAAATCCAACCTTGAATCCTTCATTCTCTCATCAGATAAGTTCTGAGTATAGAAGCAACAACCGTCAGACATTCAGCTTCTTTGGAGCCTCTGTAGATTTCAAGTACACATCCAAGAGCATCATCAATCAGAAGAGATACTCTCCGGAGGGAATTCAGTACAGCAAATACATAAATGCAGACAAGGGCGTTTACAATATTTCATCCAGAATATTCTTCAACTCCAAGATTGCAAAGAGTGATTTCACAATCAACGTATTTACAATGATTTCCTATGGCAACCAGTTCAGTTATGTTGCCACTGCAGGAGACTTTGCGGAGAATGAAACCAAGAGTCTCAATATAAACCTCAATACCCGTCTCTCCTACAGATTGGATAACTTTGAAGCTGCAATTGGAGGCGGCACCGGTATGAGAGATGCAAGATACAGCGTTAAGACAATGGATGATGTGCGCACTTGGCAAAACAGAGCAACCGCTTCTGTAAACTGGACATTCCTTAAGACCTTCAACATCACTTCAGATATCACTTACCGCTGGTACAACGGCTACTCTTCCGGTTACGGTAAGAGTCAGACCCTCTGGAACGGTGAAATATCCAAGACCTTCTATCACAACGCATTTACCTTTAAAGTAAAGTGTTACGATATTCTCAACAAGTCACGCAATACATACAGAAACACCTCTGAAAACTACTTTGAGGATGTAACCAACAATACATTAGGACGTTACCTTATGTTCTCTCTTACCTTCAGATTCGGATCATTCGGCGGAAAGAGTATGCGTGATGCACGTAGAGGTGGCGGATTTATGGGTCCTCCTCCAGGAGGCGGAAGAGGTAGAAGATAAGCCTTGAAAAGCATCAGAATAAAGATATTACAAGTTACCCTAGTCTCCCTGGTCTTACTTCTGAGTGGCCGGGGAAACTTCTTTTATGCTCAGAATTCTCTTAGCGTAAGGGTTTTGGACAGCACCCTGCGTACTCCGGTAGAACTGGCAACCTTCTCCGTCAAGTACATAGGGGAGAGCAAGCCCCGTTACACCCTTACAGACAGCAGCGGAGTTGCCCTCTTAAAAAAGGTTCCAACCGGCAGGGCAGAGGTTAGAATAGACTTCATAGGATACCGCAGCAAAAGCTTTACTTTTGATGTCCATCGCGGAGCAAACGATATAGGAGATGTTCTGCTCTCTTCAAATAACATGCTGGATGCCATAACGGTTAGCGCAGTTGGAAATCAGATGCTTATAAAGCAGGATACCATTGAGTACAATGCCAACGCCTTTAAGACGGAGGAGTCAGATATGCTGGAGGATCTCATCAAAAAACTGCCGGGTGCCGAGATTGAGGACGGCAAGATTACGGTAGACGGAAAGGAGATTACCAAGATTATGATAGACGGTAAAATCTTCTTTATGGATGACCCAACGCTGGCCTCCAAAAACATCCCTGCAAAGATTGTGGAGAAGATACGTCTTTTGGACCGCCAGAGTGACGAGGCGCGCTTTACCGGAATAGATGACGGACAGGAGGAAACCGTTCTGGATCTGAGCCTTAAGAGCGGTATCTTTGACGGCTGGTTTGGCAATATCGGCGGCTCTTACGGAACCGATAAACGTTATGAAGGGGCTGCTCTTGCAGGAAGATTTACCAACACCTCTCAGCTCTCTCTCCTTTTAAATGCCAACAATACAAACAACAGCGGCTTTAAAGATCTGGCGATGGATATGCTTACCCAAATGGTGGGCAACACTGCAACCGGCAGCGGCATAACAACCAGCCGAATGGGGGGAGTAAACTACAACTACGAGAGCCGCAACAAAAAACTCAAGAGCCATAACAGTTATCTCTATTCCTCTTCAGATCAGCGCATTGAGCAGAGCATAGAGCGTGTCTCCACCATCAGCGATGATGTAACTCAATATAGCAACTCCTCCAACCTTAACAAGAACAAGGTGCGCGGTCACAGATATAACGGAGAGACAACTTACTCTCCAACAGACAATACCTCCTTTACACTTAGGCCAACCCTTCAGATAGGAAACGGAAGTTTCTCCAGAGAGCGTCTATTCACCACTCTAAGAAACTCAGATTCAACCAATAAGGGCTGGAGTTCCTCATTCGGAGATAACAAATCTTTAAAGGCGGGAGCAACCTTTATCTACCGTCAGAAACTGGGAAAGCCTGGAAGAACAATGGCTCTGGTTCTGGCCTACAACTTCTCCACCAACAGTGTGGACGGTTACAACATAAGCACCACCAACTACTTCAAAAACAACGCGGTAAACAGAACCAAGGAGATAGACCAGTTCTATCACCGCAACAACAGAAGCAACGCATACTCCGCATATCTCACTTATACAGAGCCGCTTGGAAAGAACTACTTTATTCAGTTCGCATACCGTTATGCCGTAAATCACTCCAACACTTTGCGTAACACTTATGATTATGACAAGGAGACACAGAAGTATGACATTCCGGATGAGGAACTTACAAGAGATTACTCTGGAGATTTTACCAACCAACGGTATGAACTCTCCTTCCGCAAACAGGAGAAGAAGTACAACTTTATGCTGGGAATCTCTTACCAACCCTCTAAGACTGAGAGCAAAGGAAGGGATAAGGATACCACTTACTCTCTGGGCAACTTTGCTCCTACTGCAAGGTTCATCTACAAGTTTACAGATACCAGATACCTTAAGATCACTTACCGCGGAACCACCAAGCAGCCAACGCTCAACCAACTTCTTCCGCTGGTAGATAACTCCAACCCGCTTGTCATTCAGGTGGGTAATGATAAGTTAAATCCTTCATTCACACACAATTTGGATATGGAGTACCGCAGCGGAAAGAGAAATCGTTTCCGCTGGTTCAGCATTAGTTTCCGAGGTCGTTATACCACCAACAGCATAATCAACCGCAAGAGTTACACGGAAGACGGAGTGCAGGTACGCCGTTATATAAACTCAGACAGAGGCGTTTACAGCGCAGACTTGCGTATGCTTCTTAACAGCCGTCTGGGGCAGACAGACTTCTTCTACAACCTTTGGACAAGGGCGGCACTGAACAACGGCATAAGTTATATACTTGAGGATGGGGAGTTTAAGGAGAACGTTACCACCAACCTCAACCTCACCGTAAACCAGAGACTCTCCTACAGGATTGATGATCTGGAGATTGCAGCCAGCTGTGCCTTCTCATACCGCAACGCCTGGTACAGCCTCTCCTCTCTGGATGATATCTCCACCTGGAACAACAGGGTAGGGGCGAGCCTCAACTGGACCTTCCTAAATACCTGGAACCTTACAACGGATGTAAATCACAGGTTCTTTTGGGGTTATGACAACGATTACGGCAACTCCCAAACTGTCTGGAACTGCTCTCTTTCCAAGACTTTCTATAAGAAGAGGATGACCTTAAAGATTAAGGTTTACGATATCTTAAAATCTTCCAAGGCAATAAACAGAACCACTGCGGAGAACTATTATCAGGATGTAAGAACCAACGTACTAGGAAGATACGCCCTTATTACACTGCTTTATCGTTTCGGAGTTTAGTGTACTCCCGCATTTTGTTTATAAGCGCAGTCATATCTTGAGGAACAGGTGAATCAAAGTTCATCTCTTTTCCGGTTGTAGGATGAACAAAGCCAAGAGTCTTTGCATGTAGTCCCTGGCGCGGCAGTATCTTAAAGCAGTTCTCTATGAACTGTTTATACTTGGTAAAGATTGTTCCCTGCAGAATCTTGTCTCCTCCGTAACGCTCATCGCTGAAGAGAGGGTGCCCCAGATACTTCATGTGAACTCTAATCTGATGGGTTCTGCCAGTCTCCAGAATGCACTCAACTACAGTCACATACCCAAACCTCTCCAACACTCTGTAGTGGGTAACGGCATGCTTTCCCTTACTTCCGTCTTTAGATACTGTAAAGCGCATGCGGTCAGATTCATCGCGAGTTATGTTGGCATCCACCGTTCCCTCATCTTCCTCAATGTTGCCCCATACAATTGCCACATATTTTCTCTTTGTGGTGTGGTCAAAGAACTGCTTTGCCAGCTTCATCTGCGCCTCTTCATTCTTGGCAATCACCAGAATACCGGAGGTGTCCTTATCTATTCTGTGAACCAGTATTCCGTTCTTTCCTCCAAGATGATATGCAACCGCATTGACCAGCGTACCTGAGAAATGGCCGTGGCCCGGATGTACCACCATACCCGCCTCCTTATTGATTACCAGAAGGTCATCATCTTCATACACTACATCAATAGGGATGTTCTCCGGTCCTATCTCTCTGACTCTCTTCTCGTATGGGAATACCAGAGATATCTCATCCAGCGGCTTTACCTTGTAGTTGGATTTAGCAATCTTGCCGTTAACCCTCACATAGCCAGCCTCCACAGCCATCTGTACACGGCTACGGGAAGTCTCCGTCATCTTGGATGTAATGTACTTATCCAGGCGCATCATAGACTGCCCCTTGTCCACCACAAACTTGTAGTGTTCAAAGAGTTCTTCTACGTTCTCATCATCTGTGAATTCCTGCTCTTCAGATGCGCCTGCAGCATCATAGGCGCTGAGCTTTTCAGCCAGCTTCTTAACGGTGTTTTTCTTTTTGGATGCGCCCATAGACAAAAACCTTACAGAACAGGCTCGTCTCCGCTCTTTACGGTATCAACTACAATAGGATCCTGAGCCTTTACCTTCAGTTTGTTATCCTGAGCAAGGTTCTTATCCAGAGTAAGATAGATTGTTACTCCCGTTCCCATAACTACGGAACTTGTAAGAGTTGGACCCGGCTCCTGGCGGTAAACCACTGAGTTAACGGTATCTGCGTAGGTCTTTACCGTCTGGTCAAAGACCATCTTGTTAAGATTCAGAGAGTGATAGATAAGTTCACTGCGCACCTGATGATAAGGCACTGTAATCAGATTAGGAATGTTGGTGCGGTTATCTGAAGAGTTAAGTCCCAGGGTTAAATCCAGATAACTCTCCTGAGGAATGGATGTACCCGGCTCAATAGGCACTCCGTTAAAGCTCTGAGCCAGCACGTTATTGGTTGCAATATCAGAAACGTACCTGAGTTTTCCAATCTTAAGGCCAACGGAGTGCAGAGAACTCTCCGCCTGACGCAGTGAAACTCCCACAACGTTAGGCACTTTCACCATTACCGGAACCAGAGAGTTAATGGTTACCAGAATTCTGCGGTTCTTCTTCACCCTGCTTCCCGCAGCCGGAATCTGCTTAATAACCTGTCCTGCATGAAGTTGAGGAATATAAACGGAATCCGTGGCATCTATTCTTACGTGGCTTTTGCGAGCCAGTTTCTGAGCCTCGTTTATTGTCATATTGGTGAAGTCCGGAACCACCAGACTCTTGCCGTGCCTTGTAACTGACTTAAGCAGCCAAAAGAGTATCACTACGGTAACAATTGCCGCCAAAACGGCCAGCACCGCCTGCTTGAAACCCCAAGACTTATACCATTTAACCTTTTTATTCTGTGCCATAACTCCACAAAGATATAAAAAAAGCAGACCAAAAACTTTTGGTCTGCCTTTAAATTCCCGTGAGCCAACAATTAAAATCTGTCTTCACTAGAAACTGTCAATTTTTTTCTTCCTCTTCTGCGACGTGCTGCAAGAACTCTTCTTCCGTTAGGAGTACTCATTCTCTCTCTGAAGCCGTGCTTGTTGCGTCTTTTGCGGATGGAAGGCTGGAATGTACGTTTCATATCTTTTTCTATTTATTATTTTCGTCAATTGGGCTGCAAATATAGCATTTATTTTAAAGAATACAAATTTTATTTGCTCTTGTCCGGCAGGATGATGACCACCGTACCCACTTTTACCCGCTCTTTAAGGTCTACAATGTCCTCGTTACGAAGCCTTATGCACCCCTCGGTGGCACGTGTGCCAATGCTTTCCGGGAACGGAGTGCCGTGTATTCCAATGTCTATGAATCCCGGCACGCTGAGGCGCAGAAACCACGGGCCGTAAGCATCCTTTATTGGTCCCTTGCCATCCTTAAAGTCATGGGAGAGCCCCTTAGCGTAAAGCAGCTGGGTAATCTTAAAGGTCCCCTCCGGAGTCTTGTGGTCTCCCTTCTTCTTCTTTGGCCCGTAATTCACAGCACAAGAGATGCCGTACTCCTTAATTGGAGCCCCCTTTGTATCTACAAGCGTCAGTTTTAACGCCGGCTTATCTATAACAATAAACGGCGCCCCGTTTGCCTGATCCAAATACTTTGCAAACGGAGTCTGAGCCATTGAAACAAGAGGCAATAAACAAATCAATAAAACAACCAATCTCTTCATAGCGGAGACAAAAGTAAGAACTTAAATTGAACCAAGGTTTTGTAACTTCTTTTTTTTTATAAATTGCAACAGTTTTAACAAAAACTGCTGATTATGAAAACGAACACTTCTTTTCACAAATGCATTATTAAATTGTGCATCGTCTTTTCTTTGTTGATTCTTATTTCTTCTAAATCCTATTCTCAGGACCCTATTATAGCTGAAGTTACGGATAGTAGCATTGTAAGACTACCGTTGTTTAAGGGTGTGGATTTACATATAGCTCTCTACAATTACTTCTGTTCCGGAACCGCTTTCGGTTTTAACGGAAGGGAGGAGGGAATGTCTTATTACGAGATGTCTGTCAACTTTCTCTTTGATGAAAAAGGTAAGTTGCAAACGGCCAAAATAGCCAGATCTTCTGGATTCGATTATTTGGATAGAAAGGTGCTTTTGTTGTCAAAAAACTTTGTAAGAAAACGTTTTATGACACCGGCCTATTCTAAAGAAGGCCCTGTTCCTTGTGATATAACCATTCCAATTGTGTGTAAATATAGGACTCTCTCGGAAACCGACAATAATCAGGTTATACGATATCTTTCAGGCGGTAATGATTTGTATAAAAACGGTGCCGCCCGTTATTCAAATAAAAACAGATGAAGATGGTTATGAAACGGATAAATATAGTTTTGCTTTTATTTTGGACTTTGTTAGCCATTTGTCCAAAGAGTTCTTTTGCACAGGACAGTATAAACATACCAAAGACGCTGAATGAGCGGTATGAGGCTTATGTAAAGTATCTCTCTCCGGAGAAGGTTTATCTGCATACAGATAAGGATGTTTATGCCATAGGAGATACTATCTGGTTCAAATGTTATGTTGCCAATAAATCTCTGCTCTCCGAGTACCCGGAAAGTAGGTTCGTATATGTGGAACTTGTTGGAACCACGGTTGGTAAAGACCTCTCTTCCAACAGACCGGTTGAGATGTCCTATGTCATTCAGAGAGTTAAGGTAAAGAAGAGGAATAACATCCTGGAGGGTTATATTCAGGTACCTGATGATGTAAATACGGGTTATTCAACCATAAGGGCCTTTACCTATTGGAATCTCAACAAAGATGCGGAGTATCTATTTGAAAAGGAGTTGTCTATCATCAATCCGGTAAAGGACAACTACGTAAAGGAACTGGAGAAGAAAAAGATGCGTGATGACTTACACTATGAAGATCTGGGTGTGGAGAACCCGTATCACATGATTAAGAGAGTTCAGACGATAGACTGTTCCTTCCTTCCGGAGAGCGGCCGTCTGCTTCTTGGAACAAACTGCCGTGTGGGAGTGAAGGTTATAAACGAGCAGGGTCTGGGACAGCAGGCGGAGGGTAAAGTCTTCAACCATAATGATATACAGGTGGCCTCCTTCACTACAGATGAATACGGATTTGGCCGTTTCTATCTGAAACCGAATGATGCAAATGAGAAGTATTACGCAAAGATTGAAGATATAAGAGGAATTCCAACCAAAGTGAATCTTCCTATAGTTGAGAGTGTTGGAGCAACTATTTCTCTTAAGCCTGGAACAGAAATGCTTAAGGCAGACGTTCATCTCTCCGGAATAAACACAGATGATTTAAAGTTTGTTCTCTGCAGCGGAGATGAGATTTATTATGAGAGTCCGGTTAATGGTAACATAAAGTTCAACCTTCCTGTTAAAGGGATGCCAACAGGCATCAACAATGCCATCCTATGTACCTCATCAGGAATCATTTACGCAAAACGTCCCTTCTTTGTCTTCCCGGATAAACCCCTCAATCCTAAGATGACTCCAAAAGAAAAAGAGTTTGGAAAGAGAGAGAACATAGAGGTGGCGTTAGATTTGGGAGAAAAGGTAGACGGAGATTTCTCCGTATCTGTAACGGATGATTTACTTTCTCCGGTTAATAATCTGAATGACAATATATTGTCATATATGCTTCTCTCTTCAGAAATCCGCGGACACGTAGAGAATCCTCAGCGTTTTTTCTCAGATACTATAGACAAAGAAAAGAGGGTTGAGGCGTTGGATCTTATGCTTATGACTCAGGGATGGGAGTATTATGACCTACCGGCCATTCTATCAGGCAATTTTCCTATGCCTAAATACGGAAGGGAATATATGCAGTCACTGGCAGGACAGGTCCAGAAAGGTTTTTTGAAGAAGAAAAAGGAGTCTGTTGTAGCCTTTGTCGCCCCTAAAATAAACTTTGCCGCTTTGGG
>JAGDBO010000016.1 GCA_017959005.1 Bacteroidales bacterium | reverse complement strand
CATCCTGAGCCAGGATCAAACTCTTCATTGTAAAGTGTTTTTAGTTTTCTAGTCTGACCCCTAAGCTCTTATATATCAAAGGAATTTACGCTCTTGTTTATGTCTTGTACATAAACCAACCTTTTATAAGGTTGCTGCTTGTCTTCATGATGTCAATGAACTCTGTTCCGGAAAAATTTTCGCGAAACGGGTTGCAAAGGTAGACATTTTTCTTTTACCTCCAAATTTTTCTGCAAATATTTTTAACTTTTTTTTGATAAAAATTTAAAATCGCCCCTACAACTATCTGTAGAGGCGATTTTTTACTTCTTCTCCTTAAGAAGATCTCTGATTTCCGTCAAAAGTTTCTCCTCTGCACTTGGCTCAGGCGGAGCTGCAGGAGCCTCTTCCTTCTTTCTCTTAAGAGAGTTCAAGCCCTTAATTACCAGGAAGATAGTGAAGGAAATGATTAAGAATGAAATGATGGTGTTGATGAATTGACCATACTTAAACAGCACGGCCTCCTTAACTGTTTCACCATTTTCAACTACTGCCTCTTTCAGTGTAATTGCCAGATTAGCAAAGTCTTGTCCGCCAATCAACACACCAATTGCAGGCATAATGAGATCGTTTACCAATGAACTGACAATGGCTCCGAATGCACCGCCGAGTACTACAGCTACCGCCATATCTACGGCATTGCCTTTAACTGCAAACTCCTTGAATTCTGAGATAAATTTCTTCATAGGGCGTCTTTTTAGTTGTTATTATATATAGGTATATATCATTCTATATGCATAGGATCTCTTAACAGCAGAGAGCGGAAATTAACCACAATCATCTCATCCAGAGTTCTTTGCAGCTTCTCAATAGAACTCAGAAGAGCCTCTGCAAGAGTGTGTTTGGAATCTATTACAGCCACCACCAAACCGTTAACACCCTTATCCCCTATTAACTTTTGAGCCTCTTCTGAAGGGTACATTATTACATCTGCAATTGCACCCGGACGGAAATCGTTGAAACTCTGAACCAACGCCTTTTTCTCCAGAGAATCTATTGCAAGGATTGGCGTTGCTCTGTTGACATTCAGATACTTAAACTGACGGAAGTAAGCGTCGTCCGTTCCGTAGAGATCCAATAACTCGTTGATTCTCTGAGCAAACTCTCCGTTCTTATTATTAAAATCATTCAAGGAAATTCTGGTTACCAGCGCTTTTCTTGTAAGATTGTTCCCTTCCGGTATTGCCTGGCAGGTGTTGTAATCCTCATCATCCTTGAGAGTTACAGCAATCAGTCCTGTAGGAAAAGCTTTTGCCAATTTCTTTGTAAGAGTTTTGCCGTAGAGAAATTGGACTGAATTTATCTTCTCAACGTTAATGTCACTGACAAACTGAACTATGGAATCCCCCACCATAAACGTTGGCATTTTGAGAGTGTCACACTCCATAGTAAAACTTATGCAAACCAATCCGTCAGAATGAGCGCCGCAGTTGTCATACTTTACGCAAAGCACTCTGAGTGAATCTTTTACCCCACCCTCAAATTGAGCGTAAACTGTTTGAGAAAAGAGCAGAAAGGCAAATGAAAGGAGAAGTAAAATATATTTTGTCCGGTTCCTCATAATTCTTCTGATAAATGCTATAGTACAAATATAACCATTCTTTTTTGTAACTTCGCTCAAAATCAAATTGAACAGTTATGTCAGAGAGTACAAACAAAGGAAAGAAGCCGGCGTACAGGCCTCTTCTGAAGCCTGAGGGCAAATACAGAGAGGCCACTGCGTACAGTGTTACCATTGGTCTTGTAATGACCATAATCTTCTCTGCGGCAGCTGCTTACCTAGGATTAAAGGTGGGCCAGGTATTTGAAGCCGCTATCCCTATCGCGATTATTGCAGTGGGTCTTTCCACCGCACTGAAAAGAAAGAACGCACTGGGTGAAAATGTGATAATCCAGTCAATTGGAGCCTGCTCCGGAGGTATTGTTGCCGGCGCTATTTTCACGCTCCCGGCGCTCTACATTCTTCAGGCCAAATATCCTGAGATTCAGATAGATTTCATTAAGGTATTCCTATCAAGTCTGCTCGGCGGCATTCTGGGTATACTCTTTCTCATTCCTTTCAGAAAGTACTTTGTTAAGGATAAGGACGGAGAGTATCCATTCCCGGAAGCAACCGCAACCACTCAGGTGATAAAGAGCGGAGAGGGAGATACAGGTGGCGCCAAGTTGCTCCTTATCAGCGGTTTGATTGGAGGTATCTATGACTTCATAGTTGCATCCTTCGGCTGGTGGAGTGAGACAATCTACACAACCACAACCCATTGGGGAAGTTTCATTGCAGACAAGACCAAGGTGCTTGTCAAGTACAACGTAGGAGCTGCGGTTCTCGGTTTGGGATACATTATAGGACTCAAGTATGCCTTCATAATCTGCTGTGGCTCAATGCTTGTCTGGTTTGTAATCATTCCTCTGATGTCCGTTCTCTGCGGCGCAGAAACTGTCTCCTTCCTGGGAACAACTTTCAGCGGAGTTTCAGAGATGGGACCTGAAATGATCTTCAAAACCTACGCACGTCAGATTGGTATTGGCGGTATTGCAGTTGCCGGTATCATTGGAATCATCAAATCTTCCGGCGTGATTAAGTCTGCTTTTGGCCTGGCTTCCAAGAGTTTCTCAAAGAAGGGAGATACAACCAAAGAGGAGATAAGAACTCAGAGAGACCTCAGTATGAAGATTATAGTTTGGGGTCTTCTCATTGCTCTTGCAGCAACATTCGTATTCTTCTACTTTGGAGTTATTCCGGATACCAACAAACTTCTGCTTGCAATCATAGCACTCCTGATAGTCACCATAATAGCCTTCCTCTTCACCACCGTTGCCGCAAACGCTATTGCAATTGTGGGCAGCAACCCTGTAAGCGGAATGACACTTATGACGCTGATTTTAGGCTCTGTAGTGCTGGTTGCCTGCGGTCTTAAAGGAGTGCCGGGAATGGTGGCTGCCCTTATCATAGGAGGCGTTGTCTGCACTGCACTTTCCGTAGCAGGAAGCTTCATCACAGACCTTAAGATCGGATACTGGATTGGCTCAACTCCAAAGGTTCAGGAGAGTTGGAAATTCATAGGAACACTCGTTGCCGCTGCAACCGTGGGAGGAGTTATGATTGTGCTCAACAAGACCTACGGCTTTACCGGAGAGGATGCTTTGGTGGCACCTCAGGCAAACGCCATGGCCGCTGTAATTGAGCCGCTTATGAGTGGACAGGGAGCACCTTGGGTTCTCTACGGAATAGGCGGAATTATTGCAATCATCCTCAACTTCCTCAAAGTGCCTGCACTTGCTTTTGCTCTCGGTATGTTTATCCCAATAGATCTTAACCTTCCTCTTTTGGCAGGTGGTGCAATTGCCTGGTACGTAGGCAGCCGCAGCAAAGACAAGGCTCTCAACGAGGCACGTGTGAACAAGGGTACACTGCTTGCCAGCGGCTTTATTGCCGGCGGCGCTCTTATGGGAGTTGTCTCTGCAATTCTGAAGTTTGCAGGCAAGGATTTCTATGCTGGAGAATGGGCGCAAACCGGTGGTGCTCAGGCTGTAGCTATTGTAGCATATCTGCTTGTTGCAGCATTTTTGCTCTTCAGTTCTCTCAGAGCAAAGAGCATAGATGACAGTATTGACGAATAAAAAAAGAGATATGGAAAAGGTTCAAGAAAAATTTTTGAGATATGTAGGTGTATGGACAACCTCAGACCCTGAGGCTGAGTGTGCACCTTCCACCGCCCGTCAGTTAGATCTTATCAACCTGCTGGCCAAGGAGTTGAAAGCTCTTAAGATTAAGGTTAAAACAACTCCTAAGGGCGTTCTTATGGCAACGGTTCCATCCAACCTTCCAAAGGGAAAGAAGGCTCCGGTAATTGGATTCATTGCTCACGTAGATACCGCACCGGATGCAGAAGGAAAGGATATCAAACCGCAGATCATTCCTAACTACAACGGAAAAGATATCATTCTCAACAAAGCAAAGAAGGTAAAACTTTCAGTTGCGCAATTCCCTGAGCTCAAGGAGTATAAGGGGCAGACTCTGATTACTACGGACGGTACTACTCTGCTTGGTGCAGATGACAAAGCGGGCGTTGCAGAGATAATGTGCGCCGCAGAGTATATGGTCAACCACCCTGAATTCAAGCACGGTACAATAAAGATTGCTTTCACTCCGGATGAGGAGGTTGGCAGAGGAGTTGAGAACTTCTCCGTTAAAGATTTCGGAGCGGACTTTGCCTACACTATGGACGGCGGAGCTGTTGGAGAGCTTGAGTTTGAGAACTTTAACGCAGCCTCAGCAAAGATTGAGGTACAGGGTTGTAACATCCATCCGGGTTATGCAAAGAACAAAATGATCAATGCAATCATTGTTGTCAATGAAGTTCTTTCAATGCTCCCTCCAAAGGAGAGACCGGAACACACCTGCAAATACCAGGGATTTTTCCACGTTGTAGGAATCAACGGAACAGTTGAGAATGCAACTGCAAATCTCATCATAAGAGACCATGACACAGTTCTTTTCAACAACCGTAAAAAACTCTTTACCACCATCCAGAACAAGATGGACAAGAAGTACGGAAAGGGCGTTGTAAAGATTACCGTTAAGGATCAGTACTTCAATATGCGCAAGATTGTAGAACCTCAGTATCACATTGTTCAGAGAGCAATAGATGCAATGAAGAAGGCGGGCGTTAAGCCAAAGATTCAGCCTATCAGAGGCGGCACAGACGGTGCAATGCTTTCATTCAGAGGCCTTCCTTGCCCTAACATCTTTGCCGGCGGACTGAACTTCCACGGCAAACTGGAGTATGTGCCAATAGAGAGTATGGAAAAAGCCGTTCAGGTTATCCTGAACATAGCCCAGGCATAAAAAAAGCCGCTTGCGCGGCTTTTCTTATTGTGCTCTTTTGCTTACCTGTAAATGCCTACTGCTCTGAAGTACCAGCTGTTAGCGTTGGTGTACACATATTCAAAGATAGAACTTCCAACTTTGTAATATGTACGGCCGTGGTGCAGAACAACTGTGTAGTCACTTGGCATGTCGTAGAGTATAGCTCCTTCAGGTGCGTCAACTACTTTAAGTTCGTAGCTGTTAACCTGGATGTAGAAGTTTGCGTAAGAATCCACGTAGTAGTTTCTTCTGTATCCTACAGGCTCATATTCAAAGTCTACAGGGTAGAGTGAAGATGAGATGTAAGAGATTGGAATCACGGTTCCTACCGGTGGTCTGTGAACTCCGTATACTCCGTCTGAGTAATTGTACCAAACACCGTCCCAGAAGTAGAGCATAAGCCCTGCTATGGAGATGTGGTAGTGGTGCTTTGGAAGAACCCTGTAGTAGCGTCCGTAATCGTAGTATACGTGAACCGGTGCAGGACGATGGATTGTGCGGCCATCGCGGAACGGATTGTAACCAAGGTGACGGTTAGGGTTGCTGCGGTCATACTTTGGAGTAGGATCCTTGCGAGCATCGTGGCCGTCTTTTGGAGCCCTATAAGTAGGGCGGCGGTCCTCAGGACGGTTCACTTTCTCCTTACGGTTGTCGTTGCCAGGACGAACTTCCTTGCGGTCAACGTTACCCTTGTTGCGGTTGTCATTGTTAGGACGGTTAACATTGCCGCCTCCCGGACGGTTGTTGGTTACGTTACCGTTGTTGTGATTACCGTTGTTACGGTTATCATTGTTTGGGCGGTTAACGTTAATGCCGCTCTGGGTTCTTACGTTACCCATGTGGTCATTGTAGTTACGACCTTTATTAACATCCCTGTTTTGAGATGAAGTTCCTCTGTTATTTGAAACGTTCCCTCTGTTACCTGAAGAATTACGGTCTGGGGCCGGAGTCATCTTCTTCTGAGAAGGAGCAGCTTTCATTGTAGCACCACCGGAAGGGTTCTTCCTAGTTGAGGACTGTGCAACTGCCTCAGTGGCAGTAGATACCATAAATGCGGCTGCAACTATTGCAACTAATGCATTGTAAAGTCTGTTAGTTCTCATAATTTTTAGTTTTTGAGGGTTAATACTTTGTATTAAGGGATAGCAAACTCCCTGCCAACCGGCCCAAAAAAATGGGTGTTGAATAAGAATACCTCCCAACACCCAAAAGTTACCTATAAAAACCTCTTTTAGCGGTATAATAGCTATGCATCAGCAAAAGTTTTACCGTCATCCAAAGTCACCTTAATTTTGGTGTATTCACTGTGGAAGTCATTTTTCAGACGACCCAGGTAACGGGAACTCTCCCACTTGCACATAGGAAGATCATGAAGAAGATAGTTGCCGCAAGATTCAGGTTCGGTAGCCGGAACCTCACTTTGGGTCAGAATCCATTCCAGGCATTCTATTGTAAGATTCCTCATATCCTCCACACTGTATGAACCTGTCATTACTATATACATCCCTGTAAGACAGCCCATTGGACCCACATACACAACATCCTCTTTTACCCTGCTGTTTCTGAACCAGGTTGCCATAAGGTGCTCCATACTGTGAATTGCAGCAGGAGCAACTGCAGGCTCTTTATTCGGTTCTGTGATTCGTAAATCAAAAGTGGTAAAGCCCTTATCTTGACGAGATACGTAGATACCCGGCTTTAAGTGTGTGTGATCTATTGTAAAACTCTGTATTACTTCCATTAATCTGATTCTTATTTGTACAGGTAATACTTCTTGCTCTTCTCCTTAAAGGCAGCCTCGTCCTTTTCAAAGAACTCCTTTATGCTGGCCCAGGTGTAGGTCTCGGAGAAGGTCTTGCGGATGTAGTCAGAACCGCACACAATGTCAAACATTCTAAAGCGGCCTTTGTTGCAGTTCTCAAAGGTTTTCTTCTCCGGATACAGAACTGCAAGCTCCTGCATTACAAGGAACTGCACCTCCGTAAGGCGAGCCTTGGAGTAGTCTGTTATGATAGTCTGAACTCCGCTGCAATAGAGTCCCTTCTTTGATCCGTAGTATGGAGTTACATAGATTGGACGGAAACGGATACCCGGAAGATTGAGTGCGTTCATTCTCTCACAGAGAGCTTTACCGTCTATCCACTCTGCAACAAAAAGTTGGAACGGAAGGGTGTAACCCACTCCCTCTGATATATATCCGAGCTCTCCCATAATGCCGCTTACAGGGTAGTAGTAAGCGTTGGCGGTCTGTGGGATGTGAGGAGAAGGGAGCAACCAAGGCAGACGGGTGTCATCATAGGTCATGTTGCGGTGCCAACCCTCCATCGTGATAACTGTAAGATTGCACTGAATGCCATCCTTGAGCATCTTCTCTCCGTTGAGCATCTTTGCAAGTTCGCCCAGCGTAAGTCCGTAAAGATAAGGGATTTTGAACTGGCTCACGAATGAGTAGAAACCGTCTTCTACAAGGTTTCCCTCAACTCTCTCTCCGCCCAGAGGATTAGGACGGTCTAAAACTATGAACTCTTTGCCTGCCTCTGCGCAAGCCTCCATCATAAGTCCCATTGAACTGACAAAGGTGTATGAGCGGCAGCCAATATCCTGAATATCAAAGACTACAGCATCCACATCCTTAAGGAACTCAGGGGAAGGTTTGCGGTTCTTTCCAAAAACTGAGAATACAGGAAGTCCGGTAGCGGAGTCTTTTGCATCCTTAACCGCTGCACCTGCATAGATGTCTCCTCTTACTCCGTGCTCCGGAGCGTAAAGCGCAACCAGGCGTACTCCCTTGGCGTTGTAAAGAATATCTATGGTTGAGTTGAGCTCGGAATCTACTCCGGTTGGGTTGGTCAGAAGACCCACTCTCTTTCCCTGAAGCTCTTTGAAACCTCCGTCACGCAGAACCTCAATACCGGGCTTAACCTTCACGTTTTTACCGCACTTATGCTGTGCCCAAATCATTGGAGAGGCAACTGCAAGTATCAGTATTATTGAGAATAACTTTTTCATTTTATCTGCTTTTTATTATTAATCTCCGCAATTATTTCTTACCGTAAGAAGCATCTACCTTTCTCTTTGCAAGTATTGTAACAAGAACGGTTGCAACTCCGCAAAGTACTACAATCCAGAAGAATGTCTTATATCCAACTGCCATCTGAAGGTCACCGGCAAAGAAGCCAGGAATCATCATGCTTGCTGCCATAAATGCGGTGCAGATTGCATAATGGGATGTCTTGAAGTCTCCCTCTGAAAGGTACATCATAAAGAGCATGTATGCTGTAAATCCAAAGCCGTAACCAAACTGCTCAATAGCTATCGCGATGATAATAGCAACTACATTAGTAGGCTGGAAAATAGCAAGATAGCAGAAGGTAAGGCAAGGCAGAATCATGCAGGCAGCCATAGGCCAGAGAGATTTTTTAAGTCCCCAGCGGGAGATAAGTATACCTCCCAAAATACCGCCGGCCAAAAGTGCAATCACTCCTATTGTTCCGTATGCCAGGCCAATAGTCTCGGTTGGAAGTCCCAGTCCGCCGCCGAACAATGCCTCTTTTCCGCTGTCAAGAACTCTCATAGTCTCCTCTCTAGGATCCTTGAGGAACGGCATAATCATCTTAATCAGAAAGGCTTCCGGCAATCTGTAAAGGAGCATGAATGCAATACCCAACCATACAAGAGGCTTCTTAAAGAAGGTTGCAAAGGAGCGTCCGAAATCAGACCAGATGCCCTTTGGTTTTCCGTTCTCATCCAACTGAATGTTTGGTTTGTCATTGTTAGAACGAGGAATTGCAAAGGTGTGGTAAAGTGTTACTACTCCGAATACTACGGCGGTTATAACCATTGTCCAAACCCAAGCCATCGGGATATCTCCCCTCTTCTCCAACAGACCTGCAATGAATACCAATACGCCCTGTCCGAATACGGAAGAGATTCTGTAGAAGGTACTTCTGATTCCCACAAAGGCGCTCTGCTGGCTCTGCGGAAGTGCAAGCATATAGAAGCCGTCCGCTGCAATATCGTGAGTAGCAGATGCAAAGGCGGTGATAAGGAAGATGATAAGAGTTGTGTAGAAGAGACTTATGCTCGTTCCTTTAGCCGCAATGGTCTGTGCGTCCGGATGCGGAAGTGTGAGAGCCAGTAGAACGAATGATGCGGAAATTATTATCTGCATCAGAAGAATCCACCATCTCTTGGTCTTAACAATATCCACAAACGGGCTCCATATAAACTTCAGCAGCCACGGCAGATACAAGAGTGATGTGAATCTTGCCATCTGATCGTTCGGCACACCGAGGTTGGTGAACATCAGAACTGATATGGTATTCACGATGAAGTAAGGAATACCCTCTGCAAAGTAGAGTGTTGGCACCCAAAGCCAAGGATTCCTCTTGGTCTCCTTCTTAACTGAAGGAGCAACGTTTTTTAATTCCTCAGACATAACTTTATATTTTAATATTTTTTAACTATCTCAGCATTAGGATAATAGTGGTAAAGGATTGCATCATACTCGTAACCCTTGGCACCCATAACTGCAGCACCAATCTGGCAGAGTCCTACTCCGTGTCCCCATCCGGCTCCTATCAATTCAATCTTTGCAGGAACCTTATTTTCATCCCTCATCAGCTCACCCTTCTCATCATATCTTCTTACAATGAAGGCAGAACTGTAAAGGTGTGAAGGAGAGAGGATACGTCTGATTTCCAACTCCTTACCAACTATCAGCGTCTTCTTTGTTCCCACAACTTTAAGGCGTGTGAGACGGCCGCTTGTTCCTCTTGTAAGCGGAATGAGATTTACAATCTCTCCAAAATCTTCACCGCTCTTCTCTCTTACAAGTTTGGAAATCTCTTCCTGTGAGTAGCTCTCTTTCCAACGGTAGAAGTTAACCGTCTCCTGGTCATAGTTGTTTAGAACCTGACTCAGGATTTCATTGTCCTTAGTGTTGCAAAGTGCAGGAGGAGAGGAGAGTATCCAAGCCTCAGCGTGCTCTTCAACGGTAAGATCCAGAATGGTTGCTGCATCTTTTCCGTAACGTTTTTTCTCAATTTCTGTCTGAACACTCTCTTCAGTATCTCTTACAACCTCCAGATAATCATAGTGAGTATCTTCCCAGGCATTCTCAAACTCCTCCAACATTCCGCCGCAGCACTTGTAGAAACGAGCATCACAGATGTGGCCTTCATATGAGAGAATCTCTCCCCAGGTCTGTTCAATAGCCTTCTTTACGGTATCCGTTGAAGCCCTTGTAAGTCCCTGATATCTTTGGCAGTGGTCATCTGCGCATACGTCAAAGTTGGTGTGGTCGTCTTTGTCATACCACTTAATGAGTTCCTCGCACTCCTCCTTCTCGTTAAAGAATCTTGAGGTGGATGGCTGCTTAACCTTCTCTGAATGTTCCATCTGTGCAAGCAACCAGCTTCTGGAGATAACTGCGTGAGCCTTAAGAAGTTTCTCAGATGCCTTAGCGCTCATCTCGGAGGATATTACGCTTGTTAGGTAATCCTCCACGCCCAAAATATTTATGGCGCAGCACTTACCGTGTTCAACTATAAACTTCAGACATCCCTCAAACATCTGGTCCTCTTTTCTCTCCCAGTGGAAGTTCACACCAATAACTACATCTCTGAGCCAGAAGGTTCCAAGTCCCTGTTTATCTGCAGGTTCAAAGAGGAGTTCAGTGCACTCCTGCCCATCGAGAATCAAAGTGCCCGGCTTACTTCCCAAAGAGACGGAGAGGTTTCCGGAATAAACTTTTCCCTTGGCATTTTTAATACCGTCCTTTTCAATGAGGCGGTACTCGTTGTTTAAGGTAAAATCAATCTTGTCTGCGTGCATTATACCCACGCTCACTTGAGGTTGTTTTCTCATTTTTCTCATTAGTTTTTCCTCTATCTCTGAGGATATTGTAACATCATCATACATCTTGCAAATATCATCCCCGGTAAGGCGGTCAAAGTCCTGCTGGCGCGGAACTATAAAGATTCCGCTCATCTCCACGCTGGCCGTTGCAATCAGCAGCCTATCCTCCCCCTCTTTGTAGAAGCAGTTAGGACGGAGTTGCCCTCTTGCAAAGAGAGCACACCTGTAGAAGCCATCCTCCCACCAGCAAAGAACGTTCATCATTGGCTCCCACTTACCGCCCTCGCTAAAGCGCTTACTCTCAGAGGAAACCACATCATCCGGGTCAAACCTTCCGTTCCCCCTGCCGGTCAGAGCAGAGAGCAGTGAGTATATTTTCCCGATGGCGGAAATCAACACCTTTTTGTTTGCAGCATCTACCACAAAACACCCCCTGCAGTAACCGTTAACGTGATAAATTCTCAGGTAGTTTTCACTTCTTTTGAAATCAGGACCTCTGCGGAAAAGTTCATCCTTTGCAATCTTGTCAAAGATAATCTGAAGAGGCATCACCCCCTTCTCTCCCGCCTGGAAATGAAAATGATCCGGCACGGAGGCTCCGCTGTTTGGTCCGTTGTAAAAGAGAACAAATTTTTTCAGCACTTTTGCCAGTTGCAGCATATCTGCCATACGGGTAGAATCCAACTCCTGGCGTGAGTGCGTAGTACTCTGAATTACAAGATGTTTCTTAAAAATAGGATAGGGGTTGACCTGGACAATATAGTCTGTGGTCACACCCCTAAATGAAATCCCTTTTTGCTCTGCAGGTCTTCCCTCCTTGCAGAAAAAGCATTGACGGTTGCGGATGGTTTTGGCATCCACCTTAGCGTTGGAAGAGACAATTCTTGCAGGATTAAACTGAGCCAGAACTGTCAGAGGGCTACCGTCCGGGTTCTTTGATATGGGGATACTTTTCCACTTGACATCTCTGAGAGCTTCATAGTTTTCCTTGCACAGCGGCCAGGTACTGAGTTGATCCTCAAAGAGATGCTCAACAGCAATATCGTTGAGTATCACGTTCTCAAAGCTCCCCATTTCAAAACTTTACTTTCTCTTCTTCTTTGCGTTGAGAGCAATACGAGCCTCGAGTTCCCAGGTACGAACTCTGTCTTTGTATGTATTGTTTGCGTTCTCTTTCTCTACGCTGAGTGAAGCGTCTGAGTTCTCATCGTGACGGCGGCAGTTGTAAAGTACGTCATAGATACGGCCAATCTGATACCTGCGTGAAATAGCCAAACCTACTGCGTAATCCTCACCGTAGTTTACGTTAGGGAACTTAATCTCTCTTGCAACCGGAGTGAAGAATGCTCTTGGAGCGCCCAGTCCGTTGATACGCAGAGCGTTGTTACGTCCGTTCTCAGGAGTCCACTCTCTGTGGTCAATCTTTCCAGGAGGCAGCATCTTGAGATTGATGTCCGTAAGCATATAAGAACCGATTACCATTGCACAGTTCTGAGCATAGAATGCGTCAACAACTTTCTGCAGAGTGTTCTCATCACTGTAAACGTCATCACTGTCCAGCTGAACTGCAAACTTACCGCACTTAGGATGGTGGAAAGCCATATTCCAGGCACCTCCTACTCCAATATCGTTACGGGTAGGAATAACGTGAATAAGTCTCTTGTCTTTGATAGAGTCAATAGCCTCAGTTGTACCGTCCCAGGAGTGGCACTTAGGACCGTTCTCCACAACAATAACGTTGAACTTGAAGTTGGTCTTCTGAGCCAAAGCGCTGAGAATTGCATCCTTAATTGTCTTCACTCTGTTAAGCACAGGAATGATTACGGAAGCCTCATACTCAAACTTCTCTTTGCCAAAAGATACCTTAGGGAATACAGGCTCCAGATATCCGCCAACATCTTTCAGATGCTGAGTGCAAGCCTTCTCCATCTCTATTTGAACCTCGCGGTTACGAGGATCTACATAGTCAAACAATTTCTCTCCGGTCTTTCTGGTATCCTCCTCAATCTCTGAGTAGAGGTACTCGTTAACGTGAACCAGACGGCCCTTCTGAGACACCTTAAGGCGAAGGTCATAAAGACCTGCAAACTTGTAGTTTACCTTCATCCTCTTCACAGCGGCCTTAAATGCAGAAGCCTTGTAAAGCAGCACTGAACCAAAATCAAAGTCATTTCTCAAACTACCCATCTGGTAATCAATAACCGGCTTATTGGTTCTCTCACCGTTCATTACAGCATAGTGGTCTGCATATATCATTGCAGCTCCTGTTGCAGCTGCCACATCCACCATTCTTTCAAGTGCGAGATAACCTATACCGAGCGTAGTCTGCTTGGTATAGATAAGAACATAGTCGCAATCTGCCTTTTTTGCAATCTTTTTTAGTGTTGCGGTCTTAGCCATCGGATCTTTTGCTGCATCCAATGTTACCACCTTGTTTACCAAAGCGCTCTCGGAGAGGCTCTTTACAGTCTTCTCCACCTGCTTCTTAGAGGTGAATGGAACAAAACAATTAATCTTTATCATAGTTGTTTAAATAAATAATATTCTTCCAATGCTCGTTAAAAAGCAAACTATCGTTCAAATCTATTAAAAAAATGGGGAAAAAGCAAGAAATTCCCGGCTTCCAAGCACTAGATAAATTTCGGAATTGGGCATAAAAAAGTTACTTTCCTGCCTTATCCAATATGAGGGTAGGATCTCCTTTTGCGGCGGGGATGACAGGCTTGCCGGATTTTCTCATCAAACGCTCCATCTTTTTGATCAGGCGGGCATCTCTTCTTTTTGCGGCAGAGATCTTTTTCTCAAGATTCTTGATTTGAGGGTTATATCCCTCTTCCAAATATCCGGCTCTTGCCTTGAGCATCAGCACTCTGCGGACCTTATTGTCCAATTCTTCCATAGGAAGCTCACCGTTTTCTACGGCTTTTGTCAAAGCCTCAATGCACTTATCCGGCTCTCCTGGCATCAAAAGCATATCTGAACCGGACTTGTAAACAGCCAAAGCGGCCTCTACCGGAGTGCGATTCTCGTTTGTAAGGCCCTTCATTTGAATGGCATCTGTTATCACGATACCCTTAAAGCCCTGCTCTTTTTTTAGCACGTCGTTTATGAGAATACTGGAAATGGAGACCGGAACTCCGCTTGGGTCTATGTCCGGGAAAGAGATATGAGCCAGCATAACCATTTCCAGACCATTTGCAAACATGCTGTAATAAGGCAAAAGGTCCACGGTATCAAGTTGTTGGCGTGTGTGTTCAATAACAGGCATAGCAAGATGTGAGTCCACGGTTGTTGCTCCGTGACCCGGATAATGTTTGCCGCAGGCGTAGATTCCCTCGTCCTGCATACCCTTCATATAAGCGGTAGAAAGCCGTGCAACCTGTTGAGGATCATTTGAAAAGGATCTCTGGGAGTAAAACCGAGAGTGAGTGGAAACATCAGCTACCGGAGCATAATTGACATAGATGTTGAGGTCTTTTAGTTCTTTGCCCACATTACGTCCCATTTTATACAGCAGTTTCTCAGCTCCTTTTTCTATTCTCGCCAACTGTGCCTGTCTCGGGTAAGGAAGATATTCAGTGAAGCGCATTGCAGCTCCCCATTCACCGTCAATTGCAACCATGATTGGAACTTTGGAAAGGGCCTGAAGTTCATCCATCCTTTGCGCATACTCCCAAACCGAGCCACCCATAAAAATGATGTGTCCCAGTCCGTAATCTCTGACAAGAGAGTTTTGATACTCAACGGTCTCTTTACTCTGATTTCTGCATATCTCAACTATAAACAGCTGTGCAACCTTCTCTTTAACAGACATTTTAGCAAGTGCCTGCTCTACTTGAGCCTTGTGCTTTACAGAATCCCTGTCCTGAGAATATGCTCCTTGTGAAAAGAGAAGAATAAAAAGAGAAACAATAATTACTGAAAAGAGTGTTGATGAACGATGTCCCATAATCTGATTTAAGCTCCAATACAAAGATATGATTTTTAGGGAACCGACTCAACAAAAAAAAGAGGAATCGTTTGATTCCTCTTTTGGTGGAGAACAAGGGAGTCGAACCCTTGACCCCCTGCTTGCAAAGCAGGTGCTCTAGCCAACTGAGCTAGTCCCCCAGTCTTGTAGTCCCGCGCGGATTTGAACCGCGGACCCCCACATTATCAGTGTGGTGCTCTAACCAAACTGAGCTACGAGACTATATCTCTGTTAGAACTCTAACAACCCACATCTGTCTCAATGGGGTTGCAAATATAGACCTTTTTCCAATATCTGCAAAATTTTTTTCGAAAACCCCTCTGGATAGCGCTTATTTTGCTATTTTTGGGTTTGGCTTACGGGTATAATTAACTGATTATGGAGGAAAAAGTAGCACTGGAAAGGAGGGCTGAGAAGACTTCTCTGTGGGAGATAGCGGCGGTTTTTGCTAAGATTGGTATGTTCACTTTGGGAGGTGGATATGCCATGATTCCTCTTATAGACAGGGAGGTTGTGAAGAAGCGTCACTGGTTGGAGGACGAGGAGTTTATGGATATACTTGCTATTGCTCAGAGTGCTCCGGGCTTGCTTATTGTAAATATCTCAATATTTGCAGGTTATAGGCTCAGAGGTAAGAGAGGAAGTGTTGCGGCAACTATTGGAAGCTGCCTTCCTTCATTCCTAATCATCCTGGCCATTGCCATTTTCTTCAAGCAGTTCAGAGACAACATATACGTTGAAAAGTTTTTTAAGGGAGTAAGACCGGTAGTAGTGGCACTGATTGCGGTACCGGTACTGGATATGATCATTAAGTCCAAGCTCAACATTTTCAGAGCGTTGCTGGCAGTTGCAACACTGGTGGCCATACTCTTCTTAAGGGTCTCTCCGGTCTATATCATACTGGTGGTGGCTGTCTGCTTCTTTGCCATGCGTTACTTTTACAGAAAGCCTAAGGGGAGGGAGAAGAGATGATATTCTTAGAGTTGTTTTGGACGTTTTTGGTGATTGGTCTCTTCACATTCGGGGGAGGTTACGCAATGCTCTCATTGGTTCAGAATGAGGTGGTTATAAAGCATGCCTGGATTACCGCGGAACAATTTACGGATATTGTTGCAATCTCTCAGGCAACGCCCGGTCCTATTGGAATTAACAGTGCAACATACGTTGGTTATACTGTAACCCACAATATGGGCTACTCAACTTGGGCATGCGTAGGTGGTTCACTCATAGCCACTTTGGCGGTTATGATTCCATCCTTTGTGATAGTGCTTCTAATCTGCCGCCTCTATGCAAAGGTGAGAAAGAGTGACCTGTTTGTTTCACTTATGAAAAACATAAGACCTGTTGTGATAGGAATGATTGCAGCAGCGGCAGGTATTCTGATTACTCCAACCAACTTCTTCCATTGGACCTCCTGGGTTCTTTTGGCTGCAGCGTTCGTTGCCTGCAAATGGCTTAAAGCTAACCCTATCTGGGTAATTCTAGCCGGTGGAGTGATAGGCCTTTTAATCTACTGATTAACCGAAGAGTAACTAGTTCTTTGGCAGAACGGTTCCTTTATAGTCAGTTGAAAAGCCGTTCTTGGTAACGTTTATTATTTCATATCCGGAGTAACCTCTTCCCAACGGATTTCCCACAGGACCGGCTACCACAAAACGAATTCCCTCTGCCCGTGTGTCATAGTCCATATGAGTGTGACCGGCAAATACAACATCCACTCCCCATTTCTTAAAGAGAGAAATATATTGCATTCTCTTCTCTTTTGAGAAATTAAAGTAACCGTGTTCCTCATCTAAATTGTCCAGAATTATTGGGCAGTGAAGGAATACAAAAGTATATCTGCATTTGCTAGCTTTCTTGAGTTCTTTCTCAAGCCATTTAAGCTGCTCTTCTTCTGCGATTTTTGCATTCGGATCCTTTTCTTCTAAAATGCAGTTAGAGTCTATTCCAATGAAGGCGCATCCGTTCAAGCGGAAAGAGAACCGTTCATATCCCCTCAGGTTCAAGTAGTTGCTATGATTATCTATTGTCCAGGGACGGATATCATGATTGCCCGGAACTTCATAAACGGGAGCCTCAATCTTTGCCCTGTTTGCTCTGTATATAGAATCCTGCAACATATCTCTCTGATCATTAATCAGATCTCCGGTTATGATTACGCAGGCCGGCTTAAGAAGGTTTACCTCCTTAACTGCCAAATCAAACAGAGAATCCGAATGAACAAACCCCTGAGATTTGTCCCTGAACCCAATCTGTGGATCACTCATCTGAACAAAGCAAAAGTCAGAGTAAACTCTTGGACTGCAGCCCGTAAGAGCAGCAATCAAGATTAAGAAAAGAGACATTCTCTTCATGGAAGATGCCTAACTTTTTACTCGGAGTCTTTAATCTCTTCTGCCTCAACGTCTATAATTGTTCCGTTCTGCTGAGAGTTACGGAGGTCTTGGGCGTCTCTTTCAGAGGCGGTCTTAAGGCGTTTTGCAAGTTCCTTGGCCTTGAATACCAGAACCATCTCTGTAATACCGAGGAACATAAGAGAGATACCAAAGATTATGCAGAGAAGTTTGGCATTCTCTTCCGGATAGAAGCAGATGGCAATACCTAAAGCACAGATAACAACAGGAACCAGGTAGAGCCAGATTCTGCCACGTAATCCTTTGGAGTAGTTGATTGTATGTATGACCTGAACCAAGCCGTACAGGAAAAGGATAATTCCAAAGATTATGCCTACGAAACTAACAAAGAAGGAGGTCTTTACAAGCAGAATCACTCCGGCTGCAAGAAGCAGGACGGCACTTACAAGATAGACCAGACTCATTCCCTTGAGGTCTGTGAATCCGTTGTTTGCAAGGTTGTAGACAATAGTAACGAGGCCTGCGAATATTAAACAGAAACCAATTACTTTAACCGCAAGAGTTACCATTGCAGTAGGCCAGCAGACCATACAAAGACCTATTACGAATACAAAGATTCCTCTGAATGAATTTCTGAAAAAGTCCATAGTGCAAATATTTCTGATTTGTACAAAGATAACTATTTAAAAGAGACTTGAGATTATGGAGCGTACATTTTCCGCCTTTCCCATTGTGTAGAAATGGATTGCAGGGGCTCCGTTTTTAAGCAGTTCCTTTCCCTGCATAACCGCCCACTCTATTCCAAAGGAGTAGAGTTTCCTGGAAAGATCCTCCTCAGATGTTGCGCCTTTCTTAATGCTATTCACCTCACTCATAAACTCTTGCGGAAGGTCTATTGAGAAAGCCTGCGGAAGGGTCTCCACCTGTTTGAGAGTAGAAACAGGCTTGAGTCCCGGGATGATTGGAACGGTGATGCCAGCCTCTCTGCACTTGTCAACAAAGGAGAAGAACTTCTTATTGTCAAAGAACATCTGGGTTATGATGTAGTCCGCCCCTGCATCTACCTTCTTCTTGAGCATCTTTATATCTGCCTTAAGATTAGGAGCTTCCAAATGTTTTTCCGGATAACCGCCTACTCCGATACAGAAGGAGGTGGAGACCGGATTCTTCATATTGCCGTCCAGATAAACGCCCTTATTCACATTGGCAATCTGAGAGACAAGTTCACTGCTGTGGGCGTGTCCTCCCGGAGTTGGAGTAAAGTATTTCTCACCCTTCTGGGCATCTCCCCTAAGGGCCATAACGTTTTCTATACCAAGGAAGTGAAGGTCCAGCAGAAGGCTTTCATTCTGCTCTTTGGTACTGCCGGAACAGATAACATGAGGCACAATCTCCAGAGTATTGAACTTCTTCTGAAGGGCAGAGACAATGGCCAGAGTACTAGGTCTTTTGGTAACAACCACTCTTGTGAAAGAGCCGTCCGCATTTGGGCGGTATTCCACCTCGTCTCTGTGAGCCGTAAAGTTGAGGAACGGAGGAGCAAACTCCATAAGCGGAGTAACCATATTGTAAAGCTTGCTGATATCACTCCCCTTAAGCGGAGGAACAATCTCAAAGGAGGCAAACGGACGCCCCGTTCTCTCTTCCAATATTTTAGAAACCTTCATCTGTGTATGGTTTAAAACGTGTCAAATAGTTTTGCGTTAGGGTGTGCAATCAGAAGGCCGCAAACCGCTGTAACAGGGATGATTGCATTGCTCTCCGTAAGCCTTACTCCCAGCCTCTTCTCAGCATCCAGAAGTTTGAAGGCAACACTCTTAAGCGAGTGATCCGGACAAACCGGATAGCCGAATGCCGGACGTATGGCCTTAACATTCCCTATTGCCGTCTCCTGCATCCACTCTGCCAGAGCCTGAGTCAGACGGGCGCAGATGCTGTAACGCAAAAGGTACTCAAAACTCTTGTGGTCCAGTTCTTTGGAAAGAGTGTCCTCTACCCTTGCAACAAAGACCCCCACTCTGGAGAGGTTCTTTCCCTCTTCATCCGCCATCTTAATCGGCAGCACAAAATCTGAAAGTGACATATACTCGGACCCCTCTTTTCTTTGGCGCGGAACCACCATCTTTGCCACCACCTCTCTCTTTGCAATCTCCTCATATATAAGGTTCCCCGATGGGTCTTCCTTCAAATTATCAAACAGCACTATGCTGTCACCGTCTGCCGCAGCATCAAAGAAAGAGAGTATTGCACCTGCCTTAACGGACCCCTCCTCTATCATCTTGCCTATCATCTCAAGAGCCTGGTCGTAAAGCTTTTCCGCCTCCTGATTATTATAGGCTAACTCCGGATATTTTCCTTTGAAACCCCAGAAGTTAAACAGAGCGGTCCAATCTATCCTCTCCGCAAGAGTAGAAACGGAGATGTTTTCTGCAAAGAGATTATTCTCTCCAAATCCTTCCGGATGGATGTAAGACTCTATAGGATACTCTTTTGCAAGGGTACGTGCCTCTTCCGCAGTTAGGAAATTTGCGTGCCTTGCCTCATACTGTCTTCTTATCTCAGCCTGATCTCTCTTAATCAGTTCTGCAAAACCTCCCAGCGGATATGAGTTCTCCTCCCTAATCACAGGGAGTGAAGCGTCAGAGTCTGCAATTATCCTTTTGTATGATACTGAGGACTTTGAGGCATCTCCGCCAAAGAGCACCGTTCCGCTGTAACGCGGTGCAATATTTACTGCAGTATGAACAGAAGATGTAGTTGCTCCACCAACCGCCAGCGGAATCAGATATCCCAACTCCCTTAGCATACGCTCCTTATTATCCTCAAGCAAGGAGGCTAAATCCTCCATGAATTTCAACGACGGAGTTATAAGTCCGCTCACCCCTATCAATGATGCTTTGCGTGCAATAGCCTCATCTACAATGGTTTGGTTATCCACCATTACACCCAGGTCCACAACCTCCATTCCGTTACAACTTAGAACAATAGAGACAATGTTCTTTCCTATATCATGAATATCTCCCTTTGCGGTTGCAAGCACAACAACAGGCTTTGTACTTCTCTTCTCGCTCTTAGGTCCGCAGCAATCGCACTCGTGTCTTTCTCCAATGTAAGGTTGAAGTATCTCCACCGCCTGCTTCATAACTCTCGCGCTTTTAACCACTTGCGGTAGGAACATCTTTCCCTGTTCAAAGCGTTTTCCAACCTCTTCCAACCCCTCCATCAGCGGTCCCTCAATTATCTGAACCGCTTTCATCTTCTTGATCAGCTCCAAAAGGATAGGCTCCAGGCCGCTCAGATCTCCCTTAACCACCTTCTCAGAAAGTTGCTTCTGAGGAGTTTTATCTACCTTTGTATCCTCCTCTTTTACCGCCGTTTGCACGGCTGCGCCACTCTTTGCCTCCTCCTCTTTCTTCTTTATTTCAAAGGTAAGTTCAGTGAGAACCTCGGTAGGGTTCTTGCCTTTTTCACCATCGGGAAGAAGAGAGGCGTCATTCAGAACAACCGCTTCAACAACGCTCCTAAGATGTATTGGGATATCGTCATAAAGATCTGTCATTGACGGATTTACTATGGCCATATCCAGCCCCGCCGCAATGGCGTGATAGAGGAAGACGGAGTGCATTGCCCGTCTTATAGTGTTGTTTCCGCGGAATGCAAACGAGAGGTTGGAGACTCCGCCGGAGGTCTTTGCTCCGGGCAGATTCTGCTTTATCCAACGTACCGCCTCAATAAAGTTGACTGCATAACTGTCATGCTCCGCAATACCCGTTGCAATTGTTAAAATGTTGCAGTCCAGGATTATATCAGACGGCTCATACCCAATGTTAATCAGCAACTTGTAGGCACGCTCCGCTATCTCTTTCTTGCGCTCCAGCGTCACCGCCTGCCCCTGCTCGTCAAAGGCCATCACCACAACAGCCGCACCCAGTAGGTGCAACTCTTTTGCTCTTCTTAAAAACTCCTCCTCTCCCTCTTTCAAACTTATTGAATTCACGATAGGCTTTCCGGTGGAGTTTTTAACTCCTGTGAGAATGGTTTCCCAGTCTGAGGAGTCTATCATAAAGGGAACCCTTGCAACAGCAGGTTCAGAAGAGAGATAACGTAAGAAGCTCTCCATCAGCTCCGTGCCGTTAGACATAGGATCATCCGTATTGATATCAATGAGCGTTGCCCCGTCCTCAATCTGCTTGGCCGCAATCTGAGAGGCCTGCACAAAATCTCTCTCCCTCAGCAGCTTTGCAAACTTTGCACTTCCCGCAACATTGGTTCTCTCTCCAATGTTTGTGAAGTTGTTTTTCTTTCGGTTAATGAGAAGGTTCTCCAGGCCGCTCACCTCCAAGTCATCTGTATCACGCTCTGAATAAGATAGAGAACGGGGCGGACAATCTTTTAATGCTGAAGCAATTGCAACTATGTGTTCAGGAGTTGTTCCGCAGCATCCGCCAGCAAAGTTCAAACGTCCACCAGTGGCAATGCTCTCAACGGCCATCTCCTTTATGCAACTTGCAGTGTAAGAGGGCGTCTCCTTGTAACGGCCCATCTCATCTGGCAGTCCGGCGTTAGGGTGAACGCTTACCGCACACTCTGCAAAGCCGTCTATGCTCTTGATACAACCCTCCAGATCTTTTGCTCCAAAGGAACAGTTAAGACCAAAACTCAATATTCCATAGCCCTTGAGTTCCGTGTATAAAGACCTGATATCCTGTCCTGTAAGAATTCTTCCAAAGCGGTCGTTAACGGTGGCGGAGACCATTACCGGAATATCTACACCCCTATCCTCCAGCACCTTGTTAATGGCATATAGGGCCGCCTTTGCGTTGAGTCCGTCATAAATGCTCTCCACAATCAGCACATCTACGCCGCCATCTATAAGCCCCTCTGCCTGAGTCATAAAGGCAGTGGCCATCTCATCAAAGGATACATTCCTGTACTCTGGACGGTTCACATCCGGAGAGAGGGTCAAAGACTTGATGGTAGGTCCCATAGAGCCCGCCACAATAGCCCTCCTTTCTCCCCACTCCTTCTTCCAAGCACCAAAAGATAAACCCTTCTCCTCGGCCGCAGCACGGGCAATCTCAGCCCCTTTAAAGTTAATCTCATAAACCTTATCTGCGCAACCGTACTCCTGCTGAGAAATCACGGTTCCGCTAAAAGTATTTGTTTCAATGAGTTCCGCGCCCGCCTCAATATATGCCTTATGAATTGCAGCAATCCCATCCGGATTCACAAGGTTGAGCATATCCAGGTTCCCGTTCACCCCACTCCCAGCCTCAGCAGAGTCCAATCCTCTCTGCTGAATCATGGTTCCCATAGCACCATCCATAATGATGATCCTATCCCTTAAACGAGCCAATATCTCCTTCCTTGTTATCATGCCCGCAAAGTTAATTAAAAATGAAAAGCAGGCATCTCCTTTCCCAGATACCTGCTTTTCTGCCTCCTCTCAACGATAATCCACGGCGAAGGTAGAAAAATATCTTAACGTTATTAGTAATCCGCTAACCCAGCCACAACTCCCGCTGCAATAACTAATAAACCTCCCGTTAAACCAACAACTAAACCTACAGTTTTGCCCTTACTATGATGACGTTCTTTAACTTGCTTGTTGCTTTTTACTGCATAACACAGATTATCTGAATTCAAATAAAAATCTGAAAATCCCTTTGAAAAATCGTTAGAATATAACTTCTTAGAAATGTCTTTTCTAAAGACAATTTCTTCATAAATAAGAATTTGTCCCCCCTTACCGTCTGATGATACACGATCCGGAGAGCCAAGAATCTCAATAATCTCTGCTTTTGTTCTCCCCATAAACAAATGTTCAAGTTCTGGTTGAATTGGGACTAAAGATGTTGTACTGCAAGAACACAAAAGAAACAGTGAAGAAAGCAGAAGAAAAAGATTTCTTTTAATGAGAAGACGATTTTTCATAGTTGATTCTTAACGGTTAAACCCCAAGGGCAGTGATACAAAATTAACAAATAATCTTCTGGAAAGCAACAGACTCTAAGTATGTGAACTATCGAGATATAGTATAAATAAGAACAGACACCTACTCAAAGATAGATGTCTGTTCCGTTAAACCGAGAGGATTGGGAGGCCCGGCCTTACGACCAAAGTTAATTGCCCTTACATCAGAGTACCATTACTCCTCTGTAATGACTCTTAACCTTCACAATCCGGCCATTCCTAAGGCGCTTGTACGCCTTAACTTTGACCTTCTTATCAGAACCTACCCTTACGGTAAGTTTCTGGAAAGTGATCTTAAAAGTTTTCATATTTAATATCGTTGAGTTTGGCTGGAAAACTTAAGGTTCTTTCATCAACTACCTCCTCTCGGTTGTTTAAAGACAAAAGACAGGCATCAATTTCAAATAAATCGATACCTGTCTTCTGCCTACTTCTCAACGATAATACGATACAAAGGTAGAAAAAGTTTGAATAGTGCAAAACATTTCAAACTCATTTATATCTTTACAAAGAAAAAAGAGTGAGATGGAAGAGAAGATTAAGTGTTACTTTGTAAACTCTTTTGCAGAGGATGGGCTGTTGGGGAATCCGGCAGCAGTGGCTGTTGTAGACAGTTGGCCGTCTGATGATTGCATGCAGAGGATTGCTCTTAAGAACAATCTTTCTGAGACTGCTTTCTGCCTCTGTCTGAATAAAGACGAGATTACTCCTGTTTTCCAAATCCGTTGGTTCACTCCGGGTTGTGAGGTACCTCTCTGCGGTCATGCAACTCTTGCTTCATCATATATTCTCTTCACTCATTTCTTTCCAAAGGCACAGGCTCTTCACTTCAAATCTATGAGCGGAGATCTTATGGTTACAAGAGATGATAAGGGTGTAATCAATATGGACTTCCCGTTGTATGAGACAGAAAGGGTTGAAGATGAAAAGGAGATAAAGGCAGTGCTTGAAGCTGTAGGGAAAGAAAAAGAAGGGAAAATTTCTGAGATAAGAAGAGGGATAGATTATGTTGTCATCTTCAAAGAGGAGGAAGATGTGCTTTTGTTCAATCCTGATTTTGAAAAGATTAAGAGGTTGCCAAAAGATTACAACCTTCTGATAACCGCTAAATCAAAAGGTGGTAAGTACGATTTCCTATCGAGATGCTTCTTCCCCAAAGAGGCTATAAATGAGGATCCTGTGACAGGTTCCGCCCACTGCACTATTGCTCCGATTTGGGCAGAGAGGTTAAAAAAGAAGAACCTTACAGCATATCAATGCTCCAATCGCGGAGGAGTTCTTCACCTCAAAGTTTTTAGTGATAGGGTTCTTATAGGCGGCAGGGCCGTGGCACAATAAAAAAGGCTCTCTAGTTTTGCAGAGAGCCCGTTTGGGTGGCTGGTGGGTCTCGAACCCACGACCTACAGAGCCACAATCTGTCGCGCTAGCCAACTGCGCCACAGCCACCATTTGGGGTTGCAAATATAACTCTTTTTTTGTTATCTGTTGCGCTTTTCTTATATTTGTTTCTTGTTGATTTAGAACTTCATTTTAAAACTATATGGCAAGAGAAATAAAATTCTCCCTTCTTTACAGGGATATGTGGCAGTCTTCTGGAAAGTATGTTCCAAAAGTCTCTATGCTTAAGGAGATTGCTCCGGTAATCATTGATATGGGTTGCTTTGACCGCGTTGAAAGTAACGGTGGTACTTTTGAGCAGGTTAACCTTCTTTTTGGAGAGAATCCTAACAAAGCAGTAAGAGAGTGGACGGCTCCGTTCAACAAGGTGGGAATTCAGACTCACATGCTTGAGAGAGGTCTTAACGCACTGAGAATGTTCCCGGTACCTGATGACGTACGTGCTCTGATGGCAAAGGTTAAGAAGGCTCAGGGAACCAACATTATGCGTTCTTTCTGCGGATTGAATGACCACCGTAACCTCAAAGGTTCTGTCATTCACGCAAAAGAGGCAGGTATGATTGCTCAGGCTGCACTCAGTATCACCTACTCTCCTATCCACACCGTTGAGTACTATATGGGCGTGGTAGACAAGGTTGTAGAGTATGGTGCAGATGAGATCTGTCTTAAGGATATGGCAGGTATTGGACGTCCTGCATTCCTGGGAAGACTGGTTAAAGCAATTAAGGATAAGCACCCTAATATCAAGGTTCAGTATCACGGTCACTCTGGTCCTGGTTTTTCAGTAGCCTCTATGCTTGAGGTTGCAAGAGCAGGCGCAGATTACATTGACGTGGCAATGGAACCGCTCTCCTGGGGAAAGATTCACCCGGATGTAATTACCATTCAGGCAATGCTTAAGGATGCCGGATTCCTTGTAAAGGATATCAATATGAACGCCTACATGGAGGCTAGAGCACTCACTCAGAAGTTCATAGACGAGTTCCTCGGATACTGGATTGCTCCGGGCAACTACCAAATGAGCTCACTGCTTGTTGGTTGCGGACTTCCTGGCGGAATGATGGGCTCTATGATGGCAGACCTCAAGGGCTTCCAGGGAGCAATTAACTCTTCACTCAGAAATCAAGGCAAGAAGGAACTCAGCATTAATGACCTGGTAGTTATGCTCTTCCAGGAGGTTGAGTACGTATGGCCAAGATTGGGTTATCCTCCATTGGTAACTCCTTTCAGCCAGTATGTAAAGAACACAGCTCTGATGAACCTGATGCATATGCTTAAGGGTGAGCCAAGATGGAAGACCATAGACAAGGATACAATGAACATGATCCTTGGTAAGATGGGTAAACTTCCTGGCGAACTTGCTCCTGAGATTAAGGAGATTGTTAAGCAGAAGGGACTTGAGTTCTACACCGGCGTTCCACAGGATGCATTCCCAGATGACCTGCCTCGCTACATCAAGATGATGGAAGAGGAAGGTTGGGACAGAGGAGAGGATGATGAGGAACTCTTTGAGTTTGCAATGCATGAGACTCAGTACAGAGACTACAAGAGCGGCATAGCAAAACAGAGATTTGAAAAGGAGCTTGAGGCTAACAGAGCAAAGGCCGGAGCACCTATCATCATTACCCGTCCTGTTGTAGAAGTTCCTGCTTTTGACGTGGAGAAGATTATGGCTAAATATCCGGACGCTAAGCCGGTACACGCAACCGTTAAGGGTGAGGTTATCTGGCAGTATGACGTTGAGGATAAGTCATCCGCTCCTGTTGAGGGTTCAGATGTTAAGATGGGTCAGACCATCTGCAACATCCAGGCATTCTACGGAATGGAGGAGATTATCTGCCCTGCAGACGGAAAACTTGTTGCCGTTTGCGCTAAACAGGGACAGAAAGTTGTTAAGGATGAGATTATTGCATTTGTTCAGTAGTCATCTTTACACAGACGAAAAAGGGGCACTCTTCAGTGCCCCTTTTTTTTGGTACCTATTTGTTATTGTGTGTTCGCTCTACTTAAATCTGCTTTCCATTTACATAGAGACAGATGTGGGTATCCAACGCCTTGCTCAAAACCTTAGGATTAATCTCAAAGTAATGGATTGGGAAGAGGTTCTTTGGCCTGATTGTGTTGGCTGCTTTAACAAACTCCTCGTCACTCATTGTGTAAGGTAAGTTCTTAGGAAGAAAGGCAATATCTATCTCTCCCTGTATTGCCTTAGCCCACTTGGATTTACGCTCTGCATTAGGAGCAAGTTCCTTCATCTCCGGAATAAACTCGGTATCTCCTGCAAAGTAGATATCTACTCCCTGCATTGAGATGATATATCCGTTACCCTCACCCTTAATGTGGAACGGTTTGCCGTTATCTCTCTTCTGCTTTATATTGTATGCAGGAACGGCGGTAATGGTAAGACCAATGGATGAAACGCTCTCTCCGTTCTCCAGTGTAATAACCTTACAATGACGCAGTTTTGGAATGTTGAGCATATTCACCAGGTTGGTGGAAGGGTCTACGTTTAGAGGGTTGTCATCTAAATCCAACTTATGGGAGCGGCGCATTGAGAGTAAATTATTCTCCAGGCAGGTCTTTACACCCTTACTTACAATGAAAGTGGTGTTAGGCATTGCTATCTCTTCAATGGCCTTGGTATCATAGTGGTCTGTATGTGCATGAGTGAGAAGAATCAGATCTGCCTTCTTGCATCCGGTAAAATCAAAAAAATCACTGCAAGGATCTACATAGATATGCATTCCCTCCCATTCCAAATGTACGCTACCATGGGCAAGGTGCTCAATATTAACGAGTCCCATAGGAGTGTAAAAAGAGTTGTAGATACTGGTTTTCATATTAAGTTTTATATAGTTCGTCTAAAAATCTATATAAAGTTAAGTGAAAATTTTTGATATTTCAAAATTTTGGAAGGGCTAATTTAGAGATTGATTGAGAGATTCAATCCGGCCATAAACCAGAATCCCGGCTCCGGAATCATTCCAAAGTCATTGTACTTTACACCCGCAATGTTGTTCCCCTCAACGTAAAAGCGGAACTTCTTAAAACTGTAGGTTAAACGGGCGTCAAAGATGCCGTAAGGTTTGAAAGATACAACCCTGCCATCTATATCCGTATAGGACCCCACTCTATCCTGGAACCTGTAGTGAACGTTAAGATTCAAATTGGTCCAAAGTTGTATCTCTACTCCCGATACGAATTTGTGTCTAAGATACTCCAGGGTGTATTTGCTCTGTATGTTTTCTGCCCTGTTCTTTGTCTGATTGATATAGCTATAAGATGCGTTTAAACGCTTGATTCTAAATCTATTCCAACCCCAGTCCGGTGTAACTTCCAATTGAAGCAAAAGCCCTTTTGAATTGATTCTTCCAAAATTTACAGATTCCCAAACCGCCTCTTCACCCTCAGAAGTATTTCTGATCCAGTCTATAAGATTGGTCATCCTGTTTGAGAAGAAACTAACTGAAGAGTTGACTTTATCTGAATAATATTTCAACCCTAGTTCCAACGCCTTTGCCTCTTCCGGCTTTAGATGCTTATCTGCCTTATGCCCGCCTACTGAGTAGTAAAGTTCTGTTACTGAAGGCATTCTCAGAGATGAGTTATAGGAGCAGAAGAGCCTGAGAAGGTTGTTTTCATTCTTAATCAGCGCAACAGACAGATCTGCAGAAGGATATACCTTCATATTCATCTCCGCCCAACTGTTTTTGATTGCCAGAACAGCGGCAGATACGGTGAATCTCTCCTTTATTACATTGTGTTCCAAAAAGAAACTGGTGTTAGTTCTATTCAAACCAAACTCATAGTAACGCTCCGTTCCTTTGATATGCTTGGGATGTGAGAGAGGCTCTCCCAAATTTCCGCTCACTAGTTCCTCATTCCTTATCTCACCACCAAATGCCGTTGTTCCCAAAATCCAATTGAACCAGTTATTGAGATTCACTCCGTAAACGTTGGTTTTGTGATAGTTAAAAGGGTACTTATTTGGTTCTCCTCTGAAAAGTTCAAAGCGGTCTGTGCCGTGATTCCAATATAATGAGGGACTTATGGTAAGCACGCCCTTTTTGTTGTGCCCCTTAACCGCCATAAAAGATTTGAAAGTGTGCTCAAACTGATTATCATACTTTGCCCAGAAACGGTTTGATCCATAGTCTTTTGCACTAAGTCCTGCATACCAGCTAACCTGCACATCATCATCAGAATAGTCACCCTGGTAAAAAGTTTTCACCGTTTTGTAATCCATATTAAGACGCCCCTCCTCACTGCGGGTATATCCATCACTGCGAGTATAACTTGCAGATATGGAGTTTTTTACAGGCAGAGCTCCTCTCTTCCCCTTTGCAACATCAAACCTCAGACCCGCATTCAGATAACCAAAAGAGCCCCCCTCAAAATTGAATGAAAACTTATTCTCCTCCGCGATAGATGTACGCACATTCACCGCTCCCATCAGTGAAGAGGCACCCGTTATTTTTCCCGTCGGCCCCTCAAGAATATCTATGCCGTCTACCTGCAATACGCTGATAGGCAAATCAAAAGAGTTGTGAGAAGTTTGTGGATCGGAGATATTTATACCGTTCAGAAGCAGCGCCGCCTGCTCGCTGTTGCCCCCTCTTATACCCACATCCGTCTGCGCACCTATTGCCCCTCTCTGCCTTACGTCAACGCTTGCAGAGTACTTCAAAAGGTCATTGACACTCTGAGCCGGAGCGGAGGAGATTTCTCTCTTCCCCATGGTTGTAATCATACGCGCCTGCTTGTGCCAAACTATTGGAACCCTGGAAGATATGACACTTATCTCAGAAAGAATAACGGAAGAGTCTGAGGCGTTTATGATAGTATCTTTATCTGAAAATTTATATATAAACATTCTCTTTGCACCCAAGGTGAGAGTTGCACTCATCATTAATCCCGCAAGCGTAAAGAGAATTAAAAAGTTTCTCTTCATAACCCATTTCAAAAACGGTCACAAAGATAACAAAAAAGGGATGACATTATATGATCATCCCCTTAAAAACTAGGCTTGTAAAATTCTACTTACCAGCAAGTTTCTTGTAGCCTTCGTAACGCAGTTTTGCATACTTCTCAGTGAGTGAGAAGAGTTCTTCTGCCTCCTGTGGGAAGGTCTTAAGAAGTGATGCGTAACGAACCTCGCCCTTGATGAAATCCTGGAACTTGCTCCAGTCTGGTTCTTTGCTGTCCAGAGTGAATGGATTAACTCCCTCCGGAGCATCAGGATTGAATCTGTAGAGCTGCCAGTAACCGCACTCTACAGCCTTCTTCTCCTCCAGCTGACTGTGTCCCATTCCGGCCTTAAGACCGTGATTGATACAAGGAGCGTAAGCAATAATCAATGATGGACCATCGTGAGCCTCAGCCTCTTTCAAAGCGTTGAGGAACTGCATCTGGCTTGCACCTGTAGCTACCTGAGCAACATATACATAGCCATAGCTCATTGCCATCATTCCAAGATCCTTCTTGCGAATCTTCTTACCGCTGGTAGCAAATTTTGCAACTGCACCGGCAGGGGTAGACTTGGATGATTGACCACCTGTATTGGAGTAAACCTCGGTATCAACTACAAGGACGTTAACGTTCTCACCGGAAGCGAGTACGTGATCAAGTCCGCCGTAACCGATATCGTATCCCCAACCGTCACCACCTATAATCCACTGTGAACGAGGGATTATGCAGTCTGCATACTCTGCAAGACCCTTGCAAGATGAGCACTTGCATTCCTTAACGGCAGCAGGGAATTTCTCTGCAATTTCTTTGCAAACTTCAACGTTGTTCTTGTTGTCCAACCATCTCTGAAGCAGAGCTTTGAGATCTGCAGAACACTTCTCGTCCGCAAGGGCAGCCTTTACTCTCTCCTCAAAAGTCTCTCTGAGTCTTACAAATCCGAGTCTCTGACCCAGACCGAACTCTGCGTTATCCTCAAAGAGTGAGTTAGCCCATGCAGGTCCCTTACCCTTTGCATTCTTGCAATAAGGTGATGCAGGGAATGAACCGCTATAGATTGAAGTACAGCCTGTTGCATTGGCAACCATCATTCTGTCACCAAAGAGCTGTGAGATGAGTTTGATGTAAGGAGTCTCACCGCAACCTGAGCAAGCACCGGAGAACTCAAAGAGTGGCTGTGCAAACTGAGATGCCTTAATGTTGGAATCCTTCTTCATTACCTCATCCTTGTAACCAACCTTGCTGTGCAACCAGTCAAAGTTCTTCTGCTCAGCGTTCTGAGTATCTGCAGGTTTCATAACAAGTGCCTTCTCCTTTGCAGGACATACGTCTGCGCAGTTAGCGCAACCTGTACAGTCTGCAGGATCCACTTGCATTACAAACTTGTAATCCTTGAGGTTTGCCTTACCGTCTGCATACTTGAGTTTGAGAGATTTAGGAGCCTTCTCAATCTCTGCGTCTGTCAGAAGGAAAGGACGGATAGCAGCGTGAGGACAGATAGCCGCACACTGGTTACACTGAATGCAGTTTGCAGGATTCCACTCAGGAACGTGAGTTGCAATTCCTCTCTTCTCGTAAGCAGCGGTTCCTGCAGGAATTGCGCCGTCCGGGAAGTTCTGGAATGCGCTAACAGGAAGGTCGTTACCGCACTGTGCGTTTACAGGGTCTGCAATCTGGCGTACCCAATCTGGTGCAAGACGGTTGTAGCTGTCCGGAACGAACTTGGAAGGTGAGAGGTTTTTCCACTCAAACGGAATCTCAACCTTAACATATTCGCCACCACGGTCAACAGCTGCAAAGTTCATCTTTACAACGTTTTCTCCCTTCTTGCCGTAGCTCTTCTCAATCATCTTCTTCATCTCCTTTACGGCATCCTCGTAAGGAATGATTCCCGTAATCTTGAAGAATGCAGACTGGAGAATTGAGTTGGTTCTGTTACCCAGACCAATCTCCTCAGCAATCTTAGTTGCATTGATGATGTAGAAGTTAAGCTTCTTGCTAACGATTTGATATTTAATGAAATCTGGAAGTCTCTTAAGTGTCTCCTCAGTGTCCCAGAGAGAGTTCAACAGGAAGGTACCGCCTTTCTTAATTCCTCTGAGAACATCATACTTGGTAAGGTATGAAGGAACGTGGCAAGCCACAAAGTCCGGTGTAGATACCAAGTAAGGTGAGTTGATAGGATTGTCTCCAAAGCGGAGGTGTGAACAGGTGAATCCGCCGGATTTCTTTGAATCGTAATCAAAGTATGCCTGGCAGTATTTGTCTGTGGTTCCGCCAATTATCTTAATTGTATTCTTGTTTGCACCAACGGTACCGTCTGAACCCAGACCAAAGAATTTGAGTTCGTAAGTTCCCTCCTTTGCCATTGAAATCTCCTCTTTCTGAGGAAGAGACAGGAAGGTAACGTCATCTACTATACCAATGGTGAATGAGTTCTTAGGCTCTTTTGCCTTGAGGTTCTGGAACACTGCAAGTATCTGAGCAGGAGAGGTATCCTTAGATGAGAGACCGTAACGGCCGCCTACAATCTTAACCTTGCCTGCAAACTCGGTGTCTGCCAAAGCGCTCTTTACATCTACATAGAGAGGCTCTCCAACTGCACCCGGCTCTTTGCATCTGTCCAAAACTGCTATTCTCTTAACGCTCTTAGGCAGAGCTCTTAAGAAGTACTGTGTGCTGAAAGGACGGTAGAGTCTTACAACAACAACTCCTACCTTTTCTCCCTTTGCGCAGAGGTAGTCAACAACCTCCTTAACAGTGTCTGTAACGGAACCCATCGCGATAACAACACGCTCAGCCTGAGGGTCTCCAAAGTAGTCAAAAGGAAGATAGTGACGGCCGCAAAGCTCGCCAAGTTCACCCATATATCTTGCTACAATGTTCGGAACCTCAGTGTAGTATGAGTTACGTGCCTCTGTCTCCTGGAAGTAAACGTCTGCGTTCTGTGCAGTACCCTTTGTTACAGGAGCGTTAGGGTTAAGAGCTCTCTTGCGGAAAGCTGCCAACGCCTTGGTACTGATCATCTTCTTGAGTCCCTCTTCCGGAAGAACCTCAATCTTCTGAATCTCGTGAGAGGTACGGAAGCCGTCAAAGAAGTGAACGAAAGGAACTGAAGATTTGATTGTTGCAAGGTGTGCAACTGCTGCCATGTCCATTGCCTCCTGAACGCTTGCAGATGCCAGCATTGCAAAACCGGTCTGTCTTACAGCCATTACATCCTGCTGATCTCCAAAGATTGAGAGAGCGTGGGTTGCAAGGCTTCTTGCAGTTACGTGGAATACTGCAGGAAGAAGCTCGCCGGCAATTTTATACATGTTAGGGATCATTAGCAGCAATCCCTGAGATGCTGTAAATGTAGAAGTTAAAACACCTGCCTGAAGGGAACCGTGAACTGCACCGGCTGCACCGGCCTCACTCTCCATCTCAATAACCTTTACAGTCTCTCCAAAGAGATTCTTTCTTCCAAAAGCTGACCACTCATCCACGTGCTCTGCCATTGGTGATGACGGAGTGATAGGATAGATTGCGGCCAGCTCACTGAAAAGATAGGCTACGTGAGCTGCAGCTTGGTTACCATCGCAGGTAAGAAAGACTTTTTCTTTTGCCATGATATTAGTCAATTATGTACTTAAAAATTTAGAAATTTCATCTTTAAATGCGCCCCAAAGATAGCAATAAGAAAGCGCATTAGCAAAGTCTATTGCATACCTGAGATTTTGGTCTCTGCCGGAGCAAGTTTCTTTACAAGACCCTGAAGAACCGTTCCAGGACCAAGTTCTACAAACTCGTCTGCGCCGTCTGCCACCATTTTCTCAACTATCTGAGCCCATCTTACCGGATTGGTAAGCTGGATAAGGAGATTCTTCTTTATCTCGATAGGGTCTGTGTGAGGCATTGCGTCAACATTCTGGTATACAGGGCATACCGGAGCAACAATCACTGCCTTCTCTATTGCCTCTCCAAGTTCAACTCTTGCAGGATCCATCAGCGGTGAGTGGAATGCACCCCCTACTACCAACGGAAGCACTCTCTTGGCTCCCTTCTCCTTCAGCAACTCTCCCGCTACTGCAACAGCATCCACATCTCCGCTTATAACAACCTGACCATGAGAGTTATAGTTAGCTGCAACAACAACTCCGCACTCTTCCTTGGCGGTTACCTCTTTGCAGACATCCTCAATAATCTTATCCTCAAGGCCCAAAACTGCGGCCATAGTGGACTGCTTAAGTTCACAAGCCTTCTGCATTGCAAAAGCACGCTTTGCAACCAGCTGCAACCCCTCCTCAAAACTGAGCGCTCCAGCTGCCGTCAGAGCGGAAAACTCTCCAAGTGAATGACCCGCAACCATATCCGGCTTAAACTCAGCACCAAGACACTTTGCAAGTACAACTGAATGAATAAATATAGCCGGCTGGGTAACCTTTGTCTGCTTGAGTTCCTCTGCTGTTCCTATGAACATTACATCAGAAATTCTCCATCCCAATATCTGGTTTGCCTTCTCAAACAACTCTTTAGCAACAGGATTTGAGTCATACAACTCCTTTCCCATCCCCGTAAACTGGGCACCCTGGCCCGGAAAAACGTATGCTTTCATATCAATAGGTTTTGTATCAAAATAACAAGTGGGCAAAGATAATTAATATTTGTAACTTTGCCCAAAAGTAATCCCTTAAAGGGATCTGCCCCTGTAGTTTAATGGATAAAATAGGAGATTCCGGTTCTCCGGATAACGGTTCGATTCCGTTCGGGGGTACTTATTGGTCTAGGCGGGTGACGAGGCGGACAGAAAAGCCGAAAAAATTTTCATAGGTATAGTTTGCATTGGGCACACCACCATTTTCTATAGACAAGTAGTATGCTTTATAAGATTCATTTTCTTTATCGGAGTGTGTACACGTCCAGTAGTATCCATTCTCACCCACATAGCTAACAGATGTTCCATTTCTGTATCCTGCAGCAGGAAGAAAAACCGCTCCGGCTTTGGCCATAAAAGCCCATTCCTCAGCAGTATAATTGTTATATGCGTTCGTCCGATTTTTGGGTGTAAATTTGGGCACACCGGCCGGTTGCACCCAGTCATCGGGAAGGAAAATACAGCCATTTACTCCATTCACTGTTCCGTTGCCCCATTTATTTCCGTCATCACGTCCTATCAGATTAGTCCAGGATCCCTTCCCCAAAGTGTACCAAACTATATTATCAGTATTATTATTAAGGTTATATCCCCAATCCATGCTTTTTGGGCGGTCATTATTCCACCAAGAGTCATATACCGCATAGTATTCCTCCTCTTTAGTACTGTAAGAGTAAGGCATAAAGCAAGTTTGACCATTGTCATTTCCGCTGGCAGCCCAACCGAACAGGTCTATTGGTTGTGTATTAGCTGTTGTTCGGTATATATTAGCGTTTACACCACCAATATAACTGTACTGATCTGGTGCAAATTGCCATCTATTACTCTCTGACGCTGTAGCAGAATAACGCAGATTGCCTCTGGAAAAATGTACCTTGTAGTCTTTTGAGATAGTGAAGAGTCCGTGGTCCACCTCAGTGACACGGCCGTTACTCTCGGCAGCGCGATTGATGGTGACAGAAGCGGTCATCATTTGGTTGCGGCCAAGAGTAAGTGTGGCTTCAGGGGTATAACTGTAGCGGAACTCATAGTTGGGGTTGAGGATACCCAGAAAATCATCCGAATCTTGATTGGCCCCATGGAAGCCCTTGACAGCCCCCAGGTTGCTGTTGGCACGGACAAGAATATTAATTGTAGCACCACTGACAGGCCGGATTGGCACTTGAATGGTCTTAGATGCTCCATTCGCAATAAAGCATTTGTGGTTTGACGATGAAGCATCAAAGATGGAAAGTTTAACCGCCCCACTGCCGGTAGCGGAAGAAACCCCTAAATCAGCAGCTGCGAGATTTATAAAAAAGTAACCGCCCAGCTTTTGGTTACTGCTGCTGAGGATAACCTCTTCCAATTTTACAGGGAATCCCGTCTCGTTTTTAACAGTTAGAAGAAGAGCGGCTGTAATGTGCTTGAACTGAATATTGTGGTCCGCCGTATTACCATACGCCGCCATAGGCAGAGATATCTGCTGTTTGTCGCCCGCCATGACAGTTACATATTCATTGAAGTATTCAACTCTAGGATAATTGCCATCGAGCTCAGTAACATCACAATTGTAGAAACCGCTGATCTTATTTCCCGCTATAAGCGGAGTTCCATCTTCCCCCGGCTCTATGTAAAACTTACCGCCGGATTGCTTGATGGGATAATAGTGCCTGTTAATCATCACAGAGTCTCCCGGCTCCCACTTGACCGTCGCACCGGAAACTATAGTTTTTGTGTCGATTCCGTCATCCTCCGTGGTCAGCAGGAACGCGCCCTCCGGAATACCATCTGTAATCTCTTCTTCAGGAGTATTTACCTCGCTCTTCTGGCAACTTGTAAAGAGTGCCGCAAACGCCAGTATTACAGTAAGTAAAAGATATCTCTTTTTCATAATCCCCTCCTTTTTAAAAATCCCCCCAATCTCCAACGGTTTCTCTATCTTCCGGATTACCAAAGTTTTCAGGACTTGTACAGATGATACTTTCGGAGTTCATATTCAGAATCTCACTTCTTGGTGCCTCGTACCTCTTACCCAAACAGGCAGCGAGGGAGTCTTCCCAGGCGGGGATGGTGATGTTTAAAGCCATTTTGATTTTGCTCTTATCTAAAACCGAATAGGCCGGGCGTTTAACTTTGCTCGGATACTCGGAGGAGAGGCACGGATTAATCTTACACTCAGTGTTTCCGGCAAGAGCGGCAATCTTTACGGCAAAGTCATACCAGGAGCAAACGCCCTCATTACTAAAGTGATAGATTCCCAGAAGAGAATCTGAATCCATCGAGATGAACTTCACTATAACCTTTGCCAAATCCAGAGCATAGGTAGGAGTTCCTACCTGGTCATTCACAACTTTGATGGCCGGTTTTGTTGAAGTAAGGGTGAGCATGGTCTTCACAAAGTTCTTTCCGAACTCGCTGTAAAGCCAAGCAGTTCTGATGATTATGCTCTTGCAGCCAACCCTCTTAACAGCTTCTTCTCCGTGGAGTTTTGTTCTTCCGTATGCTCCCGTTGGATTGCATTTATCCTCTTCAGTATATGGAGTCTTGGATGTTCCGTCAAAAACATAATCTGTACTTATGTGAATCAGAAGAGCGTTATTCTCCTTTGCTGCAACAGCCAGGTTTTCAACTGCTTTTGAATTTATTAACTCTGCTGTAGTTTCATTGTCTTCTGCCGCATCTACATTTGTAAAGGCAGCGCAGTTAACTATAACATCAACTTTATTCTCTGCAACAATCTTTCTAATGGCCTCAATATCTGTAATATCCAGAATTGTTGTATCTGCACTCTGAACAACATCTGTAAAAGCAAACTTGTATGGCAACCCCTTAGAGAGCAGGCGCAATTCATTGCCCAGCTGCCCATTAGCTCCGGTTACCAATACTGATTTCATTACTCGTAATAGTTTGTTTTGTAGTCAAACAACTCAGGCGCATCTTTAAGAAGCGGATGATGTTTATCCTTTTCAGAGAGTACAATATCTTTTAAATCTACTTTCCAATCTATTCCCAAAGCGGGATCGTTCCAGGCTATAGCACCCTCTGCCTGAGGGTTATATAGACGGTCACACTTGTACTGGAACACAGCCTCTTCACTCAAGACAACAAAGCCGTGAGCAAATCCTCTTGGAATAAACATCTGACGGTGATTCTCTCCGGAGAGTTCAGCGGCAACATATTTTCCAAAAGTAGGAGAGCCTTTTCTTATATCTACGGCAACATCCATAACCCTTCCCCTAACTACTCTAACCATCTTGCTCTGAGAGAATTCCCCCTTCTGGAAATGAAGACCGCGGAGCACACCGTAACTGCTCTTGCTCTCATTGTCCTGAACAAAATCAATATGTCTTACTGCGGAGTCAAAATCTCTCTGGCTCCAACTCTCAAAGAAATATCCTCTTGCATCCCCAAAGACCTTTGGTTCAATCACAAGGACATCTTCAATAGCCGTTTTAATTACCTCAATCATTTAGAATGAATCAATATCCTGCGGACCGTTCTTTTCAAATTCATCTGCAATGCGAACAAGGTACTGTCCGTACTGGTTCTTAAGCATAGGCTTGGCAATCTCACGCATCTTTTCCGGAGTAATCCACCCCTTGCGCAGTGCAATACCCTCAAGGCAGGCAACTTTCAAGCCCTGACGTTTCTCTATGGTTTCAATGTAGGCAGTTGCCTCGGCAAGAGAATCGTGTGTTCCGGTATCAAGCCATGCAAAGCCTCTTCCAAGTGTTTGAACCTTAAGCTCTCCCGCCTTCAAGAACTCCTGGTTGACCGTGGTGATTTCAAGTTCTCCTCTTGCAGAAGGTTTGATACTGCCTGCAACATCTACAACTTTGTTAGGGTAGAAGTAGAGACCCACAACAGCATAGTTGCTCTTTGGCTCCTTTGGTTTCTCCTCAATACTCAGACAGTTACCGTTCTTGTCAAATTCTGCAACTCCGTAACGTTCCGGATCGCTCACCCAGTATCCGAATATGGTAGCCTTATTCTCCTTCTCTGCAGACTGAACCGCATCCTTCAAAAGAGCACTGAAGCCTGCACCGTGGAAGATGTTGTCTCCCAGCACTAAACAAGCGCAGTCATCTCCAATGAACTCTTTACCTATGATGAATGCCTGAGCAAGTCCGTCCGGTGACGGCTGCTCTGCGTAAGAGAAGTTTACTCCAAAGTCTGAGCCGTCTCCCATCAGCCTCTTAAATCCGGGCAGATCCTGCGGGGTGCTGATAATGAGAATATCACGTATGCCGGCCAGCATCAATACGCTAACCGGATAGTAGATCATAGGCTTGTCATAGATTGGAAGAAGCTGCTTGCTTACGCCCTTGGTAATTGGGTAAAGCCTTGTGCCGGAGCCTCCTGCCAGAACTATACCTTTCATTGTTTATCTGTTTTTGTACATTTCATCATAGTACTTCTGGTAATCACCGGAAGTTACGTTGTCCATCCAGGCCTGATTCTCCAGATACCATTTAACGGTCTTTTCAATTCCCTCTTCAAACTGCAAAGATGGTTCCCAACCCAGTTCTTTCTGAAGTTTAGAACTGTCAATTGCATAACGCAAGTCATGTCCCGCACGGTCTGTAACGTATGTAATAAGGTCCATATCAGCACCTTCCGGTCTACCAAGCAGACGGTCTACGGTATTGATAACAACCTTAATGATATCTATGTTCTTCCACTCGTTGAATCCTCCAATGTTGTAGGTTTCTGCAATCTTACCCTTATGGAAAATCAGATCTATTGCACGGGCGTGATCCTCAACGTAGAGCCAATCTCTTACGTTCTCTCCCTTGCCATATACAGGCAGAGGTTTGCGGTGACGGATATTGTTGATAAAGAGAGGTATCAACTTCTCAGGGAACTGGTAAGGTCCGTAGTTGTTTGAGCAGTTTGTCACAATTGTAGGCATTCCGAACGTATCATGGAAGGCACGTACAAAGTGGTCTGAACTTGCCTTTGCTGCGCTGTACGGAGAGTGAGGCTGGTACTTCAGATCCTCGGTAAAGAACTTCTCTCCGTATGCAAGATGGTGTTTGCCGGAACTTGCCTTGGTTGTGAACGGAGGCTTAATTCCCTCCGGGTTAGTCATTTCAAGTGCTCCGTAAACTTCATCCGTAGAGATATGGTAGAATCTGCAGCCCTCATATTTCTTTGGCTCCCAGCAAGCCTTAGCCGCCTGAAGCATTGAGAGAGTTCCCATCACGTTTGTCTGAGCAAAAGTGAACGGATCCTTAATACTTCTGTCTACGTGGCTCTCCGCTGCAAGATGAATAACTCCGTCTACATTCTCCTCTTTCATCAGATTCAGAACGCCCTCAAAGTCACAAATATCCATCTTCACAAACCTATAGTTTGGCTTATCCTCTATGTCCTTCAGGTTTGCCAGATTGCCGGCGTATGTAAGTTTATCCAGATTAATGATCCTATACTCAGGATACTTGTTTACAAACAGACGTACCACGTGACTTCCAATAAAGCCCGCACCGCCTGTAATGATAATAGCTCTCTTATAACTCATAATCACTTTGATTCTTTCACATTTGTGCAAAGATAACTAAAATATATGGGCTATAAGCAATCCTCCCCCTCATTACGTCAAATACATTACGTACTTTACGTAACGTAATCTACGTAATGAAAAATCTCGTTGCGAAAAACATGTTGCGAAAATTGTGTTGCGCTTTTTTCGCAATGAAAACCAGCCCAGAAGGTTCTACAACAATGATTATTGATAAAAATAATACTCAAATTACTTAAATTTTTTCAGAGGAAGGAGGTCTTCCGGGGAGCAGCCTATCACTTTGCAGATATCAAGTATGCTGCGGGCTGAAGCTTTGTCTAAGCTAAGTTGTCCTTGTTCGTATGCTCTTATGGTTCTGATATTTATTCCCGTAATATCTGAGAGTTCTTTTTGTGTTAGAGAAGCTCTTTTTCTGAGGTGCTTAAGACGGTTTTCTTTATTCCGATTCATTAAATCAACCGCATAATAAAGGGACTTTGTTATATCCGCTTCATGCAATGTTGGATACTTTTCATATAAGTTTTTGAAGTGAAAACCCCTGTCATTAAGCGTCTTAAAGCTAACATTCAAATACCACTGGATGTATGCCATTGTACTTCCGAACCAATACTCAGGGCTTCCCATATTAATCATACATTCTTTGCATGGGAGGCTATCACCTGTGAGTGAGGCAACCTTTAAGGCAAGGTCTATTCCAGACATTCCGGCCAGATAACGAGGATTGCCGTTAACAATCTGAGTATCTATTCCGCTCGCCAGAAAGCGTGCATAAAACAACTCCGGCTCCTCACCGCAGACATTAACGGCGTAGTCCATCATGGATCCCATGTTGGACATTACATCATCCAGGTAATAATCTTTGTAAGCGTATACCATTTATGCTCAATTTTTAGTGATATCTCCGTTTGTTTGATTCAAAATATCCAACATCTCTGCCGGAGTTACAACTTGAAATGTTTGAGGGAAATGTTTTTTATTCCCTGTAACCAAGTAAGCATCTTGTTTACTAAGGACAACTTCATAAAAAACTCTATCATTTTCATCCTCAAACAAATCTTGAGATTTTACTCTCTCTGAGGAGACACCTTTTTCTTGTATCTCCTTTAAAGTTTTACTTACTAAGTCTTTGGGTAAACAGAACTTATCTCTATTAAGAACCTCGGCATATTCTGCTAGAATCTCATTATTGAAGACAGGGGTTATGATACCAACCATAACCGCTTCAAAGACCAGAACTACGGCTGAGGCCTTGTTGCTAGAAATTAATCCTGAGACAATTACATTAGTGTCTACTACAGCAAATAGGTCATTCTTTCTTTCGTACATTAGCTATCTCCTTGTTTATTTCCTCCAGACTCATTTCCGGAAAAGCGCCGGATTCAGCTAATGCTCTGATTTTCCTATAAGCTTTGTAACCTTCAGATAAAGACTCCTCCTCGTCTCCGTGAATCTCAAAAGGAATCTTCCCACGTTGGACAACAGCCCTAGCAAAAATGTTCATAGCAGTGTTCGCACTCATGCCGAATTGCGAACATAGCGAATCAAAAGATGCTTTTAAACCGGAATCCATCCGAACTGTCATTGAAACTTGTGCCATAGTGTGTGTGTGTTGTTATCCTAGGTGCAAATATAGAAAATTTACATCATTTTGCAATAAACTTACTGCAAAATGACATAAATCTTTATAAAATATAGGGTTAGCGGAGGTAGACGAAGATGTAGTAGAGCATGAAGCCGCTGGCTATGAGCTTGAGGCCGGTGCCGCACATAACGCCCAGGAAGGCACCGAGGGCGGGCTTGATGGACTGGTTGAGGTTCTTGCCGGCTAGGGCAAGTTCTGCAAGGAGGGCGCCGAGTACAGGGCCTATGAGAATACCTATCGGGGGAACAAAAAGACCCAGCAGAAGGCCGGCCAGTGCTCCTCTGGAGGCGTAGACGCTGCCGCCGGTTTTTCTTGTAACCCAAGAGGGTACAATGTAGTCCAGTATGGTTACAGCAATGGTGATGATCAGCCAGATAATGAGCATGCGGGTGGACATTGGCTCACCGTCTGAGTTGGTACCGTTGCTGAAGATGTAGATAAGGAGCATACCAACCCAACTGATTGGAGGACCGGGGAGTACTGGAAGTACGCAACCTATGAGTCCTACAAATCCCAGAATAACGGCCAGTATGATTAAACAGGTTGTCATCAGTCTCTGCCTTTAAAAGGGTAATCTGCCAAATGTTCATTACACCAGGCATCTATAAGTTCATTGTCTTTAGACTTAAGCGCCTTCTTATAAAGCTCTCTGATGACCGGAAGAAAATCCAGTGTGCGTCCCTCTCTGAAATCACTTGAACCTACAGCAGTTGTTCCGCCCCAATTGTAGTACATCTCTCTTGTGGTGGAACAGATACGGGCAAAACGGCCGGTGTAAGGTTTAAGATCGTTGTCTGTAAGATGCAGGTAAAACTCCAACTGTTCTTCTGAACACTCTGCCATCACCTCATCTGTAGCCTTCATCTTAGGGTCTGCAACATAGACTGTTATGCCGTCTTTAAAAACATAAGGTTCATAATAGCCGGCAGTATACATAGCTTCATAGACAACTCCTCTTACGGCAAACTGAGCGCCGCTTTGCCAACGGATAAATCTCAAAAGAGTATTTGTGTAAACATAGTCTAAAGAGTGTACCGTTTTCCAGCAGGCAGAAATAACCCAGTAGGCAAGTTGCTTTGCTGTAGGCATTAAGAGATATACCCTACCCTTCTTTGGTCTGCCGGTCTTTACATCTTTGCCTGTGTAGTAGGTGTACTCTTTAACTGGAAAGCCCTCCCAACCCGGTATGTCATAATGAGTTGCAACATACTCCTGCGCCATGTAGGCAGCCTTGAGAACAATCTCGCATCTTGCAACCAGAAGATCCATACTGTCTTTCACATAACGTTTTACCGCCTTCTCTTTGAATGGGTTAGAGCGTTTAATCTGCTCTATCTCTTTCTTGTCCGTGTGGCTCTGGCACTGTGCAATCTGAGGAACGAATGTCAAAAGAAGCACAAGAAGTATGTATGTTGCAATGTGTCTCATTTTGCCTCCTCTGTTCTCATCTGGTCTTTGCCCTCCTGGTCCAGGGCTTTTCTGTGCTGTTCTATTCTCCTCTGTTCCTGGTCCATACGCTCTTGCTCCTCTCTCTTTTGATTCTCCTGATGAATCTTCTGGTCTATCTCTTTTGAAAGATTGGTTATAGTCTCATATGAGTCCGGGAAGAAGAGTTTTGTCTGTGGATATTTAGGGAATACGAATCCGGAGAGGAAGCCCCTGTTGGAGTTCAGTACCTTTCTGTCCGTTACAACGTTGCGGCTCGTTGGAACCTCATCCGCCCTCCATTTGAAATCTCTCAGACGCATCTTCTCAATAGGGAGATTATATGTTGGATGGATATCACTCTTAACGTTCTCAATGTAACGTACTCTCTCAATGGTATTGTTTGCCATTCTGGAAGTTAGAAGGCGGCACTCCTTGTGGTTCATAAGGGTGACGCTGCTGTCTTTCTCCCTGAGGAATATCATTGCCTGAACTCCACCCAATGCGTCAAATCTGTAGACATCATTATCTTTAAAGTAGGCAACCATCTCTGTACTCTTAATCTGGTTGAAATGAATGGAGTCCTCTTCAGATATGATGAAGGCGTTCTCTATTAAGTTGGCCTTATAGATGGCATTGTTTCTGACGGAGAGTTGGATGCTGTCTGCAGTGAACTGTGTCTTCTCCTCATTCCAGAGAGCAGGATTTTTGTAGAAACGGGCAATACTGTCTATAGAGGTGTAAATGAGGGAGTCACAGACGCCTCTCAGATCACTCCTGAAGAGTTTGACATTATGGAAGACGCTTATGAATGTAATCTTTGTGGTGTCCTTCTGAACCTCTACCGAGTCTGTCTGTACGGCAAGGGAGTCCTTCAAAAGTGCTGTCTTTAAAGAATCTGCGCCAACAAGTGTGCTGTCCTTGCCGGCTGTGATTTGCTTATCTTTACCAATAAATGTTGGTTTCTGTGGACCGTCAGTCAGTTGCATACCGTCTGCAGGCTCCTGATCTTTAACCGGTTGCTTAGGCTCAGGTGGTTTTACCTTTCCAATAAGTTCCTTGTTCTTCTTATATGCTGCAAGGTACTCTCTGTTAGCCTTGTCTATATCAATGATAGGATCCGTATCTGCCAACTTGCGTCTTTCCAGAGCGTTGGAGACCTCGTTGGAATCTATCTGATACATAGGAATCATCCACATCTTAAGGGTATCTCCGCCAAGGAATAATGTATCTCTCTTGTAGATAGGCTCTTGAGTAAGGGAATCTACACCGGTCTTCTCCTCTGAGAACATTGCAGCTGCAGCCCTATCCGTAAGGTAGGCGAGGAATGGGTTTTGAACCATAACACCCTTGTCTCCCATAAGAATGGAGGAGTTCTCGTTGTCTCTTATCTGAACGTTGTTGTAGAGTTCCGCATTACCTGTACTACGGTGATAATCAATCAGTCCGGCCCAGAGTTCCTGATTCTCTGAAGCAATGTAGTTGTTCTCCATTAAAGAGAGGGTCTCCCCTCTTACAATGTACTGAGCGTGGTTGGAGTAGAGAGTATCTCTCCCCTTCCAGGCAACGGTTCTGAAGCCAAAGTCCGCACATTCATGGTCTGAATTATAATCTGCAAATGAAGAACTTACAAAGATGGAGTCTGAGTACATCTGCACATTGTCCGTAAAGGAGAAGGTGCGTGTTTCAGATATATAACGGCCTTCATCTCCCTCTACAATATCTCCCTTTGCTGAACGCATAGCACCGCCGTTGAAGAAGGTGGCAATGCTGTCTCTTGTGTTGTAATCCAGGAACTTAGTCTTGAGCTGGTCTCCCTTTCTGTTGTAGAGTTTTACTATGGTTCCTCTGAACTGAGCAACACCCTCGTCTGCAAGATAGGTTACAATATCACTCTCCAGGTAGGTATCCTGCTGGATAATCTGAATGTGACCTATTGCCTCAATTACGTTGGCATTTACATCCCAGGAGGCGGAGTCACAGAGAAGGTATGTGTTGTTATGAAGAAAACGGGCGGGACCCTTAACTTCTCTGAAGGGAGCCCCACCTCTGTCTACCAGTCTGACAGCCTTTGCCTCAACCAGACGAACCAGCGAATCTTTGTCATTTTCAAAGGCTTGCGAATAGCCCTCTGTGACAAAGAGGAGACAAAGCAGTAATGTCAGAATGGATACTCTGCGCATAGAACTATTTAACCCATCCCTTGCTTTGGAACGGACAATCTCTGAACATCTCATCTATTCTGATGAAGGTGCTCTTTTGTTTCTCTTCTATAAATCTCTTGATGGCCTTCTCCTGCTCAACGGAGTGGGCAAAGTTCTGCACCGCCACAAAGTCTTTGTCAACATCTGCGCGGTGAGAAGGAACAATCTCTTCCAGACGGATAATCTTGTAGATGGTGTTACCTCTTCCCTCGTTGCCCTGAGACTCGAACGGTACGCTTATCTCACCAATCTTAAGATCCTTAATCATATTATAATCAGCAGGATTGAGCTGGTCTTTCTCAAAGTAGATAGCACCGGTATTCTCATCTACCATCTGACCTCCGTTAAGGAAGGTCTTTGGATCTTTGGAGAAGAGAAGCGCCGCTCTCTCAAAAGTGATACTGTCTATGAGTATAGCCTCTTTCAGAGAGTCCAATCTCTTAAAGCACTCCTCACGATTCTCTGATGAGAATTTAGGTTTGAGAAGAAGATGTCTTGCATTGAACATATCTCCATTCTTCTCAATCATCTGAATGAGGTGGAATCCGTCCGGTGTCTCAATGATCTGAGATATCTGCCCCTCTTTCAGACTCATAGCAGCGTCTGAGAATGCAGGCCAGAACATATTTTTAGGAGCCATTCCAAGTTCTCCGCCTCTGAGTGCAGACTCTTTGTCATCTGAATAGAGAGCTGCCAGTGAAGAGAATTTTTCTCCGTTCAATACTCTCTGACGGAACTCCAGAAGTCTCTCCTTAACGGCCATAACAGCGTCTTCCTTAGCAGGATAGAGAACGATATGACGCAGACGGTACTGTGTAGAAATCTCCGGAAGAGAATCTTTGTCCACTCTCTTGTAGAATCTGCGGACCTCGCTAGGAGTAAGGTTAGGAACTGCGGAAACTATCTGACGCTGCTCCTGACCAATAAGGTTCTGCTCACCTAAAACTGCTCTCCAATCCTCCTTAAGACGGAAGAGCGGTTTATGGAAATATTCCTCCACTTCCTTCTGACCTCCAAGACGATACATCACCTGGTCCACTCTGCCGGCCAACTCAGACTCTACCATATCTGTGGAGATTGTAAGGGAGTCCATCTTTGCCTGGTTGAGGAAAAGTTTCTGCTGGAGAGTGCTCTCCAAAATCTGACATCTCATCAGTTTTTCATCCTGGGTTGCAGTTCCGTTAGCCATCATAAGCTGAACCTGCTCCTCAAGTTGAGAGAGATATATTGACTCATTTCCAATGAGTGCTATTGTCTTGTCTATCAGTCCGTTCTTGTAAATCTGAGCATTGGCAGAAGATGCACCGAGCATCAGAACCAATGAGGCTGCAACAATCGTAATCTTTCTTAAAGACATCTTTATCTGTTTTACTTTTTTATCAATTAAAGTCCGCGGCTGTAGTTAGGAGCCTCACGTGTGATTGTTACATCATGAGGGTGGTTCTCTCTTACACCCGCAGCTGTTATCCTTACAAACTTAGCCTTTCTAAGAGTCTCAATATCAGGCGCGCCGCAGTATCCCATTCCGGCTCTCAGTCCTCCGGCCATCTGGTAGATAACCTCGTTCAGACTTCCCTTGTAAGGCACCTGTGCAACAATTCCCTCAGGCACAAGTTTCTTAACATCATCCTCCATATCCTGGAAGTATCTATCCTTTGAACCCTGCTGCATCGCCTCCAAAGAACCCATTCCTCTGTAGGATTTGAACTTTCTTCCGTTGAGTATGATGGTTTCTCCCGGAGACTCCTCCACACCTGCAAACAAAGACCCTGCCATAATGGTGCTTGCACCTGCGGCCAAAGCCTTCACTATATCTCCTGAGTAACGGATTCCGCCGTCACCTATGATTGGAATTCCGGTACCCTTGAGCGCCTTGCTTGCAAGCATAATTGCGGAGAGCTGAGGAACGCCAACTCCTGCAACAACTCTGGTTGTACAGATTGAGCCAGGTCCTATACCAACTTTCACTCCGTCTACGCCGCACTCTGCCAGCGCTTTAGCTCCCTCAGCGGTAGCAATGTTTCCTGCAACAATCTGAAGGCTCTTGAACTGTTTTCTAACCTTCTTGATGGTCTCCATAACGCCCATTGAGTGACCGTGAGCGGTATCAATAACTATTGCATCAACTCCAGCCTCAGAGAGTATCTCAACTCTGCTGATAACATCCGCTGTAACTCCAACCGCGGCAGCCGTCATCAAACGGCCCATAGAATCCTTGCTTGCGTTAGGATTATCCTTAATCTTGGTAATGTCCTTGTAGGTAATAAGTCCCACCAACTCACCCTGCTTGTTAACTACAGGAAGTTTCTCTATTCTATATTTCTGAAGCAGGCGAGTAGCCTCCTTAAGATCTGTCTTTGAAGTGGTTACCAGGTGCTCGCTGGTCATTATTGCAGAGATAGGAGTCTTCTTGTTTGAAACAAAGCGGAGGTCTCTGTTGGTAACTATTCCTATGAGTTTATTGTTCTTGTCTACAACCGGAATACCGCCAATGTGATTCTCAGCCATCATTCCAAGTGCGTCTGCCACAACAGCATCCGGGGAGATGGTGATTGGGTCAAAGATCATTCCGTTCTCTGCCCTCTTCACTCTGCGGACCTGGTCTGCCTGCATCTCAATAGGCATATTCTTGTGAATTACACCTATACCTCCCTCTCTGGCAATGGCTATTGCCATATTGAAATCTGTTACGGTATCCATTGCAGCAGATACTATAGGAACCTGCAAGGTTATCTCTCTGGTGAATTTTGAAGAGATGTTTACCTCTCTTGGAAGCACTCCGGACTTAGCCGGAACAAGAAGAACGTCATCGAATGTAAGACCCTCCAGAACTATCTGGTCAAAGTCCGTTTTGTTAGTTTTCTGCTGCATGGCGGATGTATTTGAGTTGCGTTACAATAATTTGGCGAATATACTCAATTCCGCCCAAAGCAGCAAAACCTATTTTGCCTCCGCCATCCTCTCTCTTAGCATAGAGAGCAATTCCTGATAGCGGATAAGCCCCCAACTCTTCTGAAGAGGAGAGAGATAACGGGGCGGCACCTCAGAGGCAAAGCGGTCTATATAGAGGTGAGGGGGGAGCCGGCGGATAAAAGCGGAGATAAAGTCCAGATACTCGCTGAGGGTGAAGTAATGGAAATCATCGGGATGAAGTTCATACTCCATCTCCATGCGGGTCCCCTTGATTATCTGCAGTTGGTGGAATTTGACGGCGGTAAGTGGAAGGGAGGAGATAATCTCTGCCTCATCCTCCATCATCTTAAGGCTCTCCCCCGGAAGGCCGAATATGAAGTGGCCGCACTGAGTAAGCCCCCTTTGTGCCGTCTGCTCCACCGCCCATCTGGCACACTCAAAGTTATGACCGCGCCCTATCCTTTCCAGCGTTTTGTCATAGCAACTCTCTATGCCATACTCTATTATCACGATATGTTTCTCAGAGAGCTCCGCCAGGTAATCCAGCTTCTCCTCATCTATGCAGTCCGGCCGGGTACCCACCACAATCCCCTCAATATCTGGATGCGAAAGGGCCGTCTCATAGAGCTCCTTAAGCCTCTTCAAAGGGGCGTAGGTATTGCTGTAGGGCTGGAAGTAGGCAATGTAGCGCTGAGCATGACGGTAACGCACCCTATGGAACTCTATACCCTCCTCAATCTGCTGAAACAGAGGCTTGTCCGGAGTGCAGTAGTTGGGGTGGAAGGCGTTGTTTTCACAGAAAGAGCAGCCGCCAAAGCCCTTGCTTCCGTCTCTGTTAGGGCAGGTAAATCCTGCATCCACAACCACTTTCTGAAGCCTGGCTCCGTACTTTTGTCTGAAGTAATCTACAAATGAGTTTAATTCCATATAATGACTTGCTCTTTGATACAAATATAGTCGTTTAATTTTTGTACATTTGCTCTGTTAACATTTATGACGATGAAAAAATTTCTCTTGCTACTCTCCGTAGCACTTCTTTGGAGCGTTACCCTCTCCGCTCAGGGTGCGGGTATGCTCTTTAACAAAATCAACACAGAGGTTAAAGCTAAATACGCTCCCGATTCCAGAGATAAAACTTACAACGTTTCTCTCATTGAGAAGGATGGCAAACTTCTTCTAATTGGTTCAACCACAGAAAAAGAGGCTGTTGAAGAACTCGTTGCAAGACTTGCAGACGCAGGTATCAACGCTCAGAACAGAATAGATCTTCTTCCTTCCAATTCTCTGAAAGGCAAGACTTACGGAATAGTATGTATGTCTACCGCAAGTTTCAACAGTGACCCCGGATTCAGCGCAGAGAGTGGTACTCAGGCACTTATGGGAATGCCTGTAAGAATTTTGGAGGAGTATGACGATTGGTACCGCTGCATCAACATGGAGGGTTACACCGCTTGGGTAATTACCCGCAGCATTACTGAGATGACGGAAGAGGAGTATGACGCATACCTAGCAAAACCAAAAGTTTTTGTAACAAAGAAATACTCTACGCTTTACTCTGAGAAGAATGTTAACTCACTGCCTGTAAGTGATTTGGTATGGGGTTGCATTCTTAAAGATGAGGGCAAGAGCGGAAGTTGGAGAAAGGTATCCGTTACAGACGGAAGAACAGGTTACGTTCCCGCTTCTGACGTTATTGACCTTAAAGTCTGGATGAAGAACGCACAGCCAACTGAGAAGAACATAATTGAGACGGCAAAGCAGTTCTGCGGCTTCCCGTACGTATGGGGCGGAACCTCCGTAAAGGGCGTAGACTGCAGCGGTTTAAGCAAGAGCGCTTACTTCCTCAACGGATATGTTTTAAGAAGAGACGCTTCTCAGCAGGTTAAGACCGGAGACAGCGTAGACGTTCACAAATTTGTGGAGGGAGATTACACAAAAGAGGCGCTTGGAAACTTACGTCCGGGAGACCTTCTCTTCTTTGGACGCAAAGCAGAAAACGGGAGACGTGAGAGAGTTACCCACGTTGCTATCTATATGGGTGACGGTATGATTATCCACTCTTCCAACGTTGTGAGAATCAACTCCTTAATCCCTGGAGAGAATGACTACTATGCAGGTGCCAAGAGGCTTCTCAAAGCCAGAAGAATCATTGGAACCGCAGACCAGGGCAAGGGCGTTGTAAGCGTAGCAAAAGCAGGACTGACAAAGTAAAATCATAATAAAAATCAACTGACATGACCGACAGACGAACATTCCTAAAGAGCGCGGGACTTATTGGAGCGGCTGCTGCTATTCTGAGCCCTTCACAGATTTTCGCTCGTGCAAAAGGTATCTCCAAACCTAAGGGAACCAAAGAGTTGGAACTTGAGTGGTGCCCGTTCACCGCAAAGATGAAACACGTTTTCACCATCTCCAACTCATCCAGAAGTACAACCCCTATCGTACTTACCAGAATCTCTTATGACGGCTACATCGGATACGGTGAGGCAGCAATGCCGCCTTATCTTGGGGAGACTACCAACTCTGCAATTGATTACCTGAAGAAGGCAAGACCTGTCCTTAAGAAATTTAAGGATCCGTTTATGATTGGAGAGATTATGGCGGAGATGGATGCCATCACCACATATAACTGTGCAGCAAAGGCTTCCATAGATATTGCTCTTCATGACCTTGTAGGAAATATGATTGGTCAGCCATGGTGGAAGATTTGGGGATTCAACCCAAAGAACTGCCCTTACAACTCATTTACAGTTGGTTTGGCTTCTCACGATGAGGTTCTTGAGAAGGCAAAAGAGGCTGCCGCAGAGGGTCACCTCATCAAAGTTAAACTCGGAAGAAGCGAGGAGCAGGACAAGATGATGATCAACACCATCCGTGAGGTAACGGATACTACAATCTGTATTGATGCAAACCAGGGATGGAAAGACAAGCACTATGCTCTTGATATGATCAACTGGCTGGCTACCAAGAACGTCAATATGATTGAGCAGCCTATGCCAAAGCTTATGCTTGAGGAAACCGGCTGGCTTACAGAGCGTTCACCTCTTCCTATTATGGCAGATGAGGCTTGCCAGAGACTTACTGACGTAAAGAAACTATACGGCCACTACTCAGGAATCAATATCAAACTGATGAAGTGTACCGGACTGCATGAGGCAAGAGAGATGGTATCTCTGGCTCAGGCACTCGGTATGAAACTTATGATTGGCTGTATGACTGAGACTTCTGTTGCCATTGCAGCCGGTGCTCAGATTGCTCCTGTTTGCGAATGGACAGACCTTGACGGTAACTGGCTGATAGCAAACGATTGCTTCCACTCCTCAACAGTTGAGGACGGAAGAATTGTTCCGTCATCCAAACCTGGTCTTGGCCTCTCCATCAACAAGGGAGTAGACCTCAAGTTCGCCGCTCAAGAGGACTAAAAAAAGACCTTTTCGCACATAACAGTAAGGCGGTCCCTTCCGGACCGCCTTATTTTATTGTGTTACATACACCCTCCAACTGCCTTCTTTATCTCCACGCTCCACATACTTTTTCTGGAGCAACCGGTCCAACAACTTCTGTATGGCAGCAATGCTGATGCCCGTTATGTCTCTCATATCTGCCAATGTAAGTGTAGGCTGCGTCTGCATAGCATTCAGTATCTTAGTGTAGTTGGGCGTGCGGAAAGTAATCCGCTCTCCGTCATACCACCACACGTTTTTATCCCGTTCGCTTACGAACAGCACATCATTGTACACCTCAGTAGCCACCAGCTCGTTGAAGTACTTCATGAAAGGCTTGATGTCCCTAAGCTCAGCATGAGCGCCATCAGCGAGCACAGGCCCCACCTCAAGGTCTGCCTGGTGCAGTGCCTCCAGATATGCGCTCTTTAGACGGCTCCTCACAACAATCATCGGATAGTTGTGACGCGTCAAGATGAAGTTCATTATCAAGCGGGCAATGCGCCCATTTCCATCCTCAAACGGGTGAATGCGGATATAGCGGTAGTGGAACAAAGCCGCCAGTTCTACAGGCGACAATCGTCCCTCCTGCTCGGCCGCATTGTACCAGTTCACCAGGTCAGTCATCAATGACGGAGTCTCCTCGGGCGATGCATATTCGAAACGATTACCGTATCGGGTAATCACGCTATTTGGGCGGGTTTTGTACTGTCCCGCATGTACCGTATAGTTTGTCTGCAGGCCTCCCGGAAGGTCTCGATACACTACGTAGTCCTCCCGTAGTAACGTCTTATGCAGTGTACGAATAAAGTTCTGTGTCAACGGCATTTCCTTCACGCGAGCTTCCTGAGTCATCATATTCAGCCCCACATTGCTAGCTGTCATTTCCTGAACGTCTCTAACGTCAGCCTCACCAATCACCTTGCCAAACAGCAGCAGAATTTCCGTCTGCCCATACGTCAACGTATTGCCCTCAATATGGTTACTGTTGTAGTTGAAGTCCACAGTAAACCTGCGGCTCAACCGTTCTCTATCTTTCTCAGAGAGTGGCTGTAAATCCTGCCATGCCGCCAGCGCCTTCTTGATATTCAGATACTTCATACAATGCTACTCTTTATCATTTCAGGTGCAAATATAAGAAATGTTTTCAAAAAGGTTGTAATGCTACAACCTTTTTAACAAAATTTTATAACAGAGCAGGGATGGAAGCGGGAGTTGGGGCTATTGTTTGACGTAGTAGACGCCTTCACGGCTGAGGAGGTTGTCTACCTGTTTGAACATCTCAAACCTCTTTTTGCTTTCATCTACGGTGACAAAATAGGTGCTGGTTGGACCGTTCTGATTCATAGCTTCTTTGCATACATCAACGTTCCACCATCCAGCTATCTCTTTCTCATAGATATCCAACTCTTCCTGGCTTTTGCAAACCAAAGGAGAATAATCATGAGTGACACCAATACTGTTTGGATCATTGTGAAAGACAAGCCAACCCTTGGAAAGCTCCCAAGTGCCGCCGTAATAGGAGGTATGAACGGAGTAACCGGTCATATTAACAGGTGGCGCAATATGGCGAATGAAGGTGCACTTAAAGGTGTGATCATCATTGAAAACAAGTTCCCTGACACCGGAAAAGAAGGATGCACCCGCTTCAACCATCTTACCCATAATATCTTTAGAAGAGGCCTTTTTGCCCATCTGTTCAGATTTGTCTATGTAGTTCTGATACTCCTCCTCTGTAAGTCCCATCAAAAACTTAATTGCATAGGCATCTGTCTGCCAGTTTTGCTCATAGGTGGAGTAGAGCAAGACACGTTTGGAAGAGGCTCCCAGATAGTACAATACACTCTTTTCATTAATCTTTTTCTGAATGAGATTTTTGAAACCCTGGTGGCTTTGGTTGTAGCCCTCATTCCATCTGTCCTCCACATATTCCTGGTGAGAGATAGGATGTTTGAAGTTCAAGTCATTTAACAACTCCTGAAACTCACGGCGGCTGTTGTAGAATTTTTGAACCAAATCAACCAGTTTGATATTGTCTTTCAGACGGTTCCAAGAGACTTGGTTAGCCTGGAAATAACGCTCCTTCCCATAATCAAACTCCACAGGGCTTGCTCCCATATCCACCAGATACTTGTAGACACCGTGCAAAGTGTCTGCTGCCGGCTCCTGGTTTTGATTCAGTTGGAACATCACACGCTGCGCCCAATTGTAATTCTTCTCCTCTTCTTCTTTGAGTTTGTTGACCTTATCTATACTCTGTTCAATATCAAAGATTACCAGCATAGCCGCGTGACGGCGGATTTTCTTCATCTGGCGCTGTTCAAGATAATTTGCTGTTCCAAAGGTAAGTACAATAGATATAGAGGTGGCAAAAATGGTCAACAATATATCCTTGTAACTTGAGAGCAATTTGCCTTTGACTTTAATAGAAGGAATTCTCATTTTTCATAGATGTGCTTAACGCAAATATAACATTTTATTGCTATATTTGTGGAGAGATGACAAAATAGAAACAACAGAATATATGAGAAACTTAAGAACCATTAAGAAAGACGTTGAATTCCTCATTGGAGAGGTAGTTGATGATTGCTTCATCTATCTGGAACTCAATGCAGAAGCAGACGTAGAAAAAGTGGGCGAGATTATAGGTGACGCTCTTGATTTGCAGGATGATTTGTTTGACAAGATTAACCACAGACCTGAGGAGATTAAGGCGGACAAATACTATAGGGGAGTTTCCAAAGAGCTCGTTGAGGGCATAGATGCTCTATATGAGCGTCTTAGCGCACTCAGCAAAAAGTAGGATTACAACCTGTAACGGTTTAGACGGGCGGCAAGAAATCTCTCTTTGCCGTCCGTCACTGCGTTAAGCAGTGCGTGAAATCTCTCTGAGTGGTTGGGATATACAAGGTGACAAAGTTCGTGAGCTATCACGTAGTCCATCAGCTCAGTTGGGAGCAGTACAAGATACATATTAAGGTTGATGTTACGCAGGGTTGAGCAACTGCCCCAGTTAGTGCGGTTGTTCTTTATTGCCACCCTTTTGTAACGGAATGGGTCCTCAACTATCTCCCCCTTGGCGTTTTTGATCTTCACCTTGGAGGAGAGCAGCAGATACATCTGCCTTGTCCTCTCCGGAAGTACCTTGTGAGCCAGCTTGTTCACCCTGTAGGGGGTCATCTCCTGCTCATTATCGGCAATCACGTCATAATATTTTGGACACTTTACTGTCATTGATTTTGCAAAAGAGGAAAAAAGTGATACATTTGCACCCCCGAACAAATCGGGAGACAAAATTAATAATAACAATTAAAATCTTAAGCAGATGGCTGAGTATTTAAATTCAGACAAAAAGCAAGAGATCTTTGGTAAGTACGGAAAGTCTAATAAAGACACTGGTTCTGCTGAAAGTCAGATTGCTTTATTTTCCTACCGTATCGCTCACCTTACCGAGCATATGAAGCGCAACAAGAAGGATCACTCCACACAGCGCGCACTTCTGATGCTTGTTGGTAAGAGACGCCGTTTCCTTGACTATCTCAAGGAGGTTGATATTGAGAGATACAGAAATATCGTTAAGGAGCTTAACCTCCGTAAATAACGGTTGCTTATTTCATAGGAAAAGATCCCTGCCTAAACGGCGGGGATTTCTTTTTTACTCAGGCGGAGCCAAATGCGCAGACCGTTGAGAGAGTTGAGCAGATAGAAGGAGTACTTGATTACCATAACTATGGTGTAACTGTCACTCTGCTCGCTCATAAGACGGTTGGTCCAAAGCATTATGGAGAAGACATTTACAAGGTTCCATAGATACCACTGATCCATATATGCCCAAGACATAAGTATCTGTCCCATAAAGTTGAGCATAAGGATGAAGGCATCCAAGAAAAGTTTTGCCTTGTCTATCTCCTGAATCTTGCCCGCGTTAAGCTGCTGAAGATCTACCCAATAGAGAATGCCGTATGCTATTGCCGTTCCGGCTATCAGTATCAAAGTGACGTAAATCCACTGCCTTCCGGTAAGACGGCGGGCCTTCACTTTGGAGATCTCTCCACCCTCTTCTCTCTTTCCGGCACCTCTCTTTCTCCACTGGTAGTAGCCAATGAACTGCATCGGGAGAAAATAGAAGGCGTGCTGGGCAAACTGTCCCATGTTGCCGCTGTCATAGTTGGCGTATGCCCCTATTCCCACATCCAAAAGACCAAAGAGGAATGTCCAGATGTTGCCGTTAGCACTTAGTACGGTGTTGATTACGCCCATCAAGGCTCCAACGACAACTACTACGTGCTTTACGGTCAATGCTCCGGATGCGCTTATCTTTAAGAAGTTTACAACAATGATTGCAGTGATCATTCCCACAAGGATGAACATATTGAACCAGAAGTTGAACTTTTTGTCGTTGAAACTTTTTGACATCTCTTTTATGTTAAAAAGGGGATGAGTTTATCACCCCCTTTCTGTTCTCTATCTTTTTTTTAATCTTTTCTATCTAGTTGGCTTTATTAGTTCTCGGCCTCTCCTTCTGCAGGACGGTTTTCACCGTTCTCCTTGCGCGGAGCACGGCTGTGACCACCTCTTTGATTTTGAGGGCGGTTGTTCTGTCTAGGACCGCGGTTTCCCTCAGGACGAGGTCTTCTCTGAGGCTCAACGTAACCCTCAGGTTTTGGAAGAAGAGCCTTTACGGAAAGACGCATCTTGCCGGTCTTCTCATCAATCTCCAGGAGTTTAACATCTACCTCATCTCCAACTTTATAGACATCTTCAACCTTCTCCGTCTTCTTCCATGCAATCTCTGAGATGTGAAGTAGTCCCTCTTTACCAGGGAGTATCTCAACGAATGCACCGAAGTCCAGAATTGAGGTGATCTTTCCGTGATAAACCTGGCCAACCTCAGGAACTGTGGTGATACCCTTAATCCAGTTGAGAGCCTTATCCATACTCTCCTTGTTGGTTCCAAAGATATCAACTGCTCCAATGCTGGTTCCGTCATCCTTTTTCTCCTCAGTGATAGTAACGGTTGTGCCGGTCTCTTTCTGAATCTTCTGGATAACCTCACCGCCCTTACCGATAACGGCACCGATGAACTCACCAGGAATTCTGATCTGAACAATTCTTGGAGCGTAAGGCTTAAGCTCAGGACGTGGCTCGCTGATGGTCTTCATCATCTCACCCATAATGTGCTGGCGTGCCTGATTTGCCTGTGCAAGTGCCTTAGCCATAATCTCTTCTGAAAGACCATCACACTTGATATCCATCTGGGTTGCGGTGATACCGTCTTTGGTTCCTGCAACTTTGAAGTCCATATCTCCAAGGTGATCCTCATCTCCCAAAATATCTGAAAGGATTGCGAACTTGCCATCCTGCTCAATGAGTCCCATTGCAACACCGGCAACAGGTTTCTTAATCTGAATACCTGCATCCATAAGTGCAAGGCAACCTGCGCAAACGCTTGCCATTGAAGAAGATCCGTTACTCTCGAGAATATCTGAAACAACTCTTATTGCGTAAGGATTCTCCTCTCCTGTTGGAATCATAGGCTTAAGTGCGCGCATTGCAAGGTTACCATGGCCCACCTCTCTGCGTGAAGTTCCTCTTGAGGCTCTTGCCTCACCGGTTGCAAATGAAGGGAAGTTGTAATGGAGAACGAAAGGCTCTGTAGACTGAATAAGCACCTCGTCCATCTCCTTCATATCCAGCTTGGTACCCAGAGTTACGGTAGCAAGTGACTGAGTCTCTCCTCTTGTAAATATTGCACTTCCGTGAGCGCAAGGGAGATAATCTACCTCACACCAGATAGGACGAACATCTGTAGTCTTACGGCCATCCAAACGTCTGCCCTCGTTGATGATAAGATCTCTCATTGCCTTCTTCTCAACTGCAGAGTAATATCTGTTGACCATTGCAGTCTTCTCCTCTCTCTCCTCCTCAGGAATGGTCTGCATAAACTCCTCTTTCAGAGCCTCAAAGGCCTCTGTACGCTCCTGCTTTGGAAGAGCACTCTTTGCTATCTCATAGCAACGGTCATAGCAGAACTTAGCGCATGCCTCTCTAATTGCCTCATCATTAACCTCGTGGCAATAAGTTCTCTTCTCTCTCTTACCAACTGCGTCTGTAAGTTCCTCAAGAACTGCACAATGTTTCTTAATCTCCTGATGAGCGAACATAATGGCACCGAGCATAACCTCCTCACTTACCTCTTTCATCTCACCCTCAACCATCATAATGTTCTTTGCAGTAGCACCTACCATCAGCTCAAGGTCTGCATTCTCCAAAGCCTTGAAACCAGGGTTGATGCAATACTCACCGTTGATTCTTGCAACTCTGACCTCAGAGATAGGTCCGTTGAAAGGAATATCTGAAACTGCAAGTGCAGCGGCTGCTGCAAGTCCTGCAAGTGCATCAGGTTGTGTGTCTGCATCTGCAGATATAAGATTAACCGTTACAAATACGGCTGCGTGGAAATCTTCCGGGAAGAGAGGTCTCAGAGCACGGTCAATAAGACGTGCAATAAGAATCTCATAATCACTGGCCTTACCCTCTCTCTTCATAAATCCGCCAGGGAAACGGCCGGCTGCATAAAACTTCTCTTTGTAATCTACCTGAAGAGGGAGAAAATCAACATCCTCTTCTGCTTCCTTAGCGCAAGTAACCGTGGCAAGAAGCATAGTGCCACCCATCTTTACAACGGCCGAGCCATCTGCCTGCTTGGCCAATTTTCCAGTCTCAATTTCAATTGTTCTTCCGTCTGCGAGCTGGATTGATTTCTTAATAATATTCATAATCTCGTCTAAATGTTCTCTTTACCAGATGTTTAAAGGTCTGCCGCTCATAAGCTGTTCAACCTGATGGCGAACATCTCCGAGTACCTTCTCATCTGAGATGTTGTTGAGCACCTTGTCTATCAAATTGACAACCAACTTGATATCGTTCTCCTTAAGACCTCTTGTAGTAACAGCAGGAGTACCTACTCTTATACCTGAAGTCTGGAACGGTGAGCGGGTATCAAACGGTACCATGTTCTTATTGACAGTTATATCTGCCTGAACCAGAGTATTCTCCACTACCTTACCGGTAAGATCAGGGAACTTGGTTCTAAGGTCTATCAACATCATATGGTTGTCTGTTCCGCCGCTTACAACCTTGTAACCTTTTGCCATGAACTCCTCTGCCATAACTACTGCGTTGCGATGTACCTGCTCAACGTAAGTCTTGAACTCAGGCTGCAGTGCCTCAAAGAATGCAACAGCCTTTGCTGCAATACAGTGCTCAAGCGGACCGCCCTGAATACCAGGGAATACGGATGAGTTCAGAATGGCGCTCATCATCTTAACCTCTCCCTTTGGAGTCTTAATTCCCCAAGGATTTTCAAAGTCCTTACCAACGAGGATGATACCTCCGCGAGGACCTCTCAGTGTCTTGTGAGTTGTGGAAGTTACTATGTGAGCATATTTAACAGGGTTCTTCAAAAGACCCTTTGCAATCAGTCCTGCAGGGTGAGCCATATCTACCCAAAGAATAGCTCCAACCTTATCTGCAATAGCTCTCATTCTCTCCCAGTCCCACTCTCTTGAATATGCTGATGCTCCGCCTATTATAAGCTTTGGCTTATTCTCCAGAGCCTTCTTCTCCATATCGTCATAATCTATGAGACCGGTCTCTTTATCCAAACCGTATGCTACGGCGTTGTACATCTTACCGGATACGTTTACAGGGGAACCGTGAGTGAGGTGACCACCCATATCCAGGTTAAGACCCATAAAGGTATCTCCAGGATTGATGCAAGCCATCATTACTGCCATGTTTGCCTGTGCACCTGAGTGAGGCTGTACGTTTGCGTACTCTGCGTCAAAAAGCTGGCAGATACGGTCTATTGCAACCTGCTCAATCTTGTCAACCTCCTGGCAGCCACCGTAATACCTATGGCCAGGGTAGCCCTCTGCATACTTGTTTGTGCAGACGCTTCCCAGTGCGGCAAGAACCTGATTACTTACAAAGTTCTCAGAAGCAATAAGTTCTACGCCTCTGCTCTGACGGTTTTCTTCTCTTTTTATGAGTTCGGATATCTCGAGATCTTGTTTCATATATTTAAATATTTATCATTTTTAATTTTTAAACTAAACAAAGTGAGCAAATATAGTAATTTAATTACCTTTACGGAAAATAAATTGTTATGAATAGAAAACTTCTGAACAGCGAACTGGGGAGACTGACCGTTGAGGAATTCTCCAAGAGCCGGAAGATTCCCGTTACGGTTGTCCTGGACAACGTTCGCAGCCAGTTTAACATAGGCTCCGTATTCCGCAGCAGTGACGCTTTTGCGGTAGAGAGGGTGATTCTGTGCGGTATCTCAGCCACCCCTCCGAGCGCGGAGATTCACAAATCTGCCCTGGGAGCTGAGCTCTCAATGCAGTGGAAGCACTATGATGAGAGCAAAGAAGCCATCGCGGAGCTTAAAAAAGAGGGTTACACCATAGTGAGCGTTGAGCAGACGGAGAATTCCGTTACACTTTCCGAGTTCACTCCAAAAGAGGGAGAGAGGTATGCCTTTGTTTTTGGGAATGAGGTGCACGGGGTTCAGCAGGAGGTTGTGGATATGAGTGACCTCTCAATTGAGGTTCCGCAGTTTGGAACAAAGCACTCTCTGAACGTCTCCGTATGTGTGGGAGTTGTACTTTGGGAGGTTGTTCGCAAACTCAAAATTGTTTAAATTTGTAGAAGAATCATCACAAAACAGCATAACTATGAGACTAGAAGGAAGAAGAACCAGTTCCAACGTGGACGACCGCAGAGGTATGTCTACCGGACAGAAGGCCGGAATGGGACTTGGAGGACTTATAATCATTGGTCTGATTACCTGGATTTTAGGCGGTAACCCACTTAGCGTTCTACAGGAGGCCGGCAGTGAGGGCGGACTGCTCAGCGGCGGAACACAGACTGCACAGAACTACACCCCAACCGCTGAAGAAGAGGAACTTGCAGAGTTCTCAAAGAAGATTCTTGCAAGTACTGAGGATGTGTGGAAAGAGATTTTCAGGGATCAGGTTGGTGCAGAGTACGAGCCTCCTAAGATGGTTCTTTTCACTAACTCAGTTCAGACAGGTTGCGGCGGTGCAACAAGTTCTGTAGGACCGTTCTATTGCTCTGCAGATAAGGCACTTTACATAGACCTATCCTTCTTCAGTTCTATGAAGCAGCAACTGGGTGCAGACGGAGAGTTTGCCTACGCTTACGTTATTGCTCACGAGGTTGGACACCACGTAGAGAACCTTCTCGGCGTGCTGGGTCAGGTGCATCAGAAGATGCAGCAGGCAGACAAAACTACCGCCAACAAATGGAGCGTAAGGCTTGAACTTCAGGCAGATTTCCTTGCCGGGGTTTGGGGACACCATGAGAACAAAATGTTCAACTCCATAGACGAGCAGGATATTCAAAACGCCATCAACTGTTCAAAGGTGATTGGAGATGACTACCTCCAGAAGAAGGCTCAGGGCTACACGGTTCCGGATGCCTTCACCCACGGAACATCCGCTCAGAGAGAGAGATGGCTCAAGAAGGGACTCCGCACCGGAGACCTCCGCCAGGGAGACACCTACTCCGTAAGTGAGAGCCAGTTGTAAACGGAATAATCAAATAAAGATGAAAAGAAGTATCACACTCTCAGCGATAGCTGTAGCCATACTGCTGGTATTCAGCACCTCACAGGCTTCTGCACAGAGCCTCGGCAACACCATCTCCGGCATAGCCAACTTTGTTGCGGGCAAGATAAAGGTAACACAGGCACAGATTGTGGGAACCTGGAAATACTCCTCTCCGGGCTGCGCCTTTACCAGCGAAAGTTTCTTTGCAGAGGCGGGAGGAAGTGTTGCTGCAGCGGAGGTAAAAGACAAATTAAAAGAGTATTACGCTATGGTGGGAGTAAACTCTTCCAACACCACCTTCACCTTTACCGCAGACAATAAGTTTAAAGCAACCATTGACGGTTTACCTTGGAGCGGTACATACAGATATGATCCAAAAACGGGTGCTATCAAGTTAAAAAGTCTTCTGATGACAAGCACCGCTTACATAACACGAACTACTAAGGGAATAAGTTTAAACTTTGAATCCCAGAAACTTCTGACAATCCTTCAATCTGCGGCTGCACTCTCCGGTGATTCCAAGATTCAGACTTTAGGTAAACTAAGTAAAAACTACAAAGGCCTCCGCGTAGGTTTTGAATTGAAGAAATAAAAAAGAGCGGACAGTTTTGCTGTCCGCTCTTTTTTACTGATAATCAATATTATTCAAAGAGATTGCAGCATCCAAAAACCTCTTCAGCCTCATCAATGAAAGGCATTGGGTTGGAAGAAGCAGGAGCTGAACTCTTCTGTCTCTGGTCTGTGATTGCACGTCTTACTCTCTCATAGAGGAACTTGTTATGCGCACCGTTGAGAGTTGTTGAAGATGTAGCAGCTGCTTTGAACTTGTTCTGCAGCATCTCCAACTGTCCCAGCAGCATTGAGGAAACATCACTGTTACCGCTCTCTTCCGGAGTGTAAATAACCATCATTCCGCCTGTAGAATTTCCGTTGCCGCTGCCGGTGTACATATTGCAAAGTGTCTGAACGTAAATCTTTTGCAGCAGTCTCTTGTAAGCAGCCTCCTGAGGGTCTGCAGGCATTGGAGAGAAAACTATAGCGTTCATATCATTGAAGTAGTTCTCAATGGTGTAAGCGCTCTTGCCGTTTGCAACCTCTGCCTTGCACATATTGTCAAGAACTCTGTTGTCCATCAGTTTCCCGATAGTTCCCTTGTAGATACCGTTCATTACATCAAGTTTGTTCTTCTTGGTCTTCTTGAAGATCTCATCTTTAAGCAACCACTTAGGAGTTGTAAAGAAGTGTTTCTTAAGGAAATTCAAGGCCTCCTGCTGTTTAGCCTTTGGAACAAATGTACGGATATCGCCAGGCTCGTCAGAGAGTTTCTCCTCAGTGTAGATACCGCCAATATATTTTGCAACGTGGTTTACATATCTCTTGTACTGGCTTACAACCTGGTCATAAATGTCTGACAGATTGGTGTATGGCTCGTTAGGAGTTGCAGTCCAGGTTTCAATGTTATTCATTATAACCTTAAGGTTGTTCATACCAACCTCATTGCTCTCCATCTGGTTAACTCCCAGATCCTCACTCTGATAGCGAGGGTCACTAGGATCGCTCTCTGTTCCAAACTTGTAGATTCCGGTAGGATCCTTAAGTTTCTCTGTTACCATCTTCTTTAAGAACTCGCTCTCAGATTTTGGATCTTTGAACTGAGGATAGTATCTGTAACCCCACTCAATAGCCCACATATCGTAAGGACCAATGCAAGGGAAAAGAAGGTTCTGAGGAATGTTGTCCTTCTCCTCTGCAAGATAGAGGAAGCGGGCGTAATCCATTATGGATGAAGCGTGTCCATACTTCTTCAGGAACTCAACATCCTTAAGATTCTGAACTGTGTAGATAGGACAGTTGCTGCCGGTAAAGTTGTGACGCAGACCCAGAGTGTGACCAACCTCATGAGAAGAAACAAAGCGGATAAGCTCTCCCATAAGTTCTGTTGGGAGTTTCATATTTCTTGCCATAGGGTCTGAAGGTGAGCACTGTACAAAGTACCAGTTTCTCAAAAGGTTCATTACGTTGTGATACCAGTTGATGTGAGTTTCAATAACCTCACCGCTTCTAGGGTCAGATACGTGAGGGCCGCTTGCATTAGCGACGTCAGACGGCTTATAAACTATAGCTGAGTGGGTTGCATCCTCCAAAGACCAGGTAGGATCCTCTTTTGCAGTAGGAGCAACCTTTGCCATAATTGCATTTTTGAAACCGGCCTTTTCAAATGCAGGCTGCCAATCGTTAACACCCTGAATCAGATATGGAACCCACTCCTTTGGAGTAGAAGGGTCAATATATATCACGATAGGTTTCTGAGGCTCAACCAGTTCTCCGTTCAAATACTTCTGCAGATCTTCCGGTTTCGGCTCAAGGCGCCAGCGTGCTACAATGGAGACTCTCTCCACTCCCTGAGGGTTCATATCAAAGTCTGTATATCTTACGGTGAAGTAACCAACTCTTGGATCTACAATACGGGCCTTCATAGGTTCCTTTGGAAGGAGAACCATAGAGGCGTTGTACTCGTAGGTTGCAGACTGTCCGTTCTCTCTGCCGTAGGTGATAACACTCTTAAACTCAGTGTTTATTGGGTATGTCTTAATACCTTCAACATATGAGCGGTCTTTCATTATTCCCTGCAGAGAGAAAGTGCGTTTGATATACTTGTTGTAGTGCAGAAGTGAGTTCTCTGTAAGGAGGAAGTTGGTGACGTCAATAACGTTCTCAGACTTGTTCTCATTCTGTGCAACAATATCAAATGAAGCAACAATAGCCGCTGTATTTGAGTTCTTTACGTTCTGAGCCATCTCACCGGTAGCCCTCTCTCTAAGAAGAACCTGATGGAGGAAAATCTTGTTGCCCGGGCCTTTGGAGAATCTTACCATGCTCTCTGCAACAGCGTCTCCGGCATAACCGTTGAAACTTCTGCGTGCACCCTCGGCACTCTTTGCAATTCTGGAAACCAGCTCAATATCTCTTCCAATAATGGAGTCATTGATGGTGATGTAGAACTTATCATCCTGATTATAAACGGTTGTGAGACCCTTCATAACCTTTGCATCTTTCTTAACGAATTTCTCCAGTGATTCAGGAGCCTTCTTCTTTGGAGCCTGACCCGGAGTCTGGCCATCCTTCATACCCTGTGGAGGAGGACCTTGAGGAGCATCTTTGGATCTTTGGGCTGTTGCTTCCGCAGAACTCAAAAGGAGAACTGAGGCAATGCAAACAGCTGACAATAAGCTTGTCAGTCTAAATTTTTTGGTAGAACACATAATAGAACGGTAATTAAAAGTTTCTTTGAGACAAAAGTAACGAATCTTTTCTGCATTTAATACAGGAAACCAAATAACCAGAGTGGAATACGGTTGCCGTGTCCCACTTCGGTGTCATCTACAGCAAGGAAACTGTCGGGTATATCAGCTATTTGATCGAAAGTTTTACTCTTTCCTCCTATCTCGAACAGATATTTGCCATCAACCAGGAAATCACCACATTGAGGATAGGTAATGTTGTGGTTCACTTTCAACTGGCTGAGGAAGAAGGTTTCCCTTTCATTGCCCTTATCAACGAAAGGACAGAGTACATGCATCAAGTTTGTATTACCCAAAAAGATCTTTTCAGGTTTTGTCAGGGATTTATAGTTTTTAGCCTTTGTTTTAAGAAGCCCCAATACCTGAGCCTTATCAATTGCATATAACATTCTGAGACCTAACTGATTATCTGTAGAAAGCTGCCGCCAAAGCTCAGACATATTCGGTTCAAACGGAATATGCTCACTAATAATCATAAGCAATTTCTTAACCTTCTGGAGTGTTTCAAAGGTAACTATTTCCACTGCCGGTAAGTCAGAGTCAATAACGACCAAAACTGTCTCACGCAGACGCATTGGGAAATCTTCTATAGACTCCTGATAGAAGGGATAGTATCCATGTTCAAGATATTCTTCAAATAATGGAGCAACCTTTATCTTACTGACTATCTTCATAGCCTCTTTGACATGACCTAAAAGGATTTGTTCAAGGGAAAGTGCGTTGCTGTGATATTTGTCTTCCATTTCAAGGTATTCTCGGAATGAAAGCCCATAAAGGGTATAAGTGGTCTGACGTCTAGACATATCCACTTTAGCATTGTCCATAACAAGAAGGGAACTACTGGTATAGACTATACTCAAATCCGGATAACCATCATAGATATTCTTCAGCAATGAAGACCAGCCCTCGTAACGGTGAACTTCATCCAAATACAAACGGGATATTCCGTGTCTGTAAGCCCAGTCAACCAAATCCATCAGACTATGCGTTGAGAACCATAAATCATCTAGAGAAGCATAGAGAGTCTTATCTATATTCTCGTAACTATCAAGAATGTGTTGCAGTAACATCGTTGTTTTACCAACGCCACGAGCTCCTTTGATACTGATAATCCTAGCTTTCCAGTTAATTTGGCTATACAAATATCTTTTGAATCGTAGACTTACCTTCGCAATTTTTCTGTGATAGGTATCAAATAAAGGTTGAAGATCAAGTGGTTCCATTAAAGCGTCTATTTATGTTTCACCGCAAAGTTAATATTTTTTATAGTTACAACCATAAAAAAAATAAAAATTTTATAGCCCCAACCATAAACTCAATCTCTTTGTAGGCAACACACTGCGTACTGCCATAAATACCGCCTGTGGTAATATTGCATTAGTGGACGGGGACGACAACTTCTACTGGTCCAGTTCGGAAGTCTCTGGCAATATCAGCAATGAATGGTGCTACAATTTCTACCATAGTAGTTTCTGGAGTGTGCTTAAGTCGCACAGTCGCTATGCGCGTGCAGTTTTCGCCTACTAATGAAATACAGGACATATAAAAGCAAAGCGGTCCTTCCCGGGCCGCTTTTGCTGTTATCTAACGAAGGTTTAGTTCGGATAATTTTTAGAAACGGTAACGGAGGCCGAGGAGGATGAGGCCCTGTTCGCCTACGCCAATCTCTGCAAAACCTCTGAGGGTGGTTCCTACCTCTACGCCAATCATGGAGGCCTGGAAGTTGAACATCAGATCTTTATCCTTGTCTGAAGAGACGGTCTTGTCTGCATCTTTGATGTTGTTGGAGGTAAAGGTCACACCTGCAGCAAGTTTGGAGTAGAGGCCTACCTTCTCCTTTCTCAGCCAGTTGAACTTAACTGCCGGCATAAGAGTGTAGTATGAGCTTGTATAGTCTGCATACTTTTCATCTTTGTAGAGGAGGTCTCTCTTTTCTGAAGTAATAACACCGACTGCACCAACTGCAATTACCGGAGAGAGTCTGCGGAAATATTCAGCAGAGATAGGACCAAAACTGAACTTGTCTTTGGTAGTAACTCCCAAGGCGGTACTTATTACATCTGAATAGAAATCTATCCATTGGGAGTTGGATGCAGCTCCGTAAGAAACGGAAAACTCATTCTTTGGGAAAGTGTTGTCAGACTGAGCATTAGCACTGTTTGCCACCATTAAGGCAACAGCGCAAAGTGAGATAAGTAAAAGCTTTTTCATCTTTAGATATTTTCCGGGGTGAGTTGTTCAACCACCCAGTCTACTGCAGCGGCGGCGGGGCCATCGGGAGCCAAAAGTTTGGCTTTGTTGTAGGACTCAAGAGCCTCTCTGAAGAGTTGCCCGCGGCAATAGAGGTTGCCCAGCAGAAACCAGGCATAATCATTATTAGGCTCCTTATCAAGGAGGGCCATAAGGCACTGTCTTGCCTCTTCATTGCGGCCCTCCCTCATAAGAGCTTCTATCTCAACTGCGGTTATTAACCGGGAGAGTATTTTTTTCTTCTCTTCCAATTTATATCTCGATGGTTATACAATACCTTGGAATCCCATAAAGGCGAGTGCCAACAGACCTGCTGTGATAAGGGCTATTGGGGTGCCTTTGAGTGACTTAGGAACGTTGCTGAGCTCCATCTGCTCTCTCATTCCTGCAAAGAGAATGATTGCAACGCCAAAGCCCACTGCAAGTGCCATAGAGTAAACTACGCTCTCTGCAAGGTTAAGCATGTGAGGCTCTCCGCCAAAGGAGAACTGCTTGGTAACCACAATGAGAGCGGCACCCAAAACGGCGCAGTTGGTGGTAATCAGAGGAAGGAAGATTCCGAGTGCCTGATAGAGAGTTGGGTTTATCTTCTTGAGGATAATCTCAACCATCTGAACCAGAGCGGCTATCACAAGGATGAAGACAATTGTCTGCATGAAGGTGATATCCATCTTCTCTCCAAACCAGGTATTTATAAGTACATAATTCTGAATGAGATATGTAACCAGAGTTGCAAGTCCCATAACCAGAACCAGAGCAAGAGACATTCCGAAAGCGGTGGAAATCTTCTTGGATACGCCCAGGAACGGACAGATTCCAAGGAACTGGCTGAGTACTACGTTATTTACGAATACGGCCGTTATTATGATAATTATATATTCCATACTCTTTCCGTTTTAAGCGTTCTTTTTACCTTTAATTTTGTTGAAGATAACCATCAGATATCCAAGTACAAGGAAGGCACCAGGTGCAAGGACGAAGACAAGCATTCCGTCTGATGAGGCAAACTTGTGATCAAATGCTGAGAGGTTACCCAAAACTTCTCTGACGAGTCCAATGCAAGTAAGTGCAATGGTGAATCCGATACCGATTCCTATTCCGTCCAAAGCACTCTCCAAAACGGAGTGTTTGTTGGCAAAGGCCTCGGCTCTTCCAAGCACAATACAGTTAACCACAATCAGAGGGATGAAGATTCCCAGTGTCTCATAGAGAGCCGGAGTGAATGCCTGCATAACAAACTGAACCACAGTTACAAATGCGGCAATCACAACAATATAGCAAGGGATTCTGACCTTGTCCGGAATAATTGGAGCAAGGAGTGAAATCACCATGTTTGAGCAGATCAAAACCGCCATAGTTGCAGCACCCATACCCATACCGTTCATTGCGGAGGTGGTGGTTGCAAGTGTAGGACACATACCCAAAACCAAAACGAAGGTTGGGTTGTTCTTTACTATACCTTCAAGTAGATATTTAAACTTACTCATAACCTTTCGCTATTGGATGTTAATATTATTGAATACGTTGCCGGCAATCTCCATAGCATCACAGTAAGCTCTTGATGTGATGGTAGATGCAGTGATTGCATCAATATCTCCGCCATCCTTTGTTACTGCAATTTTTACGGAACCGTCTACAAGATTTTTACCGTTCCACTGAGTGATGAAGTGACTTTGACCGTCCGTAATTTTTGCACCCAGGCCAGGAGTCTCTGAGTGAGAAATAACGGAAGTGTTGTAAACCTCACCGTTTGGAGTGAAGCCGACCATAATGGTGAAGGCTCCTCCAAAACCCTTAGTAGTAGTACTTTCCACAGCATAACCTACAATCTCATCTCCCTTCTTCGCAACGTAAACCTTGTTGGTCTCTTGCGGAGAGGAAAGGTCTGCAGGAATGTTGAGAATCTCCTCTGAAGGGTTGTTGTCAAAAGCGGGAACCACCTGCTTGATAGCCTTGTTGGTCTTATCTGCCTTTGCTATCTCGATAGGATCTTTGGTAACAGCGTAAATGACTGCTACAGCAGCGGATGCACCTAAGCATACCAGCGTAAGCACAAGCGCCATATTTCTGAGTGAAGATTTAATAGCCATTACTTTTTCTGCGCCTCCTTCGCAAATCTCTTTGGTTGAATCTTATTGAGAAGAGGAACCGTAGAGTTCATAATAAGTATTGCAAATGAAACTCCCTCAGGGTATGCGCCAAATGCTCTTATGAGTACGGTAATTACACCAATGCCCACACCAAAGATAATCTGACCTTTGGTAGTCATTGGGCTGGTTACGTAATCCGTAGCCATAAAGAAGGCTCCAAGCAGCAAACCTCCTGTAAGCAAGTTGAATACAGGGTCTACAAACTTTGCCGGATTACCCAGGTAGAGCAGACCGGAGAAGATGAAGACCGTAAGAAGAACTGAGAGTGAGATGTAAGGTTTGATAACCCTTCTTACAAGCAGGTAGACAAAGCCTAGAATCAGAGCAATTGCGGAGAGCTCTCCGGCACTTCCTCCCATTCTTGCATAGAGCATCTGAAAGTATGAAAGGTTAGGATCCTTCATTATCTCATCCATTGCAACTCCCTTTGCAAGTTGCTCTTTTACAAGAGCCAGCGGAGTTGCACCGGAAGTTGCATCCACAAACTCAGGAGCGTTACCAAAGATGTAACCGCTCTCAGGAGCGTGGAATGCAGAACCTGTCATAAGGATAGGGAAAGAGACCAAAAGTACAACGCGGGCTACCAGAGCCGGGTTGAAAATGTTCTGTCCCAATCCTCCAAAAGTCATCTTGGCAATTCCGATAGCCACAACGGCACCTATAAGAATAAGCCACCACGGTGAACATACCGGAAGGTTCAAAGCAAGCAGAACTCCCGTAACAATTGCAGAGAGATCTCCAATTGAACTCTTACCCTTCAAGAGGAACTTTTGAATAAGGAATTCTACTGCAACACAGGCAACTACGCTGACAGCCACCAGGTGTATTGCAGAGAGCCCGAAGAAATAGATTGATACCAGAACGGCCGGCAGAAGTGCAATAATCACATCGCCCATCAGCCTCCTGGTATTATCCTTCCCGTGAACGTGAGGAGAAGGAGATACAATCAGTTTATTCATTGTTGTTCAATTTTAATTTTCACTAATTACCCGCCCCTATTTCTTCGGACGGCTCTTCATAATCTTCATAACTGCAGCCTTGCTCTGGCGGATGGTATCCAACAGAGGAATATATGCCGGACAGCTGAATGAACAGCAGCCGCACTCAATACAGTCATAAACCTTGTGTGCTTCCAACTCGTCAAACATATTGTTGCGTCCGAGTTTGTTGAGCAGATAAGGTTCAAGTCCCATAGGGCATGCACCTACGCATTTTCCGCAACGGATACAGTTGCTCTCCGGTTTTCTCTTTGTCTGAGCCTCAGTAAGATAGAGGATAGAAGATGTACCCTTGAGAGTTGGAGCGTCTATGTTCACAATGGCCTTACCCATCATAGGACCGCCGCTTATAATCTTGGCTGCATCCTCAGGAACGCCACCGCAATACTCCATAATGAAACTCAGAGGAGTACCTACTCTGTGAACAAAGTTGCGCTGCTGCTTTGAGCAATCTCCGGTAACAGTCATAATGCCCTCAAAGAGAGGCTTGTGCTTCTGAACGGCCTCGTAAACTGCAAATGCGGTTCCCACATTCTGAACAACCGCACCGGTATCTACAGGAAGTCCCATTGAAGGAACTTTCTTGCCAATAACAGCGTCAATAAGCTGTTTCTCACCGCCTTGCGGATATTTCTTTTTGAGTTTTACAACCTCAACTCCAGGGTACTCCTTAGCCTTTTCAGTAAGAAGTTTGATAGCCTCAGGCTTATTCTCCTCAATACCAATGTAGCACTTGTCAACACCCAGAGCCTTCATCAGAATCGTACCGCCAATCAGAAGCTGATCCGGTTTCTCAATCATGACACGGTAGTCTGAAGTAAGATATGGCTCACACTCTGCTCCGTTGATAATCACGCAGGTAGGAGTAGCGGTCGGAGGAGGAGAGAGTTTAACGTTGGTTGGGAAAGTAGCACCTCCCAAACCTACAACTCCGCACTCCTTAATTCTTTCAACTATCTCTTTTTTATCCAGAGTAATCTCTTTAACAACGGTCTCAGATCTGTCTATTGTCTCAACCCACTCATCTCCCTCAACATCAATGACAACCGCCTTACCAGGTTTGCCGGCAAGATCTTTAACCATCTCGATAGATTTAACGGTACCACTAACTGAAGAGTGTACCGGAGCAGAAACAAAGCCCGTTGCATTTGCAATCAACTGGCCCACCTTTACCTTGTCTCCGGGAGCCACACACGGCTCTGCAGGAGCGCCAAGGTGCTGACCCATTGAGATATAGACTGTCTTAGGAATAGGCAGTTTTTCAATGGCTGCATCCTTTGAGATCTTTTTATCTGCAGGATGAACTCCTCCCATTTTGAATGTTCTCATATCACTCTCTATTTGTTAAGTGGAACTTCTTGTTTAGGCGCTGCAGGTTGTGCAGGTGCTGCCGGCTTAACAGGACGTGGAGGGAAATTAACCTCGTGGATTGCACCGGTTGGACACTCGGCTGCGCACTTACGGCACATACGGCACTTGGTGTAATCTATGTAAGCAAGATTATTCTCCACCGTAATAGCTTCGAACGCGCAGACTTTCTGGCACTTACCGCAACCTATGCAGGCAGCCAGACAAGCCTTTCTTGCAACCGCACCCTTATCCTGATTGCGGCAGGCAACATAGAGACGGCGGCTCTTAGGACCTTTGTTGCGGAGCTCAATAATGCCTTTAGGACAAGCCTTTGTGCAGGCACCGCAAGCGGTACACTTCTCCTCGTCAACCTCCGGGAGTCCGGTCTCAGGATTAATTTTTATTGCATCAAATTTACAAGCAGCCTCGCAGTCTCCTCTTCCAAGACATCCGAACTTACAGTCAGTATCTCCGGAGTAGAGAGAGGCAATTGTTGCACAGGTAGCAAGGCCGTCATAAAGGGTGGTCTTCTTTCTCTTATCACAAGAACCAGAGCACCTTACAACGGCAACCTGAGGATCTTTAGCCTCTACCGTAAGACCCAGAGCCTCTGCAATTTTCTGCATGGTAGGATTACCGCCCACCGGGCAGAAGCATGTCTCCAGCCCCTCCTTTACGGCTGCCTCAGCAAAAGCTCTACAACCTGCTTTACCGCATCCGCCGCAATTCGCTCCAGGGAGAATGGACTCAACGATGTCAATCCTCGGGTCCTCCTCTACCTTGAACTTTTGGGCTACAATGTAGAGCACAATCGCCAGCAACAGTCCTAGAACTGCCAATGTGGCGATGGTAAAAATAATGGTATTAGTCATTTATTTATTTGTTAGTTGTTTCTTCCAAACCGCTGATAGAAAAGTGGAAACTGCGTCCTATACGACCTCGCAACAGATAGAGCACAATGAAGTATATTGCAATGGCCCCCAAAACGCTAAGTCCCACCACCAATTCACTCAGAGTCAGGCGTTGCAAATATAACAAAAAGGTTACTAAAATGATGGCCGGAAGGGCATAAACAATCCAGACCGCTTTCATACCCATAGACTCCTCCAGATTGACGTTTACACGATCCCCCACCTTATAGAGTCCCTCTGCGCGGCTTTTCTCCACATCAATAACTTTGTTTGCCATCTCGGAGGCGCTGCAGAGCCCCTTTGCATGACAGGCTGCACAGGCAGAGCGGGAGGTAATTGAGACTTTGTAATGGCTCTCAGTCTCAGCAGAAATAACTCCCTCGTGTGCAATTATTCCCTTTTTCATTTGATTTTTGCGGTGAGAGGATATTTTGTCCCCGATAGTTTTGTGGCGTGACCCTGCACCTTTCCGAACTTTAACTGTGCCTCAAAATAGAGCGGAACTTTATTTTTATCATCAGATACCCAAAGGCACATATCCTCCTTACCTTCAAAGACATTGCCGGTTACAACCTTCACCATAAACTTCATAGTATTGAAGGTGCCCACGCCCGGAATATGCTTTTTCTCTCTTCCCTTAAAGATAAAGTAGAGAGAGTAAATCTCCTTATCTACAACAAATTCCATAGGGACCTTCTCACCTACCGGAGCGTTTGTGAAATCTACAGTGCGGTAGAAGAAAAAGAGCGTAAGCAGATCCTTGGTTTTCTCCGTTCCCCTTAACAGAGTATCATACGGAACTCTGTCATACTTTTGGGTGCGGCTCTTTATGGTATTGTCTGAAGGGTTGAAAGTGAGTGTGTTCTTCATTCTGTACTTTCCCTCCAGGGCCTCTCTGTGGAAGAATGAAGGACGAAGAGTCTCCTCTGAAAATTTGGTCTCCAAAGACTCTCTTATCTTAAAGAAGAGATCAAAGAAACGGTAGGTGCCGGCGGTCATAGTTACCTTGTACTCACCGTTTTCATAGAGAGTTTTAAGATTCATACTCGCCACGTCAGTAATCACTCCGCCCCAGGCGTAACTAATTACAAAATCTACACGCTCTCCGTTTTGAAACGGATAGTTGTTATTCTCCTGAGCCTTGACAAAGCCCAAAGAAAAAAGCAACAGAAGTGAAAGAGTAAGAATCCTTTTCATTTATGTAATGTCCTAAATGTCACTGTCGTACTCATCTTCCTGAGTAGTCTGGTAAATTTGCGGGCCGATAGTTTTGGATTCAAAAGTTATTGCACCAAAGTCTCCGACTCTGCCTCTTCCGTAAGTGTCATTGCGGTCTACGAACTTCATCTGAGACTTGATGAACTTAAGTTCCACCTCACCCGTTGGGCCGTTACGGTGCTTAGCAATAATAATCTCCGTAATACCCTCTTCCATCATCTTTACATCTTCTATGCCGTAGTACTCCGGACGGTGGATAAAGAGTACAATGTCTGCATCCTGCTCAATTGCTCCGGACTCTCTAAGGTGCGTAAGCTGAGGCTTTTTCAAGCCTCCGGTAGAGGCCTCGGCTGCACGTGAAAGCTGAGCCAGTGCAATAACCGGAACGTCCAACTCCTTTGCAATTGCCTTGAGTGAACGTGAAATCTCTGCAACCTCCTGCTCTCTGTTTCCCTTCAGTTCCTTGGAACCGGTCATAAGCTGGAGGTAGTCTATTATTATGATTTTCACTCCGTTGGTCTTAACCAGACGGCGGGCCTTTGCCCTTAGGTCTATGATGGAGAGTGAAGGTGTATCGTCTATGTAAATAGGAGCTTCAACCAGACGGCGCATGCTGTCATCCAACTGAACCCAATCTGCCTGAGCCATCTTTACGCTTCCCTTAATCTTCTCTGAAGGAAGACCTGTCTCCGCAACCAGCAATCTCTCAATCAACTGAGTAGGAGCCTGCTCCAAAGAGAAGAAGGCAACCGGAATGTTGAATTCCACCGCCATGTTTCTTGCCATGGTAAGCACAAACGCGGTCTTTCCCATTCCAGGACGTCCTGCAATAATTACCAGATCTGAAGGATGCCACCCAAAGGTAACTTTATCCAGAGCAACATATCCGCTCTGAAGTCCGGTCTGTCCACCCTCCTTACTCTGAAGTTCTTCCAGGCTTTTAAGTTTGTTGGAGATGATCTCTCCAATGCTCTGCTCCTTGCGGCTCATGTTCTTCTCAGAGAGGTCAAACAACTTTTGCTGCAGGGTGTTGAGAAGGTCATCCACAGGCTCGCTCTCATCATAAGATTTACGCAGAGAGTCTGTGGTAATGGAAATCATCTGCCTCTGTATATATTTATCTACAAGGATTTTAGCGTAGTAGTTAACGTGAACCGCAGCACCAATGTCTGATGTGAGTTCAGTAAGATATTGCAATCCACCAACCGCATCAAAGTCTCCGTTAAACTTCAGACGGTCTGCAACCGTCATCATATCTATTGGAGAGTTGGCGTTACTAAGTTGATATATGGCTCTAAAAATAAGACGGTTCTCCTGCTTATAAAAACACTCCTCGCTCAGTGAGGTCATAAGTTCCTCCACAATATCCTGGTCCAACATCATTGCACCAAGAACGGATGCCTCTACCTCAATTGCCTGCGGAACCTTAACTCCGTGTTCCAAAGCGGATACCTCTAAGTCTATCTCGCCACCGTTTCTTCTGTCTCTTCTAGCCATAATCTAAAGCGTTAATTTGTCCAATGCACGGACAACGGCTTCAATTCCAATCATTATCTCCTCATCCGTTATACAGAGAGGAGGAGCAATCCTAAAGGAGGTTGGTTGGAAGAGGAACCAGTCCGTCAGCACACCCTCATCGAGGAGTAAATATAGCACTTTTTCTGCAAGTTTTTCATCCTTCAAATCTACGGCAATGAGCAGTCCGGCGGCTCTTATCTCTTTTACAAGAGGATGGGTTGAGAGAAGATTTTTTATCAACAATGATTTTCTCTCTACCTCTCCAATCCACGGCTCGCTCAGCAGAAGTTTCAAAGAGGCCATTGCTGCGGCACAGCATACCGGATGACCTCCGAATGTTGTGATGTGACCCAGCGGCGGATCTGTCTGCCAGGCCTTCATAAGTTCATTGGAGGTGACAAGCGCTCCAAGCGGAAGTCCTCCGCCCAGTGCCTTTGCAAGTGTCAGAATATCTGGCGTTACGCCATATTTTTCAAAGGCGAACATCTTGCCCGTGCGGCCAAAGCCTGTCTGAATTTCATCAAAAATAAGCAGCGCTCCGGTTTGGTTGCACTTCTCTCTTAAGGCCTGAAGGAAACCGTCTTTAGGAATCTGAACTCCTCCCTCTCCCTGCACAGGCTCAATGATTACGGCGGCAGTCTCCTCCGTTATAACATTCAGAGAATCAACGTCATTGAAAGTGATGTGATCTATAAGTGGAAGCAGCGGACGGAAGGCGTTTTTAAACTTCTCACTGCTCATCAAACTCATAGCACCTTGAGTACTACCGTGATAGCAGTTACGGCAGGAGACAATTCCTCTTCTGCCGGTTACTCTTTTAGCCAATTTTATTGCTGCCTCGTTGGCCTCGCTTCCGCTGTTTACGTAATAGATACTTTGAAGAGTCTTTGGAAGGATGGATGCAAGAAGTTGTGCGTAAAGAACTTGCGGAGACTCAATCATCTCTCCGTAAACCATCAGGTGAGCATAATTTTCCATCTGCTCCTTAACGGCATCTATCACCTCCCTCCTTCCGTGACCTACGTTACTCACAGATACTCCGGAGATAAAATCCAGATATCTCTTTGTATCCGAGTACAAAAAAACACCCTCCGCCTTCACTATGCTTAAACCTAGCGGGGAAGAGGATGTCTGTCCTACGTGTTTGAAGAAGAGATCCCTCAGAATATAGGGTTCTTGCTTCATAACAACTATTTCTTCTTTGCAGCTTTCTTAACTGTCTTTGTCTCCTCAACAGGCTGAGACTCTTCATCCTGGAACTTTGAACTTACCAGAATTCTGCCGCAGTACTCGCAAACTACAATCTTTCTGCTCTCATCAATATCCAGCTGTCTCTGAGGAGGTATCTTATTGAAGCAACCGCCGCAAGCACCTCTTACTACGGTAACTACAGCCATCTTGTTGCGAACGTTTCCGCGCACCTTCTGGTATGCAGCCAACATTCTAGGATCAATCTGCTCCTGATATGTCTTGCTCTCCTGCTCCAAAGTTTCAACCTCTTTCTGTGTCTCCTTATCAATATTCTCAAGCTCCTCCTTTCTTGCCTCAAGGTCTGCCTGACGTCCCTTAAGTTCCTCACCTACAAGGGCCAACTCCTCCTTCTTAGTAACCAGGTTTTTGGTTCCCTCGTTTGCTCTCTTCTCTGCCAACTGGCTCTCAAGCTGCTGGAACTCTATCTCTTTGGAAATAGACTCAAACTCACGGTTGTTGCGTACGTTGTTACGCTGCTGCTCGTACTTCTTAATTGTAGCACGGCACTCTTCCATCTCATGTTTCTTGTCTGAAATGAACTGCTCTATCTCCTTGATTTCTTTCTGAATAGAAGCCTGCTTAGTCTTAAGACCGGCTACCTCGTCCTCCAAATCCTGAACCTCCAAAGGAAGCTCTCCGCGCAACATATGAATGCTGTCTATCTTAGAATCTGTCTGCTGAAGCTTGTAAAGGAGATTAAGTTTTCTCTCCATCTCCATTGCGTCTGCATTCTTTGTGGAGATCTGTAAAGAGGTAAAGGTCTCACCGCCAACTGCAGGTGTTGCTTTTGTTTTCTTTGTTGCCATAGTTAATAATAAAATATCGGGCTTAAATCTGCCTCGCTCAAATGGAGTGCAAATGTAGGAAAATTTTTCTTAACAAGCTCTTCAAGAACTTTGATTGCAGCAAGTTCGCTGAAGTGATGCCCCACGTCCACAACCATAAAACCCTCCGGGCAGTAGAAGTGATGGTGCGTAACATCCCCCGTAACAAGCACTTGCGCCCCCTTAGAGAGTGCATAACCTGTTGAGCCCTGTCCGCCGCCGCTGCTGACCGCCACACGGCTTATTTTCTTCCCGACGGGTTTTGAGCACCTTACAACCGGAGCGCCAAAGGCTCTCTTAACTTTTGTGAGGAAACTCTTTGCCTCCAGCGGTTTTTTGAGGTTTCCAACACAGCCGAACCCTCCCTCTACCAGCGGCTCAACATCTGTAAGTGAGAGCTTTAGAGCCATCTGGGTATTTAGTCCGCCCTCAGCCTTATCCAGCGGAGTGTGAGAGGAGTAAACTGTAATTCCCTTTTTTATTGCCAGCATAATGGCCTCGCTGCGCGGATCTCCCTTAAGAATGTTAAGACAAGGATCATGAACAATCAGAGGATGGTGGGTGATTATCATATCGCACCCCTTGCTAACAGCCTCACGCACAACATCTAAGGTGCAGTTAAGAGCTATGAGGGCCTTGCTCGCTTTTGAGTTGGGGTCACCAACGGTAAAGCCGCTGTTATCCCACTCCTCCTGGGTGGAAAGAGGTGCAAATTTCTCTATCGCAGAGGCTATTTCTTTTGCAGTGATGCTAGTTCTCTTCCTCTCCATCTTCCAAATCTGTTAGGATTTCAAATTCATCTTCAGGGTTCTCGTCCGTTACGGCCAACAGTTTGGCTCTTATCTGTTTAAGACGGCTGATTACCTCCAGGCGCTTGTCCTCTCCGGTGGCATTCTGTTTCATTCTCAGTTTTGCCCCGTCCAGAGTCATTCCCAAATCCTTCACAAAGTGGTGAATGAGTTTGAAGTTCTCCACGTCCTTTGCCGTAAAGAGCCTGTTACCCTTCTTGTTACGCACCGGCTTAATGAATGCGGAAAAGGTGTCTGACCAAAACCTGACCAAAGAGGTGTTCTCTGAGAGAAGAGCGGAGACCTCTCCAATTGTATAGTATAATTTCTGACCTTCTTCCATACCCTGCAAAAATAGTCAAGAGAGAAGATTAATCCAAAGACTGACCGGAATTTTCACTAATGTGGATGGCGCGGCTGTAATCTGCCGGGGAGAGGGAGCCAAAGAAATATCCGGATGGGTTAAGGTGTCTCTCCCCCAAAATGACCTCATAGTGGAGGTGCGGAGTGAGTGACTTTCCGGTGCTTCCCACAGTTGCAACCGGTTGGGAAACCTTAACGGTATCATTTACCTTCACAAGTATCTCATCCAGGTGGGCATACTTTGTCCGGTATCCATTCAGGTGATTGATAATCAAAACTCTACCCTCATTTTTGTCCTCGTATGTGGAGGCCTTCTCCACCACGCCGTCCCCCGCCGCCAGGACACGGTCTCCTATCTGTCCGAGTATATCCAGACCCGGGTGCCAAACCACGCTCTTAAGGAACGGGTTCACCCTTTTGCCCATGGAGGCCCCCAATTTGTGGAGTTGGAAATTCTCCACCGGAACTATTGAAGGAATGTTACGGGCACTGGAGCCCAGATATGCCAGATTACCCTTTATGGAGTCTATGCAGAACTGAACCTCTGAAGCCAGAGCGGTTGCCCTCTCAATGGAGATATCCTCTCCGCTCTCCTCACCATAGAGTGTCTCCTGGGGCTCCGCTCCGAATATCATTCTGTAAATCTCTCCGTCACGAGCCTGTAGAACTTTTATAGAACTGTCCAGGGAGGTGTAATTTGACTCTATGGTATCCAGGAATTTGGCACGCATACGGTTAGCCTTAAGAAGCTGTGCGTCCTTACCAAAATATAGGATGTTGGCAAAGAGTATATAATAGATTACAGCAAGCGGAATACTCGCCAAAAAATATTTCAATATTTTCTTATTCCTCTCTCTCATACTACTTTCCGCTTATAAGTCTGTCATACTCCTCCGGAGTCATTTTGCTGTCAAAGTAAATCAGAGGGTTAACCTTGTAACCCATATATTCAACCTCATAGTGGAGGTGGGGTCCGGTACTCTTTCCGGTAGAGCCCATCAGACCAATCTTATCTCCGCGCTTAACAATGTCTCCAACGTGAACAAGGGTGGCTTTAAGGTGGGCGTAACGGGTCTTGTACCCGAATCCGTGGTTGATTACAATCTCATTTCCGTAACCGGTAAACTTTATATCCACCTTCTCAACCCTTCCGTCTCCGGTGGCGTAGATTGGTTCACCCGGCTTTCCGGCCAAGTCCACTCCGGTATGCCCCTTAATGTATCCTGTCATAGGGTCCGAGCGGTAACCAAAGCGGCTGGTCAGTGTGATATGATTAAGGTAGAGAGGGGGAATGGATGGGACGCAGAGGGAGATTTTTCCAAAACTCTCCGCAACCGGGTCGAGCTCGTTATAACTCTTCAGCTGCCTCTTTATCAGGTTATTGAGATTTTCTATCGTGAGATAGTCATAAGCGGGAAAGGTAACTGAATCCATTCCGAAAGAGGGGCGGTAGATATTGTTGTCTCTCTGGCTCAGCTCCTGCAGGGCGGAGTAGACACGCTCCAATTTGTCTGCGGCAAGGGCCTGACGGGCGTCCAGCAAGGCGCTGCGCTGCTCCATCTGAATTCTGCGGGGGGTCTTGAAGCCAAAGAGCTCCGTATAGAGAAGGTAGTATACGACAAAGGCGGCCAGACTCAATAAAAAGAGCCTGAATCCCTTTCCTAACATCTTCTGTAACGAGAGTTTATACCTTAACCTCTCCCAACTTAACATTTCTTTTACTATTTTTGTACGTTTGCAGTCATCTGCAAAAACCGTACAAATGTAATAAGTTGATATGAATTCAAAAGAGGTTAGAGAAGCGTTCCTGACTTTTTTCAGGGAAAAAGAGCATACAATAGTGCCATCCGCACCTATGGTTGTAAAGAATGACCCTACGCTGATGTTCACCAACGCGGGTATGAATCAGTTTAAAGATATCTTCCTGGGGAACAAGGCGGCATTCGCAAAGAGGGCGGCGGACACACAGAAATGCCTCAGAGTAAGCGGAAAGCATAATGACTTGGAGGAGGTTGGACATGACACCTACCACCACACTATGTTTGAGATGCTGGGAAACTGGAGTTTTGGAGATTACTTTAAGAAAGAGGCCATTGAGTGGAGTTGGGAACTTCTCACCAAGGTTTACAAGATAGATCCTAACCGTCTCTACGCCACCGTATTTGAGGGGTACGCACCGGACAATCTGCCGCTGGACAAGGAGGCTAGAGAGAACTGGCTCCGCTTCCTTCCGGAGGATAGAGTCCTCAACGGCAGCCGCAAGGACAACTTCTGGGAGATGGGAGAGATGGGACCTTGCGGACCTTGTAGCGAGATTCACATAGACCTCAGAGATGACGCGGAGCGTGCAAAGGTTCCGGGAAGAGAGTTGGTTAATAAATCTGACCCTCTGGTTATTGAGATCTGGAACCTCGTCTTTATGCAGTTCAACCGCAAGGCAGACGGCACGCTGGAGAAACTCCCTCACAATAACGTAGATACGGGAATGGGCTTTGAGAGACTCTGTATGGCGCTCCAGGGAGTAAAGAGCAACTATGACACAGACGTCTTCACCCCTCTGATTTCCAAAGTTTCTGAACTTACCGGCAAAGATTACGCAAAGGAGGATGAGAACACCCGCGTTGCAATCCGCGTAATTTCAGACCATATAAGAGCCATCACCTTCTCCATTGCAGACGGCCAGCTGCCATCCAACGTTAAGGCGGGCTATGTAATCAGAAGAATTCTGCGCCGTGCAGTGCGATACGCCTACACCTTCCTTCAGACCAAGGAACCGCTTCTTTATAAGTTAGTTGCAACACTGGTAGAGCAGATGGGAGACTCCTATCCGGAGATCCGCAGCCAGCAGCAACTTATTGAGAAGGTGATAAAAGAGGAGGAGGAGACCTTCCTCCGCACCCTTGAGAGAGGAATCCGCCTTATGGATGAACTGGTTGCCAGGTGCAAGCAGGAGGGCGGAAAGGCCATTGAGGGAAAAGATGCCTTCCTTCTCTATGATACCTTCGGTTTCCCGATAGATCTTACTGAACTGATAGCCAAGGAGAACGGCCTTACTGTAGATATCTCTGCCTTTGAGGTTGAACTTGGCAAGCAGAAGGAGAGAAGCCGTAACGCAGATGCCAAGAAGGAGGGAGACTGGGTTGTACTTGCAGAGGGAGAGACCCTCTTTACAGGATATGACAACTACACAGAAGAGGGTGTTAAGATACTGCGTTACCGTGAGGTAAAGACCAAGGGTAAGACGCTCTACCACATTGTGTTGGACAGAACTCCTTTCTATGCGGAGAGCGGCGGACAGGTTGGAGATACCGGAACGCTTGAGTGCGGAGCGGAGAAGATTAACGTGGTTAACACCGTTAAGGAAAACGGCCTCCCTATCCACATTACGGAGAAGATGCCGGCAGAGGCAACCGCCCTGTTTACAGCATCTATCAATGTTAAAAAGAGACTCTCTGCCGCTGCAAATCACAGCGCAACCCACCTTTTGGATTATGCCTTAAGAAAGATTCTGGGAACACATATTGAGCAGAAAGGTTCCTTTGTAAGCCCTCAGGTTTTGAGGTTTGACTTCTCTCATTTTGAGAAGGTTGCACCGGAGAAACTGAGAGAGGTGGAGAGACTTGTCAACTCACTCATAAGAGAGGATCTTAAGAGGGAGGAGATGAGAGATGTCCCTATTGATGAGGCAAGAAAGAGCGGAGCAATTGCACTCTTTGGTGAGAAGTACGGAGACAAGGTGCGCGTTATCCGTTTTGGTGAGAGTGTAGAGCTCTGCGGCGGAACTCACATTGAGTCTACCGGAAGAATCGGGATGTTTAAGATACTCTCAGAGAGCGCAATAGCAGCAGGCATAAGAAGAATTGAGGCAACTACGGGAGAGAATGTAGAGAACCTCATCTACGGTTTGGAGGATACCATGATTACAATGAGGGAACTCTTTAAGAATGCTCCTAATGTTGTTGAGAGCGCCAAGAAACTTCTCCAGGAGAATGACGGTTTCAGAAAACAGGCTGAGCAGGCACTCAAGGAGAGAGCCGCACATCTTAAGGATAAGGTGAAGGAGAGCGCAGAAAAGATTAACGGTGTGGACTTTATGCTGCTCAAGGGTCCTTACATTCCAGAGGTATTCAAGACAGTTGCATTTATGCTCAAGGCTGAGTGCAGCAGCACGGTCTTTGTTGGTGCATGTACGGATGAGAACAAACCTTCTCTCACTCTGATGTACACGGAAGATATGGTAGCAAGGGGAATGAATGCCGGAAAGGATATCAGAGAGGCGGCCAAGTTCATTCAGGGAGGCGGCGGAGGACAGCCGTTCTTTGCAAGCGCCGGAGGAAAGAAGGCGGATGGAATTAACGAGGCTATAGAGTTTATTAAGAACAATATCAAATAGCATAAATGGCTGAAAAACAGGAGTCAAAACAACCGCTGCTAAGAAGGGTTTCTGAGGCCGTAGAGGGTTTTCTGAAGAAACTCGGGGTTAAGACTTTGGACCTTTATATGTTCAAATCTTTCCTGGGTCCTTTCATTATGACCTTTGCCATAGTGACCTTCATTCTTATGATGCAGTTCTTGTGGCTCTACATAGACGAGCTTGTAAATAAGGGACTTACCTTTAGCATCATTGCTCAGTTTATGGCCTGGGGCTCCTGCACTCTTATACCTTACGCCCTTCCGCTTGCAACACTTCTGGCCTCCATTATGACAATGGGAACACTGGGAGAGAACAGTGAACTTCTCTCAATGAAAGCGGCGGGAATCTCACTTCAGAGAATCATTCGCCCGCTCAGCTATATTGCTGTGGTTATTGTAGTTGCAGCCTTCTTTGCCTCTAATAATCTTATCCCTATTGCATACAACAACATCTACACTTTAAGGGAGGATATCACCAATACCAAAGAGGAGATAAAGATTCCGGTGGGCGTATTCTATGACGGAATAGACGGTTACACATTGCGCATAGGAAGCAGAGATGACGACAAGCTTATGCACAACATTATGATTTACAACCATACAAAAGAGAGCGGTAACAATGATCTCACTCTTGCAGATTCCGGCAGAATCTCCATCACTCCGGACAAGCAGGGACTTCTTATAACTCTCTATAACGGTGTAAATTACAAGGAGGACAACAAGAGGACCTACCAGGACACCTCTCTCTCAATGCAGCAGATAAAATTTGCATTCCAGCAAATTACCGTGCCTCTTAAGAACTACGCCTTCAGCAAGTCTGACAAGGGAAAGTACGGCAATGAGGTTATGGCCAAAAACATTACTCAACTGCGTAAGGACAGAGACTCTCTCTCCCACGCAAATGACTCATCCATAACCTACCACACACATCACGCAATGCACGGAGACTGGCTGGGCCACCAGGATCAGTTGGACACCGCCCGCAACAAGGGATTCAAGAAAGCCTTCAAAGCGGAGGAACTTTACAAATGGAAGAACCATGAGGATAAAGTCAACGCCTGGTCTCAGGCTTACGGAGCCCTCAATACGGAGATGGTAAACTACGGCTTCTACAACGCTCAAATCCACCAGACAGCATACCCTCTAAGAAGAACAATAATAGAGACTTACAGAAAGTTCACCCTCTCTCTGGCCTGCCTTATCTTCTTCTTCATAGGCGCCCCTATAGGAGCCATTGTGAGAAAGGGAGGATTGGGAACTCCTGCTATCATCTCCATACTCTTCTTTGTTCTCTACTGGGTTGTGGATATCAGCGGAAAGAAGTTGGCAAATGACGGAGCAATCTCTCCTTTCATAGGAGCATTTATCTCCACCATAGTTCTGGCTCCGCTTGCCGCCTTCTTAACCTGGAAATCTACTCAGGACTCTACAATGTTCAACCCGGAAGTCTTTGTTAAGAACATTAAAGGTTTCTTTGAGAGATTGTTCAGCAAGGCCAAAAGACTCCAGTACCGCAAGAAGAAAGAGGATGAGCTGAAGGCCGCTCAAGAGGAATAACAGACTATGACTCAAAAGAGTAGAATCATATATATGGGAACTCCGGAGTTTGCGGTGGCACCTTTGAAGGCGCTGCTGGATGCCGGATATGATATCCCTGCAGTTGTCACCGTTCCGGACAAACCAAAAGGTAGAGGATTGTTTCTTGCTCAGAGTGACGTAAAGAAATTTGTTCTATCATACAACCAGCAATCTGAAAAGAAGATAGATATTCTCCAGCCGGTTAAACTCAGAGATGAAGAGTTCCTAAATGCTCTTAGGAGTTATAACGCAGAGCTTTTCATTGTAGTGGCTTTCAGAATGTTACCGGAGTGCGTCTGGAAGATGCCAAAGAAGGGGACATTCAATCTTCACGCCTCACTTCTTCCAAAATTCAGAGGCGCCGCCCCTATCAACTGGGCAATTATTCAACAGGAGAAGGAGAGCGGAGTAACCACATTTTTCATAGACGAGAAGATTGATACCGGAAGAATTATCTTCCAGGAAAAGAGTCCTATTGGAGAGAGAGAGACTGTTGAGACTCTCTATGACAGACTTATGGAGATAGGTGCCGCCCTTGTGGTTAAGAGCGTGCAAGCCATTGATAAAGGAGAAGTTACAACTATTTCTCAAAATGAAGAGGGACTCACGGAGTTAAACTCCGCAGCTCCTAAACTTAACAAGGAGAATTGCAGAATTGATTGGAAAAAGAGAGCGGACCAGGTGGATGCTCTGGTAAGAGGACTCTCTCCATATCCTGCTGCTCAGACAACTCTTGTTAACGGAAAGGGTGAGAAGACAGATCTGAAAATCTTTATGACCGCACCAACGGAGATGAAGGGAAAAGAGAGCGGAAAGGTTATTGTAAAGGGAGGCGGCATATATGTTATGTGCTCGGATAAGTATTTGGAGATTACCTCATTGCAGCCATCGGGAAGCAAGAGGATGGGTTCAAAAGATTTTATAAACGGACATAAAAATCTCTTAGAAGATGAAGCGCTCCGATTTGAATAGAGAGAGTTTTGTTATTCTCTGTGACGGCAATTTTCCAACAAGAAAGGAGGCGCTCAAACTCCTCTCTTCTTCCACTGTAATTTCCTGTGACGGAGCCTATATGAGCCTTAAGAAAAAGGGCTTTGATGCAGACTACATTGTGGGGGATATGGATACACTCTCTTTATCAATGCAGAAGAAACTCAAGAGCAAAATCCATAGGGAGAGCGAGCAGGATTACAATGACCAGACCAAGGCTTTCCGCTTTACACTCAAGCTAATAGAGAATGCTGTTGCTGACGGCAAGAGTGTTTTTGAAATTACCATATTGGGGGCTACGGGAAAGAGAGAGGACCACTCTCTTGGAAACATCTCCTACCTGCCGCAATATGCAGAGGTACTCAGAGAAAAGTTCCCAAATCAAAAGATCTCTATCTGCATGGTTTCAGATTACGGAGTCTTCATTCCTGTTCTTAACACCGTCTATCTTAAGGGAGAGAAGGGAGACCGCATCTCCATATTCTCCTTTGACAACACCCTCAAAATCAAATCTGAAGGACTTGAGTACAAGACAGATGAAGTAACCTTTGACTTCTGGTGGAAGGCCACTCTCAATACCTTCTCTAAAGAGACTGTAAAATTAATTTTCAACCATCCGGCAAAGGCACTTCTCTATTTTCCTTTTTAAAGATATTATGAATCCCGTAGATATTGAAATAACAAAACTGATACCTCAGCGTCCTCCGATTGTTATGGTGGATAGGGTTCTAAGCAGTGATAAAACAGATACTTACACGGAGCTTACTATACGTGAGGATAATATCTTTTTGGATGGAAACGCTCTCTCTACTGCGGGAATTATGGAGAATATGATGCAGTCCTGTGCCGCTAGAATGGGTTGCATAAACAGAGGAAGAAACGAGTCCATAAAGATTGGATACATTGGTGCCGTCAAAGAGTGCGAGTTCTTCTACCGCCCTGAGTGCAAGGAGGTTCTTACAACTCACGTCCATATTCTGGAGGAGGTTTTTCATCTCACTTTGGCAGACATTACCGTTAAGGTTAATGATAAACTTGTGGCACAGGCAAACGTAAAGATTGTCCTTACAGATAAAGAGGCCGGATAGATGAGAGAACCGGTATATATATCTGGAGCCGGAGTTATCTCCGCCATAGGCGTGGGAAAGGAGGAGACTCTCTCCGCCCTTTTGAATAAAAGGAGCGGCGTTGGGAGTATGAAATATCTTACAAGCCGTCATCGTGAAATCCCTGTAGGAGAGGTTAAAAGAAGCAACGATGAACTTATGCAAATGGTTGGAATTAAGGAGAATCCCCTTACTTCCCGCACCGTCCTTCTGGGAATTGTTGCTCTTAAGGAGGCACTCAATGAGGCAAATCTTAAAAGAGAAGATCTCAGAGGCGTTCACTTTATCTCATCTACCATAGTTGGCGGAATGGATAAAAGGGAACTCTTCTTTGAAAATGAGAGAAGTTGTGACAGAGAGCATGCCCTGGCAGCAGTTCAAAACTGCGGAACTTCAACTGAGAGAATTGCCTCATACTTTGGTCCGTTTGCCTCACTATCAACCGTTTCTACAGCCTGCAGTTCTGCAACGAATGCACTTATATCCGCCGCTTTTATGATAGAGAGCAATATGGCGGATATTGTTGTTGCGGGGGGTGCGGAGTGCCTTTCAATATTCCATCTTAACGGATTCAACTCCCTTATGATTTTGGACTCAAGGCCTTGCCGTCCGTTTGACAAAGAGAGAGCGGGGCTCAACCTGGGAGAGGGCGCCGCATACCTTGTGCTGGAGAGCGAGTCCTCACTTAAAAGGCGCGGTATTAAGCCTTTATGCCGTCTTGCAGGATACGGCAACGCCTGTGACGCCTTTCATGAGACTGCCTCTTCTCCTACCGGGGAGGGAGCCTATCTTGCAATGCAAAAGGCTCTGGAAAAAGCAGATCTTACTCCAAAAGATATAGACTACATAAACGCTCACGGAACAGCCACTCAGAATAATGACGAGAGTGAAAGTTGTGCAATAAAGCGTCTCTTTGAGAATACACCTCCACCCATCTCTTCCACCAAATCTTACACCGGTCACACAACCGGAGCATCCGGCTCCATTGAGGCGGTTATCTCTCTGCTGGCTCTTGAGAATCAGTTTCTTCCTGCAAGTCTCAACTGGAAGACTCCTATGGAGGGCGGCATTATTCCTGTAACGGATATTCACCCAAAGAGAGAGATTAAAAAGATAATGAGCAACGCCTTTGGCTTTGGCGGAAATGACTCTTCAATTATCCTTTCAAAAGTATGACAACAAGAAGAGTTTACATACAGGAAGCATCTCAGATCTCCATCCAGGAACCTCTCTCAGAGAGTTGGATGAAGAGTCCCGCTCTCTGCCGCGAGCCTTTTGCCAGGGCGGTGGATCCCCCTTTCTCTCAATACTTTGCCCCTAATCAGATGCGCCGCTCTACAGCCTATCTTAAGCGTGCGCTGGCCGTCTCTTTGGAAGTTTTAAAGAGATGCGGTATTGAACATCCGGATGCAATAATTACCGGAACCTGCTTCGGTTCACTTGAAAGAACTAACGGATTCCTCTCCCAACTTTGCTCTAACAAAGAGGAGGCTCTGAGTCCCATGTTCTTTATGCAGGCCATCCACAACGCCGTTGGTACCTCTCTTGCAATTCTAACAGATACAAAGAGTTACAACACCACATACTCCCACGCAACACTAAGTTTTGACGCTGCTCTTTTAGACGCCTATATGCAGATGCAACTGGGAAATATCTCCAACGCTCTGGTTGGAGCTCACGAGGAGACAAGTGCTATCCACTTTGAACTTTTTAAAAAGTGCGGATATGTTGGAATTGAAGGAATGGCTCCATACGCAGATATCTCAGTTGCAATGATGCTGACTGCCAAATATAATCCCCAGAACCTCTGTGAAGTTGCGGGAATACGCCTATGCTATAAGCCATCGGCCGAGAAGATTAAAGAGCTAACAGAGAAGATGTTGCATGTGGCTGAGTTGGAGAGCCCGGAGGCCGTTATGACGGGAGTTAACGGTAATCCGGCAAATGACACTCCATATTTAGAGTTGGCAAAGAGGCTCTTTAAAAACAAGCCTCTGCTTACCTACAAAAATTTGTTCGGGGAGAACTTTGCAGCCTCTGCAGCAGGTGTTTATGCTGCAGCACATATACTAAAGAAAGAAACTATGGGGAGTATAATGGTTATAAACCGTACGGAAAAGAATGAGCTCTCCTTTACCCTACTGAAAAGATTATGAGATTATTAGCCGTCATTTTACTGCTCTTTCCGCTTACGCTTTTCTCTCAGAACAAACTGACGGAGGAAAAGCAGAGGGAGATACTGGAAAAGATAGATACAGAGGGCTCCAAGATGAGAAGCATGCAGTGTGAGTTCACTCAGACAAAGAGCATGAAAATGCTTAGTCGTCAGATGGTTTCTCAGGGGAAGATGTTCTTTAAAAAGCCCAACAGACTTCTCTGGCAGTACAGCTCTCCGTATGATTACACCTTTGTTCTCAACGGAGACAATGTGCAGATAAAGACCTCAAAATCAACTCAGAACATAAACGTTCAGGAGAACAAAATCTTCCGCCGTATAACCGGAATTATTGTAGACTGCATCACAGGGGCGGGGCTTAAGAACTCCCCGGATTTTACTGCGGAGATTTGGGAGAAGGATGGGGCCTACTTTGCTAAACTTTATCCTAAAAAGAAGGAACTCAAGCAGATATATGAGGTTGTAGAGATTCATTTCAACACCTCCTTCACTATGGTAAGCAGCGTAAGGATGGTGGAAAAGAGCGGAGATGAGACCCTTGTAAAACTCAATAAGACAAAGATTAACGCACCCATAAAGGATGAGATTTTTGTTATTGATTAACATATTGTTTTTTACCCTGGCTCCTTTGAGCGCTCAGAGTGGAGAGAACTCACAAAGTGATTCTCTTTGCAAAGAGTATAATTTGCGTATCTTTGTAAGGAGTCAGCAAATTACGGGAATCTGCGTTATGGAGAGCAGAGAGGAGGGTTCACTGGTTGGAACGGTAATAAACGAGATGGGAGTTAAGGTCTTTGATTTTACCTTTAAGAAGGGCCAAAGCCGGATTCTCAACGTGATTGGGCCGGCCAACAGGTGGTTTATCAGAAGGGCGCTGAGAAAGGATTTTAACTTTATACTTGCCCATATCTTTGATAACGAGGAGGTTAAGAAGGGTAGACGGAAAATGTGGTTTGAGAAGGGAGATATCTGTTTTTCCGGCCGCCACAAAATAGAATACAGATTTACACCGCTAAAAAGGTAGTATGAAACTGATTGATGATTTTTTTCACATAGTTTCCGAGAATCAAACGGAGAGTGAGTACAGATGTGTGATTAGGCTCAATCCTTCTCACAATCTCTACACCGTTCATTTTCCGGGGAATCCGGTAACGCCGGGCGTCATTCTGGTTCAGATTGCTCAGGAGATTTTGCAAATGCACCTGAACAAAAAACTGGAACTCTACAAGGCCCGCAATATGAAGTTCAAACTCCCCGTAATTCCTACCGGAGAACACTCCTTAATCTTCACTAAAACGGTGGAAGAAGAGGACACTCTTACAACAAACGTAAACATAGAGGATGCAGAAAACATCTTTGTTGTAATGACTCTAAAATTCAGAATCACTGAGTAATATGAAAGCGGTTCTCTTCTACTATTCACAGAGCGGTCAGGCTTTAAGGGCGGCGGAAAACATCTGCAAAGGATTTGAAAAGACAGATGTTATCCTTAAGGAAATTGTGCCCTCGGAGCACTACCCCTTCCCGTGGAATAGCAGAGAATTCTTTGAGGTATTTCCGGAGACCAGACTGGGCATCTGCACCACCTCCATTGCCCTGCCGAATCTGACGGATGTTCAGGATGCAGATATTGTGCTTATTGCGGCGCAATCCTGGTTCCTCTCCCCTTCTCAGCCGCTGCTCTCTTTCCTCTGCGATGAAAATGTTAAGAATTTCCTCCGCGGCAAAGATGTTGTTTTTGTAAACGTCTGCCGCAATATGTGGCTCAAGACCTCAGAGGCTTTAAAGCTGAGATTCAAAGAGATAGGTGCTAACTTCAGAGGGCAGATCATTCTGCAGGACAAGGGCTCCAACTATGTAAGTGCCATAACCATAACGCGTTGGCTGCTGCACGGCAAAAAAGAGGCAACCGGAATTTTGCCTGAGGCGGGGGTGACAGAAGAGGAACTTATATCCTCATCGCGATTTGGAAAAGTTATAGAGAACTCATTATTAAGCGGTAGCACCGCATCGCTCCAGAGGGAACTGCTAAAGGAGGGGGCAATAAAGTACCGCCCTTCCATTCTCTCTCTGGAGAAGACGGCCTACCATATTTTTGGCAGATGGGCAAAGTTCATAAGGAAAAAAGGTGGATACAAGGAGCCTAAACGACGTTTTAGAGTAAAACTTTTCTATTTTTACCTTCTGTTTGTGCTGTTTGTTATCTCCCCGTTTGCGCAACTCTTTTTCCTGTTTACCCGCCCGTTGCGCAACATAAAGAGTAACAAGTTGAGAGATTGTAATTTATAAAACAAGATACCTTTAATGGAAGTATATATAAACAAAGCGGCCAAGTTCTTCCCCAATGACCCCGTCTCCAACGATGAGATGGAGAGTTATCTGGGTATGGTAAACGGCAAGCCCTCCAAGGCGCGCAGGATTGTTTTGATGCGTAACGGAATAAAGCAGAGATACTACGCTTTGGACAAGAAGGGTAACGTTACCCATACCAACACCCAGATGGCGGCCAATGCGGTTAAAGGACTGTTGGACAAGAACTTCACCGTAGATGATATAGACCTTCTCTCCTGCGGCACCTCCTCTCCGGAGCAACTGGTTCCTTCTCACGGAATTATGGTTCACGGTCTTCTTGGCGGCAGCCGCAACACTGAGGTTGTCTCCTTCTGCGGCTCCTGCTGCACGGGTGCGGACGCACTCAAGTACGCCTATATGGCTGTAAAGAGCGGGGAGGCAAAAAATGCCGTAGCCTCTGCCTCAGAGAGACTCTCCTCCTGGATGAAGGCCTCTTATTTTCAGAAGGAATCAGAGCATCTCGCCTCTTTGGAGGACCAGCCTATTCTGGCCTTTGAAAAGGAGTTTCTGCGTTGGATGCTCTCAGACGGAGCCTTTGCGCTTCTGCTTGAGCCACAGCCAAATAAAGAGCAACTCTCTTTGAAGATAGATTGGATTGAGATCACCTCCTTTGCCAATACCAAGCCTACCTGCATGTATGCCGGAGCAGATAAAACGGAGGAGGGAGAACTCAAGGGATGGGCGGAATACCCTGAGCAAGAGTGGCTTACAAAATCTCTCTTTGCAGTTAAGCAAGATACCCGCATGCTCTCTGAGCATATTGTGAAACTTGGAATTGATTTCCTACTTCAGCTTGCAAAGAAGCACAAGTTCACTCCAAATGATGTTAACTGGTTCCTACCTCACCTCTCATCTATGTTCTTTAAGGAGAAGATATTAAACGAAACCAAAAAGCGCGGATTCTATATTGATGAAAAGAAGTGGTTTATCAACCTTCCAAAGGTTGGAAACATAGCATCCGCCTCCGCATACGCTATGATTGAGGAGCTTCTCTACTCCGGAAAACTGAAGAAGGGAGAGAAGATTCTTGTTATGATACCGGAAAGCGCCCGCTTCTCATACTGCTATTGCATGCTCACAGTTTGCTGATATTAAGTGTGCTATGAAGGTTAAGGATGTCCCACAGGATTTAAAGTACTACAAAGATACCATCGTAAGAGATGTAAACTATGCGGTGGATGAAAACGGAGAGTACAAGGCTGTGCTGAGCAGCGGCTGGGACCCTAAGACTGAGGCGCTTGATATGGCATGGGATGAGATAAAAGAGAAGTGTAAAGAGATTGCAGAGAGGGTAAAAAAGGGAGAGAGTTCACCTCTGGAATATCACCTTGCCAGGCACATTATGAGCGTAAAACTGATGGCAAAATATACAGGGCTTAGAAGGCATACCATACGCAAACACCTTAAGACCAAGTATTTTGACCAACTGGATGATGAGACGCTGGCCATCTATGCAAAGGCCCTGAGAATCTCAGTTGAAGAACTAAAAAGAGTGCCGGAAAGTTAAGATGGAACTAAAGTTAGATCATAAACAGGCTGCCCACTGCGAGAACGGAACCGTTTCCGCACTGCTCAGATACTACGGCATAAACCTCTCTGAGCCAATGGTCTTCGGCCTTGCAAGCGGACTCTTCTTTACCCATCTTCCTTTCATAAAACTGAGCGGAATGTCCCTTACCTCCTTCCGCACATTTCCGGGCGTCTTCTTCAGTCGCATCACCAAACTACTGGGAATCAAGAGAAAGACCAAGCGCTTCTTCAATCAGGAGAAGGCAATGAGCAAACTGGATGAACTCCTGAGTAAAGGCATTCCAGTAGGTTGCGTAGTGGGAATGTACTACCTGCCTTATGTTCCAGTAGAGTACCGCTTCCACTTTAACGGCCACAATATCTGCATAATAGGAAAGGATGAAAAAACCGGAGAGTACTCCGTTTTGGATTCCAACATCACACAGAAAGTTACCATCTCCTATAAAGACCTGCAAACCGTGAGGTTTGCAAAGGGAGGCACCTATCCGCTTATGGGTCAGATGTATTGGATTGAGTCAGTTCCTAAGGAGCTTCCGGATATGAGGACTCTCATTCTCAAATCCATCCGTAAGACCTCCAAACTTATGGCCTTTACTCCCATTCACATGGTGGGAGCCAAAGGCATCCTCTATCTCTCCAGAAGAATCCGCAAGTGGGAGAAGAAGATGGGAAGAAGAAGGGCGCTTCTGAACCTTGCGCAGATTGTCCGCATGCTTGAGGAGATTGGAACCGGCGGCGCAGGCTTCCGTTTCATCTACGGAGCCTTCCTACAGGAGGCTGTGCAAAAGACAGGTATAGAGGAGTTTAACGCCTTCTCTCAAAGGATGACTGAGATTGGAGATATGTGGAGAGACTTTGCCTACAAGATCTCCAGAATGTTCAAAAAGAGAAGCACGGAAGAGAACTACACTTTTGATCAGTTGGGGGATATGCTACAGGCCATCGGGGAGAAAGAACTCACTTTCTTCAAAGATCTTTACACCGTTTCAAAACAATATCTGAGATAAGAAGATGGTGCAATTCTTCTTGAATATCTACGATTACCTTAAGAAAAAGCGGAGTTTATGCTTCGGTCTTCTGGCTGGCATAACTATTCTTCTGATTGTTATGACCGCCGCTCTGAAGTACAATGAGAATATCTATGATTTCCTCCCCATAAGCGGCAAGCAGCAGAGGGCAATGGCTCTTTACCAGGATATTACAGGCGGTCAAAGAGTGATTGCACTCTTCTCCGCCAACAATGGGATAGAAGAGCGTATAACACAAGCCGTTGACACCTTTGCAAACATTATTGCCTCATCAAAGACAAAGCACATAAGTGAGGTGATGTCTCAGATAGACTTTGAGGAGTTCTCCGGCATAACGGATTTCATCTACGGCAATATTCCGCTTATGCTCTCAGACTCAGACTACACTCATATTGAGCGGATAATCTCAGACCCGCAGGGCGTGGAAGAGCAACTCTCCCAGGATGTTACAATGATGATGCTCCCCTCCACCGGCATCATCTCCTCCAAGATAACCAAAGACCCGCTCAACCTTTTTTCTTCCGTTATGGGACGTCTTCAAAAGGCCCTCTCCTCAATGCCGGTAGAGTATGACAACGGATACATCTATACTCCGGGAAGAAAGTATGCAGCGGTAATGATGACCTCCCCATACGGAGCAATGGAGTCCGCTAACAACAACCTGCTGGTCAACTATATAGACAGCGTAGCACAAGAGACATCCAAACTCTTTCCGGATGTTAAAATCTCCTTTACCGGAGCTCCTGTCATTGCAGTTGGTAATGCAACCAGAATAAAAAAAGACAGTCAGTGGGCAGTCTCCATAGCTATTACCCTTATCATATTTCTGCTCATTTACTCCTTCCGCAAAACAAAGAACCTGCTCTTTATAGGAGTAACCATCCTATTTGGCTGGCTCTTTGCAATGGGCTTTATATCAGTAATTCGCAGTGACGTCTCCCTTATAGTTCTGGGCATAGGTTCCGTCATCATTGGAATAGCAGTTAACTATCCGCTCCACTTTGTGGCTCACACTGAAAGCGCCGGCACAATGAGGCAACTTCTGAAGGAGATGGTGCCGCCTCTTCTGATAGGCAACATCACAACCGTTGGCGCCTTTGCCGCACTTATGCCGCTCAACTCACCGGCACTCAGAGACCTCGGATTCTTTGCTGCCTTTATGCTCATTGGAACCATTCTCTTTGTACTGATCTTTTTGCCGCACCTTGTAAAAACCAGACAATCAGAGCAAACCGAGCGTCTCTCTTTTGGCTGGCTCTCCACCGCCTCTCCGGAAAAACATCCCTGGCTACTTTGGGTAACTCTGATTCTCACGATTGTTTTTGCCTGGTTCAGCACCGGTGTCTCTTTTGACACCAACATCCAGAATATAAACTATATCTCCAAAGAGCAGAAACAGCTTCTTGCAGATCTCAACGTATCTGCCGGCATATTAGACACTTCCAACCTTTACCTTGTGGCAGAGGGAGAGAGTTGGGACAAAGCCCTCTCTCAAAGAGCATCTGTCACTCCATTGCTGAACAGACTCAAAGAGGAGGGAAAAATTAAGAATTACTCCAATGTAAATTCTCTGATCGGATCTCAAAAAGAACAGGAAGTGAGAATAAAAAAATGGGAAGAGTTTTGGAAGGAAAACAGGGAAAACACTCTGCATCATCTGAAAGAGAAGGCTAAGCAATACGGCTTTAACAATGAGGCATTTAAAGAGTTTGAAGAGATCCTCAATAAAGAGTATAAAACCCTGAATTTTGAAGATTTTTCATCCCTCCGTTCACTGCTTCTTACCAGTTCTTTTGCAGAGGTTGAAGGACGCTGCTGCGTTGTAGATAAGATTGAAGCGGAGGGCAAAGACTTCTCATACATTGAGGATGCAATCAATGATAATCTTAAGGATAACGGTTATGCCTTTGACTTTGTTGGAATGAACAGCGCAATGGCCAACTCCCTTACCAATGATTTCAACTACATTGGATTTGCCTGTGGATTGATTGTCTTCATATTCCTCTGGCTCTCATTCGGAAGACTGGAACTCAGCCTGTTGGCATTCCTTCCTATGGCTATGGGTTGGATCTGGATTCTGGGTATAATGTCCCTGCTTGGAATGAGTTTCAACATTGTTAACGTTATTCTTGCAACATTTATATTCGGACAGGGAGATGACTACACCATCTTCATAACTGAAGGATTGATAGATGAATACGCCTACAGAAAAAAAGTTTTGGCCTCATTTAAGAACAGCATCATAATCTCCGCCCTTATAATGTTTATTGGAATGGGTTCTCTGATTATTGCCAAACACCCTGCTGTTCACTCACTTGCAGAGGTTACAATAATTGGAATGTTCTCCGTTGTCTTTATGGCGTGGATTGTTCCCCCTGCAATATTCAAATGGCTGGTAAGAACCAAAGAGAGCGTAAGACAAAATCCAATAACCATAGAGCAGCTTCTCCGCACTCTCTTCTTCTACATCACCTACCCTGTTCAGCGCCTCTTCAACACCTCATATATCCCCGGCGTTAAACTGCAGATAGACAGCGCCTCCAAAGATGCCGTCCGCTCCGCTCAAACAGTTTGTAGTACCTTTGCATCAGACTCAAACAGACAAACTCTACTCAGTAAGTTTTTCTTAAAGTCCATAAACTCTTCTTTGAATTTTACCCTTTATGGTTTGGAGAACATCCATCCAAAAAGTAACTCTCTCATTGCCCGCGGAACCGTAATCCTCAGTCAACTTCCAAAGAAGGAGATACTCAATACTCACTTCTTCCATCACTATCTTATTTACAGATATATATACAAGGGCATCAGTCTTGAGCATGAGACAAAAAGATTGCTCAGAAAACATAATGATTTCAGTAGTTGGATAGATGGAAATAAACCTTATCAAACTCTCTCAGTTATTGGAGAGAGGCACGGCCAGTTCTCACTGATGTTTGCCCTTGTTCATCCGGAGATTGAGGTGCACTCCTTCTGCTACAGCGCAGATGATGCCGCACTTATTGAGACCGCTCTCTCTCAGATCTGTCTCAGCAACATTAACGTTCATCTTGTAGAGAATGAAAAAACTGCTGTGGAGAATGCAAAAAACCTCAACAGCAGTCTAATCAATCTTTCAGAAATCCTCGGTTAAGCCGAGCCTCTTAAAGGCTTTAAGACAGGAACATACCAACCATAGAAGCGGAAACCAGCGCTACCAATGCAGCACCCAGCAGTGCACGCAAACCGTACTCTCCAAGTATGGATTGTTTGTTTGGTGCCATTCCTCCAACGCCTCCGATTATGATACCTATGGATGCAAAGTTTGCAAATCCGCAGAGTACGTATGTTGCCATAACTATAGACTTAGGAGAAGAGAATACGGAGTTCTGCAACATCTCTGTCAGTGAGCCGTAACCTATGAACTCGGTAAGGATGAGTTTCTCTCCCAACAGTCTGGCTACAAATGGAATATCTCCGCCTGGAACACCAATCAGCCAGATAAGAGGTGAGAAGACATAAGAGAGTATGCACTCCAGAGAGAGGTCCGTATATCTTCCGCCTGAGAAATCAGCAATCCAACGGTCCATTGCAGGGAAGCTGATGATGTTGAGAATGTAGTTAACTCCGGCAATCAAAGCGTAGAACACAAGCAACATTGCTGCAACGTTTGTTGCAAGTTTGAGTCCCTGAGTTGTTCCTATTGAGATTGCATCCAGCACGTTGTCTCCTAGTTTCTCTTTGGAAACTTCAACGGTGGTATCTATCTCCTCAGTCTGTGGTTTGAGAATCTTTGCCATTGCAATTGCACCAGGCGCCGCCATTACGGAGGCACTCAACAGGTGCTTGGCAAACTCAACCGTCATTACCGGGTCTCCGCACCCCAACATTCCAATATATGCCGCCAGCACTCCTCCACTCATTGTGGCCATTCCGGATACCATAATGAGCATCAACTCACTGCGTGTCATCTTAGGTATATACTCTTTAACCATCAGAGGTGCCTCTGTCTGACCTAGGAATATGTTACCTGCGCAGGAGAGAGACTCCGCTCCGGAGATCTTCATAAGCTTGGTCATAATCCAACCCATAAACCATACAATCTTCTGAAGGATACCCAGATAGAAGAATAGGGATGTGAGTGCCGAGAAGAAGACAATGGTTGGAAGAATCTGAAAGACAAAGATATAACCAATGCCGGTTGTATCCATCAGAGGTCCGAACAAAAAGTCCGCACCCGCCTTGGTCCACCCCAAAACGGCCACAAAGCACTTGCCGAAGACCTCAAAGAACTTCTGCACAGCAGGGAACATCAGAACGGAGAAGGCAATTATAAACTGCAGAAGCAGAGCGGTTCCAACCGTTCTCCAGTTAATCTTTTTACGGTCAGAAGAGAAGAGCCATGCAATGAATACGATTGCAATAATTCCCAAAAGACCTTTTAGTATTGAGACAATGTTGAAGGAGAGTTTCTTCTCCTCCAGAATTCTGCTGAACATCTCTTTTCTCTTTGCAAGAGCCTCATCTTTGTCCAACTCCTGAGACGCATCTGCCGGAACCCCTTCAATAACGTTAACGGCATTATCTACTGCCTGTCCAGCCGCCTCAACAGCCTGTCCGGCAGCAGTTGTAACCTGCTCTACCACCTCTGTCTGAGGAGCATCCTTTTTAAAGACCTTGCCGTTTGCAATGCCGCAGATAAAACCAATAACAATGATTACGAGTGCAACCTTCATAAACTTAGGTCCCAGGAACCCAAGCACAGGCGCACTCTTCTTAGATTTGTTTTTCATATAGGTTTGTTTTATTTCCTTAGTGATGTACTACAAATATACAATATCTTTATAAACCATCTTAATCAAATCCCCACACTAATAATTAATCCGGGAAAATCATCTCCATTTGCATTGGGAATGGGGGTAAATAGATTCCGTAAATCTCAAACTCGGTCAAATCATGTATTTTAGCAAAAACCATGTTCTTCGGAACAGAGAAGGAAAAGTATTCGTTTGGGTCAACATCTTCCGGATAGAAAAACACACCTTCTCCTAAATCCAACGACCAACTGATTGTTTCCTGTCCGGTTTGGGCGGAAAGAACCTCCATGGTCACTTCTCCATACGAATGATTCTTAAGATAATCGTAAAAATAGCCACAAATTTTACTTGCACTATCTTCAAGAAGAAACATAGAAAACCACCGCTTTAGCTTGTTTTGAGAAAATTTTACAGACTTAAGCGTTCTATAATCCTCATAAGAAGAAAACACCAGAAATTCTGACATATCTGTTATATTTCCGCTTATTGTATCATGATCTTTTAAAAGATATGATCCGATATAGACATCACCCGTCTGGCTTTCGAAATGTTTTATTTTCAATATGAAAATAGTATCCATATTGTTTGATGTGTATTTCCAATACCCTTCAAAAAAACGGTTTTGTTGGTCAAGCGGCAATTCTTCAAAGGTCTGACAATATGCCTTAGGTAAACAAATTACTAGTAAAACCCAAATAATAATCTTTTTCATTTCTCCTAGATTATAAACTTAATGAGCTGATACATCCAAGTTGTATAGGCGTTGCGTTAAATAGGTCCGTATTGTTCCACTGTAAAAAAATCGCGTTAGTTGTGTCTGATTTCTTTGTACCCCAAAAGAGTGTTAGTCCCATTGTATCTAAAATTGCTTTTGTAGCTCTTACTTGCTCATATTGTTGTGGACTCGTATTTATGTATTTATTGAACTCTTCTTTGAATTCACCTAAAAGCACCTTTTCTTGTTCTTTATACCAAAGACTAGTTGTGGTGTCTATTAAATATTTATTAAAGAACGATTGAAACTTTAAAAAGTCTTTCATTTTTATAACCACAAAAGAATTGTCAACAATAATACTAAATGTTGACTTATAAATATAACCCTCGGCACAATCATGGTAAAAAAACAAGCATAATGTGACTAAATCTTGAATACTTGGACTTAAACATCCGCTTGTATGATAATGCGAATGATGTATGAGTTGGTGGGGTAAAATACCAGATTGAGGAGTGCTGTTCAATGGAATTATGACGTTATGATGACCTCCAACACCCACAGAATACCCCCTAATGTCATTATATAGAACAGAATACAATTCGTTAGGGGAATTACCATAAAAACCATTTTGAATCGAAAGAAATTTATAAAGTGTATCTACCACAGTCCTGAGCATTCCATCCTGCATAAATCTGGCAATGGAATCACAAGAACTATTCGTTGTATAAAAAGCATTTAATGTTTGGTTTTCCTTGACGGCTTGAATGGTAATTACATTATTTGTAATAGAGATTTGGTGAGATGAGACAACATTGCCTGGTGTCCACTGCTTGAACCAGCAGGTTCTTTCCGAACCACGAAAAGGGGCAGTATAAGAAAAAACACTTTCTTTTGCCAAAAAACTAATGGTTAATAAGGCATCAAAACAACCGGTACCCCGACAAACTATAGCTACACGTGTGTCTGTATTTTCTATGTTTCCCCCAGGACCTTCCGGGTCTGGAAATCCCCCACCACCTCCCCCATCAGGAGCTATGAAACCTTGTGAATGAGCCAGCTCATATAACTTCATTCTTATGAAGTTATCCCAGTCTATTCCGCCTGAAAAAATATATATTTCATCAAGTTCAATCTCTTTACAAGCAATACACTTGCCATCTGGTTCCATTGTATCACATCCACATATTGAACATGTAAGTACTGCAGATTTTGTTTTGGGAGACTTTGTATAATTATCTGACTTTGGAGACAGAGAATAACGTCTTATTTCCCCGTTTTGAAGATATTCGGTTCTAAGAAGATTCCCACATTTGTCTGAATATAAGATTAATCCGCTAAAATTTGGTTTGGTTATATAATCATAGTCTGGATTTTTCTGATAGTAAGAGAGCTGCGGAAGCATGGTAACAACATACTCGGAGAGTTGTTTCTTCTCTGTATTTGAGACCTTTAGGAAAAAACATTTTATAGGCACTAAAGAATCTTTGAAGTCCTTATGGCTCTTGGTTAAGGCTCCATATAAACCCTCTTTATTGGATTTTAAAGAGAACTGATCATACAACCACTTACTATCCTCAAAATAGACCTGTCTTACGCTGGTGAAGTCAATCAGAGAATCTATACATATCATACTTGTGTCTAAATATGAGCCATTTGACTTGGTATGTGCACGAAGGTCATATTTACCTAAATGAACAGGAAGGGTTCCCGTTGGATGCAGTTTTGAAATATCTAAAGATTTTGAGTTATCATACGGTCCTAAACTATCTTCCCGGACACAGCCACAACATAGAAGTAGTGTGTAGAGCAATATAAATAACAATCGGCTCATAATGATGAATGGATTTGTCTAATACGTCAAAGATACAATATTATTTTTGTACTTTTGTCCGTTATGCTGTTTGAAGATATTCATACCACTCCCGATAGTTATGCGCGTGCGGCCGTTTTACACACCGGGCACGGAGATATACCCACCCCTATCTTTATGCCGGTGGGTACGGTGGGGAGCGTAAAGGGCGTTTACCACAGGGATTTAAAGGAGGACATCGGAGCCAAGATCATCTTGGGCAACACATACCACCTGCTGCTCCGTCCGGGTACGGAGCTGATTAACAAGGCGGGAGGACTGCATAAGTTTGTGGGATGGGACCGTCCAATCCTTACGGACAGCGGCGGATTCCAGGTCTTTTCACTGGCCGCCCGCCGCAAGATTACAGAGGAGGGCTGCACATTCCGCTCACACATAGACGGTTCCAAGCACATCTTCACTCCGGAGAACAACATTGAGATTCAGAGGATGATTGGTGCGGACATAATGATGGCGCTGGATGAGTGCACTCCGGGAACGGCAGACTACAACTATGCAAAGAAGTCCATGGAGCTCACCCACAGGTGGCTGAAACGCTGCATCAAGCACTTTAAGGAGACCGAGCCCCTCTACGGATACCGCCAGCTCTTCTTCCCGATTGTTCAGGGCTGCGTCTATCCGGAACTCAGAAGAGAGGCGGCAAGAGTGGTGGCAGAGGCGGATATGGACGGATGCGCCATTGGAGGACTTTCCGTAGGAGAGCCAACAGAGAAGATGTATGAGATGTTGGATGTGCTTAAGACAGAGCTTCCTGCAGACAAGCCACGCTATCTTATGGGAGTTGGAACTCCGGCCAACATTCTTGAGGGAATAGACCGCGGAGTAGATATGTTTGACTGCGTAATGCCTACCCGCAACGGCCGTAACGGTCAGATTTTCACCTGGGAAGGCACCATCAACATAAAGAACAAGTGCTGGGAGGATGATTTCTCCCCAATAGACCCTAACGGCACCTCCTTTGTAGACAGAGCCTACACCAAGGCCTACCTGAGGCATATGTTCATTGCAGGAGAGATGCTGGGGGCACAGATAGCAAGCAGCCACAACCTGGCCTTCTATCTGGACCTTGTAACAAAGGCAAGGGAGCATATTTTGCAGGGAAACTTCAAGGTCTGGAAAGAGAGCGTTGTTGGTAAACTCTCCCAAAGAATAACAAGATAACAAGAGGATGACATTCAGTATAGAGAACATAAAGCAGAAAATCAGAGACTTCAAGCCTCAGATTACAACCATAGACAGGTACATCATAAAGAAGTTTATTGGTACCTATGCTATTGCTTTGCTGCTTATCATAGGCATTGTCATCATCTTTGACCTCAGTGAGAAGATAGATAAGTTTGTAGACCATCAGGCCCCTATCCAACTGATTATTTTCCAGTACTATGCAAACTTCATCCCTTACTTTGTAAATATGTTCTCCCCAATGTTTGTCTTCATTACGGTAATCTTTTTTACCTCTAAGATGGCGGCAAACACTGAGATTATTGCAATACTGGCGGGCGGTATCAGCTTCAAGAGATTTATGTGGCCCTACTTCGTCTCCTCCGCTGCAATTGCCCTCTTTACGCTTATTCTAAACCTCTATGTTGTACCTCCTTGCAACAGAGGCAGACTTGCATTTGAGAACAAATACGTAAAGGCAAAATATGAGGCGGGCAGCCGCAACGTCCACTATCAGATTGCTCCGGGAACCTTTGTTTACGTCCAGAGTTTCAGCCCGTTCAACAACACCGCTTATGGCTTCACACTGGAGAGCATTGAAGGTCATGATATTAAGTCCAAGCTCTCAGCCAACGAGGCGCAGTGGGACTCCACAAAACAGGGATGGATTTTGAAAGACTTTGTTCTCCGTCAGTATGAAGATGGACTGGAGAGCGTCACTTCAGGAAAAAGGAGAGATACCGTAATTGCCTTAACCATAGAGGATTTCTACAGGAAGAAAAATACCGTTCAGGCTCTTCCGGCCCGTCAGCTCAGAAAACTTATCAGAGATCAGAGACTCCGCGGAGATGACACCATCCAGTACTCTCTCATTGAAAAAAATACCCGTTGGGCAATGCCGTTTGCAGCATTCATCCTTACGCTCATAGGAGTATCACTCTCCTCCAAGAAGAGAAGAGGTGGAATTGGTATGAACATAGGAATAGGAATAGCCCTCAGCTTCTCCTACATACTCTTCCTCAGATTCTCACAGATGTTCGTTTACTCCGGCACCCTGCCGCCGTTCATAGCCCTTTGGCTCCCTAACGTCATCTACGCCTTCATAGCCTACTACCTCTACCGCATCGCTCCTAAATAACCACCCAGCGGCCTCCTTTATCCGGACCATCTCTGCGAAGAAGAGATTCTGCTTTCAGTTTTGCTAACTGTTTCTCAACAGCTTTGGTTGTTATGCCAATCTCTTGAGCAAGTTTTTGTGTTGTATGTTTTGGGTTAGCGGATAAGAGTTGAAGAATCTTATCTCTTGTTTTAACCTTCTTATAGACGACTCTCTCTTCTTTAAAAAAGTTCTCATTTTCAGTAGATTTGAGGAAGAGATCTATCTCATCGGAGAGGGTTCTAATCATCTGATTTGTCATGAACTTTTTGAAAATGGTTATGTCATCTTTCTCTCTGGTTTCAATGAGAGCATTGATGTATGCACCTCTCTCTTCTTTTAAAACCTTTGAAGGAATCAAACCAAATTCAAATTGTAAGTAGTTCATAATCAGGCGTGCCATTCTGCCGTTGCCATCTGCCCAAGGATGAATGGTTACAAGTCTGTAATGAGTTTCAAAAGTAAAATCATATTTCTGAGCAACGCTCATCATCTCTAATCGTTTGGAATTTACCCAGTTACAGAACTCTTGCAATTTCTCCGGAACTTTCTGAAAACTCATATAAGATCTTCCTCCCACTCCCGCTGTTACATTAACAAGTCTTAAATCTCCTTCTGCAGAAGAGAATTCTCCCAGTGCTGTTTTATATGTTGAGCCTGTATGTTGCATCACCAGACGAGAGAGATTCTTGAGCATCTCTACAGAAAACTGTGTATGACTTTTGGCCAAACGAATACTATCTTCATAAGCGGCTTTCAGGTCCAAATTCATCATCTGTTCTCTTATGGGTTTTCCGCCGGCGGAAAGGCCTTCATCAAAGAGCAGTTGATTTTCAATCTCAGTTACGGTGGAGCCTTCAATGGCCGTTGAGTGTGTAATAATTGAGTACAGATAGAACTTTTCATAGTCTATCTGTGAATCAATACCAAGTTGTTTATACCGCTGAATGAGTTCTATCAGCTTCTCGCTGCTGTCCATTTCTCCCTACTTTTTTGCAAAAGTAGTAATTTTCTCCCTACATTATGCAACTTTCTCCCTACTATTTCTAAAAGTTATCGTAAGGTCCCGTCTTAGTTGTTTCTCGAGCAGTCTTTATAGCAGTATAAGCCTAAAGGACCATTTGTGTCATAGGCATAGTGAACAGAAGTTTGGGCAAAAGCCAAATAAGAAATAATTAGAAACAACGAAGATGCAGTTATTCTTTTCATAAAATTGGAAAAAGTTGTCTGCAAGTTACGGAGATTCCGTAAAAAGAACAAGTTGTGATTTTATTTAAAAAGTTCTGAATGAGAGCCCAGTCTGATGAGGCAGATTTTATGTTCTGTTTCATCAGACCAGATTAAAAGGAAATCGTTTTGTATATGACATTCTAAAAGACCTTTGTAGTTTCCAAGCAAGGCGTGGGGGCGGTATTCATCGTCTACCATTCCTCTTTCTTGCAATTGTAAGAGAACATTTTGAAGAGCCTCTATCTTGTCTTCTTGATTTTTATATTTCTTAAGATCTTTCTTGAATCTTCCCGAATAAACGATCTCCCACATAATCAAAGCGCCTCTAAAAACTCCTTAAACTTTTGTAAATCTAATTTTTCCAGTTTTTTACCGCTTTTAACCTCGTTAATTGCGGCTATTGTCTCTTCGTTTGGCTCATCGTAGGCAACCTCCATTAATTTGGTTTCTACATAGTTGTTCAGACTCCTATTTTCCTTTTTGGCTTTGACCTTAAGCTTATTTAAAAGTTCTTCGTCTAAACGAAATGCTGTTTGTACTTTTGTTACTGTTGTTCCCATAGTGTTATGCATAGTAACGCAAATGTATAACAAAAATATCACAACTCCAAATAATACTCATCAATTAATCTTGTTTACGTCAAAAAAAACTACTTGGAGAAGTTGCGAGAAGCGAACGGATTAGTACTCCCCTCTGGCAAGTTTTTCCTTGCAGACCTTGAGCATATCATCTATCATCTCACCCAGGCCCCACTTTGGATTCCAGCCCCACTCGTTACGGGCGCAACTGTCATCCATTACATCAGGCCAACTTGCTGCAATGGCGGCCTTTACAGGGTCTATGTTATAATCCCAGGTGAATGAAGGGATTCTCTTTTTAATTTCAGTGAAGAGCTGCTCCGGAGTGAAGCTCATTGAGGCAATGTTGAAACTGTTGCGGTGGATGAGTTTGGAAGGATCCGCCTCCATCAGCTGAGTTGTAGCTTCCAGTGCATCAGGCATATAGAGCATATCCATATAGGCGTCTGAAGGAACGGTGCAAGTGTATCTGCCGTTCTTTACAGCCTCATAGAAGACCTCGACTGCGTAATCTGTTGTACCGCCGCCAGGCATGCAACCGTTGGAGATAATGCCAGGGAAGCGTACGCTGCGGGTATCTACACCGAATCTCTTAAAGTAATAATCGCTGAGAAGTTCTCCGGAAACTTTGCATACTCCGTAGATGGTATCCGGCCTCATAATGGTATCCTGAGGAGTCATCTGATGAGGGGTGTTGCTGCCGAAAGCGCCTATGGATGAAGGGGTAAAGAGCGCGCACTTAAACTCGCGGGCAAGGTTGAGAGAGTTCAAAAGAGCTCCCATATTGATCTTCCAAGCCAGGTCCGGATTGAGTTCTCCCTTTGCAGAAAGCAGCGCAACCAGGTTGTAAATACCGTCTATCTGATACTTTTTAATAGCCTCTCCATAACCCTGAAAATCAAGAGCATCCAGTTTTATCGCGATGCATTTTTCAGAGAGTTTCTTTACTACCTCTTCTCTTACCTCACCGGCAATAACGTTCTCCTCTCCATACTTTTTCTGAAGATGAGGAACCAGTTCAGTTCCAATCTGCCCGCCGGCGCCTACTACCAATATCTTTTTCATTCTGTCTCCAAATTTTAAACTTCAAAGCAATTGTTGCTTATTTCCCACAAATTTAAAAGAAAAATGTCTTAACTTGCAAGAGAATTTTAAGTATTAGAGTAGATGACGCCTGCAATCTCAAAAGAGCAACTCAAAGAGAGAATCCAACTCCTGGCAGAGGAGCTCGGCTTTGCAGACGTTGGCTTTGCCCGGGTGCACTCCCTCACGGATTCCCTAGAGGAGAGTCGTTTTCTGGAGGCAGAGAGGCTGGGCCATTTTGGGCGTATGGAGTATCTGAGCCGCAACTTTGACAAGAGGATGGACCCCTCTCTTCTGGTGGAGGGGGCAAAGAGCGTGATTGTCTTTTTGGCACCCTTCTCTTCAAAAACAGAGAGAGCAGAAAAGAATAATGTTGCTCCTGGGCTTAAAATCTCACAGTTTGCATACGGAACGGATTACCATTCCGTCATCAAAAACAAACTTTACATAGTTGCACAACTCCTTAAAAATGAGGTAGGTGCCGCAAGTCGTGTCTTTACGGATTCCGCACCAGTTATGGAGAGAGCCTGGGGAGTAAGAGCCGGATTGGGCTTTATTGGGAAGAACAACTTTTTGATCAGTCCCAAGGTAGGAATCAAGAACTTCATTGGAATAATCATTACCACTGCGGAACTGCCGCAGTCTGAAATACTCTCACCCTCAATTGGTTGTGGAAACTGTACAAGATGTTTGGATGCTTGCTCTCAGAAGGCGCTCTATGCACCCAATAAGATAGACGCTTCTAAATGTCTTTCCTACAAGACAATAGAGGAACCACTGACGGAAGAGCCTGTAAGGGAGAAGAGCGTTGAAACAGAAAAGTGGATATTCGGCTGTGATGACTGCACCAATGCCTGTCCTTGGAACAAGTTCAATCTGCCGGGTTGGGAGGAGTTTAACGTTAACCGCAAACTATTGGAAAACAGCACGGAAGAGTATTGGAACAATCTTAGCGAAGAGGAGTTTAACACCCTGTTTAAAGACTCCCCGCTTAAAAGAGCAGGATTAAAAAAGATAAAACAAAACATACTGAGATGAAAATAATTACACCTGTAGATATTCCCGTTTCAGAGAAACAGATAGACTACTCAAGCAAGATTCTGACACTTGGAAGTTGCTTTGCTGATAATATGGGAGAGATGATGAAGATGTACGGCTTTGACTGTATGGTAAATCCCTTCGGAACTCTCTACAACGTCTGCTCCGTCTACAATTCTCTGGTAAGAATGGCGGCAGTGTGCGGCGTTGTCAGAAGCGCTGACAATCCGATGTTTACAAAGGGTGATGTCTTTCTGCGTCCGGACGGAAGGTTTGTGACATGGGCTCATCACTCAAGGTGCGGATTGAAAGAGGCGGAGGGTTTTACTGCAGATGATTTTCTAAAGAAAGCAAACGCAGAGTTGGAGGCCTCATCCGAGTTTTTGTATAAGGCGGATACTCTGATAATTACGCTGGGAACATCCTTTGTCTTCAAACTCAAGAACACAAACTTTGTTGTGTCTAACTGTCATAAAAGGCCTGCAGGTGAGTTTGTTAGAGAGTTCATATCTGCAGATGAGCAGAAGGGGCTTCTTCTTCAAATTGCAGAGCTCTTTCCAAAGAAACGCATCATACTGAACGTTAGTCCTATACGTCACCTGGCGGACGGAGCTCACGGTAACAAGGTAAGCAAAGCTACGCTGCTTGTTGCAATAGACGGTGCAATTAAAGAGGATAGAACCAGAGCATTGGAGTACTTCCCGTCATACGAAATTATGATGGATGAACTGAGAGATTACCGCTGGTACGCGGAGGATATGACTCATCCTTCAGAGGTGGCGCAAAGGTATATATTTGAGCGCTTTACAGAGAGCCGCATTAATCCCGAGTGCCACTCAAGAATGGCGGAAGAAATCAAAAAATACAAAGCATCTCACCACATACAAAAATAGTTTGATATGAAAAGATTTTGGATTGTTGCACTGTTGATGTTTGCAGGTTGTTTAGCAACTGCGCAGGTAAAGATTAAGGATGCTGCAAAGGTACCTCTTACCGCGGAGTTTGTCTGTGATTTTGCAGATTGGACACCGGACAGCGTAAAAGTAAAGGGCTCAACCCAGGGATTTGCAATGTATAAGCAATATGCTGTGGTTCTGCATGATAAGGGCATGTGCTGCATATTTGACATGAAGAAGAAAACGCTGGTTTCCGCCTTTATGATGGAGGGCAACAACTCTCATTGCAACAACGCCTTCTTTGGTAAAGAGAAATTTTCCAAGAAAGATAAATTACCTCTGCTTTACGTCTCCGAGTGCAGGGGAAAACATGCCTGTCTTGTAACTGATATCAATAACGGCCGCGGAAAAATTGTTCAGAAGATTTACTATGAGGGAACGGATTACCCCGGTTCAATTGACTGGTGTGCAGACGTTAAGAACGGTTTCATTTATACGTTCGGCGGTATAAACGGCAAGTTCAAGATTCTGAAAAAGTTCAAGATGCCTAAACTCAAAGACTCTGACGCCAACGGGGAAGTACATCTGAAAGATGCAGATGTGTTGGATGTTACACGCATTGAAGAGGGTATCAACATTTGGCAGGGAAGTTTTGTGATGGGAGACTATGCCTTTCTTCCGGACGGCTATCCTCCTTATGACAGACTCCTCCATATTGTGAACCTTAAAACCAAACAGATTGAACGTACCCAGAACCTCAACGCTCTTTTTGATGAGCCGGAAGGGCTTGACATTCACGGCAATTGGGTCTATGTAATCTTCCATACCCCAAAGCAACCCCGCCACTCCAAGCTCTGGAAATTTTCACTATCTTTGTAAAAACCACCTGTTATGAAAAAGATTCTTCTTCCATTGATTTTGCTTGCTTGTTCTGTAGTTGGAGCCAATGCAGGTAAGATTGTTACAGACTCAATCAAGAGCAACATCCTAAATTTCACAATCAAGTATAACGTCTATCTTCCGGATGGTTTTGATCAGTCAAATGAGCAATATCCGGTGGTCTATCTGCTCCACGGTATGTATGGAGCATACGAGGACTGGGATAAGATGGGCAGAATGAAACTCGTTGCAGATGAGCAGATTAAAAGCGGCGAGTCTTGCCCAATGGTCATCGTGATGCCAACGGCGGGAGACTATGACATATACAAAGTGCAGAACGGTTATTTCAACGTGCCGGGCTGGAGATATGAAGACTTTTTCTTCCAGGAGTTTATGCCAGAGGTGGAGAAGAAGTACCGCATCAAGGGAGATAAGGGGCATCGCTCAATTATGGGCCTCTCAATGGGTGGAGGAGGTTGTACGGTTTACTGCCAGAAGCACCCGGATATGTTCTCCTCCTGCTATGCTATGAGCGCCTGGCTGGACACCGAGAATCTCAATGAAGAGAAGGCTCGCCAGGGAAATATGCTCTATATGCTTAACAGAAGCGTAAGGGAGAACTCAGCCATTGCTTTTGTGGAGAAAGCAGACGAGAACACCGTTAAAAACCTCCGCAGCATCAAATGGTTCATAGATTGCGGAGACGAGGATCATCTTTTGGACCAGAACGTACTCTTCTACCAGAAGATGCGAGATAAGAAAATCAAGGCGGAATTCCGTGTTCGCAACAGCGGCCACAACTGGGAATATTGGCATACCGCTCTCAAACTGGCTCTACCTTTTGCTTCCAGAAACTTCAGCAAGTAACAAACTAAAACATTGATAATTACCAAGATTATGAAAAAATATTTTCTCTCTCTGATTCTGCTGCTTGGCATCTCCATCAGCGCCACTGCAGGTAAGATAGTAACAGACAGCATCTACAGTAAAAAACTCAACTGCTGGCAGAAGTACAACGTATATCTTCCTACCGGCTTTGAAAAGTCTGCAAAACAGTATCCTGTGGTCTATCTGCTCCACGGACTTTACGGCAACTATTCCAACTGGGATAAGTCCGGTGGTATGAAACTTATTGCAGATGAGCTTATTGGCACAGGTGAGGCTTGCGAGATGGTTATTGTTATGCCTAACGCAGGAGCGTCAGACGTCAGAAACTACCAGAACGGTTATTTCAACGTAGAGGGTTGGCCCTATGAGGATTTCTTCTATCAGGAGTTCCTGCCGGAGGTGGAGAAAAAATACAGAATAATGGGGGATAAAGAGCACCGCGCTATTATGGGCCTCTCCATGGGTGGTGGCGGCAGCGTTGTTTACTGCCAGAGACACCCGGATATGTTCTCCTCCTGCTACGCTATGAGCGCCTGGCTGGACAACAAGACCGGACAGGTTGGCGGTAAGAACCAGAAGAAGGACAAACTTTTGATTGTCTGCCAGAGCGTATGTGACAACTCAGCTATAGATTTTGTAGAGAAGGCAGACGATGCTACAGTACAGAAACTCAGAACCGTAAAGTGGTTCATAGATTGCGGAGATGATGACTTCTTGATGGACCTTTCCGTTCTTCTCTACCAGAAGATGAGAGACAAGAAGATCAAAGCAGAACTCCGCATCAACAACGGAGTCCACAACTGGGAATATTGGCATCTTGCTCTTCGCAACGCCCTCCCGTTCGCTTCCCGCAACTTTGCTAAATAGAGGGGCCGCTGAAGGTCAGCGCTCTCTTCGGCAAAAGAGGAGCAAATCACAAAAAAAGGGTTATCGTGAAGATAACCCCTCTTTTTTTGTAGGTTAGGTTTAGTATACCTTATTCAGCTTTTGGCTCTTCTGCCTTCTCCTCTTTTGCCTCAGCCTTTGGAGCCTCAGCCTTTGGAGCGGCCTTCTTTGCACGGCTTCTTCTGGTAGTTGCCTTCTTCTCAGCCTTAGCCTCTTTCTGAGGAGCTGCTGCGCTGAAGTCAACCAACTCAATGTAAGCCATGTCTGCAGCGTCGCCTGCTCTGAAGCCTGTCTTGAGGATACGAGTGTATCCGCCAGGACGCTCTGCAACCTTAGGTGCAATTGTTCTGAAAAGCTCAGTAACAGCCTCTTTCTGCTTGAGATAGCTGAATACGACACGGCGGTTTGCTGTAGTGTCGTCCTTGCTCTTGGTAATAAGCGGCTCAACATAAGTTCTGAGAACTTTTGCCTTAGCAAGGGTAGTCTCAATGTGCTTGTTCATGATGAGTGAGCAAGCCATATTTGAAAGCATTGCCTTACGGTGTCCGCTCTTACGTCCAAGATGATTAACTGTCTTATTGTGTCTCATTTCTTAAACTATTTATCAATTTTATACTTGGATATATCCATTCCGAAACGGAGACCGTGTTTCTCAACAAGTGCCTCTATCTCTGTCATAGACTTTTTACCGAAGTTTCTGAACTTCATAAGCTCGCTCTTCTGGTGAGATACAAGGTCTGCGAAGGTCTCAATATCAGCTGCTTTGAGGCAGTTGATAGCTCTTACTGAAAGATCTTGATCTGTAAGCTTGTTGTTCAGAAGCTGTCTCATTCTCATATCGTCCTCGTTGAGAGAATTTTCCTCTGTCTTACCAGGGTCCTCAATCTCAAGTTTGTCCTCTGAGAAGAGCATAAAGTGATATATCAGAATCTTAGCTGCCTCCAAGAGAGCATCTTTCGGATTGATGGAACCGTCTGTTGTAATCTCCAGAGAGAGAGACTCGTAGTCTGTCTTCTGTGCAATACGGCAAGGAGCCACAGTGTACTTCACATTCACGATAGGAGTGAAGATGGAGTCTATTGCAATTGTTCCTACAGGAGCATTCTCATTCTTGTTCTCATCTGCAGGCACCCAGCCTCTTCCCTTACCGATGGTCAAAGTAACCACCAGTTTAACAGACTCTTCCATTGAGCAGATGTGCTGCTCAGGGTTGAGAACCTTGAAAGAGGAGAGCTTCTTAGATATATCCTCGGCGGTAAACTCTTTCTTACCCCCAATTGAAAGTGTAACGGTCTCACCTTCTTCAGTCTCGATCATTCTCTTGAATCTAACCTTCTTAAGGTTGAGAATGATATCGATAACTCCCTCAATAACTCCGTGGATGGTTGCAAACTCGTGGTCTACACCCTCTATCTTTACGGAAGTGATTGCGAAACCTTCAAGGGAGGACAAGAGCACTCTTCTCAAAGCGTTACCAATGGTAATTCCATATCTTGGTTCGAGTGGTCTGAACTCAAACTTTCCAAAGGTATCCGTAGATTCGAGTACCAAAAGCTTGTCGGGTTTTTGAAATGCTAATATCGCCATAACATTTTGTTTTTTGGGTTATTGGATTGGCGAGCCGTTACTTAGAGTACAACTCGACGATCAGCTGCTCGTTAATATTTTCAGGAATCTCTGTTCTGTCAGGCAAATTTAAGAATTTACCCTCAAGTTTCTCAGGGTTCCACTCGAGCCAAGAGTAGTGAGCCGGAGATGCAGCCAATGAAGCCTGCACAACCTCAAGACTCTTTGATCTCTCTCTGACTCCAACTACATCACCAGGTTTAACGTGAGCTGAAGGAATACCCATAACATCGCCGTTGAGAACAATGTGACGATGGCTTACGAGCTGTCTTGCAGCTGCTCTTGTAGGAGCGATACCAAGCCTGTAGACGATATTGTCCAGTCTGGACTCAAGGAGCATGATAAGGTTTGTACCCTTAACTCCCTTCATCCTTGAAGCCTCAGTATAGAGGTTACGGAACTGTCTCTCAAGAACGCCGTAAGTATACTTTACTTTCTCTTTCTCCTTTAACTGAGTACCGTACTCTGAAACTTTCTTTCTCTTCTTTGCTGCACCGTGCTGGCCTGAAGGGTAGTTCTTGTTATCTCTAACTCTCTTCTCATAGGCCTTGTCAGGTCCATAAATAGGCTCACCGAATTTGCGAGCAATCTTTGTTTTTGGTCCAGTATATCTAGCCATATTCTTATACGATTAATCAGTTAAACTCTACGACGACCTTTTGGTCTGCAACCGTTGTGAGGAAGTGGAGTAACGTCAATGATTTCAGTTACCTCAATACCTGCATTGTGAATAGTTCTGATAGCTGACTCGCGGCCTGCACCAGGACCCTTTACAAAAGCTCTCACTTTACGCAAACCTGCGTCGAATGCAACCTTTGCACAATCTTCAGCAGCAACCTGAGCTGCATAAGGAGTGTTCTTCTTTGATCCTCTGAAGCCCATCTTACCGGCTGAGGACCAGCTGATAACCTGACCCTTCATATTGGTCAGAGTTACTATAACGTTGTTGAATGTAGATGAGATGTGAGCCTGACCCACTGCATCTACCTTTACAACTCTCTTTCTGTTTGAAGCTACTTTCTTTGCCATAACTAACTGCCTTTATTTAGTTGCCTTCTTCTTGTTAGCAACGGTCTTCTTCTTACCCTTTCTTGTACGGGCGTTGTTCTTAGTACTTTGCCCTCTTACAGGCAGACCTAGTCTATGACGGATACCTCTGTAACATCCGATATCCATAAGACGTTTGATGTTCAACTGAGTTGCGGTACGAAGCTCGCCCTCAATCTTATACTCTTCTGCAATCGTCTTTCTTATTGCAGCAATCTGGTCATCTGTCCAATCTTGTACCTTGATATTAACATCAATGTTATTCTTCTCAAGGATCTTTTTGGCAGAATTACGACCAATTCCGAAGATATAGGTAAGACCTATCTCTCCCCTTTTGTTTTTTGGTAAATCTACACCGGCTATACGTGCCATATTCTATTGTTTACTTGATTTGAAAATTTTTCTGTTTAACAATCCGTTAGCAAGGTTTATTAACCCTGACGCATCTTGAACTTAGGGTTCTTCTTGCAGATAATGTAAACGCGTCCCTTGCGTCTTACAATCTTGCAATCATCGCTGCGCTTTTTTACTGAAGCTTTGACTTTCATAGTATTTTGTTTTTATAATTTATTCTTTACGAGCCAATTACATTACTTGTATCTGAAGGATATTCTTCCCTTTGTAAGGTCATACGGAGACATCTCTACCTTAACCCTATCTCCCGGAAGAATCTTGATGTAGTGCATACGCATCTTGCCTGAAATATGCGCAATAATCACCGGGCCGTTGTCCAGTTCAACCTTGAACATTGCATTGGACAGAGCCTCAAGTATTACGCCGTCTCTTTCAATTGCTTCCTGTTTTGCCATATCAGTTTTCCTTTAGTTTTTTAATGTAATCAAATGTTGTCAATATCTCTGGTTTACCCTTCTTTACGGCAACGGTAAACTCAAAGTGAGCAGATTTTTTACCATCTACGGTAGCGACGCTCCAGCCGTTCTTTCTCTCATACACATCCTTTTTGCCTGCGTTAATCATTGGCTCGATGCATATTACCATTCCTTCCCTGAGCTTCTTACCGCTTCCCGGCTTTCCGTAGTTCGGAACCATAGGATCCTCATGCATATCTCTGCCGAGGCCGTGTCCTACCAACTCCCTCACTACTGAGAAACCCCTCTCCTCACAATATGACTGAACAGCGTGACCTATGTCCCCGATTCTATTCCCGTCAATTGCCTGAGCAGCACCCAGATACAAGCTCTCTTCCGTAGTCTTGAGAAGAAAAGCCGTCTCTTTGTCCACCTCTCCCACCGGAAAAGTGTAGGCGGAATCTCCGTAAAAGCCTTTATAGACGGTACCACAATCTACTGAGACGATATCACCCTCCTTGAGCACGGTGTTATCCGGAATTCCGTGCACAACCACCTCATTTACAGAGAGGCAGAGTGTTGCGGGAAATCCGCCGTACCCAAGGAAACCCGGTACCGCGCCGTTATCGCGGATGAAGGTCTCGGCAATCTTATCCAACTGCTTGGTTGTTACACCGGGAGCAATGTGCTTGCCAACCTCCGCCAGGGTTTTAGAGACAAGGATAGCATTCTCTCTGAGAATCTCAATTTCTTCCAATGTCTTGTAGTGTACCATCTTATATCAACTAACGAACTCTGAAAACTCTATTTTAGCGTCCTTTCAACCTTCCGGTTTTTGTAAGTCCGTCGTAATGTCTCATCAGCAAGTGGCTCTCAATCTGCTGCAGCGTATCCAATACAACACCCACCATAATAAGCAGTGAAGTACCTCCGTAGAACTGTGCAAACTGGTTGTTTACACCCACAATCATTGCAAGTGCAGGAAGAATACCTACGATTGCAAGGAATATGGAACCCGGAAGAGTAATTCTACTCATTACGGAGTCAATGTACTCAGCAGTTGCCTTACCGGGCTTAACGCCAGGAATAAATCCACCGTTCTTCTTCATCTCCTCCGCCATCTGTGTTGGATTGATAATGACGGTTGTATAGAAGTATGTGAAGATGATGATAAGGAATGCGAATACTGCGTTATACCAGAAACCCCTTATGTTTGAGAATGTTGCAGCGAATCCTCTAGTTGCGTCAAAGTGAGAGAACAGCAGAGGGAACATCATCAGTGCCTGAGCAAAGATGATAGGCATAACGTTGGCAGCATTGATCTTCAATGGGATATACTGTCTAACGCCACCATACTGCTTGTTACCCACTATTCTCTTTGCATACTGTACCGGAATCTTGCGGGTTCCCTGTACAAGTGCAATTGTAAGTGCAAAGATGACAAAGAGAAGTATGAACTCAACTATAAGCATCAGAGGACCTCCTACACCACCAGCGGTTCTTGTACCGATCTCAGCAAGAAGAGCGTGAGGCAATCTTGCTACGATACCGATCATGATGATAAGTGAGATACCGTTACCAATACCGCGGTCTGTAATTCTCTCGCCCAACCACATGATAAACATAGTTCCACCTATAAGAACCAAGGTTGCAAACAGGTTGAAGGAGAAGCCCTTAATAAGGAACGCCTCCTGTGGAAGCTGTGCGTGAAGGTTGGTAAGATATGCAGGACCTTGTACTGCAAGAATTACAATGGTCAGATAACGGGTCCACTGGTTCATTTTCCTTCTTCCGCTCTCACCCTCCTTCTGAAGCTTCTGGAAATATGGGATCATAATACCCAAAAGCTGAAGGACGATAGATGCAGAGATGTAAGGCATTACACCGAGTGCAAATATGGAAGCATTTCCAAACGCACCTCCTGAGAACATGTTGAGCAAACCGAGAAGACCCTCAGATGTCTGTGCAGTCAGATTTGAATCTGCAATCATGTGAGGATTGATACCCGGCATAACTACAAAGCTCCCAAGACGATACACGAGGATCAAAAGCAGAGTGTAAATGATTCTGTTTTTAAGATCCTCAATCTTGAAGATGTTCCTTATAGTTTCAATAAACTTCTTCATTTTGTTACTTGATTACTGTTGCAGTACCGTTCAATGCTTCTATTTTAGCGATAGCTGATTTTGAGAAGGCGTTTGCAGAGACATTAAGTTTTGCCTTAAGCTCGCCGTTTCCAAGAATCTTAACAAGATCCTTCTTTGAAACGAGACCGTTCTCAATCAGAGTCTCTCTGCTGATTTCCTCAACTTTGAGTTTCTCGCTAAGAGCCTGAAGTGAAGAGAGGTTGATAACTTTATATTCAACTTTGTTAGGGTTGTTGAAGCCAAACTTAGGCAACTGTCTCTGGATAGGCATCTGACCGCCCTGGAAACCAAGCTTTGCAGAATAACCGCTGCGCTGCTTAGCACCGTTCATACCGCGTGTTGCAGTTCCACCATGTCCGGAACCCTCGCCACGGCCGATTCTCTTTTCCTTTCCCAAAGAACCCTTTGCAGGTTTTAATGTATTAAGTTTCATTCTCTAATCCTCCTTAAATTTCTTCTACTGTTACAAGGTGACGAACCTTCTCAATCATACCCTTTGTAACTGAAGTCAGTTCAACTTCTACGCTGTGGTGAATCTTCTTGATTCCTAAGGCCTCGAGTGTTGCAATCTGTCTCTTTGTCGCACCACTTTTTCCTTTTACCTGTGTGACTTTAACTTTTGCCATTTCTCACTCCTCCTTAACCGTTAAATACATTCTTCATAGGCACGCCTCTCAAACCTGCAACGGTGTAAGCGTCTCTCATCTGTGCGAGAGCAGCAATAGTAGCCTTTACAAGGTTGTGAGGGTTAGACGAACCCTTTGATTTTGCAAGCACATCGTGAATGCCTACAGACTCGAACACTGCACGCATAGCACCTCCTGCCTTCACTCCGGTACCAGGAGCTGCAGGCTTCATAAATACCTCAGCACCACCGAATTTAGCAGTCTGCTCGTGTGGAATTGTGTTCTTGTATACAGGAACCTTAACAAGGTTCTTCTTTGCATCCTCAATGCCTTTGGAGATTGCGGTGGTAACCTCGTTGGCCTTGCCAAGTCCGTAACCTACAACGCTCTTCTCATCTCCAACTACTACTATAGCAGCAAAGCTGAAGTGACGACCTCCTTTGGTAACTCTTCTAACTGCCACCAACCTGTCTTTAAGTTCCAGGTCTGTAGTTCTTACCTCTTTGTTCTTAGTATTTTCTGCCATAGTCATTAGAATTTAAGACCGCCCTTACGTGCGGCATCTGCCAAACTTTTAACTCTTCCGTGATACAGGTAACCTCCTCTGTCAAAGGCAACCTCTTTGATACCCTTTTCAGCGGCAACCTTAGCGGCAGCCTCGCCGACAATTGCAGCAACCTCTATCTTGGTCTTGCCCTCAGTCTGAGGAGCAACAGCCTTATCCATAGAGGAAACGGCAGCCAGTGTAACGCCGTTTACATCGTCGATGAACTGAACGTATATCTGCTTGTTAGATCTGAAAATGCTCATTCTTGGTCTCTCCGCAGTACCGTTAACAACCTTGCGGATACGATAACGAATTCTCTGTCTTCTTTCAATTTTATTCATATCTTATCCTCCTAATTATTTAGCTGCAGCGGTCTTACCAGCCTTTCTACGAATCTGCTCACCCTCAAACTTAATACCTTTACCCTTGTAAGGCTCTGGCTTACGGAATGAACGGATCTTAGCTGCTACCATACCAAGAAGCTGCTTGTCTGAACTGTTGAGAATCAAAATTGGGTTAGCACCCTTCTTAACCTGAGGAACCTCAGCGGTAACCTCGCTAGGGAGCTGGAGATAAATATCGTGAGAGAAGCCCAAAGAGAACTTAAGAAGCTGTCCGGCTGCCTCAACGCGGTAACCAACACCAACAAGCTCCTGCTTTGTCTGATAACCCTCAGATACTCCAACAACCATATTGTGTATCAAAGCACGATAAAGTCCGTGCATAGATCTGTGGCGCGGCTGGTCTGTAGGTCTTTTTACAGTTACCACGCCTCCCTCTACGGAGACCTCAATATCCGGATCTACCTTCTGTGAGAGCTCTCCCTTAGGGCCTTTAACCTTAACCACATTCTCCTTATCTACGGAGATTGTAACTCCTTGTGGAAGGCTTACAGGTAATTTTCCTATTCTTGACATAATTAAAATGTTATTCTATTAATAAACGTAGCAAAGCACCTCGCCGCCAACATTCTGCAGACGAGCTTCCTTATCTGTGATAATACCCTTTGAAGTAGAAAGGATAGCTATTCCGAGTCCGTTGAGAACTCTAGGCATCTTCTCCACTCCGCTGTACTGACGAAGACCCGGACGGCTAACTCTTACTATCTTCTTGATTGCAGGAGTGTGAGTCTCTGGGTGGTACTTGAGTGCTATCTTAATTGTTCCTACAGGTTTTCCCTCCACAACCTTGTAGCTCAAGATGTAACCCTTCTCAAAGAGAACTCTTGTAAGCTCTTGTTTCATTTTGGAGGCAGGAATCTCAACAACCTTATGGTTTGCTCTGTAGGCGTTCCTGATTCTTGTCAAAAAGTCTGAAATTGGATCAGTCATTGTTTTAAGTTTTTAATAAATAATCGATATCCACTTTGCTGTTACCAGCTAGCTTTGCGTACTCCAGGGATAAGACCTTTGCTGGCCATCTCTCTGAACTGAATTCTGCTTATGCCGAATACGCGCATATATCCCTTTGGTCTTCCGGTAAGAGAGCAGCGGTTGTGAAGTCTTACAGGAGAAGCGTTCTTAGGAAGCTTATCCAGAGCTGCATAGTTACCCTCAGCCTTCAGTTGTTTGCGTTTCTCAGCATATTTGGCGCATAGCTTGGCGCGCTTTACTTCGCGCGCTTTCATTGATTCTTTTGCCATATACTATCTGTTTTCTATTATTTCTTCTTGAAAGGAACTCCAAATGCAGCCAGGAGAGCTCTTGCCTCCTCGTCCTTTGTTGTGCTTGTTACGAATGTGATCTCCATTCCAAGAACCTTTGATACCTTATCAATATCAATCTCCGGGAAGATGATCTGCTCTTTAAGTCCAAGTGTATAGTTTCCCTTTCCGTCAAACTTCTCCTCCACGCCTTTGAAATCTCTGATTCGTGGAAGTGAAACCTTAACGAGTCTCTCCATAAACTCGTACATCTTTGCACGACGGAGAGTTACCTTACAACCGATAGGCATTCCCTTTCTAAGTTTGAAGGAAGCGATATCCTTTCTTGAATAGGTAAGAACTGCCTTCTGACCTGTGATGAGAGCCAACTCCTCAGCTGCGTTCTCAACAAGTTTCTTATCCTGTGATGCTATTCCAACTCCCTGATTGATAGTAATCTTCATAAGGCGTGGAATCTGCATTGCAGACTTGAAGTTGAACTGCTTCTGAAGTTCTCCCATTATACGCTCTTTGTACTCTTTCTGAAGGTTTGGAACCCATCCCTTAGGTACAACCTGCTCGCCTGAGCTCTTCTTTGAACCCTTGGAATCCTTAGCCTGTTTAGCATTCTGCTTAGCAGCCTGCTCTTTCTTTACTTCCTTTGCCATTATTTGATTTCCTCCCCTGATTTTTTAGCGTAACGAACAAGTTTGCCTTTGCTGTCAAGACGGCGTCCGATTCTGGTAGGACCACCCTTAACAGGATCTACAACCTGCAAGTTAGAGATGTGAATAGATGCCTCCTGCTTAATGATTCCACCCTGTGGATTCTGAGCGTTTGGCTTAGTGTGCTTGCTTACCATGTTGAGTCCCTCAACAATAGCGCGCATATTTTTACGGTCAACACTGAGGATCTTACCGGTCTTTCCCTTTTCGTTACCGGCATTTACGAAGACCATATCACCTTTCTTAACGTGTAATTTTACATTCATTGCTATACCTCCTATGATTAAAGTACCTCAGGGGCAAGTGAAACAATCTTCATATAATTATCACGCAACTCTCTGGCAACAGGGCCAAAGATACGTGTTCCCTTAACCTCACCCTGATTGTCCAAAAGGACGCAGGCGTTCTCGTCAAATCTGATATAAGAACCGTCCGCTCTGCGGATCTCTTTCTTAGTTCTTACTACAACTGCCTTAGAGACAGAGCCTTTCTTGGCGTCTGCTCCCGGGATGGCGCTCTTTACTGCTACAACAATCTTATCTCCTACACCAGCATAACGACGCTTTGTACCACCCAGAACACGGATGCAGAGGACCTCCTTTGCACCGCTGTTATCGGCTACCATTAATCTTGTTTCCTGCTGTATCATAGCTTATTTAACTTTTTCAACGATTTCAACTAATCTCCAACGCTTTGTCTTACTGAGAGGACGGGTCTCCATAATCTTAACGGTATCACCCTCTGAACACTCGTTCTTCTCATCATGCGCTACAAACTTTGTGGTTTTATTTACGAACTTGCCGTAAATAGGGTGTTTCTCTTTAGTCTTTACGGCAACAACGGCGCTCTTGTCCATCTTGTTGCTGACCACAACACCTATTCTGGTTTTCCTAAGCTTTCTTTCCATTATTTACTCTGTTTTTTATTCTCAATCTCACTCAAGACAGTAAGCATTCTTGTGATATCTTTCTTTGCCTTCTTAATTTGAGAAGTGTTCTCTAATGGAGAGACAGCGTGGTTGAGAAGCATCTGGTTCAAAGCAGCGCGGTTAGTCTGAATGCGCTCTCTGAGGTCCTTCTCGCTCATTTCACGTATTTCTTTAATATCCATAATCTTACCTCTTCTTATTGTTTAACATAATCCCTTCTTACTACAAACTTTGTAGATACGGGCAATTTCTGTGCTCCGAGTCTGAGGGCCTCTCTAGCAACCTCAACAGGAACTCCGTCCACCTCTATGAGCATTCTTCCAGGTGTTACAGGTGCTACGAATCCCTCAGGATTACCCTTACCTTTACCCATACGTACCTCTGCAGGCTTCTTAGTAAATGGTTTATCAGGGAATATGCGGATCCATACGTAACCCTCACGATTCATATAACGAACAACTGCCTGACGTGCAGCCTCAATCTGCTGGCCAGTCATCCAACAAGACTCGAGAGTCTTGATACCGAAGGAACCGAAAGCAAGCTGAGCTCCCCTCTGGGCCTTACCTTTCATGCGGCCCTTCTGCATCCTTCTAAATTTGGTTTTCTTTGGTTGTAACATCGCTTTTTACGCTTTATCTTATTAATTTTCAACACCTTGGCTGTAACGGAACCGAAATGTTGGGACGCAAAGGTAAAACAAATATCTGAATCTGCAAACTTTTTTGAAAAAATTTTCAATCATTTTGGCACAAAAAAAATGGAGGTCAAGACCCCCATTTTCAATCAATTATGAATTTGCAAAATTTTTATTACCTCCCATTTTGGAAATCTGAAGCATATTTTTCGCACTTTTCCCAGACCCTAAGCAGGTTTCCTCCCCAGAAGCCCCTCAGCTCTTCCACCGTCCAACCCCTCTTCAGAAGCTCTACGGTGAGGTTTTTCATCTGCGATGCATTATCCAGACCCACAACTCCGCCACCGCCGTCAAAATCTGTCCCCAGTCCAACATAGCGCGCCCCCACTATATTCTTTATATGGTCTATGTGGTTTGCCAAAATCTTCACCCCCACCTTGTGAGAAGGGAGGTCATCTGTAAGGAAGAAACGGCCCGTTGCCACCTGGATAACCCCGTCTACAGCCGCTATAGCGCGGATTTCATCATCTGTAAGGTCTCTCGTCTGAGACGGTTTAAGCGCCTTGCAGGCAGAGTGAGAGGCAATCACCGGCGCCTTCACCACCTTAAGCACATCCATCAGAGACTCTGTGGAGACGTGGGAGACATCTACCATTATTCCAATCTGCTGCATCCTCTCCACCACCTCTCTCCCGAACGGAGAAAGGCCGTGCCAGTAGGCCCTGCCCGGGTAACGGCTGCCGTCGCAGATCTGATTAGGCGTATTGTGAGAAAGTGTGATGTAGCGTACGCCCATCTTGTAGAACTCATCCACTTCCGAAAGAGTCCTTACCGGATATCCGTTCTCTATGCAGAGAACCACAATTCTCTTCCCCTCCTTTTTAATACGCTTTACATCATCCGTGTTGTATGCAATCTCTGCAACGTCTGAACACCTCTGATTGACGTAATCTTTCCAAGCCTGAATCTCATCTTTGCACCAGGTGTAAGCGGAGTCCAGAGATTTCTGATTCTGCCAAGGGCCCTGATCCAGATAGACGGCAAAGAAGGCACCGTCCAATCCCCCCTTCTCCATAAGAGAGAAACTTACCTGTCCTTTAGCCACCGTAAAGTGTCCGTCCGGATGAAGCAGATAGGTTGGCGTATCTACGTGTGTATCAAAGGATATCACAACCTTGTGAATACTGTCTGCCAGCGCCATATACTGCTCGTCTGTAAGATTGCGTGCATTCTGAGCAAATCCAACAGAACCACAAAAAATAAGAATCAACAGAGAAAGAAAACCTTTTTTCATCTTTATAACTATCTGATATTATTGCTTTAACAAATTTCTATTTTGTTTTGTTCCACCATTTCATAGCGCGTGCTAGTAGTATGAGCACAACGCTCAGCGCCAAACAGATCCACATCAATAGACTTCCCCAACCCGCTGTGAATGAAATCGGTACAAGCGTAATCAAAATTATCTCAACCGGCGCAATAGGCAGATAAGCCAGCGCATAATCATCCATTGTCTTGCTCTTCATCTCCGGATCCACTATCCTCTCCAACGCTATACCCATAGCCATAGTGCCTGTCCACCAGCCCCATGCAAAGATAGACCTCTCAAACCAGTAATTGTTGGAGAGCTTCTTTCCAAAGTAGAACGTAATAGCAAAAACAACAATAACACCCACAATAATCAGAACCAGCAGCGGCAGCCAATACTTAACCACCACACCTATCTTGATTGATGCAACTCCACATGTAACAAGCAGATCCGTAAAGAAACTTCCCTCTCTCTGAATAGTTTTTGCACTCACATACTCAGAAACTTTTGTTGCATCAAAGAGTTTCTTTATTATCAATCCTGCAATGAAAGCGCAGGAGAAAACCGGAAGTTCCATTCCGTTGTACGGGGCAGAAAGTTCACTGCACCAGTTCTTTACAGCCACGCTTAGAATATATCCCAACATTGCAACAAAGAAGACTATTGCAAAGTGGAAAGTAAGATGTTCTATAGAAATAGAAGAGGTTGTTGTCTCTGCAAAAGAACTTCTCTTCTCCTTTGGAAGTATTCCCTTGCGCAGTTCGTTAGGTAAATCTTTAAAGTCTGCAATGAACTGAGTCTGATGACGTTTCGCACCCCACTTAATAATCACCAACCCCACAACAATTGCCATCACAACACCAACCGTTGCTGTAGTCATACCCAGTGTCATTGCATCTTCCCACTTCATAGCACCCTCCACATTTTCAAATGCTGTTCCTATGGCTGCAGCCGTTCCGTGTCCTCCGTAGAATCCGGTTGGAAGCATTGCTCCGAATGCGTTGTTCAGACTCGGCCAGATGCTCTTAAAGAGGTAGATGCCAAGCAGTCCCATAACACCCCATTGCAGAAGCATTCCCAGCTGGGCGTAAACCCACATAGGGCCCACCCTCTTAACCACCTCTTTCACAGAGGATTTCTGAGATGAGAACGGCAGAGTGGAGAAGACCAGAGCAATCAGCACCGCCGCGTAAGAGGAGAGGTTTGAGGAGAATGGAAGCCAGCCCAAACCGTTTGGTCCCAGAGCCAAACCCATAAGTCCTGCCAGCAGGCTAGGCGGAATGAAGAGTTTCTGAATCAGCGGAACTTTAACCCTGATAAGTTTGCCCAAGAGCATCAGCCCAAAGAGCATTCCAAAATCCACCAGGAACACCCATGGAGTAAAACCCTGAAAATGAAAGAAGTTATCCATCTTTAAAAAAGTTAACTACACTGCACTCAACTGCTGTCATCACTGAATTCAACTGCTGTGAATCCAACAACTACCATCACTAGATCCAACAACTGTAATCACTGAACTCAACAACTGAAACAGCATACTACAAATATAACCATTTTTGAGTCGCCTCCCCACTCCAAGTGTGCTAGGTGTCCCAAATTTCCGGACACCTGAAGCGTTTTACCCCCCTTTTTGCTGCAGGTGTCCCTAAAATCCGGACACCTGGCACGTTTTCATATATTTTTCGTTTCCAGCCGTTCCCAGCGTCCCCCTTTTCCGGACACCGGGAACGTTTCACTCCTCCTTTTTACACCTTAGCCCAGTTTTTGCTGTAACTTTGAGCTGTGAAACGTTTCTCCACATATTTGGTCGATGTTGGTGCACTTTTGCTGCTAGTCCTTTCAACAGCAGCCAATACATCCTATGCACTAAACAGTGGAAATGCAACAGTCCCCATCAATAGAAATGCAATAGCACTAAACAGTGGAAATGCAATAGCACTAAACAGTGGAAATGCAATAGCTCTCAGCAGTGGCTCCCCACTAGATCAGAACAAAGTAAAATCACTTGCTCAAGGTAGCGGGAGGGACACCATTCAGGTTGCTAAGAGTGAGAAGGATAGGATTTTGGAGGACAAGGAGGCCATTGAAAAGAGGATTAAGGAGAGAGAAGCCTTTCAAAGAAAACTGGACAGAGAAAAGGCAAGAGTAATGGGCAAGGCCGAGTGGACCGTTATGCGCTACCAGGAGGTCAATGGAGACACGGTCTATGTGGCAGAGCTTCCACCAATTTTCAAGTTTGACCATATAAAGAGAAGCCGCCGTCAATCAAAGGATTGGAGACGTTACCGCCGCCTGGTGTACAACTTCAAGGTGGTTTACCCTTACGCCCTCAAAGGCAGAGAGATTATCCGTGAAGCAGACAGTGTACTTGCAACCAATGAATTCTCTGACCGTGAAAGAGAACAATACCTCAACGATTATCAAAGGAAACTCTTCAAGCAGTTTGAAAAGCCACTCCGCAATATGACCATCTCTCAGGGCCGCCTGCTTATGAAACTAGTAGACAGGGAGATGGGGCGCCCGTCTTTCTACATAATCAGAGAATACCGCGGCCGTCTTTCAGCAGGATTTTGGCAGACCATTGCAAGAATCTTTGGTAACGACCTCAAGAAACCTTATGACAAATGGGGTGAGGACCGCGCTGTTGAAGACCTCGTAGTTCTCTATCAATCAGGAGGTTTTGACGCCTTCTATTTTTCTCTGTTCCCAACTAAAGGCTCCTATAATCCTTATTAATATAAAGATAGGAAGCCTACTCCACTGAGCCGTAGCCGCCCATGGCTCATGAATGGGTGCCCGGCTTGCCCGGGCGGGATGAAGCGACGCTTTAGCGGAGCGGAAGGCGAAGGGAGTAGGCTTCCAATCTTTTCCTTACAGAGTGATGCGTTTCAATGTGGTGCCGTCAAAGAGAAGGTAGTCCGGATTGTGAATCCAGTCACCCAGGATGGAGAGGTCTCCGCCAGCTGGAACTGCCTGAGTGAAAGGCGTGTGGAAATGACCAAAGATAAAGTGGTCTACTCTCTTTTCTCCCTTTGAAACGAGTTGCTTTTGAAACTCCTCCGCCCAGTTAATAGAATCTCTCTTTATGTTCTCCGTATCTTTATCCATCTCCGCTTTGTCTTTCTTTTCAAAACGGGTAAGACGGTTGTGTTTACTCCAGGAGTGGCCCAACTTAAAGAACCAGCGAGGAGGAATAATGCCTCCCCAGAAAACCTGGTTGAAGCGGCACTTGAAGAACCACTGCAACACTCTGTAGGTAAATGGATTAAACCAGAGGCCGTCTCCGTGGCCGAGGCAGAATCTAGTCCCCTCAATCTCCACAACCAGCGGCTGCTTTTCCATTATCACACCTATCTCGTTTTGTAGGTGGCGGTATGTCCAGATATCGTGATTGCCGTTAAAGAAATGAACCTTCACACCGCGGTCTATAAGTGATGCAATTGCACCGAGCGTTCTTGCAAAACCGGCAGGGTAAAGATCTTTGTACTCAAACCAAAAATCAAAGATATCTCCAAGCAGATAGACCTCTCTAGTCTCCTCAGGCAGAGTCTCTAAGAAGGAGGCAAACTTTTTCTCCCTCTCTTTGGGATCTTTGTAATCCAGTCCCAAATGTGAGTCTGCTATGAAGTAGTAGAGCGCCACTATTTAAGAACGTAAGGAAGTACTATACAGAGAACTCCAACTATGAAGCAGTAAACTGCAAAGCTGTATAAGTTGAACTTCTTAAGCAGTTTGACCATTATTGAGCAGGCAAACATTCCGGAGATGAATGCAGCAAAGAAGCCGCAAACAACTGGAAGTGAGAAGACAAAAGTGCCGGCGCCCGCTTTGATTCCCTTAATGACTTCCAACAACGCCTCACCCAAAATTGGAACAATCACCATAAGGAATGCGAACTGTGCAATGGAGGTCTTCTTAACCTTTGCCATCAATCCCGTTGCAATTGTGGAACCGGAACGAGAAAGACCCGGCAGCACCGCAAAGCTCTGAGCTACACCAACTAAGAAAGACTGCCAGTAGTTGATGCCGTTCTGCATTGAGAAAATTTTGCACTTCTCTGCGGTGCTCATATTCTCTGTAACGGTCATTCTGTCTGCAATCTTCTGCTCCTTAGCCTCGGCATCACTTCCGTGCTTCAGATCTCTTACTGCAGAGATAATCTCGCTTACCAAAAGGAGAACTGCAGTTACAATGAGCATAATTCCAACAACCAGCAGACCGTTTCCGGTGTGGCGTGCAACTCGCTCTGTATCAAAGATTCTCTCAACCCAGTCTTTGAAGAAGAGTCCTACAATGAGGATAGGAATCATGGAGATTATAATCTTCAAAACATAATCCTTCTCCTTGTTGAAACCCTTGGTAAAGACACCTTTGGTAATGTTGGAAATTGGTTTGAAGAAGACAACCAACGTACTCAGAACCGTAGCAACGTGAACGGCCACGTCAAATGAAAGGTTCTCACTTCCGCCAATTCCAAAAAGTTCTTGCATTATGGTAAGGTGGCCGCTGCTGCTTATAGGCAGGAACTCCGCCAAACCCTGAACAAGACCTAAGATCAATCCCTGTAACCAACTCATATTTAATTATTTTTCTTCCTTTTTTGTTTTGCACTTCATTATGGCAACGGTAACTGCCACAACCCCAACTATTATCACGATAGGTGCCAGAACCAACCTGCGGAAACTGAAGATTTCCGGAGAGAACTGGCTCGGCTCGGAGCTGCCGCCCCCCACCATCAGGATATATCCCAAAACCATTACGGCAAAGCCGATTATAATCCAGCCCACGTTCCTCTTAGGGAGTGCAAAATTATTTTTGTTGTCAGACATACTCTAATAATAAAGCTTGTTGTAAGAGAGTTGTGTCATCTCTCTTACGACCGCAAATGTACAAATAAAACAAATCAAGATACCAAGAACCACCACTCCGCCCCCTACAAGCCAGAGAGTCTCCGTCCCAATCATCATCAGGGCCTGAGGGAAAATGAAGTGGATGACAAGTGCCAATGCCGCTATAGCGATAAGAGCACTTATTGCCCCCTGTAAGAGCGCGTTATAAAGGAACGGGCGCTGTATGAAGCCCTGCGTGGCCCCCACAAGCTGCATGGTTCTGATAGAGAAGCGGCGGGAGAAAATGTTCAGCCGCACCGTGTTGTTTATCAGAACTATCGAGATAAAAGCAAGCAGCGCCACAAAAACAATAAAGGCAATGCCCATCACTCTGAGGTTCTTGTTCATATCCTGTATCAGCTCCTCCTGGTAGACCACATCGTCCACCATCGGGTCTTCCATCAGGATGCTCTTTAAACGGCTGATACTGTCCGGATTAAAGCACTCCTCCCTCACCCTCAGGTTTATTGAGACAGGGGTAGGGTTGGACTCAAAGACATCCAGAAAATCCTCTCCAAGAATCTCCTTCATCTCCTCAGTTCCCTGATCCTTGGAGATAAGTTCAGAGGAGACAACCTGCGGCATCTGCGCCATGTTCTTTGCAAGTTGCTCCGCCTGGGCATCCCCCACGCTCTCCTCAAGGATGACGGAGATCTTCACGCTCTCCTTCAGGTATGCGGAGGCCTTGCTCACTCCGGCGGCCAGCAAAGCAAAGAGCCCCACCAGAAAAAGCACCAGGGAGATGCTGATTACTGATGAGACGTAAGAACGCCTGAAGCGTCTTCTAAGGCTCGTTTTTTCCTTCCTGTCCATAAGATACAACCGCCAAAGATATAAAATCAGAGGAAATATTAAAATTTTTACTATCTTTGCAAACAAACTATTTTACGGATGAAAGCGCCTGTAAGAATTTTGTACATAAGTTCGGAGATTGTTCCTTACGTCCCTACCACCCCTACGGCCATTGTGGGCAGATATATGCCGCAAGCCGCTCAGGAGGCCGGTATGGAGATCAGGTCTTTTATGCCTAAATATGGAATAATCAACGAGAGGCGCAATCAGCTCCATGAGGTTATCCGCCTCAGCGGAATGAACATAGTTGTAAATGATCTGGACCGTCCTCTGGTCATTAAGGTAGCCTCCATTGCCCAGGCCAGAATGCAGGTCTATTTCATTGAGAATGAAGACTATTTCAAGCGCAAGTTCCTCTTTAGAGATGAACAGGACAAGTTCTTTGCAGACAATGACGAGAGAGCCGTCCTCTTTGCCCGCGGAACACTGGAGACCGTAAAAAAGCTTCGTTGGCAACCAACCATAGTTCACTGCAACGGCTGGCTGGCCGGCCTGGTTCCTATGTACCTTAAAAAGACATTCAAATCAGACCCTATATTCACAGACTGTAAGGTTATAACCTCTCTTTACGGAGATGACTCCAAGGAGCGCTTCTCCTCAACCTTTGTAAAGAAGACTCTCATTGCCGGGTTAAAACCTACAGACGCAGATCTTCTGAACACCCCTACTGGCATAAATCTTGCTAAACTGGCGGTGAAGTATTCAGACGGTGTTATTGTGGCAAGCAAACAGGTAAGCAAAGAGGTTCTGGACTTTGCCGCAAAATCAAAGATTCCTACACTCACCTGTACGGATATTGCAGAGGGCAACACCGCCGCGTATACTAGCAGATATATTAAGTTTTACGGAAAATTTTTGAAAGAGTAATGCATTCCAAATTACGTGCAGTTGCAATATTATTAGCTGTATTTGCGTGTTTTTCAGCCACTTCTTGTATAACTGTAGATAAAACTCTGGGAGCCAACAACATCCCGGAGGATCATCAGCTTAAACTGAGAACTGTAACCCTCCATCTTCCGCTTCAGAACAAGATGATGGATTCTCTGCAGTCTCTCAACTCCACTTACGGCTTTTTGGGAGCGCTGAGAACAGAGCAGTTTGGTCTCTCCACTTTTTCATTTGCTACCAACTTTGCCCCTTTTGTTGAGGGTTCAAACCTTGGAACCAACAGAGTTATCAAAAGCATACATATTGCTATCCCGATAGATTCCAAAACTATCACCAACCCTGCACAAGACGGTCTGCCACAGAACGTTCACGTGTACAGAATGAACAGGGTGGTAGACACTACCTACAGGTATAACTCAGACCTCAGAGATGCAGACTGGATTCACACTCCTGTAGACAGCGGCGGAGTTATCTACACCGGTAGAGACTCTCTCCATATCCGTCTGAGAAATAGCTTCGGAAGCGAGATTCTTAAGGCCTCTCAGCTGGAACTTGACTCCAACACCGTCTTCATTAAGAAGTACAAGGGCCTGCTCTTTACCGTTGAAAATCCGGCAGATGGAATCAACGGCGGAAGATTGAACGGCTTTGATCTCTCCAGCGGTTCAATGTATGTAACCTTCAGTTTCCAGCCAACCTGGAAGGAGGGACTTTCACGTAAAGACACCACCATAATTTTGGTCATAACAGACGGAGTCATTCAGAACTTCTCCACCTACAGTTCAAAACCAATGGAGACAGTTACTCCTCAGAAATACGTTTATGCTGAGGGAGTTGGAGGACTCAAGCCTTACGTAGATCCTATCGTTTTGAAAGACACTATAGACAGATGGGTTGCCAGGATGGGTTATGATCCAAAGAAAATTATAGTTGGACAGGCAACTTACTACCTGCCGTTTGAGACAACGGATGTTACCGTTCCACTCCTCAATAACTACTATCCGGAATTCCTCTATCCGTCTAACAGACTGAAAGATACAACAAGCTACATCTACTATGCTCCGCTTAATGACGTTCACTCCAAAGACAACAACGTTGGCGGAATCAACAGATCTTTAAGCCATTACTCCGGAGACATCTCCAGCACCATTCAACAGATGGTAAACAAGAACAAGACGGATATCATGAAGGAGTGGAAAAAGTACGCTATGTGGTTCTGCGGTGTAAACTCCAGTTCAACAACCAGTTACTACACCTCAGAGACCTCAAAGACCTACGCATTGGATAGAAGCCGTTACTTCCTTGGAACCATCAACGGCCCGCTCCATCCTAACTATCCTACCCTCCATATCCTCTACACCGTGCTGGAGGATTAATGAAAAAGATCCCGCATACCTTTGTCATCATTGGCGCAGTGCTTTTGCTCTGCGGAGTAATGACTTGGATTGTACCTGCGGGAACGTTTGACAGAGAGGTTGTTACAGAGGGAGATAATGCCGGCACAGAAGTCATCATCCCTAACAGTTATCACAGAGTAGAGAGTTCTCCTCAAACTTGGCATATACTTGCAAGCATCGTTGAAGGTTTCAAAAGACAGGCCGGCATAATAGCATTCATCCTTATTATTGGCGGTGCGTTTCAGATTCTTGCAAGCACTCGCGCCATTGAGTTTGGCATAAAAAAATTCCTGGAAAGGGTTCACGCCAACAGACTTGTAATCATTGGCAGCATGCTGCTGTTCAGCCTCTTTGGAGCCGTCTTTGGTATGAGTGAGGAGACCATTGCTTTTGTGGTCATCTTTGTACCGCTCGCCATTTCAATGGGTTATGACTCCATCACCGGTCTCCTTATGGTTTACGTTGCTGCTCACATAGGCTTCAGCGGTGCCATCTTCAACCCTTTCACCATTGGTATAGCTCAGGGACTTAGCGGCGTTCCTCTCTTCTCCGGCTTTGAATACAGGATTGTTGTCTGGGTAATCCTCACCACACTGATCATCTTCTTCACCCTCTGGTGGGCATCTAGAGTTAAGAAGAACCCTGCCCTCTCACCAACCTATGAGATAGATAGTTACTGGCGTTGCAAGATGCAGGACACCCCATCCGGCAACAATGTATCACAAAACCAAGAACCTTCCGGTGAGAGTAATCGCGCCGGGCTGGGCGCCTGGATCGCATTTGAACTGAGCTCGTTAGCCGCAGTGCTCTTCTCCATCTTCTATCCAAAGATGAGCGTAACAATAGGCCGTGCCACCACAGAATTCACCTGTCTCCCATACGTAGCCGGTCTCTACATCATTCTCTCTTTGCTGACCCTTCTCAAAGACAGACTCTACTACATCCTTGTGAACCTGATGTTTACCATCATCTTCCTTATTGTTGGAGTATTGGGTTACGGCTGGTACATCAAAGAGATTGCATCACTCTTTCTTGCAATGGGCATCATCTGCGGAATGAGTGGAGGCTTTAGTGCAAACACCATCTGCAAAGAGTTTCTCTCCGGAGCAAAAGATATACTATCCGCAGCACTTGTTGTTGGTCTTGCCGGTGGAATCATAGAGATACTGACCGCCGGTAAAGTAATGGATACCATACTCTTTGCACTCGCTCAAAGTATGGAGGGCTGGGGCAAAGGCGGCACCGTTTCCGCAATGTACGGAGTGCAGACAGTCATCAACCTCTTCATCCCATCCGGCACGGCAAAGGCCGCTCTCACCATGCCAATCATGGCGCCATTCTCAGACATCATTGGCCTCTCAAGACAGGCCACCATTATGGCTTACCAGTTCGGCGATGGTTTCACCAACATGATTACTCCTACTTCCGCCGTCCTGATGGGAGCCCTTGGTGTTGCAAAAGTCCCTTATAACATCTGGATTAAGTGGTGGTGGAAATACCTGCTAATCTTCATGCTGGTAGGCCTCCTTCTCCTCCTCCCAACAGTCTACCTCCGCCTCTCCGGCTTTTAGGCACTGGTGACAAGCAAATTACAAGAGGAATTCATCCACATTTGACGGATTGATAATCTTGAAGGAGGCTTCCGGATAGGCTTCTGCAAAATCTTTTGGGCATGGGGCATTTTCCTCCGGCTTCCATTTAAATTCGTAGGCCGTAATCTGGCCATCCTCTTCCTCAATCAGGTCAATCTCTTTCTTGGTGGTAGTCCTCCAAAAGTATTTGCAGGCAAATGACATATCGTATTCCAGTTTCTTCATCCGTTCGGCCATGACCCAGTTTTCCCACATGTGGCCTACTTCCGTGTGTTCTCGGAGTTCAATCGGAGAGAAGTTGCCGATGATAGCATTGCGGATGCCCATATCCCAGAAATAGATTTTCTTGTCGAACTTGAGCTCATTGCGGAGATTCCTGGCAAAGGATGGGAGACGGAAGATGATATAGCATTTCTCTAAGATGTCAATGTATTTTTCCACGGTCTTGGAGTCTATGCGGATGAGGTTAGCTATTTCGTTGTAGCTGACCTGGGAGCCTATCTGGAATGCTAGGGCGCGGAGCAGTAATTCGAGTTTATCCTGCTTGGCAATGCCTTTGATGTTCAGAATGTCTTTGTAGAGATAACTGTCCATCAGTTCCTTAAGGACGACTCGCTCTTCGCCGGGAGAGGTAACAACTTCCGGATAGTTTCCATAGAGAAGGCGATGTTGCAACAGTCTGGTCTGATCCAAAAGATTGGTATCATCCACTAGTTCTTTGAATGAAAGCGGGAAGAGCTTGAATTCCCACTTGCGGCCGGAAAGAGACTCATTGACTTCTTCTGCCAGTTCGAAGGCTGAACTTCCAGTGGCCACCAACCTGATATCTTTCATCTGGTCAGTAATGAGTTTGAGGACGTTACCGATGTCCTCTATCTTCTGGGCCTCGTCTATGACCACTGTGGTGGCCTTACCAAAAACGGCTCGAAGACGGGTGGAGGTAGCATCTCTAAGGAGGGCGCGGACATCTGCCTCGTCACCGCTGAGATAGAGGACATTTTTCTCTCCAGAGAACAGGGCTTCTGTGAGGGTGGACTTGCCAACCTGACGGGCACCCATGATGGTGACGGCTTTCTTACCGGAAAGGGCTTTGCGAATGTTTTCTTCTATGCTTCTGCGTATCATATTGCCAATATTTTTGTGCGAATATAGTAATTTTTTGGAAATGATTCCGAAAAAATCGCAAATTTTGAGGAATCAATTCCGAAAATTTTGCAATAGGCCGCAAATCTTACCATCAAAAAAAACGGGAGGACTGGTAGATCCTCCCGCTTGTGCCATTTTAAAACGCGCACCACAATTGGTGCCTCTTTATCCCGTTGGCTTAAAGCTCGTGAACTAGACGAACAGAGCCCGCATATCCAGAACTTTGGTTAGTGTCAAACCCTGAATTATCAAAACGGAGTAATATCCAGTAAGTTGCATGTTTGTAAAAACCACCACTACCTACTTCGTACAATGTAGTGCCAGTCCTACGGCCAGCAGCCGGAAGAAAGATGCATCCTGCATTTTCAAGGGTAGTCCATCCGGCCAGGGTACATGTTGTGTTCCATCCACTGGTACCAGAACTATTAATGCCTGCTCCCCAAACGATATCTGTACCTACATCTCCGGTAGGACCTTCATAATTATCAGGGAAAACAATAAAGCCTTTCACAGAATTTACAACGGCCTTAGTAACCCTGGCATTTGCTACTCCGTTAACTGTAGCACTAGGTTTTCTTATTGGATAATCTTCACCCAACACATATTTCCATTCAGACTCAGTTAGCGTACGCCAATAACCGGCTGGATATGTGCCTATTGGAAGGCTTGTCCAATCAAGAAAAGCTGATCCGTAATAAGGAGATGAAATCTCTTCTGTATTTATGATTCCATATCCGTTTCCGGATCCGTCTCCAACAAGACTTCTATAGAAAAGATCTACCGTACCGTTGGCAGATACTGTTCCTTTTCCGTTTATCTTGGCATTTGATCCAGTCGTTCCAATGTAATCATACTGATGTGCAGCAAAGTTCCAGGTCCAATTAGCTCCCAAGTCCGTTGTTGTAGCCTGCAAGTTGCCCGGAGCAAAAATCACTTTCTTTGAAGCACTCACTGAGAATGCATTAACCTTTTCCATTTCAAGAGCAGCGGAAGTGTACATCTTACCTGCAACAAGTGCAATACCGCTCTTCTCCTTCATGTAAGTTGCTGATGCTGTTGTTGCTATAACGCTAATGTACTTTGGTGTAGCGCTTCCGCTAAGAGCTACATAGATATTGCTCTGAGATGATGGTGTAATCACATAAGTCTCAGAGCCGGTAGATGTTCCCAGTAATACGCTGACTTTTGTTACTGCGCTTGTAATATCTGTGGAACCATCTTTAAATGAGAACTTCCAGATACATACACTTGGAGTCATTGTAACGCCCAGCGGAAGAGTTGCATCTCCTCCGGAAACGGTCAGTGTTCCTGTTCCGCTGCTTGCTGCGTATTTGTTCTTGATATTATTAAGCGTTCCTGTCTGATTGGTCTTCAGATCTATATCCTCGTTCCAATAGGTGTATGGAAATCCAAATGTAATTGTACTTGCATCCTTTGGATCAGTCAATGTTACACTGATGGTTGCGTTACCGCTACCGTCTACAGCGGTTACGGTTGCCTGTGCTTCTACCTCTGCATCTGCAGTATTAAAGTACTTAACCCATATCTTATCATTCACTTCCCAAGCTGTAGAGATTGTACCGTCTCCGTTATCTGTCATAACGGTACGTGTTCCAATTCCGTTAGAAGGAGTTAACTTAGCAACCAGCTTTACCTGCTTATTAACCACAGGTTTATCACTCTTTGAACAAGATGAGAAAGCAAGCGCACCCAGTGCAACTGCTGCCATCAAAATATATGATTTCATTACTTTCATTGTCTTCATAGTCTTACCATTTTTAAGAAACAATTTTAAAAGAAGAACGGATCTCCACCGTTTCCAAAATCACCCGGATTGCCTACTCCACCTCCGGAGGTGCAGACTACACCTTCACAATTTATCCTGATAACTTCCGTCTCAGGAGACATGTAAATTTCTTTTGTTTTCATCATATGTATAACTTTAATATTGCGTTAAATAAATATCTTCTCTGCCAAAAAGAATATTTCGGCGAAATTACTAATTCCCTTTGTAAAAAAGAAATACCCCCACTCTAACCCCCTCAGCACCCACTTTTTCCAGATGGTAAAAACAAAAAAGAAAGGCAGCTATCACCAACTGCCTTCCTTAAGTTCTCAAGAATTTTCCTTTTATTATTTATCCTTAACCGGACGAACCGTTAATGCCCTACCTTTATCGTTCAAAAAGTTAGAGTGCTAACAAAAAATCATTGCGGGCAAACAGGTGGTAAACTCTTAAAAAGGAAATAAAATCTACGATCAAGTAATTCCCAAGAAATGCCATTAAACAACAACGCCCTCTGAGCGTTCTTAAACCGAAAGTCTACTGAGAACCCCACAAAAATCTTTAAGATCGTAAAGAGCTGATAAACACACTATTATCTCCCACTGCTAGTAAAATATACTCTTAATTAGTTGTTTTTCTCGATAGTTACCTATAATTTTGCTCAGTTTTTGAACGAAAAACCCAGCAAGCCAAAACAAAAGAAACACAATAACAACTAATTAGTTATGAAAGAAAAATACATTGCTCCTCTAATAGAGGTTATTGAAGTTAAATCAGAAAGCATCATCTGCGACAGCGGCCAATCTGGATTTCAGGACTATGGCTGGAATGATGAACCAGAAGAATAACAAACCCATTAAAACGAAGAAAGCAATGAAAAAGACAATGAGATTTCTTAGCATAGCCGCCCTCGCTTTTATGGGCGCAATAATAATCAGTTGCTCCAAAGAAAACAATGTTCCTAAGCAGGGTAACGTTGTAAAGCTTACTGCCACAGTAGGCCTTGATGGCGGTGCTACAAAAGCACTTACATCCGATGGTGTAAAAACTTTTGCCGTAGGTGATCAAATTGCTGTAGTTTATAAGAATACAAGCAGTGTGACAGTTAAAGCTCTTAGTGCGGCTTTGACTGCCGGAGATATAACAGGAAGTGGTAAGACTGCTAACTTTAACGTTACGCTTACCGATCCGGACAATACTCAGAACGTAACTTACATTTATCCAGCCGCTATGGCTAATGCAGATGGCTCCATTAACTACGACGCCCTCAACTCACAGGACGGCTTGTTGACCAGCCTAGCCAGCAACCTTGACTTGGCTACCTATACAGGACCATGGAGTGGTACTTCCTTACCAACTGCTACACTTGACAACCCGCTAGCCATCCTGGCTATCACCCTCAAGAACAGCGACGGCAGTGAAGAAATCACCGGCAACACTACAAGTATGACCGTCAGCGATGGCACTAACAGCTACACAGTCACTCGTGCTGCAGCTGCAGGTCCTATCTATGTAGCTATTCGTCCAACAGCTTCCGCTGACATCGAGATCACCGCCACGGGCGGCCCCCTTCTTTATTCAAAAAACCTGTCCACAAAAACCTTTGCAGCTAATAACGGCTACAACGTCAGTTGGAGAATGGCAAGGATAGGAATCAACCTTGCCGGAGTGACGGAGAACACAACAGCTATTGACGGAGATATAATAACCGGTATTCTTGATGTGGAGCATTATCCTGTTAAGATTTCTATAGCCGACGGCGCTACGGTGACTCTTGCCGGCGTAACCATCGAAGGCGTAAATAATGACGACTATGAGTGGGCTGGCATCAACTGCATTGGAGATGCCACCATCATTCTTGCCGATGGTACGACGAATACCGTGAAGGGATTCTATGAGGACTTTCCTGGTATCTGGGCCCGTTTAAATCACACTCTCACTATCAACGGTACTGGCTCACTCGTTGCCAGTAGCAATGGTTGGGGCGCTGGGATAGGTGGTGGCTGTATGACAACTTTTGGCGATATTCGCATCGAAGGTGGCAACATCACAGCAACAGGCGGCAATAACTGTGCGGGCATCGGTGCAGGCGGTTGGGGTAGTGGAAACATCACTATCACAGGTGGCCACATCAATGCCACGGGCAACGGAGGTGGAGCCGGTATTGGGAGTGGCTATGGTGATGATGCAACCTGCGGTAATATTACTATCAGTGGAGGTACCATCATTGCCTCCAGCGACACAGGCGGAGCTGGTATCGGCGCGGGCGAAGAGGGGATTTGCGGCAATATCACCATTGATGGCGGCACTATCACTGCCACTGGCGGCGATTCTGGAGCAGGTGTCGGTGCGGGCAATGGGGGGACTTGCGGCGATATTACCATTGGTGGCAGCTCCACTACTATCACTGCCAACGGTGGCGAGGATGGAGCAGGTATCGGCATTGGATATGATGCCGAATGTGGCAACATTTCCATCAGCGGTGGTACTATCGAAGCCGCGGGCAACGGAGATGGGGCCGGAATCGGCTGCAGTGGTTATGGAGAGTGTGGAAACATCGGAATTACTAGCGGTGTAACTCTGGTGACAGCTACGAAAGGAGCCGGCGCATCTCACAGCATCGGATTTAATACGGTTTATACTTCCGGTATTACCTGCGGAGTCGTGACAATTGGCGGCACGGATTATTGGGACGGCTCTAACTATATTAATGACGGTGATTCTTATCTCGCCACCAGTCCTTTCATTTATCCTGCTCCGTAGCGGCAGCGCTCACAGATATAATAAGCCTCTGATGAACTGCAAAAGTAGCCAGGTCTCTCCTGGCTACTTTTGCATTATCAAGCATAATCCCAGCTAAGGTGCAATAAAGCAACGGCAACTGACAGGCGGAGCCT